>JBJKSO010000093.1:0-36725 GCA_046703825.1 Candidatus Dormibacteria bacterium
AGGGTGCGGGTGCGGCTGGAGCGCCCGGGCCCTGTCGCGCGGGGTCTTCCTCCTCGGCCTGGCGGCCGCCGGCTTCGAGGCCGCCGAAATCTCTCCGCTTGCGCCGGTCGCGGACGGCATCAGCAGCGCGGCGGTGCGAGCGTTCAAACCCGCGGACTCCAGGCCGCCGGTCCGGCCCCGCGCGCCCGGCTCGGGCGGAGGCCAGCCCTAGTCCCGCCGGCAGCGCAGGCGTTGCTGCGCACCGCCGGTCAAAACTCCGCGGCAGGCGCCACGCCGGAGGCTTCGGGCTCCAGCGCCGCAAGCCGCTGACCGCAACCCGATCGGCGGTTCAGGCGGCTTGGGTGTGGCGCCCGGAGTTACTCCACCGCCAGGCAGGTCACGGTGCGCACCACCCCCGGGTAACCCTGAATGCGGTTGACGATCAGGGCGCCGATGCCGCGCACGTCCTCGGCTTGGATCTGGGCCACCGCGTCGTACTCCCCGGTGATGGCGTCGGCCTGGAGGACGCCCTCCTCGGCGCGCATGCGCGTGACCACTTCCATCGCCTTGCCGGGCTCAACGGTCATCAGGATGTAGGCCCGAACCATGGCGGACCCTCCTACTCAATTTCCGCCTGGGGCTGCGGTCTGCACCTCCCCGCTGTGGCGCACGATAGCCGATGGGGGCGCCCGTCAGCACGAGCACCGCATCATTAGGGTCGGGCTGAGCTAGGAGGATCTGCGTGCAGGCGGTGGTCAAGACGCGCGAGGGGCCGGGGGCGGAGCTGACCTCCAGGCCAGAGCCCGCGCCCGGACCCGGAGGCGCCCTGCTCAAAGTCGTCGCGGCCGGCATCTGCGGAACCGACCTGCACATCCTGGATTGGAATCCTTGGGCCGCCGCTCGGCTGCAGCCGCCCCGGGTGATCGGCCACGAGATGGCCGGGCAGGTGCTTGCCATCGGGCAGGGAGTGAGCGGCCTGAAGCCGGGAGATCTGGTCGGGGTGGAGTCCCACCTCGTGGATCTCACCTGCGCCCAGTGCCGTCGCGGCGACTTCCACGTCTGCGAGAACACCCGCATCCTCGGGGTGGACGCGGATGGCGCCTGGGCGGAGCGGGTGGTGGTCCCCGCACGCAACTGCTGGCCGACGCCGAGCTCACTCGATCCGGCTGTGATCGCCTTCCAGGAGCCGATGGGCAACGCCGTCCACGCCGCCGCCCAAGGTGATCTCGGCGGGGCGACGGTGCTGGTCACCGGGTGCGGTCCGATCGGCTGCGCGGCGGTCGGGATCGCCGCCGCCGAGGGAGCTGCGCGGGTGGTGGCGGTGGACCGGGTGCAGGCCCGGCTCAAAATCGCCGAGCGGATGGGCGCCACCTGCTGCGTCGACAGCGGGGGCCAGCGGGATCTGACCAGTGCATTGCGCGCCGCCTGCGCTGGCGAGGCGGACGCGGTGCTGGAGATGTCCGGGCACCCGCAGCTGATCGAAGCGTCGTTGGCGGTGCTGCGCCCCGGTGGTTGGATGAGCCTGCTCGGGATCGGCGACGCGGCCGTCCGGCTGGACCTCACCAACCAGGTGGTCATGAAGGGGGTGACCCTCTACGGCGTCACCGGGCGGCGCCAGTTCGAGACCTGGGAGCGCACCACCCAGTACCTCGCCTCGGGCAAAGTCGACGTAGGACCGATTCTGACCCACCAGCTGGCGCTTGCCGACTTCAGTCGGGCGGCGGATCTCTGCCGCTCGGGAGAGGTGGGCAAGGTGGTTCTCTATCCTCCGGAGGGAAGTTGACCATGACAGAGCTGAGCGAAAGCCTGCGAGCGGAACTGGACCAGCTTCGTGCCGAGGGGCGCTTGCGTCCCCTGGCGGTGCTGGAGAGCCCCCAGGACGCCGAAGTGGAGATCGGCGGCCAGCGGCTGATCAACCTGTCCTCCAACAACTATCTGGGTCTCAACACCCATCCCCGGCTGGTCGGGGCGGCCGTCGAGGCCGCCAGGCGCTGGGGGGCGGGCTCCGGGGCGGTGCGCACCATCGCCGGCACCCAGACGCTGCACGAGGAGCTGGAGCGCCGCCTGGCCCGCTTCAAAGGGACGGAGGCGTCGCTCACGCTCCAGAGCGGCTACACCGCCAACCTGGCGGTGCTGGGCTCGCTGCTGGGAGATCAGGACGCCGTGGTCAGCGACGAGCTCAACCACGCCAGCATCATCGACGGCATCCGGCTCACCAAGGCCCGCCGCTACCTCTTTCCCCACCGAGACCTGGATGCCCTGGAGCAGCGCCTCGCGGAGACGCGCCGCGACGGCTGCCGCCGGGTCCTGGTGGTCACGGACGGGGTCTTCAGCATGGACGGCGACATCGCGCCGCTGCCGGGGATCGTCGAGCGCGCGGAGGCTGCCGGGGCGGCGGTGATGGTGGACGACGCTCACGCCTCCGGGGTGCTCGGGCAGAACGGGCGGGGTTCGGTCGACCATTTCGGCCTGGAGGGCCGGGTGGCGGTGCAGGTGGGCACCCTCAGCAAGGCGGTCGGGGTGCTGGGCGGATACGCCGCCGGCTCCCAGGATCTGCGCGACCTGATGATCCACCTGGCCCGGCCGTTTCTCTTCAGCACCTCCCACCCGCCGGCCGTAGTGGCGGCCTGCCTGGCGGCGATCGACGTCCTGGAGCAGGAGCCGCAGCTGCAAGCGCGGCTCTGGGACAACACCCGCTACTTCAAAGGGCGGCTGGTGGGGCTGGGCTTCGACTGCGGCCAGAGCGAGACCCCGATCACCCCGGTGATCGTGGGGGAGGCCAAGACCGCCATGGCGCTCTCCGATGAGCTGCGCTCCCGGGGGGTGTTCGCCCAGGGCATCGGCTTCCCCACGGTGGCCCGCGACCGCGGCCGGGTGCGCACCATCGTGACCGCGGCTCACACCCGGGAGCAGCTCGACCGGGCGGTGCAGGCCTTCGCCGACGCCGCCAAGGCGCTGGGGCTGCCGCTGGGCCAGCCGGCGCCCTTGGCTGGCGGCACAACGTAACCGTGGCGCAGGCGCCCGAATTGTCTTCACTGGGAGAGGGCTCTGGAGCCGAACCGGGACAAGAGCGCGGGCGGCCCCAGCGGCCCTCCCGCGCCGAAGCACTCGAGGAGGAGCGTCAGCTAGTCGAAGCCGCCAAGCACGACCCCGCGGCCTTCGCACAGCTCTACGACCGCTATGTCGATGCCATCCACGCCTTCGTCTACCACCAGACCGGAAGCTGGGAGCGGGCTCAGGACGTCACCGCCACCACCTTCATGCGCGCCTACGCCGAGATCGGCCGCTTCGAGTGGAGGGGGGTCCCCTATTCGGCCTGGCTCTACCGGGTGGCGTCGAACCTCGTGCTGCGCGAGCACCGCCGCGCCGCCTGGGTCACGCTGCCGGAGACCATGGTGGATCCCGGCGAGGGACCCGAGGACGCGGCGTTACGCTCCGAGCAGGTACGTCGGGTGCAGGCGGGAGTCCGGCAGCTTTCACGAGACCAGCGCCAGGCCATCGCGCTCCGCTTCGGCGCGGGCCTGCGCAATGCCGAGGTGGCCAAGGTGATGCGAAAGAGCGAGGGCGCGGTCAAGCTGCTCATCTTCCGTGGGCTGAAATCACTGGAGCGCCGGCTGGGACCCGACTTCCAAAGCCCGCAGCCCCCCTACCTGGGAGTCGGTGCCGGGGACGAGGACGAAGGACAGGACACAGTGAGTGATGAGTAAGGAAGAGAAGCGTCTTGCCGACGAGCTGGCCAGATGGCTGGACGGCGATCGCCCGGTCCCGGCCGAGGACCCGACCGCCCGCGCGGTGGCCCGCACCGCGGTGCTGCTGGTGGACGCCCTGGCCCCGACGCCCCTCCATCCCGTGACCCGGGCCCGTCTGTACGAGCGGGCGCTGGCCCAGGCCCGCCCTGGTCAGATCACCATCTCCTGGGCGGACGCCCTGGAGGACCCGATCGGCGAGCTGTGGCGGCTGTCTCGGCAGCTGCCGCCGGGAGCCTGGCTGGGTGTCGGCGCCGCCGTGGCCGCGGTGGCGCTCCTCGGGGTGGCCGTGCTCCGCCAGCGCGCGGAGGCCTAGGCCCGCCCCACCCCCCCGCCCGCCGCCCCGCCGAAACTCCGGTGAAGGGCCCCCGTTGGTCAGCTCATGGGCATCTTGGTGGGAGCGAGCGTGGCTGCCGCCCGCTCGGTCCCCCAGGCACTACCCGCAGCACGCCGGCCTGAGGGAGCGGAAAGCGCGGTCGGATCCCGGAGGTGAAGCGGCTGCTGCGGCCGTCGGTGATCGTGCCGGCGGTCTTGAGCTTCTCGCTCATCGGTGGACTGATCGCCTTCGCCAACGGCGGCAAGGTCTTCTCGGCGGTCTTGAGCTTCTCGCCGATCTGGCTGCTCCCGTTTGCCGGAGTGGCGCTCGCCTACGAGGCGACCCGCCTGCTGCAGTGGCACCTCCTGCTGCACCACCTCGGGATCCGGGCCCGCCTGCCGACGGAGATCCTCTCTTACCTCAGCGGCGAAGTGGCCAAGTACGCGCCGGCGGGCACCTTCCTGCAGAACTACGTCCTGCTTGAAGTTCGCGGTACCGATGTCGGACTCTCATCCGCCGCGACCACCGCCGCCATCCTGCTCGAGCCGTTGGCGGCGCTCTTGATCGTCCTGATCCTGGGCATACCCCAGTGGGGCTGGGTACGGCCCACCATTGGGAGCGCGCTGCCGGTGGCGGCCGTGGCCGGCTGGGCGATCGACCGCTGGCACCCGGCCTTCGGGGTGCCCCTGCGCCTCCGCCGCTGGCGACTCTGGAAGCACCTCTGCCAGGAGTTGTCCGCCTTCCGCGAGGGCCTGGGACGGATCCTCGACCTGCGTCTGCTGCCGATTCAGATCGTGATCGCGATGGTCTACGTGGCGCTGGGCGGGGTCGGGCTGTTCCTCGTGCTCGGGGCGCTCCACGCCCGCCACCTGTCGCTCTCCGTCGCGGTCGCCTCCTACGCCCTGGGGGTGGCGTTCGCGCTCTTGATCCCGCTCATGACCGACTTGGGATCCCTGGAGTGGAGCACCTTCGCGGCTCTGCTCGCGGGCGGGCTCACCGCCTACGCCGCCTCGGCCGGGGTGATCATCGACCGGGCGCTGATGATCCTCTTTCCGGCGCTGATGGCGGTGGTGGTGGGGGCCGTCTTCCGGGACCTGGTCAGACGCGCGATCCGGTCGGATCGCCCCCCGGCCCCCAAGGGTGAGCGAGCGCCCAGCGCGCGGGTCGAGAGCGAATGAGCCAGTTCTGGTTGGCCGCGGTCAGCCTCGCGGTCATCTACGTGGTTGAGTCCGGGCTGCCACTTCCGATCCCCGAGGACGTCTTCGTCCTCTACCTCGGCTACTACACCGGGTTCAGCCCCATGCTGGCCCTCACCGGGGTGGTGATCATCGTGGTGGCCACCGCTGGTTCGCTGAACCTCTACTTCCTCTCCCGCAAGCTTGGGCCGAGGATTTTGGCGAGCCGGCTCGCCGCCGTGCTCCGGCTCACCCCCGAGCGGGTGGCCCGGATCGAGCGCTGGTTCGCCCGCTGGGGAGCCGTGGCGGTGGTGTTCGGCCGCTACCTCCCTGGGCCGCCGATTGCGATCACGGTAGCGGCCGGGGTGTTCCGGTTGCGGTTGACGATCTTCGTGGCCAGCGTGGCGATCTCGGTCGGCATCTGGGTGGCGGCGGAGCTGATGATCGGCGCCTCACTGGGCCGGGCGGCGGTCAAGCTGGTGGAGCACAACCTCAGCGTTTGGACCGTGATCTGGCTGGTGGTGGCGCTGGTGGGGGCCGGGGTGCTGCTGATGCTGGTGCGCCAGCTCTTCCGCCGCCTGGAACTCTCGGGCTGGTTCAAGCGCCATCTGCCGCAGGCGCTGAGAGAGCAGCTGTGAGCAGGCAAGGCCGGCGACTTTTGGTCACCGTCCACGACGTCTGCCCGTCGCGGCTCGGCCCCGTCAGGGCCGCTCTCGCCGACCTGGACCGTCTAGCCGTGGACCGCCGGGTACTGATGGTCATCCCCGAGGAGCTGGAGACGCAGCAGATGCGGCCGGACCACCAGTTCGCCAGGCTGCTGCGCGCCGAGGTGGAGCGGGGAGGGGAGCTGGTGCTGCACGGGTTCAGCCACCGCGCCGGGCCCGGCGGTCAGCATCTGGGACCGACCCGGCTGCGCCAGGCCCTATTTGCCCGGGGCGCGGCTGAGTTCACCGGGCTGACCCAGGCCCAGGCGGAGGCGCGGCTGCTTCGGGGCTTACGGGTTCTGGACGCCCTGGGGCTGCCGATCCTAGGTTTCTGCCCGCCCGGGTGGCTCAGCGCGCCGACCCTGCGCCCCGCCCTTTTGAACACGGGAATGGGCTTTCGGGTCGGGATGTCCTACGTGGAGGAGGTGCGCCGCGGGCGCCGGCTGCTCACCCCTTGGTACGGACAGATCGGTGAGGGACCGCTGCATGAGGCGCTGGTCGAGGTGGGCGGGAGATTGATGTTGGCGACGGTCGGCGGGTGGGCGGCCGTCAAGGTGTTTCTGCACCCAGGGAGTGGCCATGGCCAAGCTAAATGGGAACGAACGCTGGCAGTTATCCGCCGCCTACGCACTGACCGAGAGCCCGCCACGTTCGGCGAGCTCCTCGAGCTCCACCCGGAGCGCGCCGGCGGCGGCTCCGGCAATCGATCTCTCATTCGTGATCCCGGCCCACAATGAAGAGCTCTTCGTCGGCGCCGCGCTGCGCTCGGTGCTGCTCCAGGCCTGGGATCCCCGCCGGCTGGAGGCGGTGGTGGTGGACAACGGCTCCTGCGACTCCACCGCCGCCGTGGTCGACGACTTCCGCCGCCGTCACCCTGACTGCCGCGCTGAGCTGGTCCGGGTGGCGCGCCCGGGGGTGGCGCGGGCGCGCAACCTGGGGGCGCTCCGGGCCCGGGGTGCCTACCTGATGTTCCTGGACGCCGACTCGCGGGCCGACCCGCTCTTGGTCGAGCGGATCATGGCCCGGGTCCGCAGCGGCTACGAGTGCGGCTGCGTGCGCATCGTCGGGGACTCGGACGACCTCCTGGACCGCGGTTTCTTCGAGCTGGTGGAGTTCGGCAAGCGCATCTTCGACATCCGTGCCCAGATGTTCTTCTGTCGGCGCGACCTCTTCCTGAGCCAGCACGGCTTCGACGAGAGCCTTTGCGTCGCCGAGGACCGCGACTTCCTCTGCCGGCTGAAGCAGGACGGGGTTCCGGTCTGCCGCATCGACGAGGCCTGGATCGCCACCTCGCCGAGGCGGCTCCGGCGCCTGCCGCTGCGGCTCGCGATGGTGACCACGCTGGCCAGGTGGGCCCTGGGCCAGGCGGGACTGGGGCGCCGGTGGCACTACTGATGCCCCCGATCTCCTGAGTGCCGCGCCGGGCTGGCCGCCTAGAATCCGTCGCCGTGGGTGCGGTCAACACGGTGGTCATTCCGGCGGCCGGGCTGGGCACCCGCTTCCTTCCCGCCACCAAGGCGCTGCCCAAGGAGATGGTGCCGGTCGGCGACCGCCCCGCCATTCAGTGGGGTCTGGAGGAGGCCTCTGCCTCGGGGCTGTCCCGGGCGGTGGTGGTCGTGTCCCCGGGCAAGGAGCTGATCGCGGCCCACCTGCGAGCGGACCCAGAGCTGGAGGCCGTTCTCTGCGAGCGCGGCAAGCCCGAGCTGGCGGAGCGGATCAGGCAGGTGTCCCAGAGCTGCCAGGTGGAGTACGCCGAGCAGCTCCGGCCGCTCGGGCTGGGACATGCCGTGCTCTGCGCCGCCGAGCTGGTGCGGGGCGAGCCGGCGGTGGCGGCGATGCTGCCGGACGACCTCTTCGTGGGCTCGCCTCCGCTGCTGGAGCAGCTGCTCGAGGTGTACCGGCGCGAGGGCTGCACTGTGCTGGCGCTGCGCCGCTGCCCGGCCGACGAGATCTCCCGCTACGGGGTGGCGGCGGTTGAGGGGGAGGGGCCGGTGTTCCGGGTCCGGGACGTGGTCGAGAAGCCCAGCCCCGACCTAGCTCCCAGCGACCTAGCCGTCATGGGTCGCTACGTCCTGACCGCGGCGGTCTTCCGGTCGCTCGCCGATACCCCGCCCGGCAGCGGCGGCGAGATCCAGCTCACCGACGGCATCCGGCGGGTGCTGGGCTCCGAGCGGGTGGTCGGGCTGGAGTTCAGCGGCCGACTCCTGGACGTCGGCACCCTCGAGGGCTGGCTGGTGAGCAACAACGAGGTGGCGCTGGCTGATCCCGACCTGGGGCCGCCGCTGCGCCGGGAGCTGGAGCGGCTGCTGTCGCGAGACGCTTCCTGCCCCCGCTGACCTAGATCCCGCCACGGCGAATAGCCGTCGAAGTCACTTCGCCCTGGCGCTATACTGCCTGCCTAGATGACTCCCGAGGCGGTCGGCCCCGTCCCCAACCCTAATTCGTATCAGGTAGTGCGATGGCAATGCAACGCCCGAGGCGCGGTGACGACCTCCTGCGCTACCGCAGCCAGGAGGGCGATTACGAGGTAGAGGTCTCCCACACCCTGAACAAGTGGTGTGTTTCTGTGCTGCGCCTGGCCGACTCCAACATCGTGGCGCAGGACTTCTACCCCGAACGCTGGAAGGCGATGGCGCGGGCCCAGGACTTTCTCCGCATCCTCAACATGCGCAACCGTCCCGGGCACGAGGACGAGCCGGACGGCCCGGATGGCGGGGACGGTCAGCGGTCGTCGTCCCCAGCCAGGGGAGCGGGTAGCGGCAGCTGAGCGAGTCCTCCCAGGGAGCTGAGCCGGCCCCCGTGCCCCCCGGGTGGTCGGTGGCGGACCCCCACGCCCACACCACCGCCAGCGATGGAATGGTCAGCCCCACCCGGCTGGTCCGGGCCGCCGCCCGCGCCGGTGTCCGGGTGCTGGGGATCACCGACCACGACACCTGCTCGGGGGTGGCGGAAGCCGCCGAGGCTGCCGCCGAGTGCGGCATAGAGGTGGTTGCCGGCGAGGAGATCACCACCCGGGCCCCGGCCAACGTCCACGTGCTGGGGCTGTTCCTGGCCGGGCCGGTCCGGATGGGCATGACGGTGCCGGACACCCTGAGGGCCATCCACGAGCAGGGCGGGCTGGCCATCCTGGCCCATCCCTGCATGCCCACCTACTTCGCCTCCATCTCGCCCGGCGCTTTGGCGCGTTTGGTGGCGGACCACCCGGTGGATGGGATCGAGCTGCGCCACACTTCGCCGACCACCGCCGGCCGGGTGCGGGCTCTGGACCGCTTCTATTTGGGCCACCGCGATCGGCTCGGGGCCGCCCTCGGCTCGAGCGACAGCCATTTCGGCGCCCACGACGTGGGCCGGACGGTGACGCTCTTCCCGGGTGAGAGCGCCCAGGATCTGCGGCGCGCGATCGAGACCGCCAGCACCAGGCCGCTGGAGCACTTTCTCTGCCCGCCTGGGCCGCCGATCGGGCTGCGGCTGCTGCAGCAGGCGCGAAGCCTCGGGTGGCTATCCTGGCAACGCTGGCGGGGCAGGATCGGCAGGGACGGGATCGGAGCAGTTTGAACCGCAAAATCCTGAAGCATGAATGGGGTGCTGTCACCTTCATCGGGACGGTGGTCCTGGGCGGCTTGGCAGTGCTGGTGGCGCTGCTGATCAAGGCGATCGGGCCGAGCACTGCTGCGGTCAGTCCGCCCTGCCCCAGGGTCACCCCGATCGTGGTGCCCGCCAACGCCAGTCCTCCCGCGCTGCCTAGCGTGCCCTTCGGGTGTCCGGAACCCAGCATCGTGGTGCAGACCCCGTCCCCGTCCCCGTCGGCCAGCCCCGCGCCCAGCCCGACCGCTTCACCCTCGGCCACGGCCAGCCCCTCGAGCTCTCCCAGCGCCAAGGCGTCGTAAAAGGGGTTCGCCCTGGTGCCGCGGACGCTCACGGCCGTCGGGCGACGATCAACTGCTTGTCTCGCTGCCGCGCTAGGGCCGCCGGGGCTGCCCAAAGGCCCACCTGCCGGCGCGGCCACCCCGCGAGTGGAGGTGCGTGACCCGATCGCTGGAGAGGAGCGCGATTCCGCCAGGATCAGGGCCGCAGTGCCCTCAAGATGCCTCCGCGGCCAACCCCGGGCCGTGCGATGAGGTACGGCATCTCAGTTCCCGCTGCCGGACCCGGGGGCGACCCCGAATCCATGGCCGAGCTGGCGCTGGCGGCCGAGCGGGCGGGCTGGGATGGGATGTTCCCCGAGGATTACCTGGTCTATCAGGACCAAACCCAGATGCCCACCTACGACGTCTGGACCACGCTGGCGGCAATGGCCTGTGCCACCACCGGGCTCTTGCTCGGCCCCGATGTCGCCGCTCTGCCGCGGCACCGCCCCGGAAGCTCGCCCAGACCATGGCCACTCTGGACCAGCTCTCCCGTGGCCGGATGGTGCTCGGGGTGGGCTCCGGCGACCCGCACGACCCCGGCTTCGCCCGCGTCGGCGAGGCCACCAGCGGGACGCGCGCCCAGATGCTGGACGAGGGGCTGGAGCTGATCACGAGTCTCTGGGGTGGGGAGGAGGTGACCTACCACGGGCGGCACTACCGGGTCGAGGGACTGCAGCTCGCCGTTCGCCCGTGGCAGGGGCGCCGCATCCCGGTGTGGGTGGGAGGCGACTGGCTGCTGACCGGGGTTCGTCGGCGGATGGCCCGGTTCGGCGACGGCTGCTGCGTCTACAAGGGTTCACCGGACCTTCCCTTGCAGGACGTGACTCCGGACGACGCCAGGGAGATTCGCTCCTGGATCGCCGCCAGTCGGCCCGATGCCGACCGCTTCACCATCGTGTTCGGCGGCATCGAGCGCGACCCGGATTCTGCCCGACTCGGGGAGCGGCTGGCGGCGCTCGAGCGGGCCCGGGTCGACTGGTGGGTGGAGTGGGTTCCTCCGGGTGACCCGGCGCGGACCCGGGAGGCGGTTGAGCGGGGACCGTTGCGGGCCGGTTGAGTCTCAGATCTCACCCAGGGTTCGGCCGCCGTTGCCCTGGACGATGTTCTCCAGAGGCAGCTCCAGCTCGACGTCCGGCTGCGGCCGGGCCGAAATCCGCACCGAGATCGTGGGCGTCAGCCTGAGCCCGGCTACCCGCACGCAATCCCGCAGGAAGGGGAAGGCGAGCGGTACCAGCTGATTGGCCAGCCGGTTGCGCACCGCCGCCACCGGATCCGGTTCCACCTGGCTCAGGCTTCGATCCCGAAACGCGAGCACGATCACCTCGTCGGTCAGGTTGATGGGATCGGTCCAGCTGTAGGCCTCACCCAGGTTGCTGCAGTCCACGAAGCGGTCTCGCTGGGGGAAGAGCCGCAACCGGGCCCCCAGCGGCGCCATCAACTCGGCCTCGCCCTCGACGAAGAAGGGGATGTCCGGGAGCGGTCCCTGGTCGACCGGTGCCGGGCAGCGAACGCTGAACCCCACCGTCTCCACACCCCAAAAGGGATTGGGGACCTTGATCCAGAGCTCCACTTGGGGCACCTCGGAAATCGAGCATACCGCAGGTAATTGGCGATCGCCAACCGCTCGGTCTAACCGTCCCCTGGGGCGTCGGGTTCCGGTGCGCCGCCGCTACGATCCTTCAATGCCGCAGTACACCAGGTTCCAGAGCGACCTCTACGGCGCAGGCGTGAGCGGGAGCACACCTGCCTTTCCCATGTCCTACGAGGGTTGGCACAAAGCCGGGCAAAAGGGGATGAGCCCCACCACCTACGCCTACGTGGCGGGCTCGGCCGGCCTGGAGCGGACCGAGCGCGCCAACCGCGAAGCCTTCGACCGCTGGCAGATCGTGCCGCGCCAGCTCCGCGGCGTGACCGAGGCCGACATCTCGGTGCGCCTGCTCGGGGAGCTTCGCCCCACCCCGCTGCTCCTAGCCCCGATCGGGGCGATGGGGCTCGTGCGCGCCGAGGCGGAGCTCTTGGCGGCGCGGGCCGCCGCGGCCTCCGCAGTCCCCACGATTCTCTCGACCCTCTCCGGCGTGACCATGGAGCAGGTGGCAGCCGAGGTGGGCGCGCATCCCAACGGGGACCGGGCGACTCCGGCATGGTTCCAGCTGTACTGGCCCCGGGACGAGGAGGTCGCGGCGAGCTTCGTCCGCCGGGCGGAGGCCGCAGGCTTCGAGGCGCTGGTGCTCACGGTCGACACCCCGAGGCTCGCCTGGCGGCCGCGCGACCTGGAGAATGCCTTTCTGCCGTTTCTCCACGGTGAGGGGTTGGCCAACTACTGGTCCGACCCCGCCTTTCGGGCCGGTCTGAGCCGGCCGCCCGAGGACGACCCTCGGGCCGCGGTGCTGCGCTGGTCCGAGATCTTTCCCCGGCCGCTGGCGTGGTCCGACCTGGCCCGGCTGCGGGACTTGACCCGGCTCCCCCTGCTGGTGAAGGGCATCTGCCACCCACACGATGCCCAGCGGGCGGTGGAATTGGGCGTGGACGGGCTGATCGTCTCCAACCACGGCGGCCGCCAGGTGGACGGCGCCCGCCCGGCCCTCGACTGCCTGCCGGAGGTGGTGAAGGCCGTCGGCGACACCCCGGTGCTCTTCGACTCCGGCATCCGCTCCGGCTCGGACGTGGTGAAGGCGCTGGCCTTGGGCGCCCGTGCGGTGGTGGTCGGCCGCCCCTATGTCTTCGGGCTGGCGCTCGGCGGCCAAGAAGGGGTGGAGCACGTCCTCGCCTGCCTGCTCGCCGAGCTGCAGCTGACCATGACCCTCAGTGGCTGCGCCGGCATCGAGGAGCTGGGCCGGGACCTGCTGGTGCGGCCGGGCTGAGCCCGGAGCTCAGCCCTGGCCGGAAGCCTCGCGAGCCGCACGCTCTAGCCGCTCGCGGTAGCTCTCCCACCAGGCGCGATCGCCGGGAGGCAGGCATTCATCCCCCTCCCGCCAGCCCGCCTTGCCGTCGATGAGCTCCCGGACCAGATCGGCGTGGCCGGCGTGGCGGTTGGTCTCCGCGATCATGTAAACCAGGATGCGCTGGACGGTTACCTGGTTGTCCTCGCTCCACCAGGGCACGTGCCCCACACCGTCCAGGCCCAGCTCGGCCACGGTGGCGTCGGAATGCTTCCAGAGCCTGCGGTAGAGCCCGGTCAGGTACTCGCGGCTCTCCCGGGGCGTGGCCCACAAATCCGAATTGGCCTCGGCGTCCTCGGTGAACCAGGGGAGCGCCTCCTCAAAATGGCGCCCGAAGGTGTCTCCGAAGTACCCCGCCTCCATGGTGGCGAGGTGTTTCACCACCCCGAGAAGGTTGGTGCCGGTACTGACCAATGGGCGCCGGACGTCGTACTCCGAAAGCCCCTCCAGCTTCCAGAGGACACCGTCGCGGGCGTCCTGCAGATCGCGGTGCAGGTACGCCTGGATCTCTTGTGAATTTGCCATCGCGACATTCTCCCATCCGGCTGGCGGCGCCGGTTGGGCCGCTGCACCTACGCCGGGAAGTACTGCCGCAGCAGCGAGTTGATGGCGGGCCAGTAAGGTACCAGCGCGTCCTCGCCCCCGATTACCTCACTCGAGTAGTAGTTGCTGTAGAGAATCAGCTGGGTCACCTTGCCGCCGCCGATCGCCCGGGCGAGCGGCAGCAGCTTCGGCAGCTGTGATGCCGACATGTCGGTCGCGATCGAGCCGTTGAGCGCGGAAGCCAGCCGTGGCAGATCGACGACGCTCAAGATCTTCGCCGAGGCCTTGATGTCCAGCAGCAGCGGCTGCTGCTTTTGCGTGCGGCCGATGTCCTCCAGAATGTCCCCGTGGCGCGAGCGGGCGTACTCCAACGCCACGGTACCGTCCATCCGCTGAGGCCCCGGAAGAACCGCAATCCGCTGGTATGCGTAGGGGTTGGCGCCGCTTAGGTCGTAGGGGTACTGGTCGTCGAGCACCGGCATCTGGGCGGCGACGTTGACGCCCCCCAGCTGGTCCACCAGCCTGACCATCCCGCCCAGACCGATCCAGGCCCAGTAGCTGATCTGCACCTGGAAGTTGTTCTCGACGGTCTGGACCGCCTCTGCGGCACCACCCTCAAGGTAGGCGGCATCGATCTTGGCGCTGCCTCCGTTGGACAGCGGCACCCACAAATCGCGCGGGATGGAGAGCATCACCGCGGTGTCGTTCTGCGGGTCCACCCTGACCAAGATCATGGTCTGGGTGAGCACGTGTCCGCTGATGTACTTGGAATCGTTGTCGGATCCCAGCAAGAGAACAGTGAACGCGTTGCTCGCCGTGCCGCCCGTCGGCGGTTTGTTGTGCAGCGTGCTGTGTCCGGCGTGCCCTGTGGTCCTGTGCCCGGTCGACTGCAGCGTGGCCGAGATCGCTGGCAGAAAGTAGGCGAAGACACCGGCCACACCGGAGAGGGCGAAGCCGCCCGCCAAGAGCAGCCCGGCCAGCAGCTTGTGCCGGCTCCAGAAAAAGCCGGCGCGCTTGCGCGCCAGCCCTGCCCGCCGCCGGCGCGGCGCTGGGGACGCCCTCACAGCCAGCGAACCCTACGACGACACCGGCGCGCGTCGGCCAGTCACCAAAGCCTGCCCTGCCCGGCTTCGCTAGTGGTGGCCTTCGGAGATCGGCGCTGGTGCGATGGCAAGCGCCGGCCGTCTGGACCGCAGCGCCGGGCTAAAGGTGTTATCCGCCGCCCGCGCTCCGCAGGGACACCGGGCGTCTAGTCGGTGCCACCACCTCCGCGCCCGCGGCTGTGGTCGAACTCGGCAGCCCAAAGCCCGGCGACCTGCCGCTCGGTGTCGGTCAGCTGGCCGCGGTTGTCGATCACCCAGGTGGCCAGAGCGCGCTTTTGGTCCAGCGGCATCTGCGACTCGATGCGCCGCCGCGCCTCCTCCGGGCGGAGGCCGTCGCGCCGGCAGAGCCGTTGCAGCTGGGTGGCGGGGTCGACCCAGACCAGGATGCTCGCCTGCACCTCCCGTTGGCGGCCGGTCTCGAACAGGAGCGGGACGTCGTAGACGATCAACTCGGCGCCGCGCCGACGTGCCGCCTCGATCTCCTGACGGCTCAGGGCGGCCACCCGGGGATGGACGATCGCTTCCAGGCGCCGGCGGGCTTTCGGATCCGAGAACACGATCTGACCCAGGCGTCCCCGATCCAGGGAGCCGTCGGCAGCCTCCACCTCCTCGCCAAACTCGGCGAGCACCTCGGCGAGGGTGGGCGTGCCCGGGGCGGTGGCGCGCCGTGCCAGCTGGTCGGCGTCGATGAGGGTGGCTCCCCGCGAGGCCAGCATGGCTCCCACCGTCGACTTGCCGCTGGCGATCCCGCCGGTGAGCCCGACCACCCGCGCCGGCCTCGGTTCAGCCGGCAACTGCACCGGGCTTGGGTTTGGCGCGGACGAAGCAATCCTCGGGCGCCAGCAGCCGCTCCAGACGCGTGCCGGGAGTGTGCACCCGCACGCCGCGCCGGGCCGGCACTCCCACCTCCCATCCGTCGCCGAAGCGCCTGCGAGCCTCGGCCAGCGATGAGACGCTGGTAACGGTTTTCCCATCGGTCATCTGCAGAGAAGGGGATTTGGCCCCCGGGTAACCGAGCGAGACCTCGCCACCGGTCGCCAGCAGGAACGTCAACTGGGAGAACTCGGGCTCGCCGAACTCCGGCACCTCGGGCGATTCCAAGAGCTGCGCCAGGGAGGGCGCCTCACCCTCCTTGACCTGCTCGCGAACCTGGCGTCGCTCGGCGATCTGCCGCTGCCGCTCCCGGCGTCGCTGCTCGGTGTCCAGCACCGCCAGCTCCTCATGGAGGTCGGTCAGCTCCCGCTGCAGCGGCGCCATGCGCTGGCGCAGCTCGCGCTCCTGCAGGCGGAGGCGCTCGCGCATCGCCTCCAACTCCGGATCACCAAGGCCGGTCAGCTCCTCCCGAGGGGGCACTCGCGGGTGGGCCGGGTCGGCGGGAGCCACCCGGCTAGCCTACATTCGTCCCAATGTCGAGAGGAGACGCGCATGAGTGAGCAAGTGAGAGTTGAGCGCAGAGGAGCCGTCGGCTGGGTTGTCATCGACCATCCCCCGGCCAACTCCCTGAGCACTGAAGTGCTGGCGGGATTGCGACAGGCGTTCGGTGAGCTGGCCCAGGATCCCTCGGTGGGCTGCGCCGTGGTCACCGGGGCGGGGGATCGCTTCTTCGTTGCCGGCGCGGACATCAAGGAGTTCTTGCGCGACGGTCCCGAGGGCACCCACCGCAAGATCGCGGACGGCCAGCAGCTCACCTTGGAAATGGAGCGCAACCGGCTGCCGCTGATCGCGGCCGTCAACGGCTTCGCGCTGGGAGGCGGTCTGGAGCTGGCCATGGCCTGTGACCTGCGCGTCGCCAGCGCCGCCGCCAAGTTGGGCCAGGCCGAGGTCCGCCTGGGGATCATCCCGGGGTGGGGCGGCACCCAGCGGCTGCCGCGCCTGGTCGGTCGGGGCCGCGCCTTGGAACTCCTGCTCTCCGGAGAGCCGATCGGGGCGGAGCGAGCCCTTGAGCTGGGGCTGGTGAACCGGGTGGTCGCGCCCGGGGAGCTGACGGAGGCGGCCCAGGCCTGGGCCGAGGAGCTCGCAGGCCAGGCCCCGCTGGCGCTGGCGGCGATCAAGCGGGCGGTGAGCGACGGCCTGGACCGCTCTCTGGACGAGGGTCTGGCGGTGGAACTGGAACAGTTCGACTCCGTCTTCGGCAGCCAGGACGCCCTGGAGGGTGTGTCTGCCTTCGTGCAGAAGCGCAGGCCGGAGTGGAGCGGGCGCTAACCGCCAGCCCCCGAAGCGCCGACCCGGCGCCTCCGCCACTCCCTACCATCAGGGCCGTGAGCGCCCCGGAGCCGTCCCCGGCCGAGGATCCCAACCGCACCTACGCCGGGGCCAGGCAGCGGCTCGGCCCGTTCTGGATAGAGGAACCCGCCTGGTTCTGGGCGGTGGCGATAGCCGTCTTCCTGGTGGGGCTGGGCCTCTTTGTGCTGGCCGTCTTCTCCGACCTGCCGTGATCTGGATCACGACGCCGCTGCTGCTGCTGCTGGTGGCCGCCTCGGCGCTGTGGTTCTGGCGCCGGATGGCCCCGCTCTGGCGCAGCCTGCTCGCCGCCCAGCCGGACCGCCGCTTCGACCACTGGCCCCAGCGGCTCAAGGGGGTCTTGGTCTTCGCCTTCGGACAGAGCCGGCTGCTGCGCTGGCCGTTCGCCGGCTTGGCCCACTTCCTCATCTTCTGGGGCTTCGTGATCCTCAACCTCGAGATCCTCGAGGCGGCGCTGGAGGCGCTGGTGCCACCGCTCAACTTGGAGGAGCAGTACTGGTGGGGCCCGATCGCCTTCGCCCAGGACCTGCTGGCGGCGGCGGTGCTGACCGGTCTGGTGGTCGCCGCCCTCAACCGCTACGTGCTCCGCCCCCGGCGGTTCCGGGGCAGCCACTCGCTGGACGCCGGGCTGATCTTGGCCCTGATCGGGCTGGTGATCCTCACCCAGCTGGGGATCTATGCCACCCTCATCGCCGCCGGGGCCGACCGGGTGGTCAACCTGCGTCCCTTCTCAGCCGCGGTGGCCACCGTCTTCCGCGGCTTCCACGGAGAGCAGATCTGGGCCTGGCACGAGTTCTTTCTCTGGGCGCACCTGCTGGTGATCGCCGGCTTCGGCGTCTACCTGGCCCACAGCAAGCACCTGCACATCATCACCGCGATCCCCAACGTGCTCTTCCGCAGCCTGGAGCCGGCCGGAAGTCACCTGCCCGCTCTCGACATCGAGCACGCCGAGAGCTTCGGGCTCTCACAGGTGGAGCAGCTGAGCTGGAAGCAGGAGCTGGACCTGGCCACCTGCACCGAGTGCGGCCGCTGCCAGGTCCACTGCCCGGCGTACAACACCGGCAAGCCGCTCTCGCCCAAGCTCTTCATCACCGACCTGCGCGACGGCTGGTACGCGCACGCCCGGGGCCAGGCGGCTCCGCCCAGTTTCTGGGCGGCCGCCGAGGGGGTGGATACCAGCCAGCCGCCCAAGGACGGCCGGCTCCTGGACTGGAGCGTGCTGGAGGAGACCCTCTGGTCCTGCACCACCTGCGGAGCTTGCGTCGAGCAATGTCCGGTCCTGATCGAGCACGTGCCGGCGATCGTGGAAATGCGCCGGTCCTTGGTGCTGGAGGAATCGCGCCTGCCCAAGGAGTCGCGCCAGGCGCTGGAATCGCTGGAGCAGCGCGGCAATCCCTTCGGCCTGGCGGCGGACACCCGGATGCGCTGGGCGGAGGGGATGGAGGTCCCACTCTGGAAGGATCACCCGCAGGCGGAGTATCTGTACTGGGTTGGGTGCGCCACCGCGTTCGACGAGTCGAACTGGCCCACCGCCCGCGCCCTGGTGGCTGTGCTCAAGGCGGCACAGGTGGACTTCGCCATCCTGGGCCAGGAGGAGGCCTGCACCGGCGACCCCGCCCGCCGCTTGGGCAACGACTACCTCTACCAGATCCAGGCCGCCCAGGCGGTCGAGCAGCTCAACTCTGCCGGGGTGCGCAAGGTGGTTGCCAGCTGCCCGCACTGCTTCAACACCATCGCCCGGGAGTTCCCCGACCTGGGGGGCAACTACCAGGTGCTTCACCACACCCAGCTGATGCAAGAGCTGCTCGAGGCTGGCCGCATCCAGCTGACCCGGTCGCGGGGAGCGCGGCAGATCACCTACCACGACCCCTGCTACCTGGGGCGCTGGAACGGCGAGTACGACGCGCCCCGGCGCCTGCTGGAGGCTATCCCCGGAGCTGAGCTGGTGGAGATGCACCGGAGCCGCAACGAGGCGATGTGCTGCGGCGCCGGGGGAGGCCGGATGTGGATGGAGGAGCGCCGCGGCCAGCGGGTTAACCGCGTCCGGGTGCAGCAGGCCCAGGAGACCGGCGCCGCAACCGCCGCCGTTGCCTGTCCCTTCTGCGCCACCATGTTCCAGGAGGGGGTGGGCTCGCAGCAGCTGGAGCTGGAGAGCCGCGTCGTCGCGGTGCTGGTGGCCGAGGCGATGGGGCTCGAGTACTGACGTGCTCTCCGAGGCGCCAGGTGCGCGCGCGACCGTCGACCACGTCGGCATCGCCGTCACCGACCTCGAGGCGGCGGTGGCACTGCAGGAGAGCCTGCTCGGCCACGCCCCCCAGCTGCGCGAACGGGTGGAGGCCGACGGGATCGAGGCGGTCTTCTTCGACGCGGGGAGCTGCGCGGTCGAGCTCTTGGCGAGCCTGCGGGCCGACTCCCCGGTCGGCCGCTTCCTGGAGCGTCGCGGGCCGGGCCTGCACCACCTGGCGCTGCGGGTCGAAGACATCGAGCTGGAGCTGGCCCGCTGGCGCGACCGGGGGGCCGACCTGGTCGACCCCCGGCCGCGCCCCGGTGCGCGGGGCATGCTGGTGGCCTTCGTCCACCCCCGGTCCACAGGCGGCCTCTTGATCGAGCTCTGCCAGCCCTCGGCCCCGGCGGGATGAGTCCAGAGCTGCCCTCCGCCGAGACCGATTCCGGGCTGCCGCTCCAGCCCTGGTACGGGCCACCCCGGCCGCAGCCGCCCCCACCAGGTGCCGACCCCTACACCCGGGGACTGCGCCCCCAGGGTTACCGCTCCCGGCTGTGGACCATGCGCCAGTACGCCGGCTTCGGCTCCGCCGAGTCCACCAATCGGCGCTTCCACTACCTGCTGGAGCGAGGCCAGACCGGGCTCTCGGTCGCCTTCGACCTGCCCACCCAGATGGGCTACGACTCGGACGCCCCCGAAGCCGCCGGCGAGGTGGGCCGGGTAGGGGTGGCCATCGACGGCCTGGAGGACATGCGTACCCTCTGCCGGGGTCTGCCGCTCGATCGGGTCACCACCTCGATGACCATCAACGCACCGGCCAGCCTGCTCCTGCTGATGTACGAGCTCAGCGCCAAGGAGCAGGGGGTGGGCGCGGACCGCCTCGGCGGCACCATCCAAAACGACATCCTCAAGGAGTACGCCGCCCGGGGCACCTACATCTTCCCGCCCCGGCCCAGCATGCGCCTGGTCACCGACACCTTCGCCTACTGCGCGGAACGGATCCCGCGCTGGCACCCCATCTCCGTCTCGGGCTACCACATCCGCGAGGCGGGAGCCAGCGCGCCCCAGGAGCTGGCATTCGCCATCAGCGACGGGATCGCCTACGTCGAGGCCGCGCTCGCGGCCGGTTTGCGGCTGGAGGCCTTCGCGCCTAGGCTCAGCTTCTTCTTCAACGTCGGCAACGACTTCCTGGAAGAGGTGGCCAAGTTCCGAGCCGCCCGCGCCCTCTGGGCTCGGGTGATGGCCGAGCGCTTCGATGCCCCGGAGGGTCGCTGCCGCCAGCTGCGCTTCCACGCCCAGACCGGCGGGGCCACCCTCACCGCTCAGCAGCCGCTGAACAATGTGGTGCGGGTGGCGGTGCAGGCGCTGGCGGCGGTGCTGGGCGGCGCTCAGTCTCTGCACACCAACTCTTACGACGAGGCGCTGGCCCTGCCCTCGGAGGACGCCGCGGCCCTGGCGCTGCGCACGCAGCAGCTGCTCGCCCACGAATCCGGGGTCCCGAGGGTGGCCGACCCGCTGGGCGGCTCCTACCTGGTCGAGGACCTGACCGAGAGGCTGGCGCAGGCGGCCCAGGAGTTGATCGCCGAGGTGGACCGCCGCGGTGGGGCGGTGGCGGCGATCGAGCAGGGGTACTACCAGCAGCAGATCCAGGAGTCCGCCTACCGTCAGCAGCAGCTGGTCGAGTCCGGGTCGCGGGTGATCGTGGGCGTCAACCGCTTCGAGGACTCCTCCCCGGTGGAGGTGCCGCTGCTGCACGTGGACCCCGAGCTCGAGCGGCGACAGCGCGAGCTGCTGGCCGCCCGCCGCCGGGCCCGGGATCGCCGGACCCTGGAGCCGGCCCTGGACCGGGTGCGCCG
Source organism: Candidatus Dormibacteria bacterium (assembly GCA_046703825.1). Lineage (GTDB taxonomy): Bacteria > Chloroflexota > Dormibacteria > Aeolococcales > Bog-877 > JBJKSO01. The sequence continues at coordinate 20,735 of JBJKSO010000093.1, forward strand.
AGCTGCCGAGGGCCGAGACAACCTGCTGCCGCCGATGCGGGAGGCGCTGGCGAGCGGGGCCACCCTGGGCGAGATCTGCCAGCAGCTGCGCCAGGTCTTCGGCACCTACCAGCCGCTGCCGACCCTCTGAGCGTCAGCGAAGCCGCGGTATCGGCAGGGTGCTGCCGAGCACGCTCGGGTAGCGGATGTCGTGGAAGAGTTTGGCGGTGAGCGGCCGGCGGCGCAGCGCCACCCGGAAGGCGAGCGCCGCCAGCAGGGCTCCGGCGAGCGGGCCTACGAAGTAGATCCAGAGCTGGCCGAACGATCCGAAGATCACCGCCGGCCCCAGGCTGCGGGCGGGGTTGAGGCTGCAGTCGGTGTAGGGCGCTCCCCGCCACACCAGCAGTGCGATCACGACCCAGAGCGCCAGCGGCGTGTAGCGCGCGGTCTTGGCGCTGCTGGTGAAGCCGAAGATGACCAGGATCAGGATCGCCGTCATCAGCGCCTCGATCCCTGCCGCCGGCCAGGCCCCCAGCCCCGGCTGGGGCCGGGTGAGACCGTCCTGCACCGAGATGGCGGCGCCGCCCCACAGCAGGCGGACCAGTCCGTCGCCCAAAACCGCCCCCAGAAACTGGGCGCTCAGGTACCCGGCCAGGTCGCTGCGCGAGACGTGGCCGCTGGACCAGAAAGCCAAGGTCACCGACGGGTTGATGTGGGCGCCGCTGCGCCGCCCCAGGTGGGAGATGGTGATCAGGCTGCCGCTGCCGGCGAACAGTATCCCGGTGTGCAGCAGCCGAAGCGAGGCCGAGTGGATCAGGTGCGGCATCGGGGAACCCCGGCCGAAGTCCAGGCAGACCGCGCTCAGCCCGCCCAGGAGCAGCAGCGCGGTGCCGGCCAGCTCGGAGAGCCACTCCGCCCAGTGCCACCCCTCCTGGGGCGGTTGGCCGAGCGTCGGCGGCCCCGTGACCCGGGCCTGTGCGCTGGAGCTGCTCAAGCGGCCAGCCGGGGGCGGTTCGGATCGGGGAAGATGGCCTGGTGCCGCGAAACAGGGAACGTGCGGAGAGCTCCTCCCAAGCCGAGCGCGGCGGCGGTCCCAGCAACGAACGCCTGATCAACCAGCTGCGCAAGCGCAGGCACGACGCGGTCCACCGCAACGGCGAGCCGGAGCGGGTCCAGCGCGGCAAGGGCAAGCTCACCGCCCGGGAGCGGGTGCGGCGCCTGCTCGACCCCGACAGCTTCGTGGAGCTGGACGCGTTCGTCGCCCACCGATCCACCCAGTTCGACATGCCCGATCGCCGCGCCGCCGGCGACGGGGTGGTCACCGGCTTCGGCCTCATCAACGGGCGCCAAGTCTTCGTTTTCTCTCACGACGCCTCCTTCATGGGCGGGTCGCTGGGCGAGGCATTCGCCGAGAAGGTCTGCAAGGTGATGGATCTGGCCCAGCGCACCGGTTGCCCTTTGGTGGGAATCAACGACAGCGCCGGGGCCCGCATCCAGGAGGGGGTGGTCTCCCTGGCCGGATACGCCGACATCTTCTACCGCAACGTGCAGTGCAGCGGGGTGGTGCCCCAGATCTCGGTGATCGCCGGCCCCTGCACCGGCGGTGCTGTGTACTCGCCTGCCATCACAGATTTCACCATCATGGTCCAGCGGGTGGGCTACATGTTCATCACCGGACCGGAGGTGGTGCGGGTCACCACCGGAGAGGAGGTGGACTTCGAGCAGCTGGGGGGCGCCGACGTCCACTCCCAGCGCAGCGGGGTGTCCCACTTCGAGGCGGAGTCCGAGGACGAGGCGCTGGCCACGGTCCGCCGGCTGCTCTCCTTCTTGCCTCAGAACTACCGGGAGGCGCCCCCGCCCCAACCGACGGACGACCCCGGGGACCGGTCCGATCCCGAGCTGCAGGAGATCATCCCCGAGAACCAAAACCAGCCCTACGACATGCGCGAGGTGATCCGCCGGGTGGTGGACGACGGCGACTTCCTGGAGGTGCAGGAGCTCTACGCGCCCAACCTGGTGGTGGGGCTGGCCCGGCTCGGGGGGGCCACCATCGGCATCGTGGCCAACCAGCCCCGCCACCTGGCCGGCGCCTTGGACATCCGCGCCTCCGAGAAGGGCGCGCGCTTCGTGCGCTTCTGCGACGCCTACAACGTACCTCTGCTCACCTTCGTCGACGTCCCCGGCTTCCTCCCCGGCACCGATCAGGAGTACGGCGGGATCATCCGCCACGGAGCCAAGCTCCTCTACGCCTTCGCGGAGGCCACCGTGCCCAAGCTGACCGTGATCACGCGGAAGGCCTACGGCGGCGCCTACGACGTGATGTGCAGCAAGCACCTCGGCGCCGACTACAACCTCGCCTGGCCGACCGCCGAGATCGCGGTGATGGGGGCAGAGGGGGCGGTGCGCTTCCTCGGCCGCCAGGCCGGGTCCGCCACCTCGCAAGCCGAGCTGATCTCGGCCTACCGCGAGCAGTTCGCCAACCCCTACCTGGCGGCGGAGCGCGGCTACGTCGACGACGTCATCGAACCCCGTCACACCCGCCCCGCGCTGCTCGCTGGGCTGCGGATGGCCTCCCGGAAGCGGGTGCAGGCCCCACCGCGCCGCCACGGCAACATCCCGCTCTGAATCTGGGCGATTTCGGCGGCGGCGGGGCTACACCTAAGATGGACTGCGGTTCCAGCCAGGACCTACGTCGCCACCACGGGAGGAGCACTTGAAGCTGCTTGAGCACGAGGCCAAGGACCAGCTGCGGTCGGCCGGGATCGAATGCCCGTTGGGTCGGTTGGCCCACTCCCCCGGCCAGGCCGAGGCCGCGGCCAAGGAGCTGGGCGCGATCGTGGTCAAGGCCCAGGTCCCGATCGGCGGCAGGGGCAAGGCGGGGGGCGTGAAGCTGGCCCGCAGCCCGGAGGAGGCCCGCCGGGCGGCGGAGCAGATCCTGGGCATGGACATCCGGGGCTACCCGGTGCACTCGGTGCTCTGCGAGGAGGCGCTGCCGATCGCCGCCGAGGTCTACTTGGGGGTCGCCCTGGACCGGGACCGCCGGGCGCTGGCGGTGATGCTGTCGATGGCCGGCGGGATGGAGATCGAGGAGGTGGCGGCGGAAAGCCCCGAGAAGATCGCCAAGCTCTGGCCCGACCCCTTCTCCGGCCCGCTTGCCTTCGAGGTGCGCCGGCTCGCCCTGGACGCCCTGGCCGGGGCCCGAGGGGAGGGACCCATCCCCAAGGCCAAGTTGCTCACTCAGCTGGTGCCGCTGGTGCAGCGTCTCTACCAGCTCGCCGGCCGCCTCGACGCCACTCTCTGCGAGATCAACCCGCTGGTGGTGACCGCGGCGGGCCAGGTGATTGCGGGTGACTGCAAGATCGAGGTGGACCAGAACGCCGAGTACCGGCACCGGGAGCTGCGTTCCGAGGCCGAGGACCAGGGCGGGGACGATCCCCTGGAGGTGGAGGCGCGCCGGCGCGGGCTGACCTACGTCCACCTGGGTGGGGACATCGGGATCATCGGCAACGGTGCCGGGCTGGTGATGAACACGCTGGACCTGGTCAAGCAGCACGGCGGCCGCCCGGCCAACTTCCTCGACATCGGCGGTGGCGCCAAGGCGGAGGTGGTGCGGCGGGCCTTGGAGATGCTGCTCCTGGACGACCAGGTCAAGGGCATCTTCGTCAACATCTTCGGCGGCATCACCCGCGGCGACGAGGTGGCCCGGGGGCTGATCGAGGCCCGGGACCAGCTTGGACTGCGGCTGCCGCTGGTGGTGCGCATGACCGGCACCCGCGAGGAGGAGGGGCGCAGGCTGCTCGAAGAGGCGGGGATCACCCCGGCGGTCTCCGCTCCCCAAGCCGCCCAGAAGATCGTGGACCAGGTGGCGGCCGTGGGGTCGCTGCGATGAGCATCCTGCTCGACCAGGAGTCGCGGGTGCTGATCCAGGGGATGACCGGTAGCGAGGGAACCTTCCACACCCAGCAGATGCTGGAATTCGGCACCCGGGTGGTGGCCGGGGTATCGCCGGGCAAGGGTGGCAGCACCCACCTGGGCCTGCCGGTGTTCGACTCGGTGGAGCAGGCGGTGCGGGAGACCGGGGCCAACGTGGCTGGCGTCTTCGTGCCGCCCCCGTTCGCGGCCGACGCCATCATGGAGGCCTCGGCCGCCGGGGTGGGGCTGGTGGTCTGCATCACCGAGCTGATCCCGGTCCTGGACATGGTGCGGGCGCGCGCCTTCATCAGCCAGCGCGGGACCCGCCTCGTCGGCCCGAACTGCCCGGGACTGATGTCCCCGGGCGAGCGGGCCAAGGTGGGGATCATCCCCAATCAGAGCGGTACGCCGGGCCCGGTGGGAATCGTCTCCCGCTCCGGCACCCTCACCTACGAGATCATGCAGGCCCTGGGACGCGCAGGTCACGGCCAGTCCACAGCGGTCGGGATCGGCGGGGACCCGGTGCTGGGCGTCAGCTTCTCCGAGGTGGTGGAGCTGTTCGCCGCCGATCCCAAGACCGAGCTCGTGGTCATGGCCGGGGAGATCGGCGGCTCCGACGAGGAGCGGGCCGCGGCCCTGATCGGCCGCGGCTACCCCAAGCCCGTGGTGGGCTTCATCAGCGGGCGCACCGCCCCCGAGGGCAAGCGGATGGGGCACGCCGGGGCCATCATCAGCGGCGGCACCGGCAGCCCCGCCTCCAAGGTGGAGGCGCTGACCCGGGCCGGGGTGGCGGTGGCGGACACCATCGAGCAGATCGTCGAGCTGGTCGCGGAGGGTCTGGGCACGGTGCCAGCGGGGGCGTAGCCTTGGGGCTCAGCTTCGACCTGGCGCCTGAGCAGGTCGCCATCCGCGACACCTGCCGCGAATTCGCCCAGCAAGTGGTGGCGCCCCAGGCGGCGCGCTACGACCGCGAGCAGAGCTTCCCCTACCCGCTGGTGGCGCAGATGGCCGAGCTGGGACTCTTCGGACTGCCCTACCCGGAGTCGGTCGGTGGAGCCGGCGGCGACTTCATCAGCTACCTGCTCGCGCTCGAGGAGATCGCCCGAGCCGACGCGTCGCTGGCGATAACCTTGGAGGCGGCCGTGTCGCTGGGCGAGGCCCCCATCTACCACTACGGCACCGAGGAGCAGAAGCAGCACTACCTGCCCCGGCTGTGCTCCGGTGAGCGGCTTTGGGCTTTCGGCCTCACCGAGGCCGAGGCGGGCTCGGACGCCTCGGGAACCAAGACCCGGGCCCGGCGGGAGGGCGCCGAGCTGGTGGTGGACGGCAGCAAGGCCTTCATCACCAACTCGGGAACCGACATCAGCTGGGGGGTCACGGTCACGGCGGTGACCGGCGAGAAAGAGGGGCGCAAACGCATCAGCGCCATCCTGATCGAGAAGGGCACCCCGGGCTACGCGATCGGGGCCCCCTACCGCAAGCTCGGCTGGCACGCCAGCGACACCCACGAGTTGTGTTTTCAGGAATGCCGGGTCCCGGCCGGCAACCTGCTGGGTGCCGAGGGCGGCGGGCTGGGCCAGTTCTTCAGGACCCTGGAGGCGGGGCGAGTGGCCATAGCCGCGCTCGCGGTCGGGGTGGCGCAGGCCTGTTTGGACGCCTGCCTGGAGTACTCGCGGCGGCGGCGGCAGTTCGGGCGCAGCCTGAGCCAGTTCCAGGCGACCCAGCTGAAGCTCGCGGACATGGCCACCGAGATCGAGCTCTCCCGGCTGATGGTCTGGCGGGCCGGCGCCTTGATCGACCAGCAGCGCCCGGCGGGACGCTATGCCGCCATGGCCAAGCTGCAGGCCTCGGAGACCGCCACCCGCTGCGCCAACCAGGCGGTGCAGATCCACGGCGGGGCCGGCTTCATGGAGGATCTGCCGGTCGCGCGCTACTACCGCGACGTCAAGATCAACGAGATCGGCGAGGGGACGTCGGAGGTCCAGCGGCTGATGATCGCCTCCCACCTGCTGGGCAAGGGCGGCTCGGTGACCGCGCTGCTGAACGGGGACGCCTAGCCGCCGATCGATCGGCGGCGCCCAGCTCGCTCCCGACGCCGTTCGCACGCCCCGGCTGCGCAGGTGGGGTAGGCTCAGTGGAGAAGAAGGAGGAGAGCGTGAAGACAGTCAACCCGCAACCGGCGACGATGAGGCTTTCCCGATGACCCAGGACGGCCGCGAGCCGGTCATTCTGGCGGTGGCGCGCACGGCGTTCGGCAAGCTGGGCGGCAGCCTGAGCTCGGTATCCGCAGTGGACCTGGGCGCCCGCGCCATCCGGGGGGCGCTGGAGCGCGCCGGACTCGAGCCGGACCAGGTCGACCAGTGCATCATGGGGACGGTCATCACCGCGGGCCAGGGCCAGATTCCGGCGCGCCAGGCGGCGATCAAGGCGGGCATCCCCCCCACCGTTTCCTCGCTCACCGTGAACAAGGTCTGCGCCTCCTCGCTGAAAGCGGTCAATCTCGGGGCGCTGATGATCAAGGCCGGCGAGGCGGACTTGGTTATAGCCGGCGGGATGGAGTCGATGTCGGGCGCGCCCATGCTGCTGCCCGGCGTGCGCCGCGGCGTCCCCATGGGCCACGTGACCATGTACGACTCCATGGTCTGGGACGGGCTCACCTGCCCGATCGACGAGGTGGCCATGGGCGAGCACGGGACCGAGGTAGCGGCCGAGCTCGGCGTCAGCCGGGAAGAGCAGGACGCCTACGCGCTGCTCTCGCAGCAGCGCTACGAGCAGGCTCGGCAGGCGGGCAAGGTGGCGGAGGAGATCGTGCCGGTGGAGGTCGCCACCAAGGGCGGGGTGACCACGGTAGAGGCGGACGAGCAGCCCCGGCCCAACACCACCCTGGAGGCCCTGCGCAACCTGAGGCCGGTGTTCGGCGGTCCGGAAGGATCGGTCACCGCTGGCAACGCGCCCGGGATCAACGACGGCGCCGCTGCCCTGGTGATCGCCAGCCGCGAACGCGCCCGGGATCTGGGAATCGAGCCGCTCGCGCGCTGGCTCGGGTACGGCGAGTCCGGAGCTGACCACCCCTATCTGGCCACGGTGCCGGCGCTGGCGCTGGAGCAGGCGCTGGGCAAGACCAAGGGCGCCATCACCGCCCCGCAGCTGCAACTGCTGGAGATCAACGAGGCGTTCGCGTCGGTGGTGATAACCAGCTCGCGGATGCTGGACGTCGACCTGGAGCAGGTCAACCCCAACGGCGGTGCCATCGCGGTCGGACATCCGGTGGGCGCCTCGGGGGCGCGCATCCTGGGCGCTCTGGTGCTCGAGCTGAGGCGGCGGGGCGGCGGCCTCGGGGCGGCCACCATCTGCTCAGGTACCGCCCAGGGCGAGGCCACCCTGGTCGAGGTCTGAGGCCGTGGCGCAGGGCTCGCCCGCGGCGGCGGTGGCCGCGCTCTACGACGCCTACCAAGCCCGCGACTGGGAGGCCGCCGAGGGGCTGCTGCATCCCGCGGTGGTGGTCGACATGCCGGCCACCCGCGAGCGCTTGGAGGGCCGCGCCGAGGTGCTGAACTTCCAGCGCAACTATCCGGAACCTTGGGGCGAACTCAGCGTGATCCGGGTCCTGGGAGGCGGCCGACCGGAGGACGAGTGGGCGGCCGCCGAGGTCCGGGTCGAGGACCCCGCCGGTAGGGTCTTCCTGCTGGCGTCCTTCTGGGAGGTGCGCGAGGGCCGGCTCTGGCGTGGGGTTGAGTACTGGGTCGACCAAGAGGAGCCGCCCGAGCGCCGCCACTCGGCGGGCGGCAACGGTGCCTAAAATCACGGCGCTCGCCTGACGCCCAGCGCGGAGGACTGCGATGTCGACTGCGGAACTCATCGAGGATCGTGAGAGCATCCGGCTCGCGGTGCGCGAGCTGGCCCAGGCCCGAATCGCCCCCCGCGCCGGCGAGATCGACCGCACCGGCGAGTTTCCCCGGGATGTGGTCGACCTGCTGCGCGAGCACGACGTCTTCGCCGTCGCCTTCCCGCCGCAGTACCAGGGTGCCTCGGGCAGTGCGCTGACCCTGGCGATGGTGGTGGAGGAAGTGGCCAAGGTTTGCGCGACCTCCTCTTTGCTGCTGGCGGTGCAGGCGCTGGGTGGCTACCCGCTGCTCTTGGGTGGCAGCGAGGAGCAGCGGCGGGAGTTCCTGCCCGAACTGGCCAGCGGACGCAAGCTCGCCGCTTACGCGCTCAGTGAACCCGACGCCGGCAGCGACCCGGCGTCGCTGCGCACCCGGGCCGTGCGCGACGGCGACGACTACCTCTTGACGGGAACCAAGATGTGGATAACCAACGGCGGCGTCGCCGACCTGATTGTCGTGTTCGCGCGCACCGGTGATGAGATGAATTCCCGCAACATCTCGGCCTTTTTGGTTGACGGCGACAGCGCCGGGCTCGCGCGCAACACCATCCACGGCAAGCTGGGCATCCGGGGCAGCAACACCGCCGAGCTGGTTTTCGAGTCCTGCCGGGTGCCGGCCGAGCGCCGACTCGGGGCCGAGGGCGACGGCTTCCGGATCGCGATGGGGGTGCTGGACCGCTCGCGACCCCAGATCGCCGCCCAGGCGCTGGGGATCGCCGCCGGTGCGCTCGACGTGGCCACCCGCTACGCGCAGGAGCGCAAGCAGTTCGGCCGCACCATCGCCGAGTTCCAGGGGCTCCAGTTCATGCTCGCCGACATGGCAGCCCAGGTGGAGGCGGCGCGCTGCCTGACGCACGAGGCCTGCCGGGCGGTCGACGCCGGCGACGAGCGCATGACCATGCTGGCGGCGATGGCCAAGCTGACGGCGTCGGACACCGCCATGCGGGTGACCACCGACGCGGTCCAGGTGCTGGGCGGGTACGGTTACATCAACGAATTCCCGGCGGAGCGGATGATGCGCGACGCCAAGATCACGCAGATTTACGAGGGAACCAACCAGATCCAGCGCCTCGTGATCGCGCGCCACCTGCTCGCCTGAGCCAGGCCGGGAAAGACCATGCGGCTGCCACTCCGCGTGCGCCATGCCTGAACTGCCCAGGCCGGTGGGCATGGCTCTGACCAGCGCACCCTACCGATGGGTGGTACGGCGGCTGCTCTTGCCCTGGGTTCTGGGTGATGTCCAGCTAGCGGGTCGGGGCCTCGAGATCGGCGCCGGTTCGGGAGCGATGGCGGCGGAGATTCTGGAGCGCTTTCCCGCCCTGGAGATGGTAGTCACCGACCTCGACCCGACCATGGTGGCCAAGGCGCGGACCGGGCTCGCCGGCTTCGGCGGGCGGGTTGAGCTGCAGGTCGCCGACGCCGCCGCCCTGCCGTTCCCTGATGGCCACTTCGACTTCGTGCTGACGGCGGCCATGCTGCACCACGTTCAACCGCCGCAGCGGGCGGTCGCCGAGGTGGCGCGGGTCCTGCGACCTGGGGGCCTCCTGCTCGGCTACGACGTCACGGACACCTTGCCCGTCCGCATCATCCACCTAGCCGAAGGCGGCAGGATCCACCTGCTTCACCCCCAAGAACTGAGATCGGCGATCGCCGATGCCTGCGGTGGCGCCCTGGTCATGCGAGATTCGCTGGCGGGCTCTTTGGTCCGCTTTCGCGCCACCAAGGCAAGTTGAGCCTGCCGCCGATCAGACGGGGGAGGTGGTGACCCAGATCATGCTTCGCCCCACCTCGGCGGGTGCTGTGACCAAGTCGGTCTCGATCCGCTCCAGCACGTAGCCGAGGCGGCGAGGAATCGCCTCACTCCTCAGGTTGGCCTCGTCACAGCGGATCTCCACCCGCGAGACCTCCTCCAGGCCGAGCGCGACGTTGGTGAGCGCGCGGGCGGCTTCGGTGGCGTATCCGCGGCGCTGCTGGCGCCGGTCCAGCCAGTAGCCGATCTCCAGCCCTCCGCGGCCGATCCGCCGGTGCAAACCGAAGACGCCCAGGACCACTCGGCTGGGCGGCCGGAGGAGCAGGAACGAGTAGGTGCTGTCCTGCTCCCAGGCTTGCTCCGCCTGAATCAGCCGGGCTCGCTGCGAAGCCGGCTCGGCTGCCTCCGCCGTCGCCCAGGGCATCCAGGGGTGCAGGTGCTCCAGGTTGTCCCGCACCGCGCGTGCGACGCGCTCCGAATCTGCTTGAGCCTCCCGTTGCAGGGTGAGTCCGCCTGCGACGGCGATGGTCGGGGGCGGCTTGGCGGCCACGGTCACGAGGATAGTCACGGGGCGGCGAAGGCGCCCGCCGGGCCGGGTCGTACGCCGGTTCGCGACCCTCCGTGCCATTGACTAAGGGCCGGATATGTCCGTGGCTTGACCACCGGGCAGCCGCCCGCCGCAGCTGGCTTCCGCCCCTGGGATCATGGGCTGCTTTGGTGCCCACCAAGCACGGACCCTCGATTCGAACCGAGCGCTTGCTGCTGCGCCGCTGGCGGCCGGAGGACCTGTATCCGTTCGCCCGGCTCAACGCCGATCCCGAGGTGATGGAGTACTTCCCTGCCCGTCTGAGCGCCGCCGAGAGCGCCGAGCTGGCGCGCCGGGCCGACCGCCACTTCCAGCTGAGCGGCTACGGGTTGTTCGCGGTGCAGCTGCTGGACGGCCCGCCCTTCATCGGATTCGTGGGGCTGAGCCGGGTTCCCGACGACTACCCCTGCGCACCGGCGGTCGAGGTGGGCTGGCGGCTGGCTCGCGCCCACTGGGGGCGCGGCTACGCCAGCGAGGCGGCGCTGGCGTCGTTGAAATACGCCGCCGGCCTAGGTCTCAAGCAGGTGGTCTCCTTCACCAGCGAGACCAACTGGCGCTCCCGGCGAGTGATGGAGCGGATCGGCATGGTCCACCACCCTATCGACGACTTTCTCCATCCCCGCCTGCCTGTGGGCCACCCGCTCCGACCCCACGTCCTCTACCGGGTCGGGTTGCCCGACTTGGGGAGCTCCTCCCGGCTGAGCGCTCGCGCCAGCTCGCGCAGGCGCGACGACGTCCGCACCGGGTAGGCGGCGGGAGCCTTCAGGCGCCGCTGCGCCTCGGGGAGGTGTCCCCACTGGTCGGCGAAGCGCTGCCGGCCCTGCTCCAACCGCTGTTGGGCCGGGTCCAGGCGTCTCCCGGAGCGCACCACCGTGCGCAGCAGCGGCTGGCTTTCCGCGGGTGCCGGCTCGTCGGCCAGGGCCAGCAGGTCGTGGCTCCAGTCCTGCGCCCGCCACACCTGTTTGCGCCCCGGCCAGGTGACCTTGCCCGGGGAGAGCTTGTGCACCGGCCGCCCCGCGTACTCGACCAGCTTGTAAACCATGTCGGTCAGCGGCGCGTCGGCGGATACCGCCAGCGCCGAGCCCACCCCGAAGCCGTCGATCGGGGCTCCCTGCTCCAAGAGTCGCTCCATCTTGTACTCGTCCAGGCCGCCGCTGGCGACCACGCGCAGCTCACCCAGGCCGGATTCGTCGAACCGCCGCCGGGCGAGGCTTGACTGCTCCAGCAGGTCACCGCTGTCCAGCCGGATCCCGTAGATCCGGCCCCCCTCGCGGCGGATCTCCTGCGCAACGTCGACCACCAGTTCGATCGCCCGGGCGCTGTCGTAGGTGTCCACCAGCAGGGTGGTGCTGGGTCCGAATGCCCGGGCGAAGGTGAGGAAGCTCTCGCGCTCGTCCTGGTGGGCTTGGACGAAGGAGTGGGCCATGGTCCCAGTGGCCTGGAGCCCATAGCGCCGGGCACCGGCGACGTTGCTGGTGGTGTCGATCCCCACCAGCTTGCAGACCCGGCTGAGCTTCATGCCAGCGTCGATCCCCTGCGCGTGCCTCAGCCCGAAGTCGGAGACTCCCCGGTCGCGGGCGGCGTGAAGACAGCGGGCCGCCTTGGTGGCCAGCGTGGTCTGCAGCGTCAGCTGGTTCAAGAGGAAGGTCTCCGCCAGCTGCGCCTCGGCCATGGGGGCGTCGACCTCGAGCAGTGGCTCGGCGGCGAAGACCAAGGTGCCCTCGTCGACGGCGCGGACGTCGCCGGTGAAGCGCAGCTCGCCCAGCCAGTCCAGGAACTCAACGGGGAAGAGTTGGAGCGCCTCCAGGTCCTGGAGCGTTTGCCCGTCGAACCGCAGCTGCTCCAGCCAGTCCAGCGCGTCATCGAGCCCGGCCGCCACCAGGAAGCCGCGATTGGCGGGGAGCTGGCGCGTGAACAGGCTGAAGGTAGCCCGCTCCTGGCACATGCCGGTTTGCCAGTACACGTAGGCCATCGTCAGCTCGTAGAGGTCCACCAGCAAGGCTGGAGCCACACCGCCCCAGGCAGACTGGGCGGAGCCGTCCGCAGATCCCATTTGGGCAACTAAACCGCAAAGGGGCGTGGGTCTGCACGTGATCGGGCGAGCATAGTATTGGCCCAGATGGATCTCGACGCTCTGGTGAGCGGGGACACCCGCGCCCTGGCCCGGGCCCTCTCCGCCCTCGAGGCTCGCAGCCCCGGAGCCAACCAGCTGGCCCAGGAGGTCTGGCGCCGGCGTCGCCAGCCTGCGGAGGGCGCAACCCACATCGTCGGTCTCACCGGACCTCCGGGGGCGGGCAAGAGCACCCTGGTCGACAGCCTCATCGAGCTCTGGCGCGGCGAGGACCGGCGGGTGGCGGTGCTGGCGGTCGATCCCAACAGCCCCTTCACCGGCGGCGCGATCCTGGGCGACCGGGTGCGGATGCAGCGCCACGCGCTGGATCGCGGCGTCTTCATTCGCAGCATGGGCTCGCGAGGACACCTCGGGGGGGTGGCGTTGGCGACCCGGGCCGGCGTCCGCCTGCTGGACGCCCTGGGCTGGGATCTGGTCCTGGTCGAGACGGTGGGGGTGGGCCAGTCGGAGCTCGAGATCTGCGAGGTCGCCGACTCGGTGGTGGTGGTGGTGACGCCGGCCTCGGGGGACGGGGTGCAGGTGATCAAGGCCGGCATCACCGAGATCGCGGACATCTTCGCGGTCAACAAGTCGGACCTGCCCGGCGCCGACCGTGTCAGCCGCGAGCTGCGCGATCTCGCCCGGGGGGTCTCACGTGATCCTGGAAGCTGGCGGGTGGAGGTGGCCAGGACCGTGGCCACCGAGGGGCCGAGCGGTGTCGGGTCCCTGGCCGAGGCCCTGGCCCGCCACCACCTGTTTCTGCGCGACAGCGGCGAACTGGCCGAGCGCGCCCGGCGCCGGGTTAGGGACGAGGTGGTGGAGATGGTGGGCGAACGCGCCTCCGAGTTCGCCCGCGAGCAGATGCGCCAGGCAGGCGCAGAGTTGCTCGACCCGGATCCCCGACTGGCAGACCCCGAGCGGGCGGCGACCCTGGTAACCGAGCGGTTTGCCGCCAGCTGGGCCAAAATGGCTTCGCCTGCAGGTCCCCCGGGAGGAGTTGGATAGATGTTGAAGCAAGAGCAGGCGGTTATTACCGACGAGCAAGCGCTCGAGCGCTGGGCGGAGCGATTCCGGGCGTCGCGGGCGCGCGCAGGGTCAGGGGCGTTCCTGCCCCCGCCGGAGACCCTTTCCGGCCTCCCCTTGGAGCCGCTCTACACCCCGGCCAGCCGGGCCGGGCGCGACTACGAGAAGACACTCGGCTACCCCGGCGAGTTCCCCTACACCCGCGGCGTCTACCCGTCCATGTATCGCAGCCGCATGTTCACCATGCGCCAGTTCGCCGGGTTCGGCACTGCCCGCGAGACCAACCGGCGCTACCGCTTTCTTTTGGACGAGGGCCAGACCGGGCTGTCGGTCGCCTTTGATATGCCCACCCTGATGGGGCGGGACTCGGATGACCCTCTGGCGCTGGGCGAGGTGGGGCGCTGCGGGGTCGCCATCGACTCCCTGGAGGACATGGACCAACTGTTCGCAGGCATCGACCTGGCGCGGGTGACCACGTCGATGACCATCAACTCGCCGGCCGCGGTTCTGCTGGCGATGTACGTGGCGGTGGGGGAGCGCCAAGGGGTGCCGGCGGAACGGTTGGGCGGGACTCTGCAGAACGATATTCTCAAGGAGTACATCGCGCAGAAGGAGTACGCCTTTCCTCCCCGGCCGAGCCTGCGGCTGGTGACCGACGTGATGCGCTTCTGTGCCGACAACGTGCCCAAGTGGCATCCGATCAGCGTTTCCGGCTACCACATCCGCGAGGCGGGCTCGACCGCGGTGCAGGAGCTGGCCTTCACCCTGGCGGACGGCTTCGCCTACGTAGAAGCCGGCGTCGAAGCCGGGATGGATGTGGACCAGTTCGCCCCCAGGCTGAGCTTCTTCTTCAACAGCCATATCGACTTCTTCGAGGAGGTGGCGAAGTACCGGGCGGCGCGCCGGATCTGGGCGCGCCGGATGCGGGAGCACTATCAGGCCAAGGACGAGCGCTCCTGGCTGATGCGGTTTCACACGCAGACCGCCGGCTGCTCTTTGACCGCGCAGCAGGTGGAGAACAACATCGCCCGCACCGCGCTGGAGGCGCTGGCGGCGGTGCTGGGCGGGACCCAGTCGCTGCACACCAACGCCATGGACGAGGTGCTGGCCCTGCCCACCGAGAAGGCGGCCCAGATCGCTCTGCGCACCCAGCAGATCATCGCCTACGAGACCGGCGTGACCGCGGTGATCGACCCTCTCGGCGGCTCCTACTTCGTGGAGTCCCTGACCGATCGCATGGAGCAGGCCGCGGAGGCCTACTTCGGCGAGATCGACGCCCGCGGCGGGGTGCTGGCCTGCATCGAGGACGGCTTCTTCCAGCGCGAGATCGCCGACGCCGCCTTCCGCTACCAGGAGCAGCTGGACCGGGGCGAGCGCCTGGTGGTGGGGGTCAACTCCTTCGCCGGCGAGCTGGGCGAGCCGGCCCCGCTGCTGCACATCGACCCCGCGGTGGAGCACTCGCAGGCGGAGTCGGTCCAGCAGCTCCGGGGACGGCGGGACCACGCCAGTGTCCAAAGCCGGCTCGAGGAGCTGCGCCGGGCCGCCCAGGGCGACGACAACCTGATGCTGCCGATCCTGGACTGCGTGCGTGCCCTCTGCACCGAGGGCGAGATCATGGCCTCCCTGGGGCAGGTCTTCGGCGGTTACCGGGAGTCGCCGGTCTTCTGAGGGCGGCCGGAGCGCTTGGCGAACTGACGCAGCCAGGCCTCGGTGTCGCGGTGGGACGGTGCCGGCTTCTCCGGCTCTGGCGGGGGAGGCCCTGGCTGAGCCGGGCCCAGCCAGTCCGGATCGATCCGGCCCATGAACTCGCGAGCCCCGGCGGTGGTCGCGCCCAGCCGCTGGACCAGCTCGCGCAGTTCACGATCGCTGCTCACCACCAGGACCGTTAGCCCCCGCGAGATCGAACCGCGCACCACCTCCAGGATGCGCTCGTCTGCGCTCACCCCCGGCTCCGGGTGGAGGACGCGGACCGCCGGCAGCGGCCTCGGGCCGGGGTGGGAGGCAGGACCATCGAAGACGAAGGTCAGCTCGGCGTGCTGACCCCGGATCGCCGAGCGCGCCACCGTCGCCACCAGCAGCCGCTGCGCACCGGCGTGGTCGCGCTGCAGCAGCAGAGAGCGGGTTTTGGGCCACGCCCAGGCGATGTTGGTGCCGTCCAGGACGAGTTCGCTGTCCATCGAAAATCAGTGTGGCGCAGTGGCCCCCGAGTCCGGCTCTACCAGCCGATCGGCCAGTCGCTCGAGTCGGCTCCGGACCGGGTCGGGCAGCGCTGCCACCATTTCGCTCGGGATGGAGCCGGCTCCCCAGCGCGCCCCGGCCAGACCGCCCACCAGCTGGCCGGCGCTGTCCCCGGAGAGCCAGCGGGAGTTGAGCGCCTCCAGCGCCGAGGTGAAATCAGGCTCGTTCCACAGGACGGTGAGGGCGGTGGCCAGCACCGCGGCGGCGTCGTCACCCGCCGGGAGCTCGGCACCCACCTCCGGGCGTCGCAGCGAGCGCAGCACGCTGGCGGGCGACTCCTCCCGCACCGCCTGTCCGACCCGGGCCAGCGCGGTCTCCAGATCCCAGGTCATGAGATCGCGGGCCAGCAGGCAGGCGGCGACCGACGCCTGCTGGCTGGCCCGATCCCAATGGGTGGCTCGAGCCGACCGCAGCGCCAGCCGCTTGAGCTGCGCGCCATCGTCGCGGCAGGCGATCGCCAGCGGCAGGCCGCGTCCCAGGGGGCCGTCGCCGCTGCGGCCCGGGTTGAGC
>JBJKSO010000094.1:0-38634 GCA_046703825.1 Candidatus Dormibacteria bacterium
CACGGCCCCCGTCCCGAAGCCGTCCCGGGCGCGTCGCCGCCGGCGCCGCCGACGCTGCTTGAGCCGGCCCATGAGTGACGTCCAGATCCGCTCCGCCTTCGTGGCCGGCGCAGGACTGATGGGGGGCGGCATAGCCCAGGTGTCAGCCCAGGCGGGGCTGCAGGTGACCGTCTTCGACGCCGCGCCCGGGGCGGCCGAGCGAGCTATCGCCCAGATCGAAAAGCGTCTAGTGCGCGCCGAGCAGGCTCAGCGCTTGCAGGGAGTCAGCGCCGCCGAGGTGCTGTCACGGCTCGGCGTCGGCGCCGACACCCAGGCGGCGGCTTCTGCGGACATCGTGATCGAGGCGGTGACGGAGCACGAGCAGGTCAAGCTGGAGCTGTTCGCCGAACTCGACCGGATCTGCCCCGCACCGACAGTTTTGGCCAGCAACACCTCGTCGATCCCGATCACCAGGCTGGCGGCGGCGACGGCGCGTCCGGACCGGGTGATCGGCATGCACTTCTACTCGCCGGTGCCGCTCATGGAACTGGTGGAGCTGGTTCGCGGCGTGAACACCTCGGACGCGACCTATGAGCTGGTCGAGCAGCTCGGGCTCAGGATGGGCAAGGTGCCAGTCACCTCCGCCGACACGCCCGGCTTCATCGGCAACCGCATCCTGATCCCCTACCTCAACGAGGCCATCCAGGCGCTGCAGGAGGGGGTTGGCTCGGCCGAGGATATCGATCGGGTGGCCAAGTTGGGATTCCGCAACCCCATGGGTCCGCTCGAGCTGGCCGACTTCATCGGCTTGGACGTGGTCCTGGGTATCTGCCGGGTCATGTACCGGGGGCTGCACGACCGACGCTACGCACCCAACCCTCTGCTGGAGCGCCTGGTGGAGGCTGGTCACCTGGGGCGAAAGAGCGGCCGGGGATTCCACTCCTATAGGGAGTGACCAAGTGGCGGGCGCTGCCGACCGGACGGGCCTCGGGCTCTTTCGCGGCAGCTTCGCGGCGGGACTGCTTGGCGCGGTACAGCCTCGCGTCGGCCAAGCTGAAGAGGCGCGTCTCGTCGTCTGCGTCCCCTGGGCAGCAGGCCATCCCCGAGCTGAAGGCGACCTCGCGTCCCGAGGCGCGCAGGCGCGCTGCCGCCAGCCGGACCACCCTCTCCCCGCCCTGCTGGTCTGAGTTCCTCAGCAAGACTCCGAACTCATCGCCGCCCAGCCGGTAGATGCGGTCGTCAGCTCGCACGGACCGGCCCAGGGCGTTGGCCGTCAGGCGCAGGGCTTGGTCGCCGGCGGCGTGGCCGCCCGGGCCGTCGTTGATCTGCTTGAGTTTGTCGAGATCAGCCAGCACCAGCACGAACTCCTCGCCGCCGCGCAGGACTCGGCCCACCAGAGCCGAGAGGTCTTCGTCGAAGGCGCGCCGGTTGAGCACCCCGGTGAGCCCGTCGCGCAGCGCCTGAGTGGAGCGCTGGAGCAAGAGGCGCCGGTTCGCGTTCAGCTGCTGCAGCTGCCGAACCAGGAGCAGGGTAGAGACGACCAGCGCGCCCACCACCATGGAGCGGGCCTCGGTATCGAAATCGCCGCGGATGGTCAACCCCACCGATGCGAGAACGAGCCCAGCCGCGGGCACGTAGGGAAAGGCACCGCGGATGGTGGCGAAACCCTGGCGTTCGGGCAGATCCCCGGGTTGCGGGGTGGGTAGCCCGCCGCCCACGGTCACCAGAGGGCAGGCGCCGCCATAGGCCAGGATCAGCCACCAGGGCAACTCCGGACGGTTGTGGAGGAACAGGAGTACCTGCACCGAGGTCAGCCCGACCGCGCTTCCCAGCAGCACGAAGAGGGCCGTGTAGCTGAGATGACGAAGGGGACGGAAGAAGCCGGAGACCGCCCAGGCGGCGCCGACGCACAGGGAGATCTGGCCGATCCACGCCAAGCCGACCGCCGCCTCCGCCGCTCCCCCTCTGGCCAGCAGCGGGAAGATCACCAGCGGCGCTCCCAGCGCGAGCAGAGAGACCATCAGGATGGTCAGGTCCAGCCCCAACCACTGGCCTTCCGGCCGCCGATAGTGCTTCAGGTAGCTGACGATCGCCGCCACCAGGATGGGTGGGATCAGGATCAGCAGCAAAGCCGACACCGTGGCCAGGCGGGGGCGGTCCAGCATGAACGCCGCCGCTGCCAGCGCATACCGGAGGCCCAGCAGGGTTATGGCCGCCTGCACCAGAAGCCGGTAGGTCGGTGCTCCACGCTCGCGCAGGCGTCCGAGTCCGATCGCGGTGACTATGTAAAGTGCCGCTGCCGCCGTGGCGGCGGCGGCGTGCAGCACCGGCTGCGGCACCCGGTGAGCCGCCCCCAGGGCGAGTGCCGCGAACATGGCGAGCCAGAACAGGAGCTGCTCCGCGGCCAAACGGACCCGGAAGGAGTCGAGAAGCAGGCGCCGGACCACGGCGGGAGTCTGCGGCGCGGTGGCCAGGGTGCGGCTCAAGAGCTGGTTACAGAGAGGCAACGGACCAGCTACCGGCCGCCCAACTCGATTCCCGGTACCGGCCCGCCTCCCAATTCGATCTCGGTTACCCTGGTCGGGATAAGCTGGGCCCGCTCCCCTGACAGAGGTGTTGGCACTTGCGCCTCGGGCTCTTCCTCCCCCCTTTCCAGGAGTTCGCCGAGCCGGACCGGGTAGTCCAGCTGGCCCGCTCCGCGGAGTCATCCGGCTGGGATGGTCTCTTCCTCTGGGATCACATCTTGGCCGAGCCGGGGATGGCCATAGCCGATCCCTGGGTGACATTGGCCGGCGTGGCCATGCACACCGACCGCATCCGGCTGGGAGTTCTGGTCTCGCCACTCACGCGGCGGCGGCCCTGGGTGCTGGCCAGGCAGATGGCCAGCTTGGACCGGCTGAGTAACGGGCGGCTGATCGGCGGGTTCGGCCTTGGCGATGACGGCTGGCGCGAGTTCAGTGCCTTCGGCGAAGTCGAACCCGCCCGGCTGCGCGGTGAGCGGCTGGACGAGGCGCTGGAACTCCTGAAGCGCTTTCTCGCCGGAAAGGCGGTGAACTGGAGCGGCCGACACTTCCACGTGGAGAGCCCTCCGCTGCTGCCCACTCCAATTCAGAGGCCGCTCCCGCTCTGGGCGGCGTGTCGCTGGCCCAACCGCCGCCCCCTGGAGCGGGCCGCCGGGGTGCAGGGCTGTTTCCCGATATTCGCCTTGGAGCGGGAGCCACCTCCCCCTCCGGAGCCCCGGCGGTTGCGCGAGGTGGCCTCGGAGCTGCAGAGGCTGGGCGCCGCTCCCGACCAGGATCTGGTCGTGCGCTACGCGCTCAGCGCCCTGAGCCGGCGCCAGGCCCGGCAGAGCGTCGCCGATCTGGAGATCGCCGGAGTGACCTGGGTGCTGGAGGCGTTTGGGCCGGGCCAGCCCCCGGCGGTGCTGGTGGAGGAGATCGTGGCGGCCGGCCCCAATCTCTGAACCTGCTGGCCGGCCCCGGGAACGATCAGCAGCTCAAAGCGCCATCGACTCAGCCAGGTGGCGGATTCCCAGGGGGTAGCGGTACTCGATCCCGGCGTGGGCCCCGTCGAAGAGTTCGAAGCGGACCGGGACGCCAAGCTGCCGGAGTGCCGCCGCCACCGCCTGAGCGCCGACGTCGAGGTGGAAGTCGTCCGCCCGGCCTGCATCGAGGTAGGCGGCCCTGAGACGGGTCGCCGCCGCTGGCATTCGCTCGATCATCCGGACCGGGTCGTGGTGCAGCCAGCGCCGCCACACCTGCTGGCGAAGCTCCCCGGTTTCGAGATCGAATGGGAGCTCGGGAACGCCGTTGTCCCCGGCCGAGTAGCACGCCGCCATCCCGTACACGTTGACCAGCACGTGGTCCGCCGGGGCGCTGAAGGCCGGGCGTGTCCCGAGGTCCGCGCGGAAGTTGGCGATCGAGCCCTGATAGCGGTCGCGCAGCGCCCGCACCGCCTCCGGGAACTCGGGTAGGTAGCAGTACTCGAAGAGGGCGTCGCCCGCGTGGCTGGCGAAGGCCGAGAAGAGATCCGGCCGCAGTAGCGCTGTGACCATGGCGCCGTAGCCGCCGCTAGATTTCCCCGCCAGGCCCCGGAAGGCGGCCTCCGGGAGCGTGCGGAATTGAGAGTCAACCAGCGGGACCACCTCATCGCAAAGGAACGAGTGGTACCGACCCGTTCCCGGGGAGTCGAGAAACTGGCTGCCGCCGAGACTCGTCCAACAGTCGACGAACACCAGCAGACAGGGGGGCGGACCCCCCTCAGCCGACCATAAGCCGTCGTAGAGCTCGAGCGGCGATGGGCGCAGGCCCGGGTGGGCGCGCCAGGCATCGAGCTGGCGGGTGAAACCCTGGAGCAGGTAGATGGCAGGGAAACTCCGCTTCGCCTCGGCCTGGTAGGCAGGAGGGAGATAGACCCACAGTGGTCGACGCCAGGGATCCCCGAGGTGGTTGTCCCGAAGCACCTGGCTCTCGAGCACCATCTCCACCAGTCTGCCCTTCAGTGGCCTCTCCCACGGCGGCCCTGGGGCTCGACCAGGCCGCAGGCGCGCCTGATCGCTCATCCGCGCATCTTGACTGGCAGGCTCCTAGCTCCGCCCCCGCAGCGGCACGAAGCGGGCGGCACCGAGATCAAGACTCACCCAGTCGTCGCCGCTGATCCGGTGCAGGCAGACCAGGCGCTCGTCCGCGGGTCCGACCACCGGGCAGATCAGCCGACCGCCAATCGCGGTCTGCTGCCGCAGGGCCGGGGGGATCTCGCGCGTGGCGGCCGAGACCACCACACCCTGGTAGGGAGCCCAGGCGGGCGCCCCCTCGCGTCCATCGCCGAGCAGCACCATCACCCCCTCTACCTGCGCCCTGGCAAGGTTGAGGCGGGCATGGGCAGCCAACTGCGGGATCAGCTCCATCGCCACCACCCGGCTCCCGCCAGCCGCGCGGAGCACCGCTGCCAAATAGCCGCTACCGGCCCCGACCTCCAGCACCGCTGCGCCGGGATTCAGCCTCAGCTGCTCCGTTACCAGGGCCACCATCAGCGGCTGCGAGCAGGTCTGGGCGAAGCCGATCGGCAGCGCTCGGTCCTCATAGGCGCTGGCCCGCTCGGCCGGCGGCAAAAAGAGCTCTCGGGGCACCTGCTCCATGGCCTTCAGGGTGGCCGGGTCCGTGATCCCGTGCCGGGCCAGCCCGGCGACCAGCGCCCGCCGCCGGCTCAGCTGTTCGCGGCCAGGGTCTGCAGGCAACCGTTGACGTCCTGCGAGTAGAGGTTCGGTGGCAGTGCCGTGGGCAGCGCTCCCCTGGCGATCCGAAGGTAGAAACCGGGATGGGCGGCAGGGCCGAAGTTGGGATGGACCAAGGCGACTCCCCGGGCAGTCTCGACCGGCGGGAAGACCGCCACCAGCCACACCGACCCACCTGGGTTGGCACTGGCGGAGCAGGTATTGAGCCGGTAGTTGGACAGCACCACGATCGGGCGGATCGGCCGGTAGTAGGTCTGCTGAATGGACCGGTGGGCACCCTGGGGAACGAGTTGGTTCGTGTGGGCCGATTCCAGCACCGCCTGGAACAGCTCAACCGAGGACGTAGAGGCGCCCGAGTTGTACGCGCGGGCCACCACCTCCAGCAGAGGGCCGAGCCCGGCCAGCGAGGTGGCGTCCTTCCGCTCTGCCCCCGAGAGCAGGGGCAGGACGTCGCTCAGAGGGACCGGCCGTGCGTAGTAGACGTGTACATAGACGTTGGAGTAATAGAAACCCCCGTCCGGGGTGGATCTCTCCAGGCCGGTCCCGATCGGCTTGGCGGCGCTCCGCACCGGGATCCCTGCGGTCAGAGCGCGCTCGGCGCCGCCCCGGGGACTCAGGGTGCTGCCGCAGCCGGCCAGCAACACGGCGACCACCGCCCCCGCCAGCAGAGTCCGGACCCGCCCGTGCAAGCTCCCCACGGCCTTCAGCCTAGCCGTCCGGACCGCGGGCGCTAGGTCCGTGCTTGGCCGCTCGCAGCCTGCGCGCCCAGCACCTCAGCCGCCGTGAACAGGGAGCGGAGCTTGAACCCGGCGGCGGTGATGTTCTCCCTGCCGCCTTCCTCGCGGTCCAACAGGGTGTAGACGGCGCCCACCCGCGCGCCGGCGGCGGCGACCGTCTCTGCGGCCTGCAGCAGAGAGCCACCGGTAGTTAGGGCATCATCCACCAGCGCGACCGACTCCCCGGCCGCCGGGGGAGGGCCAGCGCACCAGCCCGCGCTGCCGTGGGTCTTGGCCTGCTTGCGGACAATGAATGCGGACACCTGGTCACCACCATCCAGGGCGCTGCACAAAGCCACCGACGCCACAATCGGGTCGGCACCGAGAGTCGGGCCGCCTATTTTGTGCAGGCCGTCCTGCCTTGTCCAATCCAGAAACGCGCGCCCGACCAGCAGCGCGCCAACTGGGTCCAGCGTCACGAGGCGGCCATCGAAGTAGTAGCCGCTCCGCCGGCCGCTGGTAAGCAAGAAGTCCCCTAACCGGAATGCCCTTTCGAGCAAGAGCATCCTCAGCTGCTCGCGCTCGTCTGGTCCGAACGTCAACCTGGGTCTTCCTGACTCCACCGCAGCACCGGATGCCGGGCCGCCGACACCTCGTCAACCCGGGCCACCGGGGCGGCGTGGGGCGCCCGGCGCAACGAATCGGGGTCGCGGCTGCCATCTTCCATGATGCGGGCAACCGTGTCGGCAAGCTGATCCAACGACCGTTTGGATTCCGTCTCCGTCGGCTCGAACATCATGGCTTCGGCCACGGTGATCGGGAAGTAAACGGTCGGCGGGTACACACCGTAGTCGATCATCCGCTTCGCTATGTCCAGCGCCCGAAGCGCGGCAAATCGCTCCGATTTCTTGGGCGAAGCTACGAACTCGTGAAAGCTGTCGTTCTCCACCGCGACTGGCAGGTAGTCCCGCAGGCGCAGACGCAGGTAGCGAGCATTCAGCACCGCGTCGCGCGCAACTCCGGAGATCTCATTGCCGTAGCTGCGTATGTACGCATAGGCGCGCACCAGCATCCCGAAGTTGCCGTAGTAGGACCTTACCTTGCCGACGCTCTGGGGCCGGTCGTACTCAAACCGGAAATCGTCCCCGGAGCGCACGATCCTGGGCACAGGCAGGAATTCTGCGAGTGCTTGGGTCACGCCTACGGGGCCAGCTCCCGGCCCGCCGCCGCCGTGCGGAGTCGAGAAGGTCTTGTGCAGGTTCAGGTGCACGACGTCGAATCCCATGTCGCCCGGCCGCGCCATGCCCACCAGGGCGTTGAGGTTGGCGCCGTCGTAGTACATGAGAGCACCCGCGTCGTGGGCCAGCCTTGCCATCTCGACGACGTTGTGCTCGAAGATGCCCAGCGTGTTGGGATTGGTGAGCATCACCGCAGCGATGTGCGGCCCGAGTTTCTCACGCAGATCGTCAACGTCGACTGTGCCATCCTCGGCACTGCGCACAACCAAAACGGAAAAGCCGCACTGCGCAGCGCTGGCCGGGTTGGTCCCGTGCGCCGTGTCAGGCACTATCACAACGGTTCGCTCGCGGTCCTCGCGACTCCAGTGATAGGCCTGAATCATGCGCAGCCCGGTCCACTCACCGTGCGCGCCAGCGGCCGGCTGCAGCGAAACACTGTGCATTCCCGTGATTTGCACCAACAGCTGCTCGAGCTGCCACATGAGCTCAAGCGCGCCCTGGATGGAGTCGACCGGCTGCAGCGGATGGATGTCGGCGAACCCGTCCCAGCCGGCAACTTGCTCGTTCACGGCCGGGTTGTACTTCATGGTGCACGAGCCCAGGGGGTAAATCCCTTGCTGCAGGTTGTGATTGCGCCGGCCCAACCTTCCAAAGTGGCGGGCCAGCTCCGGCTCGCTGATGGCAGGAATCCTTGCCTTCCGGGTCCGACGCCGGGCCGGCGGCAGCTCCTGCTCGAGGCCCGAACCCGCGACTCCCGCCTGGGGCAGGAGGGGCGCCCGGCCTGGTCCCGGGCTCAGTTCGGAAAGCAGCGGTTCGGCCGCAGCCCAGCGAGTACTCTGAGCGTCGTTCACGCCCTGGCCTCCACCGCCTCCACCCGCTTCACCGCCCCGGCCAGAGCTGCAGCGAGCCGCCCCAGGGCGTCCGGGGGGGTGGTCTCGGTGACACAGATCAGCAGGCAGCGGTCGAGGGATCCATCGACACGGCCCAGGGGGTAGCCGGCCAGGATGCCGGTTGCGGCCAGCTCCCCAGCCACCCGCTCGGCGGAGATGGGCAGTTCCAGGACGAACTCCCAGAGGAAGTCTTGGGCCGGGAAGTGGAGGGCGCAGCCTTCTAGCTCGGCAAGCTGCCCGGCCAGGCTGTGGGCGCGGCGGTACGAGATGTCGGCCACCTCTCGCAGCCCGGCCTCGCCCATCTTGGCCAGGTAGGCGGTGGCCGCCAGCCCCATGAGCGCGTGGTTGGTGCAGATGTTGGAGGTGGCGCGCTCGCGGCGGATGTGCTGCTCGCGCGTTTGCAGAGTTAGGCAGAAGGCCCTTTCCCCGTTGGCGTCCCTGGTCATGCCCACCAGGCGGCCCGGCATCCGCCGCACCAGTTCGGAACGGCAGGCCAGCAGGCCCACCGTAGGCCCTCCCAGCTGAGGCGGGATGCCTAGCTGCTGACCGTCGCCCGCCGCCAGGTCCGCCCCCGCCTCGCCTGGGGGTTCCACCACCGCCGCCGCCAGCGGGTCGGCAACCGAGAGCAGCAGCGCACCATGGGCGTGAGCTGCCTCCGCCAGTTCCTTCACCGGCTCCAGCAGCCCCAGGAAATTGGGTTGGGGCACCACCACCACCGCCACCTCCCCTCGGCCGAGCTCGCTGCGAGCCGAGTCCAAGTCGGTGACCCCATCCGTCGAACCGAGCCGAGCCAACTGCGCCCCGCGTCCGGCGGCGTAGGTCTCCAGGACCGCCATCACCTCGGGGTGGAGCCACGGCGCCGCCAGAATCCGCGGACGGCCCGTGTGCAGGGTGGCCAGCAAGGCCCCTTCGGCGGCCGCCGTCGCCACGTCGTACATCGATGCATTGGCCACGTCGAGCGCGTAGAGCTCCGCGACCATCGACTGGAACTCGAAGATGGTCTGGAGGTAGCCCTGACTGGCCTCCGCCTGGTAGGGCGTGTACGACGTGTAGAACTCGGGTCGAGAGATGGTCGCCCTGACCACCGCGGGAATGTAGCGAGAGTAGATGCCGGCGCCGAGGAAGCAATCCCAGCGGCTGAGGGGTCGGTTCCGATCCGCCAGCCGGCGCATCTCGGCCAGCAGTTCCAGCTCAGAGAGCGGCTTGGGGAGCTGCGCCTCAAACTGCCGTAGCTCGCCGGGTATGGCGCGAAAGAGCTGATCGGCGTCGCTGAGCCCGAGCTCGGCGAGCATCTCCTCGCGGTCGCTGTCGCTTTGAGGTAGGTAGGCCATAGCTATGAGGCGGCGGGCAGCGGGCGCGGTGGTGCCGTGATCCTCAGTGCTGCTGGCTGGCCGCGTACTCATCGTACGCGGCGGCGTCCATCAGCTCCGGGGGCGGCTCTGCCAGCAGCCGGAGCCTGACCAGCCATCCGCTACCGTAGGGATCCTGGTTGACAAGTTCCGGAGACCCGTTCACGGCCTCGTTGACCTCCATGACCTCGCCACCGGCGGGGCAGTAGATGTCGCTCGCAGCCTTGACGGACTCAACCGCACCGAGGCGCGAGCCGGCGGTGAGCTTGGTTCCCGCAGCGGGAAGCTCCAGAAATATGACGTCGCCGAGCTGGGCCTGCGCAAAATCGCTGATCCCCACAACTGCCTCCCCGGAGTCCTCCGGTCGCAGCCACTCGTGCGTCTTGGTGAAGCGATAGGAGTTCAGGTCGGCCACTCTCTCCTCTCCTCGGCTTTTGCTCAGGCCTCGGGCCTACGGTAGAAAGGTAGCGGGACCACCTCGGCTTGCGCCCACTGCTCCGGCTCTTGGCGCAACCGGACCCTCGCCGCGCCGCCGACCTCGAGCGCCGTTGCGGCCGCATAGCCCATGGCGATACCCGTCCCCAGACAGAAGCTGAATCCGCCGCTGGTCACGGTGCCCACCTGATCCTGGCCGGCAAAGATGGGATGACCGTGCCGCGCTATCTCCCGCTGACCCAGCTTGAGTCCGACGAAGCGCCGCGTGGGATTTTCGGAGATCCGGACCAGCGCGTCGCGGCCGGTGAAGGACGGCTTCTTCAACCTGACCACCCAACCCAGCCCGGCGCACAGCGGGTCGGTGTCCTCGTCCATGTCCTGGCCGTAGAGGCGGAAGCCTGCCTCCAGACGCAGGGTGTCGCGGGCACCCAGCCCGGCTGGCCTGAGGCCGAGGGTCGAGCCCGCCTCCGAGATCGCCTGCCACAGACGCTCGGCCCGGTCGGCGTCGCAGTACAGCTCGAAGCCGTCCTCACCGGTGTAGCCGGTCCGGGAAACGGTGGCGGGTACCCCGGCGACCTCACCCCGGCGATGGTGGTAGTAGCGGATCTCGGCCAGATCCAGGCGTCCGCAGAGGGGCTGGAGCAGCTGGAGGGCACGTGGTCCCTGGATCGCCAGCAGCGCCGTCTCCGCTGAGACGTCGACGATGCTCACCCCCGGAGGTCGCCGCCCCTCCATCCAGGCGAGATCGGCGTCGTGGCGCGCGGCATTGACGACGCACATGTAATCGCCATCGCGGCGGTAGACCAGCAGGTCGTCGATGATGCCCCCGTCCTCGCGGCACATCACCGTGTAGAGCGCCCTGCCCGGCTCGAGCTTGGAGACGTCGTTGGTGACCAGCTCCTGCAGGAAGTCTCCGGCCGCCTGCCCTCGGACCAGGAACTCGCCCATGTGCGACACGTCGAAGATCCCAGCCTTCTCCCGCACCGCCATGTGCTCCTCGCGGATGCTGCTGTACTGCAGGGGCATCAGGTAGCCGGCGAACGGCACCATTCGCGCCCCTAGCTGGCGGTGGAGCCCGCCGAGCGGCACCTCAATCGTCATCCGCGATCTCACCAAGGATGTCGACCAGCTCCAGGTCGTGGCGCGAACGCGCATCGGCCACGGCTCGTCTCAGCTGGTGCACGCGCTCGGGATCCCAGCTGAGGTGGGCGGCGAGCTCCACGTCGGACGGCTCCACTCCGGCCTGGGCGCGTAGCTCCGCCTCGGCCAGGAACACCGCTTCAGCGTCCTCCGCCCAGCGCTGGTCCTCGCGCCGGGCCTCTCGGTCACCGGCGATGAAGGCGTCGATGGACGTCTCCGCAGCCTGGCGGGCGCTGGCGATGAAGGCCTCACCCGCCAGCGGCTGGCGCGGGTCGAGCCCATGGACAACCTTGAGCACGCCAGCCGTACCCTCCTGGAAGAGGTCCTCCTGAGAGAGCTCGGGGGCGCGCCGCGCCGCCGCCAACTCCGAGACCACCCAGAGAGTTCCTTCGATCAGGCGCTCACGCGCCTCGGGCAGGTCCAGGTTCAGGAGCACCCGATCCAGCTCGGGCGGGAGCAATCGGGGGAAGCGGCCGGGAAGGCCATCTGGGTCGTCCTGGCCCACCTCAGGCCGCCTCGGCGGCCCGGGCGAGCACGCGCGCGCAGCACGTGATCATCCCCACCGGCCGAGTATAGCCAGGACTTCGCGCTCTTCCCGCGCCACCGGTGACCGTAGACTCGTTGCGGTGCCAGCCCTCCCGCTCCGCGTGCCCTCTGACCAGGACCTCTTGGTGTTCGGTGCCACGGGCGACCTGGCCAAGCGCAAGCTGATGCCGGCGCTCTATGAGCTGTCCCGCCAGGGACTGCTGCCGAGAAAGTGCACGATCCTGGGGACAGCTACCAGAGAACTCACCGAAGATGGCTTTCGAGAGTTCGCCCGAGACTCGGTACAGGAGTTCTCCCGGACAGGGTTCGAGCCGGAAGCCTTTCACCGCTTCGCGTCGCGCCTGCACTACATCACCACCAGCGCCGACGCCGGTGCAACCGGTGCCCGCCTCGCCAAGGCGGCGCACCTCCCGCGCCGACTCGTGTACCTCGCCGTGCCACCGTCGTCCTTCACCGGGATCCTGGACGAGCTACGCGGAGCTGGTCTGGCCAAGGGATCCTCCATCATCATCGAGAAGCCGTTCGGGCACGACCTGGCGACCGCGGTTCGTCTCAACCACGCGCTGCACCGGGTGGTACCCGAGGACCGCATCTACCGCATCGATCACTACCTGGGGAAGGAGACGGTCCAGAACCTGCTCGTCTTCCGCTTCGGCAACACCATCTTCGAGCGCATCTGGAACCGCGACGTGGTCGATCACGTGCAGCTGACGGTGGCCGAGGACATCGGCGTGGAGAACCGCGGGCGGCTCTACGAGGAGACCGGGGCGCTCCGCGACATCGTGCAGAACCACATGTTCCAGCTGCTCGCGCTCACCTGCATGTCACCTCCCAGTTCCTTCGATCCCGAGGCGCTTCGGGACGAGAAGGTCAAAGTCTTCCACTCCATCCGCCCGGTCCAGCCCGAGGACGTGGTGAGGGGCCAGTACACACGCGGTTCTGTGAACGGGCGGCTGATGCCGGGGTACCGCGAGCTGGATGGTGTATCGCCCGACTCGACCACTGAGACCTACATCGCCCTCCGGCTGGCGGTGGATTCCTGGGACTGGGCGGGCGTCCCCTTCTATCTGCGCTGTGGCAAGGCCCTCTGCACCAGGCGGACCGAGGTGATGCTCTTCTGCCGGGATGTCCCGCTCCACCTGTTCGAGGGGACGGACATCGCCGGGCTCGCCCCCAACCGGGTGACGATCCGGATCCAGCCCGACGAGGGCATCTCCCTGAGCTTTGTGGCCAAGCAGCCCGGCCCCACAGTGGTGGAGCAGCCGGTGAGGATGGACTTCTCGTACGGCCGATCCTTCAAGACCGAGCCGGCAGAGGCCTACGAGCGGCTCCTCCATGACGCCTTCCTGGGTGACCACACCCTGTTCATCCGCCAGGACGAGACGGAGGCTGCCTGGTCGGTGCTGCAGCCGGTGCTGGATCAGACCCCGCCGATCACCTTCTACCCAGCGGGCAGCGAGGGCCCGCCGGCGGCACAGCAGTTACTGGTCTCGGGCAATTGGCACCGGCTCTCGCACCACATGGAGCCACCGCACGCGGGTTAAGCGACAC
Source organism: Candidatus Dormibacteria bacterium (assembly GCA_046703825.1). Lineage (GTDB taxonomy): Bacteria > Chloroflexota > Dormibacteria > Aeolococcales > Bog-877 > JBJKSO01. The sequence continues at coordinate 13,078 of JBJKSO010000094.1, forward strand.
TCCTCTGCGGTGAGTCGTCCGCGACCAGCTGGTCCGCCTCCAACCAACCCTCCTCGAACTGCTCACCCTCGCCAGCGCGGACGTGCACCCACCTTCCGCGCTGCTCGAGGGCGAACAGGGGGGTGGCTGGGCGGACCGCCCGGCCGCGGTCTGCGTTGAGGTCTGGCTGCCGGTAGATCCGATAGCCGGTGCCGGCCCAGCTCTGCACCACGGTGCAAGGCCCCGGCGGTATGAGACGGTAGCGATACACGCTCGCCTGGTCGCCCTCACCCCGAGTGAGGACGCGGATCAGGTTGAGCGCGCGCAGCGTGGCACTGCGCTGTCCCTGGGACCGCACCGTCAGCAGCGTGCCGGCAGCCGTGGGTTGGCACTCGATGCGCACCTTGGTCTTCGGGTAGCGCACCTTGCGCCAGTTTCCGAAGAAGCCGTTGGCGAGATCCTGGACCACCTCGGCGGTCTTGGCGTCAATCGGCCGGAAGGAGAACGGCGGCAAGCCCAGCAGCTGCTCCGCGACGGCGAAGATCTCGCGGGGCGGCGCGAAGACGGTGGCTACCCAGGTGTGGCTTTGCGGTCGGCCCAGGTAGAGCATGCCTGAATTCTATGGGCCTCCCTAGGGGGCTCCCTAGCGAAGCAGCGGCCGCCGCCGCAGCGCCAGGCGCTCCAGGGCGTGGACGGGGCGGTCCAGTGGGCCCAGCACCGGTGCCAGGCGCAGTCCCGGGTAGCTGGCCAGCCCGCCACCCCAGCGGGTCTTGAAGACGGCGTAGCCGTGCTCGGGGTTGGCCGGATCGAATCTGCGCGGCACCCCCCACATGTCGTACAGGGTGCAACCACCTTCCATACCCCAGCGGATCATCTCCCAGTGCATGGCGTAGCTGGCCCGGGCCTCGGGGGCGGTGCCACTGGTACCCCCGTAGAGGTATATGAGGCGCTCTCCGAAGCGCACAGCTACCGCGGCCGCCAACTCCTCGCTTTCCCGGCCACTGAGGAACACGCACGCGTCGAGGGCTCGGACCGCCGCCTCGAAGTACTCCACGGGACGGGAAGCGAATCCCTGGCGGCGCACGGTCGCCTGGTGCAGCCGGTAGAACGGCTCGACTAAAGCCGGCGCACTCCGGGTCCAGACGCCTCGGCGCTGGGCCAGGCGCACATTGCGGCGAGTGCCTGCCGGGAGACGGCTCCAGGCCTCGTCCTCGCCGCCACCGATGTCCACAAGCCAGCTCTGCCGGTGCTGTATGTCGAAGGCGGCGGGAAGAAGGCGCAGGTGCGCCAGCAGCCGAGCAGTTGCGGCGTCCGACACGGGCCACTGGGGATCGCACTTCAGCTGGATCACCCGGCGCCGGCGCAGGCGTGAGGCTGCACAGGAAAGCAGAGCTTGTGCTGGCTCCGCATCGGTCAGGTCGCTGAGGACGGGTCCCTGGGGCGCGTAGGCCCAACCCAGCGGCCCCGCCAGTGCCCTAGACAGCACCTGCATCGCTGCGAGCCAAGGTCCTTGGCCGCGCTGCACGAACATACGTTCGACGACCCAGCCCTGCCGCTCGCGGAAGTTGCCCCATCCCCACGACTGCAGCAGGTTGCCCGTTGGCTGGCCGCTGGTGAACGCTTCCCACTGCTTCCGATCGGCCTGCGAGGCCACGCTCACCCGCAACGGCGGCCGATCGCTTTCCCCCCTGCGTGGCACCGCCAGATTATCCCGGGGCGGCCGTCGCGCCATCCGGGCGTATGATCAGAACTGCGATGCGCTCCCGTTGCGCGATCGGCGCGGCGGTTTCGACCGCTTTCCTGGCCGCCGCCGGGACGGCTATCAGTGCGTCCGCAGCCACGTCGAGCGGGGGAGCGGCGGTTTCGAACGGGCTCCCGGTGGGGCTCGGCTGGCTGGCGAGTCCGCCGATCGCCTTCGCCCTGCTGATGGTGGCTCTACTGGGAGTCGGCCTCGAGGCTGTCCATCCCGGCGCCGTGATCCCGGGAACGATTGGGGTCATTGCCGGTGCCCTGGCGACCGCCGGCCTGCTGAACATGTCGCTCGATCTGCTGGGGCTCCTGCTGCTGGCCGCCGCGGGAATCCTGTTCGCAGCCGACCTCGCCGGGCACAGCCACGGCGTGCTCAGCGTGGCAGCGATCGGAGCGGCGATCGCCGGAGGCCTGCTGCTGTTCAGCAAACCCGGTGTCGAAACGTCGGCCGACGTAGGGGCGATGGCGGCGGTAGCGGTTGCGACCGGTTCCGTATGGCTGTTCCTCAGTCGCCGGGCCCTGGCAGCCCGCCGGCTGCCGGTTGCCACGTCGACCCACGAGCTGCTGGGCGCGGTCGGCGTGGTACAGAAAGAGGCGAGCGCTGGTCAGGACGCGATCGCCCTGGTGGAGGGGGAGCTGTGGAGGGTGGAGCCCCACCACGCGGGAACGCTGGAGAAGGGACAGGAAGTCGAAGTGCTGGCCCGTGACGGTCTGACGCTGATCGTCGAGCCCCGCACTGTGCTCGCCGCGCCGCTCGCGGGCGGGTCGAGCTCCGATCAGAACGATCCTCAAGGAGGGTGACATGGTGGCAGGAATAGTTATCGGCGTGGTGGTAGCGGTGCTCTTCGTGCTGCTGATCGCCTTCTCGGCCAGCTTCCGGGTGATCAATGAATACGAGCGCGGGGTGGTCTTTCGCCTGGGCCGCTTGATCGATGTCAAAGGTCCCGGGCCGCGTCTGCTGATTCCGTTCGCCGATCGCATGACCAAGATCGATCTGCGGGTGACGGTGCACGAGGTGCCCCCCCAAGACGTGATCACCCGCGACAACGTGACGATCCGCGTCACGGCGGTGGTGTTCTTCCGCGTGGTCGACGCCCGCGACGCCTACGTCAAGGTGAACGACTACCGCAGCACCATCTCCAAGACCGCCCAGACCACGCTGCGCTCGATTCTGGGGCAGTCCATGTTGGACGACCTGCTCAGCCGGCGCGAGAAGATCAACGCCGAACTCCAGGCGGTGATCGACGAGCAAACCGAGCCCTGGGGAGTGAAGGTCACCGCAGTGGAGGTCAAGGACGTCGACCTGCCCCAGACCATGCAGCGGGCGATGGCCCTGCAGGCCGAGGCCGAACGCGAGAAGCGGGCCAAGATCATCAGGGCCGAGGGCGAGTTCCAAGCCGCCCAGACGCTGACCAATGCCGCCGAGGTGATTGCCTCCCAGCCGGCCACACTGCAGTTGCGCTACCTGCAAACTCTCTCTGAGATCGGCACCGAGCAGAACTCGGTAGTGGTATTCCCGCTGCCGCTCGACATGATCCAGCCGTTCCTTGAAACCAAGCGCCCCGCCCCGCACAGCAACGGTCGAGTGGTCCGTTCCCAGGCTCGCCCGCTGGCCAAGACGGAGGCGGACTCCCAAGACCCGGCAAGTACTGTCGGCTAGCGACCCTACGGCCCTGGCCCCAGGAGAGGCGGCCCGGCTGCTCCTCCTGGGCTCCGGGGAGTTCGAGGACTGGGTGGGGCAGGCCGAGCGCGACGCGCTCGCCGAGTCCGCCGGCGACGGGTCCGTCGCCCTTTTCGCTACCGCCAGCGCCCCCGAAGGCGACGTGATCTTCCGGCGCTGGGAGACGCTCGGGCTCGAGCACTATCGGCGCCTGGGGGTCCGCGCCCGAGCCCTCTCCGTCCGGAACCGCGCGGACGCCAATCTGTCGACCTGGGCGGACCAATTAGGTGAATGCAGCCTCGTGTTCTTCTCGGGGGGCAACCCCGCTTACCTCGAGCGGACCCTCGCCGGCACCCAACTGTGGACGGCAATCCGAGTTCGCCTCGCGGCGGGCGCGTGGTACGGAGGCTGCAGCGCAGGCGCCATGGTGGTGGGTACCCCGCCGGCGCGGGATCTCAACGCGCGGTTCTCATTTGGCAGCGGTCTCGCGCTCCGCCCCGAGACCTTCGGGGTGCATTGGGACTCCCCGTTCATGCGCGCCCTCCGACCGGTCCTGACCCACCGGCTCGAGCCGGACCGTCGATTGATCGGGATCGGTGAGCGAACTGCGATCCGTTCGGTGGATGGCGGCTGGCTGGTCTACGGCCTGGGAAAGGTGGAAGATCGGTCAGACGGAGGACGCCGCAGCTACCGGTCCGGCGAGATCATCGGCGCCTGAGCAGCGCCAAATGATCTAGACGTCCGCAGTTTCACGTGGAACTTGGGGAGACATATACTGGCGCACATGTCCAGCCCCCACGTCATAGCCATCTGCAATCAGAAGGGCGGCGTGGGCAAGACCACTACCGCGATCAACCTCGGTGCGGCCCTGGCCGAGAAGGGATCGCGGGTGCTGCTGGTGGACTGTGATCCCCAGGCGAATGCCACCTCCGGGCTCGGGATCAGGCCGTCCGAGCGCGAAACGTCGGTCTACGACGTCGTGGTGCTGGGACAACCGCTACGCGAGGTCACGGTAGCAATCGAGCAGGTGCCGAACCTGGTGCTGGTCCCCTCGCACGTCTCGCTCGCGGGCTCGGAGTTGGAGCTGGCGGAGCTGCCGCTGAGGGAATCCAGACTCCGGCTGGCACTCGAAGGCCTCGACGATTTCGACTACGTGTTACTCGATACGCCGCCTTCACTGGGCCTGCTGACCGTCAACTGCCTGGTCGCGTCGGAATCGGTGCTCATTCCCTTGCAGTGCGAGTACTACGCCCTGGAGGGGTTGACCCTGCTCAACCAGACCCAAGCCCTGGTCCGCCAGTCGCTCAACCGGAGGCTCAAGCTGCTGGGAATCGTATTGACTTTGTTCGATCCGAGAACCATTCTCAGTGCCCAGGTGGTCAGCCAGGTCAGGCAGCAGTTCGGAGAACAGACGTTCGATACGGTGATCCCGCGCTCAGTTCGCCTCAGCGAGGCCCCGAGCCATGGGCTGCCGATCACGCTTTACGAACCGGCTGGTCGTGGCGCCACTGCCTACCGGTCTTTGGCAGACGAGCTGCTGGCCCGGACGGCGGCGGTGGCGGCGTGACCAAGCCCCGCGGTCTGGGGCGGGGCTTGGAACAGCTCATACCCACGGGCGGCAGTCTCTTCCCGCCTGCAGGCGACGAGCAGGCCGTGAAGGAGGTGCCGGTCGAGCTGGTGGAAGCGAACCCCCTCCAGCCCCGCAGCTCGGTCGACCCGGCAGCTTTGCGCGAGCTCGCGGACTCCATCCTGCAGTACGGCGTGCTCCAACCGTTGGTCGTGGAGGCCCACGAGGGTCGCTTTCGGCTGGTAGCAGGAGAGCGCCGTCTGCGAGCGGCACGGCTCGCTGGTCTCGAGCGGGTGCCGGTGGTGGTTCGCCCAGTGGGCCCGGATCGGGAGCGGCTTGAACTCGCCTTGGTGGAGAATCTGCAGCGCAACGACCTGGCGGTCCTCGACGAAGCTCGCGCCTTCAACCGGCTCTGCGATGAGTTCGGCCTCACTCAAGAGCAGGTCGCCCAACGCGTGGGGAGAAGCCGGCCCGCGGTCGCCAACACCATTCGCCTCCTCCAGGCGGTGCCGGAGGTGCAGGCCGCCCTCGACTCCCAACGCATCTCCTCAGCCCATGCGCGGACCCTGCTGGCCATCGGCGACCCCCTCCTGCAGGCGCGTGCACTCGAGCAGATCCTGTCTCGCGACCTTTCGGTGCGCGAGACGGAGCGGCTGGTGTCGCGCCTCATCAACCGGCCTTCGCCAGTACAAAAACCAGGACCTACGCCGGTATCGGCCGAGCTGAGCGCCCTGGCGGACGCGATCGCGCGGCGCCTGGCCACCCGGGTGACCATCCAGCCCCGACCGCGGGGGCGGGGGCGGATTGTTATCGACTATTTCTCGTCGGAGGAGCTTGCCGGGCTCTGCGATCGCCTCGGCGTGCATCTCTGACCTTTCGGAAGGCCCGCCTATACTGCCCGCGTGCCCAGTGACCCTGTCGTCGCGCCCCCGGGACGAGAGGACAGCTCGCCGACGCCCCGAGGCGGAGGACCCGGGCAGGGCAGGCGCCGCTCGCCGATCCGTGACGTGATCGAAGTGGTGGTGCTCGCACTCGCCATCTACCTGGTGATCGCGTTCGCGATCCAGCCGGTTCACGTCGAGGGGACCAGCATGTACCCCGGCCTGCAGAACAACAACCTGCTCCTGGCGGAGCGGGTCTCCCTGTACCTGAGCGGTCCGTCCCGAGGCCAGATCGTGATCATCAAGCCGCCCATCCGGTCAAGCACGGACTTCATAAAGCGTGTGGTCGGGCTTCCCGGGCAGTGGGTCAGGATCGCGCCCAACAAGGCGGGCGTGGGCCACGTCTACATCAGCAGCTCCCGGCCGACCTCGCCCACCGGGGGTACCGAGCTACACGAGCCCTACATCAACGGCGTGTGGCGTGTGGAAGTGCTGTGCTGCACGGCGGCCGGCACCTACTCCCCCTCCCTGCCGTCGACGGGACGCTGGGCTCGCATCCCCGCGCACGCCTATTTCGTCCTCGGTGACAACCGCAACGTTTCCGAGGACTCGAGGACGTTTGGCTGGGAACCCAGCAGTGGCGTGGACGGCGTTGCCATCTTCCGCTTCTGGCCGTTCGCCGAGATCGGCCCTATCCCCAGCCTCGATCCCACGCTAGGGGCCGCGGTCGCAGCGCTGCTCGGCTAGCCACGACCAGCGCCGTAAGGCGCGCTGACGGGCGAGTCCGGGTTCTGGCGGTAGCGCCACTGCCGCTGGATACCGGGATCTTTAGCCGGTCCTGGCCAACCGCAGGGTCACCCCGCCTCCCTGGCCACGGCCAGGCGGGCGAACGCGGACTGTCTCGCCGGCTCGGGTGCGCGGGCGGGAAGGCCCTTCCGCCGGGAGTCGTGGCGGGCCCGCTCCGGACGCCTACTGGTGTTTTCCGCCGGTGGCGGCCTTACTTGGGTTATTGGCCTTGATACGCGCAAGAGCGGCCGCGTGGCGGTCACGGCTGGGCGGCGCTTCAGAGACCAAACGGACCAGGGCCACCATCAGGTCGACTGCCGCTTCATCCGTGATGCCCTGCTCGCGGACCAGTGACCTCCAGGTGGGAAACGCGAGCGCGTGCCCGAGGACGGCTTTGGGGAGGCTCGGAGGTGGGGAGCGGACCAGCCCTCCCTCCAAGAGAAGGTCCTGTGTGGAGGCCAAATAGCGGTGGTAGCCATCGAGAAGTGGTGTGAGCACCGGGACCAAGGGCTCATCTCTGAGGACGCGCTCTAGCATGGCCGCGGTTCTGTGGTAGAAGGCGTAGAGCTCTTGCAGAGCCTCCCGGAGGCGCTGCCAGGGGTCGGCGATCCCCGCCCAGCGAGCTTGGTCGGGCGGCGGGTTGACCGCCGCCCAGTGCGAGCTGCAGGCGGCGAACAGGCTGCGCTGGTCGGGGAAGTGGCGGTAGACGGTCGAGCGCCGAACTCCAGCTAGCTTGGCGACGGCGTCGATCGACGTCCTTGCCGGCCCCAGGGTGCCGTGGAGCTCGACTGCACTCTCAGTAATCCGGAGGCGGGTCTCGGCCTCGGTGTCCGCTCGGCGGCGCTTCCGATACTGGCGTTTTTGGTGCGACATACGCGTACTACGATATTGACAGCGGGGGCGGCCGCGGGCAAAATACCCGGCGACAGCAGTGTCGCGTCAAATTGAGGAGACCGGGATGACCGCGACCAGGGCAAGGGTGCTCAGGCCCGAGGACGGCAAGGTGGGGTCCATCGGCACCATCGGGGTCCGATTTATGCTCAACGGCGAGGAAGCCGGCGGCCGCTTCGCTTTGGTAGAGCACCCGATGGCGCCACGCGCGCTGGCCGCTCCGCTCCACCGGCACAGCCGGGAGGACGAGTACAGCCTGGTACTGCGAGGCAAGGTCGGCGCGCTCTTGGGTGACGAAGTGCTGGTAGGCGGCCCGGGCGACTTGATCTTCAAGCCCCGCGAGCAGTGGCACACCTTCTGGAACGCTGGCGACGAGCCGGCCAGCCTGATCGAGATCATCTCGCCCGCTGGCTTCGAGCGGTTCTTCGAGGAGCTAGTGGACCTGGGCGGGGCGACGGAGATCCCGCCGGGGATCTTCTCCGAGTTGTGCCAGCGCTATGCGCTGGACATGCAGCCCGACAGCGTGCCGGGGTTGCTGGAACGCTTTCACCTCCGGATGGCGTAGGCGCCTGCCTGACCAAGCCGGGGCGGCGGCCCCCTTATTCTGGGAGTGGCACCGTGCACCCTCGGGCGTGGCCCGACAGCACCTGCCACGAGGGCAACCCGGCTCTCGGCAGGACCGGCTCACCCCATCCGGTCCGTAGCGGGTCAAGGAAGATCGAGCCCTCATCAGCCACAGCGGATACCTTCGTCGATCTTTGAGCGCCAAGAAAGGGGCAGCCTGTCCGTATCCCCCGGCACCCAGGGTGCCGGGGATCCTGTCAGCTGTCGGGGCTAGTCCCGCCCCTTAGGGGTAGATCCACCGCGATCCGTCGCGATCCCAGCTAACCAGTTCCTCCGCCGCGAAGAAGATGGCGATCTCCTCCTCCGCGCGGGCGGGCGAGTCGGAGCCGTGGATCAGGTTCTGACCGATGTCCACGCCATAATCACCCCGGATGGTGCCCGGCGCCGCGTTGGCGGGGTTGGTCGGCCCCATCATCGACCGCACCAGGCTCACCGCGTTAGGTGCCTCGAGCACGATGGCAACCACCGGAGACGAGGTGAGGAAGTCAATCACCGCGTCGAAGAACGGTCGTCCCCGATGCTCTGCATAGTGCCGTTCGGCGCGGGCTTTGGGCACCGACTCCATCTTGAGTCCAACCAGACGCAGGCCGCGACGCTCGAAGCGGCCGATGACCTCGCCGACCAGTCCGCGCTGGACACCGTCCGGCTTCACCAAGACCAAAGTCCTCTCCACCAGTGTCTCCTTCTGAACAACCGCCGCCAGCTCAGACTCCGTCCAGCCCCGCGTCCAGCGCCGCCCGCAGCGGCTCGTCCCCGACCCCCGGTCCCACCGCGGCGACCGTCCAGGCTTGGTGGCAGAACAGTCGCCGCGCCATGTCCTGAAGCTCCTCTGGTTCCACCGCCTCGACGGCGGCGATGATTTCGGCTGGCGCCAGCACGCCGTCGGTGAGCAACGCTTGGTGGCCGAGAAACTCGGACATGGCGCTGGTGCCCTCGAGTTGCAGGCGAAGCCTGCCGGCGATCTGGGCCTTGGCCTTGTCCAGTTCCTCCCGCCCGACCGGGCGCTCCCCCAGGTTGCGGGCTTCGCGAAGAGCTCCCGACATCGCCGCTACCGCCTGGTCGGGATGCGTTGCCAGGTAGATGGAGAGATCACCGCTGTCGCGCTGGCGGGCTGTGTAGGAGTGCACCTCGTAGGCGAGTGCCTGGTTCTCCCGCAGCTCGAGGAAGAGCCGGCTGCTCATGCCCTCCCCCAGCACGCAGTTGACCAGGTCGACCTTCCAGCGCTCGTGGTCAAGGTAGGACGGGCAGCGCACTCCGAGGGTGAGGTGAACCTGCTCGCCACGCCGCCGGCGGGCAAGCACGGCGGGCCTGGGCACGGCGGGTTCGGGCACACCGCCATCCGACAGCCGGGCGTTGCCGGCCCGAGCGCCGGGCAGACCGCCCAGAAGACGCCCCAACTCCGCCCGGGCGACGTCGGGCTGGAAGCCTCCGGCGACCACCGCGACCACCCGGTCGCGGGTGTAGAACGTCCTCCGATAGCCGTCGAGTTCAGCGGCGCCGACCCGCCCGAGCGATGCCTTGGTGCCGGCGGGATCGCGGGCCAGGGGATGGCGGCCCCACATCAACCGGTCGAAGAGCATCTGCACCAGTTCACCCGGCTGATCCAGATACATGCCGAGTTCTTCGATCACCACCCCGCGTTCCCGGTCCACCTCCTCGGGGCGGATCAGCGGAGCAAACGCCAGCTGGGTCACCACGTCCAGCGCCAGCCCCAGCCTCTCGGCGGGGACTTTGGCCCAGAAGGTGGTCATCTCCTTCTCGGTGCTGGCGTTTAGGACTCCGCCCACCCCCTCGACCGCCTCGGAGATGGCTCTCGCCGTGGGGTAGCGTTCGGTCCCCTTGAAGACTATGTGCTCCAGGAAGTGGGACACACCCGCCAGCCGGAGGGGCTCCCATCGCGAGCCGACCCGCACCATCAGCGAGACCGTCACGGACTCGCGGCCCTCCATGGGCGCCAAGATGGCCCGGGTGCCGTCGGCCAGCGTCAGGCTGGACCACCGAACTCCGCCCTCGCCGGGCATCACCGCCTCGCCGCCTCGCCCCTCTGCTGGATCCGGGCGAGGGTGAGGGCGTAGTTGAGGTCAAGGGTGGCCGCGCTGCCCTCGACCTCAACGGAGTTCACAACGTTGATCTCTCGCCACTCGACGATGAGGGCCTCGTAACTCGTCTGCTGCGATTGCCGCAGCTGCTGGAAGGCGACTGCCTGCTCGCCCAGATGCCCGGCGGACACCAATCGCCAGCCGGCGGTGAGGTTGCGCCGCTCCTGCAGCCGGAAGCCGGCAGTCGCGCCGGCGCCGCTCCGATAGGTGGCAGCGGAGCTCTCAATCAGGATGGGGCCGATTGCAGCCTGGGGGCTGGCCAGCCGCTGGTAGGCGATCGCGTAGCCGGCGATCCTTCCTTCGGCCCGGAGTTGGTTCAGAAGCGTCCTGTTGCCGTTGGCGGCGCGCTGGTTGCTCACCTCACCGGTCCCGCTGGCGCTTCCGAAGGTCTCGAAGCCGGGGTAGGGGATCTGTTGTAGGCGCAGCACCAGCTGCTCCGGCTTGGCGTGGATGGCCCCCGCGCCGGACGAGCAACCGGCCAAGAGCACGCCGTAGCTGATCAGAATCACCCCGGTCAGGCCCCCGCCCAGCGCCCGGCCGAGGATCAGTTGCGGTACCCGCCGGAGCGCCCTCCCGGGCGCCGGGGCGCCGGCCCGCCTTCGGCGCTCACGCCGGGGGCGAGGCGGATGGTCACCCGCCGATCCGAGTCGAGTCCACTGCTCTCGGTGGTTACCCGCGGCTCTGAGGCCAGCGCCAGGTGAACGGCTCGACGTTCGTAGGGGGCCATCGGATCCAGGGTCGCCGGGAAGCCGGTGCGCACCACCTCGGCGGCATAGCGCCGGGCCAACTGGGCGACCGCCTGCTCGCGTCGCTCCCGGTAGCGCGCGATGTCCACGATCAGGCGCGGCTGGCCGGGCTCGGCGGCGGCCGGACCCAGCATCAGGTTGACCACGGTCTGGAGCGCCCGCAGCGACTCGCCACGCCAGCCGATCAAGATGCCCAAATCGTTGCCGTCCACTTGGAGCACCAGCGGCGGCTGGGCCCCGTCCTCTTGGTCGCGCGGGGCGCGGGTCACCGTGACCTGGGCTTCGATGCCCATCAGCCGCAGCAACTCCTCCAAGTGGCGGCGCCCCCGCTGCCCCTCCTCGGGGATGGGCTCCACTCGCACCCGGGCGCGGGCGGCGGCGATGCGCTCCCCGGGGACGGCGGCTCGGCCGCCGCTCACCACCTCCACCAAAGCGGCGTCAGGCTCGATGCCCGCCTGACGGCAAGCGTCGGCGATCGCCTCCTCGACAGAGGCGCCCTCCGCCTCGACCACTACTTCGGAACTCATCCCATCCTCAGCGGCTGCGCGTTCTTCGCCGGTTGCGGCGGCTCCCGCCAGCTGGATTCTGGCGCGCCTGGCCGCCTGATGGAAGGGGCCGACCGTTGGCAGGCTGGCCCCCCTGGGGGGACGGCCGGCGGCCGCTGCCGTTGCCGGAACTGTCCGGCTCGGCGCCGCCCCGGGAGCGTCGCAGCGGGTTCGGCCCGGACCCCGCCTCGAGCGCCGCCAGCTGGGCGCGCGGTGAGTTGGCGGGGATCCACCCCGCGCCCGGGACCCAGGCGGGCACCTTGAGCCCACCCCAGCCCATCATGGTGTAGACCTGGATGACCATCACCAGGCTCTGAGTGATCCAGTACAGCCCCACCCCCTGCTGGAAGTTGAGGGCGAAGAAGGCGATCAGGACCGGCATCAGGTAGGTGGTCTGCGACATCACCCGGTACATCTGCCGCTCCTGGTCGGTCATGTCCGGGCGCGCGGGCTGCATCATCATCTTGGACTGCATGTAGGTGAGCACCCCGGCCAGGATCGGCACGATCAGCAGGGTGGGATTGCCGAGAATCCCGCCGTGAGGTGCCTTGAAGGCGGTCTCGTTGAGCTTGGAGATCCAGAGGAAGCTGGTGTGCCCGTGGAGCCCGCTCGAGAGCTTGTTGATGGAGCCGAACAGCGCGTATATGAACGGCAGTTGAATCAGCAGCGGCAGGCAGCCGGAGAGCTGGCTTAGCGGGTTGACCCCATGGCGCCGGTAGAGCGCCATCATCTCCTGCTGCTGGCGCTGCTTGTCCTTCTTGTACTTGGCCTGGATCTCCTTGATCTCAGGGGACAGGAAGCGCTGTTGGTTCTGGATCTTCCACTGGGTGGTGATCTGCCAGCGGAAGAGCGGGAAGAGGGCTCCGCGAATGGCCAGGGTGAGCACGATGATGCCCAGGCCGAAGGCTCCGATCGCCCGCGTGGGCCCGAAGGCCGCGAACTCGTTGGTGAGCCACTGCAGCACGAACGCGATCGGGGTCAGCAGGATCCAGAAGAAGATCGCCTCGATCGGATTCTTGGGCGGGGGTGCCGCCGGGTTGACCAGGAAGAGCTCAGGTGCCACGGCCGAGCTCCTCCGGGAGGGGGACCGGATCGTAACCTCCCGGATGGAAGGGGTGGCAGCGGGCTATCCGCCGGGCCCCCATCCACCAGCCTCGGCGAGCCCCGTACAGCTGGATTGCCTCGGACGTGTAGTGGGAGCAGCTGGGCTCGTAGCGACAGCCTCCCAGCAGTCCCAGCACCGGGCTAAGACCGACCTGGTAGAAGGTGATCAGCCAGAGCGAGAGCTTCTTCACCGGCTAAGCACCCGCCCGAGGTTGCGGTCGAAGGAGCGGGCCAGCCCCTGGAAGTCGGCGCCAGCGGCCCCGGTCCGGGCCACCACCACCAGATCGCGGGCCCCGATTCGGTCCAGCCGCTCGGCGGCCAGGGAGCGGAGCTGCCGCCTCAGGTGGTTGCGCTCCACCGCCTTGCCGGTCCGCCGGCCGACCGCAATCCCCACCCGGGGATGACTCTGATCGTTGCGGCGGGCCTGCAGGAGCAGGCGGCCATCGGCTGAGCCGACCCCCTTCGCCCGCACCGCCCGGAAATCGGCGGAGCGACGAAGGCGGTACTCGCGCTTCACCGCACCGGCGCGGGCGTCAGGCGCCAACGTCCCTTGAGGCGCCTGCGCTTGAGCACGCGTACACCTCCGGGGGTCGACATCCGGGCGCGGAACCCGTGCACCTTCCTCCGATAGCGCTTCTTGGGCTGGTAGGTACGCTTTATTACCCGACTCCGCGGCGGCTGGGCGCGCCGCTACTAACTGCAGAAAAGCGGTGGTCGTAGGGCCAGAGAATAGCAGACGGGCTGGAGTGCTCCGCCCGCCCCCTGGCCAATTCCGCCTCCAATTCAGTAGTAGGCCTGCGCCAGCCGATACCACTCCTCCGGTACCACCTTCGGCGAGGCTACCGCCTCCTCGAGCGGAACCGGCGTGACCGAGTCGCCGATCTTGGCCGGCATGAGGCCGGAGCGGCCCTGGCGGGCCAGCTCGAAGGCCTGGGAGCCGACGGCTGTCGCCCAGATCCGGTCGTACGCGGTCGGAGACCCGCCGCGCTGGGTGTAGCCCAGCACGGTCACCCGCGTCTCGAACTCGGTCAGCGCGCTGAGCCGGGAGGCCACCAGCTCGGCGGCTCCCTGTAGCCCCAGGCGGGGGTGGCCGAACTCGTCCAGGGGCCCGGCCTGGGCCGCCTCCAAGCCCATCCCGCTCAGGTCGAATCCCTCCGCGACCACCACGATGCTGAAGTCTTTGCCCAGCGCCCGGCGCCGCTTCAGGTGCTCCACCACCTCGGTGTCGGAGATCGGGTGCTCGGGGATGAGGATCATGTCGGCACCGCCGGCGAGGCCGCCCATGAGGGCGACCCAACCCGTGTCCCGCCCCATGACCTCCACCACCATCAGCCGGTGATGCGAGGCCGCCGTGGTGTGGAGCCGGTCGAGGGCTTCGGTAACGACCGCCACGGCGCTGTCGAAGCCGATGCAGTACTCGGTCACCTGGAGGTCGTTGTCCATGGTCTTGGGAACTCCGGCAACGGGTACGCCCCGGCGCGCCAGGGCGCTGGCAACGGACAGGGTGTCGTTGCCGCCGATGGCCACCAGGTAGTCGACGCCAGTGCGCGTGAGATTGGCCTCTACCTGCCGCAGGAGCCGCTCGTCGCGAAGTGGGTTGACCCGGGAGGTGCCCAACATCGTCCCCCCTAGGGGGAGAATCCCCGACACCTGGGGCAACTCCATGGATCTCGTGTCGCCGTCCCCGACCAAGCCCCCCCAGCCGTTGTACACGCCGACCACGTCCCACCCCTCCGCCAGCGCTCGACGGGCCACTCCCCGGATGGCCGCGTTGAGTCCCGGGGCATCGCCACCACCGGTGAGGACGCCGAGCCTCATGGGACACCTCCTCAGCGCTTGCGGACAACAGCATAGGGCGCCCGCACAGCGCCCGGGGGCTGTCCCTCCCGGCCGGCCAGGGCTGGCCCGCGCTCATGACAGCAGCCGGTTTCTGAGATCGCTTGTCCCATCTCGACCACACTTCAGGACCGCACAGGCGTTCCGCGCTTTGGCTGTTCGCCCGGATTGCGTCGCCATAGACCCGGTGCTATCCTCCGGTGGCGACCGACGGGGGGTGGGCAATACCCGGACCAAGCTTTCACCTTTCAGCACAGGGTGCGGCTACCCCTTAGCTGGGTTTTTCCACTCCTGTGCACAAGGTGTGAATTGCCACCATCTCCACGCGCCTGCGGCTCCCGAGAGCCGGCGTGAGCGTTTCCTCCGACCAGCTGTGGTCGGCCGCTCAGGAGGAGCTTCGCTTCCAAGTCAGCCGTCCCGGCTACGAGGCGTGGCTCAAGAACGCCCGGCTGCTTGACTTCGACGAGTCCCATGCCCGGGCCACCATCGGCGTGCCCACGCCGCTTGCCCGCGAATGGGTCAGCGACCGCTACTCGTCTGTGATCCGGGAGACGCTGTCCGCGATCCTGAATCGCGAGGTCGAGGTCGACTTCGCGGTGCAGTCCGCCGGGCCCGCAACCGGCAACGGAGCCGGCGAGGCGCGCCCCAGCGGGGGGGCGACCAGCCCCGCACCCGCGCTTGGGGTTGCTCCCAAGCCCCTTCCCGAGGCGGCCCCCGGGCTCAACCAGCGCTACACCTTCGACGCATTCGTGGTCGGCAACGCGGCGCGGCTCGCGTACGCCGCCTGCCAGGCGGTCGCCAACGAGCCCAGCCGGGCCTACAACCCCCTGTTCCTTTACGGGGGGGTGGGTCTGGGCAAGACCCACCTGATGCACGCGGTCGGCAACGCAGTCTGGCAGCGGCACCGGCTACGGGTGGCCTACGTCACCTCCGAGAGCTTCATGAACCAGATGATCACGTCGATCCAGGAGAACCGGATGGCGGAGTTCAGGACCCGCTACCGGACCGTGGACGTCCTGCTCGTGGACGACATTCAATTTCTGGCCGGCAAAGACCGCACCCAGGAGGAGTTCTTCCACACCTTCAACGCGCTCCAGGAGGTCAACCGCCAGATCGTGATCAGCAGCGATCGCCCCCCGCGCGAGATCCCCACCCTTGAGGACCGCTTGCGGACTCGCTTTGAAGGCGGGCTGATGGCGGACATCCAGCCCCCGGACTTCGAGACCCGGCTGGCCATCCTGCGCAGCAAGCTGGAGCCGGACGGCGGAGCCCTCAGCGAGGAGGTGCTCTCCTTCATCGCCTTCAAGATCCAGAAGAACATCCGCGAACTCGAGGGGGCGATGATCCGGGTGCTGGCCCACGCATCGATCACCGGCATCAACCCCACCATCTCGGATGTCTCCGAGCTGCTGCGGGACATCATCCCCACCGGGGACTCGCGGCCGCTGTCAGTCGAGACCGTGCAGCAGGTGGTGGCCGACTACTACGGCATCTCGGTCGAGGAGATGTGCAGCAAGCGGCGGGACAAGCACATCGTCTTCCCCCGCCAGATGGCCATGTTCCTGATCCGCGAGCTGATCGCCATGAGCCTGCCCGCCATCGGCCAGGTCTTCGGCGGCCGCGACCACACCACGGTGCTCCACTCCTACGAGAAGGTGTCCACGGACTCCAAGGACGACTCGCGGGTTTCCGAGGATATCGAGCGGCTACGCGACCTGCTGCTCTCCCGCTGACTGAGATGCGCACAAGTTTTCCAGAGCCCGTGGGTATTGCCACTCTCTGGGTGTCGGAAACTAAGAAACCAGCCCGACCGACCTGGAAAACCAACCTGGCGCCGGCCACTTATCCACAGTCTTTCCACCCCGTTGCCGAATTGGCCCCCGTTCGGAGTCCACACCGTCCACTCCCCTACTATGGCTACTCACTTACATACTCGAACCCCTACCGTGCCCAGCCTGTAGACACGGCCGGGCCGGAGCCCCAGAGGAGACGGACAGCGTGAAGTGCACGGTCTCACCTCAGCAGCTGGGAGCCGGCTTGGGCGCCGTCACCCGAGCAGTCTCGAACCGGGTGACCCTGCCGATCCTGAGCAACGTGCTGGTCGAGGCCGGACAGGGCTCCCTGCAGCTCACCGCCACCAACCTGGACCTCACCATCCAGCACACCCTGGCGGCGGAGGTGGAGGAGGAGGGCCGGGTGACCGTGCCGGCCCGGATCCTGTCGGAGTTCGTCATCTCGCTACCTGAACAGCCGCTCCGCTGGGAGCTCGACCGCAGCCACCAGACTGTGACCCTGCGCTGCGGTCGCTTTGACGCCCACATCCGTGGCGTGGATGCCGCCGAGTTCCCTCCACTCCCAGACGTGAGTCAGGGCCAGCGGCTGGAACTTGAGCCGCAGCACTTGCTGAGCGCAATCGACCAGACCGTGATCGCGGCCTCGAGCGACGAGGGGCGGCCGGTGTACACCGGTGTTCTCACCGAGATCGTAGGCAGCAGCGTCACCATGGCCGCCACCGACGGCCACCGCCTGGCGGTTCGCAACCTGCAGTCGTCTGAGGGGGCCGACGGTGGCACCGACAAGGTCTCGCTGATCGTTCCCGCGCGAGCCCTGGCCGAGCTCTCGCGGTTGTTGAAGCCGGCGCAGACCACCCCCGCTCCGGTGACCGTGACCGTGGGGCAGTCCCGGGCTCAGGTGCGCTTCCAGCTCCCGGGCTACGAGCTCACGACCAGGCTGATCGACGGTGTCTATCCCAACTATGAGAAGGTCATCCCGAGTTCGTCCCAGACGACGGTGCGAACCTCCACGGACGAGTTGCGCCGGACCGCCAAGGTGGTCTCGCTGTTCGCCCGGGACGCCGCCAACGTGATCAAGCTGTTGTGCGAGCCCGGCCAGCTCACCCTCTCAGCCAACACCAATGAGGTGGGTGACAACGTGGCCGCCGTCCAAGCCCAAGTCGAGGGGGAGAACGTGGGGATCGCCTTCAACGCCCGCTACCTGACCGACGTGCTCAATCTCCTTGACGGGCCAGACGTGGAGCTGCTGCTGAACGGTCCGGTCTCGCCAGGGTTGGTTCGCAGCGCCGGCGACGACAGCTACCGCTACGTGATCATGCCGGTGCGGGTGGCGATCTGAGGCGGCCGCGGGCGGCTCCGCTTGTACGTCTCCACGCTCCGCCTTCTCAACTACCGCAGCTTCCGCCAGGCTGAGGTCGGTCTGCTGCCCGGGGTCAACCTGATTTTGGGCCGCAACGGGCAGGGCAAGACCACTTTGCTGGAGGCGCTGGCCACCTTGGCCTTGACCCGCTCCCCCCGGACCAGCAGCCTTCAGGAGTGCGTCAGCTGGGGTGAGGAGCGGCTCGGAGTCTCGGCGCTGGTTGACTCCTCCGGGCGGGAGACCGGGCTGGAGCTGCGCGCCGAGCGCCTGAACGGTCGCTGGACTAGGCGGTTGCGCCGGGCCGGGCTCCCGGTGCCGGCGAGAGAGCTGCTGGGCAACTTCCGGGTGGTGATGTTCTGGCCGGAAGATTTGCACCTGATCAAGGGGGGACCGGAGCCGAGACGGCGGTTGCTGGACGTGGTTTTAAGCCAGCTCTCGCAGCGATACCTCGATGAGGCCAACCGCTACCGCCGGGCGCTGGAGCACCGCAACGCGGTGTTGCGCAGACTGCGCGACGGCGTCGCGGCTCGGGCGGAGATGTCCGTCTGGACCGATGCGCTGGTGGAGCACGGAGAGTTCCTGATCTCGCAGCGCCGGCAGTACTTGGCTGAGGCGGAGCCGCTGGCTCGGCAGGCGGCCGAGGAGATCGGCGAGCGCAGTGAGCTGAGGCTGGACTACCGACCCGCCCTGGGCACCGCCGAGCCGGTAGCCGACATCGGTGCGGCGCTGCGGGCGGCGCTGCGGCTGCGGGCGACCGAAGAGGTGGCGCGAGCTCAGACGCTGGCCGGGCCTCACCGCGATGACTTCGACGTGCTGCTGGATGGGCAGTCCGCTCGGCAGTACGCGTCGCAGGGGCAGCAGCGGACCTTGGTGCTGGCGCTCAAGGTCGCCGAGGTCCGGCAGCACAGCCGGCGTGCCGGCGAGGCGCCGGTGCTGCTGCTGGACGACGTGCTCTCCGAGCTGGACCGCGACCGGCGGCTGGGGCTGGTGCACATGCTCGCCGAGGGGATGGGGGTGGAGCAGACTATGATCACCGCCACCGAGCCGGGGGTGGTGGCTTCTCAGGTGCCGGTGACCCAGCGGATCGAGCTGGCAGCCGGGAGCATGGTCCGGGGGTAGCAGAAAGTGGAAGCGCTCGACCAGATCCTGCCGCGGGTGCTGCGGCGAATGGGCGCCACCAAGCCGGTCCGCCGGGTGCGTGCCGAGGAGGTGCTGCGCAGCGTCTGCGGCCCCTACCTGAGCCCGCACGTCCGCGTGATGGCGCTGGATGGCAAGGCTATGGTGGTGGCCTGCGCCCACCCCGCGATCGCTCACCAGCTGCAGCTGGAGTCGGTGCGCATCCTGGACGCGGTCAACCAGGAGCTCGGGCAGCCGAGGGTCTCCCGGCTGCGCTTCCACTGCGAGGTCGGGGCGGAGGTGCCCCGGCCGAGGGCCTAGCCGTACCCGGCCCGGTCGAACGTAGAGACGCTGCCGCCGCGGGCGGGGAAAGTGTGGCCGTAAGCGACCCCGCCGTCCGCCTTCGGGGAGGTGGCGGGGACTGCGCCTGCTGGGCGCACCTGGTGTGCCCGGAGTGCGGCGCGGTGAGCAGGGAGGGTCATCGGCCCGGGTGCGGCACCGCGCCGGCCGGGCCCAGAGGAGACTGACCCTAGCAGCGGGGCGGCCCTACGGTGGGCCCTGCGCCAGCTCGACCAGGACTGCCGCCGCGGCGAGCGCGGCCCCCGGCCGCGACCAGGCGCGGGCGGCCGACTTCATCCGCTCCAGGCGTTCACGGTCGGCGCAGATCGAACCGAGCCGGCTGACCAACTCCGGGCCTCGGACCTCGATGGCCGCTCCGGCCGCCACCACCTCGGCCGCATTGCCCTCCTCCTGGCCCGGGAGGCTACCGGTTACGACTATGGCCAGCCCGGCCGCGGCCGCTTCGGCCAGTGAGCTGGGGCCGGCCTTGCCGACGTAGACGTCGGCGGCCTTGAGCCAGGTGACGACCGACTCGGTGTAGCCCAGCGCGGTGGTGGGAAGCCCGGGCTCCTGGCGGTTCAGCCACTCCAGGAGGTGCCGGTTGCGGCCGCAGAGGATCACCAGCGAGATCGGCAGCTGGCTGGCCCATAGCTGCAGCGCCAAATCGCGCAGCGACCCCGTTCCCTCAGCGCCGCCGGCCAGGAGCACGCAGAGGCGGTCGGCGGGCAGGCCCAGCTTGCGCCGGAGGAGGGAGACAGCCTCGGGATCGAGCTGGCCGGAGAGCTCGGGGTCGATCGGCAGCCCGGTCTCCTCGACCCGGGTCGAGGGCGGTGAATTGGACCGGCACCAGCGGGTTGCCGGCGGAGTCGCGGTGAGAAAGGCCCGCGGAGTTGGCACGAGCCAGCCCGGATGGCCGCCAACCAGGTCGGTGACTGCGGTCACAAGTGGCGCGGGGCGGGGTAGTGCCGCGGAAGCGGCGGCGGCCGGGTAGCCGAGCAGGGGGTGGCAGCTGACCACCAGGCGCGGCTGGCGGGCGGCGGTGCGCGCGGTCATCGCGGCCCGCAGCGCGGTCAGGATCCCGGCGTGCACCCCCCCCTGAAGGGCCGGCTGGGAGATGGCTGGGTAGAGCCCGCCCCAGGCGCGAGGCCAGTTGCGCACCAGCGGCCCGTAACCGGACAGCGCGGTGCGAACCGGGGGGAGGATGGGCAGGTCGAGCGGGTCGTCAACCGCGGCCGTGATGCGGTCACCGCCCAGCTGATTGACGACCGCCTGAAGGGCGGCGGCAACACTGTGATGCCCTCCGCCCGTGCGCATCGCCCAGATCTGGATAGTGGCGTGCTGGCGCGCGCTCGACATGGGCCAAGTTTGGGCTTTGGGGACCGATGATAAAGTGAGGCGTCTGGAGCGCGGCGGGAGGGAGCCGCGCGATACGCTCAAATCAAGGATTGGAGCAGCATCGGGACCTCATGTCCAGCGCCCTCCGGGGCGCCCGCCGCGAGCAAGCCGGCCCAGAGCGGGCTGCGGGTTGAAGTTGCCGAGAGCATCCAGGACCTGTCCGACTGGCGCGCCACCTGGCTTGAGCTAGAGGGCCGGGTCCGGCCCCGCAATCCATTTCTCACCTGGGACTGGCAGTACAGCTGGTGGCTGACTGAGGGGCGGGAGCGGCGGCCCCGCTGCCTGCTGGTCAGCGACCCCAGTGGCCCGCTCGGCCTGGTTCCCCTGGCCGAGGTGGGCCCAGGGAGGCTCGGCTTTGCCGGAGGTCACGAACTCACCGATCACCTGGGCTTCCTGCACCTGCCCGGCGCCGAGGAGCGGGTGGCGGGCGCGACTTTGGACTGGGCCTTCGGAGAAGCCGGCGCCATGGTGCTGGAGCTCGACTTCCTGCCCGCTACCTCCACCTCGCTGGCGGCGCTGGAGCGGCAGGCGGCCCGGTCCGGGTTTCGGGTTGAGCGGGCGGCTCAGGAGGTGAGCCCGGGCTTAGATCTGCCGGAGGACTTCGAGGATTACCTGACCGAGCGCCTCAACAAGAAGGACCGGCACGAGCTGCGGCGCAAGCTGCGGCGCATCGACGAGACGGTGCCGGGGTGGAGGCTCGTGGATCAGAGCGAGCTGGGCCTGGACCGGGCCCTCGATGCCTTCTTCCTCCTGCTGCAGCGCAGCGGGGAGCACAAGCGAGACTTCCTGACTCCCGAAGTGGAGAAGTTCATCCGCACCGTCAGCGGCCGCTTCGAGGAGCGAGGCTGGCTGCGGATCGGGCTGCTGCAGGCCGGCGATCGACTGCTGGCCGCCACCCACGGTTTCTGCGTCGACGGCACCTGGTACCTCTACAACTCCGGCTACGACCCGCAGGCGGCGGCACTCTCGCCGGGGCTGATCTGCGTTGCCGAAGGCATCCGCCGGGCCCAGAGCGAGGGATGCCGGCGGGTCGACCTGCTGCGGGGTGACGAACCGTACAAGTACCACCTGGGCGGGCAGGACCAGAGCCTGTTCCAGCTCCGGATCTCCCGCTCGTGAGCGAGAGCGCGGTAGTGGGATTCGGCGGCGAGGCCGTAGCGGTGATCTCCCTGCACGCCTCTCCGCTGGCCTCGCTCGGGCAGAGGGAGAACGGCGGGCTCAACGTCTACGTGCGTGCCGTCAGCGACCGCCTGGGCGCCCGGGGGGTCGCCACCGACGTGTTCGTCCGGCGCAGCCACCCCGAGCAACCGGAAGTCCAGGCCATGGGCTCGGCGGGGCGGGTGATCGCCATCGATGCCGGACCCGCCCAGACCCTCTCCAAGCGCAGGTTGCCCGAGACCCGCCACGAGTTCTTGGAAGGGGTGAGGCGGTACATGCGGGGCGAGTCGCGACGCTACCTGGCGGTGCACACCCACTACTGGCTAAGCGGCGACGTCGGCGCCCAGCTGAGCGGCGAGCTGGGAGTGCCCTGGTTGCACACCGCTCACACCCTCGCGGCGGTGAAGGCCGAGTACGGGTTCAACGGCGACGGACCTGACCGGCTCCTCGCCGAGCGGCGGGTCGTGAGCGCAGGAGCCCGGCTGGTCGCCAACACCGCCTGGGAGGCCCACTCCCTGCAGCGGCTCTACGGGGCGACCGCTGGCCAGGTGGTGGTCGCCCCGCCCGGAGTCGACCTCGACCGATTCCGTCCCACCGATCCCACCGACCTGCGCAGGCAGCTGGACCTGGACGGGCGCAAGGTGGTGCTCTTCGCCGGCCGGCTGGAGCCGCTCAAGGGGCCCGACCTGGTCGTTGACGCCCTGGCCGACCTGGAGCGCGATCCGGAGTTGCGGGGACGGGTTACCTGCCTGTTCGTCGGGGACGTCAGCAGCGATGGGGCCCGGGTGGGGCAGCGTCGGGAGCTGGCCCAGCGGGCGGAGCGCCTCGGCCTGGAGCGGCAGGTCCATTTTCTGGGGGCGCTGCCTCAGGAACGACTGGCGCGGCTTTACAGCCTTGCCGACGTCGTGGTGATGCCTTCGCACACGGAATCCTTCGGCCTGGTCGCCCTGGAAGCGCAGGCCTGCGGTGCCCCGGTGGTGGCCTCGGCGGTGGGCGGCCTGCGCGACGTGGTCTGCCAGGAGCGCACCGGCTACCTGGTCGAGGAGCGCACCGCTGCCGCCTACGCAGCGGTCATCTCCAAGGTGCTGCTGGCCTCCGATCCGGAGCGCGCGCGGATGCGCGACGCCGCCCGCCGGCGGGCCCAGAACTTCTCCTGGGACCGAACTGTGGAGATCCTGCTCGGGGAGTACGGCCTGGTGCCGGGCCTGGCCGAGGTCGCCTGCCGGCAGGCCTAGAGCGCGGCTCCCCCGGTATCTGCCGGCCGGTAGCCGCGCCGCGAAGGGTGCCGGATCAGCGGATGTAGTCCCGTCTGGTTCAGCGTGCCGCCGAGAGCGAGCAGCCCAGCAGCGCGCGGTCGCCCAGAGCCCCGGTGCAGTCCAATTCCGCCAGCACCACGCCAGTAACTTCCAGAGTGGCGGTGCTGAAATTCGAACTGGATAGTGAACGGGGCATTCCTGGCTACGACGTCAGCGAAATGGCTGCAAGGGGTCCGGCGGCTCAGCCGCCGGTGAAGGAGGGAGTGCCCGCGTCCAGCGCCTGCTTCTGCGTGAAGTTGGTGATGTCGACCAGACCGCTGCCATCGGCGTTGGCCAGGAATACCTGCGTTTGGCCGGCCGCGACCCTGGTGAACACCAGCTGGCGGGTGGCGGAGTTGGCGGCAGCGGCCTGGGGGTACTGATGGGCGCGCCGCCCGACCACCAGGGTCTCCTGGCCGGTGGTGGTGTTGACCGCGTAGAGCGAGCCGGCGGGCGCGCGCAGCAGCACCGTGTTGCCGTCCAGGAAACCCACCGGCATACCCCCGGTTGCCAGCAGCCGGTCCAGGGGCTGACTGCTGTTGCTGGGGCGGTAGGTCCAGAGCGCTGGCGCATGCCCTGACCCCAGCGCGAACGCCAGAGTGGCCCCGGCCGGTCCCCAAACGGGCTGCTGTTCCGTGGTAGAGGTCGACTGCGAGGTGGGCAGGAAGGTGATCGCCTTCAGTCCCGGGCTCAGCAGCGCGACCCGGCCGGGTGAACCGGATGCCTGAGCCTCGGCCGCCAAAACTGCTCCGTCCGGCCGCCAGCTGAGTGGTCCACTCATGGTGAGGCCCGGCGAGCTCAGCGTGACCGAGCTCGCACTCGCCACCGTGTACAGCCGCAGCGCACCGCTGTCGACGAAGGCCAGTTGCTGGCCGTTGGGCGACCATGCTGCGGCGCTGGCAGCCGTGCTGCCCAGCACGGAGACGGTCTTGCCGGTGCTGAGGTCCAGGATCTGGATCGGGTTGTTCCCGGCCAGGGTGTAGGCCACCCGGACCCCGTCCGGCGAGGGCCACAGGTTGGAGTAGTGGTGCCCGGCAGGGGCGGTGGCCAGCACCCGCAGCGAGGCGGGGTCGTGGGCCATCTCGGGCGGGGTGGCCGAAAGCACCTGAGTGTAGTTGGTGGCGGAACTGCCGGCGGGAAAGACCACCGACAGGGATGACCCGAGCTCGCCAACCTTGAAGTGGAGGGTGGCCGGGTGCTGCAGCTTGTTGCCGTCCACGTCCAGGGCGCTGCGTGCAAGGCTCAGCTTGTACGTCTGTCCCGGGACCAGTGGATGGACCGGCTCGACCAGGTAGCGGCCCGGAACCCGGGGGTTGCGGGCCAGCCGGTAGCCGCCCGGGGGCTGCGGCGTGATCGTCAGCGCCTTGGCCACGGTGGTGGTGTTCATCAGCCGGCTGAAGTTGATCGAGATCGCCTGGTTGGGGCCCACCGTGCCCCCGTTGCCGGGGAAGGTCCAGGACAGCTGCGGGCCCCCCTCGGTGGAAAACTGCCAGCTGTGGGAGAGGGAATCGACCGCACCGTCCCGCGCCTGGATCCCCCCGTTGAGGCTCACGTGGTAGGTAGTGACGGGTCGGAAGGGATTGTTGGGGTGGAGCAACTCCATCACCCGGCCACCGGAACTCCAGTGGAAGTAGCAGCCGCTCTGCCCCCCGGCCGCCACTTTGGCGATGTGGCAGTGGGGTGGTGGGTGACCCTTCTTGGTCCTGATCCGGAGCCGACTTTCCACCGACCGTTCGTTCATGGGGATGGCGAAGGTGATCTTCAAAGGGACGTCGGTATGCACCGCGCCCTGGCTGGGTGACGGGGAGACGTCGGTGATCTGCGGCGGCGAAGAAGGCCCGCAGGCGCTCAGCACCCAGGCCGAGATCAGGATCAGCGCCGGCGCCGCCCAGCGCCAGCCGACCGGCCTCAGAGGGCCGGTCAAGGTCAGCTGAGGTCGGATAGATCCAGCGCGGTGATCGGTCCGGGCGGCGAAGCCACCACGTCGATTCGCGCCTCCCGGTCGCCGCAGGCCGACGAGGCAATCTCCGCGCCCGCCCCGAGTTCGGGGTTGACGCTGCTGTAGCTGCCCTTAGCCGCCCCCTCACCGAGAAGCGCTACCGAGACCTGATCGTCGGAGCTCACCAGGATCCCGCCGGTGATCCTTTGGTCCTCGATGTAATCGGTCAGCGCGTTGAAGTCGACGATCCGTGCCGGCAGGTTGACCAGAACGGTTACGGCCATGACCAGACCGCCCACCGCGGTGGTCAGTTCGCCTGGCAGTTCAATGGCGTCGATCAACCCGTCGCCACCGCCGACCAGCCGCACCATCTCCTGCAGAGCCTGCTTGCCCCGGCGGTATGAACCGCCCGCCCGCTGCTGCGCCTGGATGACCGAACCCTCCCGGAAGAGGATGTGGCCCACCGCCCGGCTGTCGCCCTCGCCGCGCACGTTGACGTAGCCGGAGAAGCCGTCCTGGTTCAAAGTCCGAAGCAGCATGGGAAAGTTGAGGAAGGAGGCTTTGAGCCCGCTGTGGAGGGCTGTCCCGGCCGGCATCGGCACCAGCAGCGCGAGCTGCGAACGCGCGGCACCCGCGGTCGGACGCGCGCCGGGCTGCGGCGTTGGCGCTGGCCGTGGCTGCGCCTGTTGCTGAGG
>JBJKSO010000095.1:0-42066 GCA_046703825.1 Candidatus Dormibacteria bacterium
GGCGGTGCAAGCCGCGACGTCCCAAGCTGAGCTCGCGGCCGCCACCAGCTCGATCGACCTGCTCGTGAACGCCACCCCTTTGGGCGGCGTCGGCTACGAGGACCGCAATCCGCTTCCGGATGGCTGCCGGCTGGGGCCTTCGGTGGCGGTTTTCGATCTCGTCTACTACCCTTCACCCACCCCGCTCATGCTGCAAGCGGCTGAGCGGGGCTGCCCGGTGCTCTCGGGTCTCGAGATGCTGATCCAGCAGGGGGCGATCGCCTTCCGGCTTTGGACCGGCCGCGAGGCCGACCAGGAGGCCATGCGGGCGGCGGCCGTGCATCAGCTGCAGGGGGCGGCGTGAGCGGACTGCGCCTCCTGACCGCGGGGGAGTCGCACGGGCCCGAGCTGGTGGCGGTGGTCGACGGCCTGCCGGCCGGCTTGGCGGTGGAGCCGGAGCTGATCGACCGGCAGCTGAGGCGCCGCCAGGGCGGGTATGGGCGGGGCGCACGCTCCACCAAGGTGGAGTGCGACCATGCCGAACTGAGCAGCGGAGTGGCGTCAGGGCGCACCACCGGAGCTCCGATCACGCTGCGCATCGTCAATCGCGACTTCGCCAACCAGCCTGCTGCGCCGGCCCGCCTCACCACCCCCCGCCCGGGACACGCCGACCTGGCGGGGGCGATCAAGTACGGGCTCGACGACTTCCGGCTGGTCCGCGAGCGGGCCAGCGCCCGGGAGACCGCGGCTCGAGTCGCGGCCGCCGCCCTGGTGCTGCCGCTGCTCAAAGAATTCCAGATGCGCACCGGCGCCTTCGTGACCGCGATCGGCGGCGCCAGCTGGGACCCGGTCCTGGAAAGCTGCTCGGCGAAACGGCTGCTGCAGCTCGCGGACGCAGCTGAAACCGACCCGGTGCGCTGCCCCGAAGGCGGCGCGAGTGCACGCATGGTCGAGGAGATCGACCAGGCCCGCAAGGCCCGCCAGACCCTGGGGGGTGCCGTGGTCGGCTTCGCCGTGGGGGCGCCTCCCGGCCTGGGCTCGTACGCGCAGTGGGACCGGCGCTTGGACGGCCGCCTCGCCCAGGCGGTGTGCTCGATACCGGCGATCAAGGCGGTAGAGCTCGGCGCAGCGGCGGCCGCGGCCCAGAAGCCGGGAGGAGAAGTCCAGGATTCCATCGAGTCCCGCGCCCGGCGGCTGCAGCGCAACTCCAACTTCGCCGGCGGGCTCGAGGGAGGGGTCACCAATGGCGAACCGGTCGTGGTGCGGGCGCTGATGAAGCCGCTCTCCTCGACTCGGACCGAGCTCACCTCGGTTGACCTCGGCTCCGGGCTCGCCGGATCCCCGCCCTACGTGCGCTCCGACGTGTGTGCAGTGCCCGCAGCCGCGGTCGTGGTCGAGGCGATGCTGGCCTGGACCCTGGCGGACGCGCTGCTGGAACGCTTCGGTTCGGATCGCCTGGACGCCATGAAGGCGGCCGCCAGGGCCACCGGGCGCCACCCGCTTCCCGGGCTGCTGCCGTGAGCCTCAATCCCCTGCCCACCCCGGCATTGCCCCCGGGAAGGCCCAATGTCTTGCTCACAGGCTTCATGGCGACGGGCAAGACCGCGGTGGGACGGGAGCTCGCGCGCCTGCTCGACCGCCCCTTCATCGACCTGGACCAGGAGGTGGAACGGCTTTCCGGCCGAGAGGTGGCGGAGCTGTTTCGCACCGGCGGCGAGCCGGCGTTCCGAGCCCTGGAGCGAGAGGTGGTGGCCGATGCCGCCCGTCTGTCGGGGGCGGTGATCGCCTGTGGGGGTGGAGCCCCGCTGGACCGGGAATCGTTTGGGCAGCTGGCCGAAGGTGCCTTGCGCTTTTGGCTGGATTGCCCCCACGAGGAGGTGCAGCGCCGGCTCCACCTCTCGCCCCGGCCCCTGATCCCCGACCCCGAGGCGGGCGACCTGGTGGCTGCCCTGATGGAGTCGCGGCGGCCCGCCTACGCCTTCTGGGCCGAGCGCGTGGAGACCGGAGGGCGCTCGGTGGCCGACGTGGCCCGGGAGATCGGCGCTGCCTGTCCCCAGAACGCCCCCGCCCGGATCGAGGTGCGCGGTGACGTCGGAGCCCACGAGGTCATCATCGGCCGGGGAAGCCTCGCTAGGTTGGAGGCGGAGCTGGGGCGGGTCTCACCCACGGCGACCTCCATGCTGGTCGCCCACGACAGCCATGTGGCCCAATGGGCAGATCGGCTGGTCCAAGGGGTAGGAAGACTGGACTGCGCGCTGGTGCCGCTTCCCCGCGGGGAGGCGTCCAAGCAGCTCACGGTGGTGGCCGGGCTCTGGGAAGAGCTGCTGCGCCGTGGTTGGGACCGGCAGAGCCCACTGGTGGCCCTGGGCGGCGGGGCCGTCCTGGATGCCGCCGGCTTCGCCGCCGCCACCTTCGCCCGGGGTGTCCCGCTGGTGAACGTTCCGACCACGGTGCTGGCCATGGCCGATGCCTCGGTGGGGGGCAAGGTGGCCATAGACCACGGCGGCGGGAAGAACACGGTCGGGAGCTTCTACTACCCGAGGTTGGTGGTGATGGATCCGGACACCCTCTCCACGCTCCCGCCCGAGGTCGCCCGGCAGGGCCTGGCCGAGGTAGTGAAGGTGGCAGCCCTCGCCTCCCCGATGCTGCTGCGCCAGCTGGCGAGCTGGCCCCTGGACTCGCAGGGTCTGCCCGCCCGGCCGGAGTGGCTGATCGAGCAGGCGGTGCGGATCAAGGCAGCCTTCGTGGCAGCCGACCCTCGTGACACCGGGATGCGCCAGGCGCTCAACCTGGGCCACACCTTCGCCCACGCGGTAGAGGCTGCCAGCGGCTACAACGTGAGTCACGGCGATGCCGTGAGCATCGGCCTGCTCGCCGCGGCCAGGCTCGGGGAAGCGCTCGGGGAGCCGGCCGCCGAACTCGCGAACCAACAGCGCGCCGCTCTGGATCATCTCGGGCTCCCGCAAACGGCGCCGCGCCTCTCCCAAGAGCGGCTGCGGCGCGCCCTCGGCGCCGACAAGAAGCGGCGGCGCGGCCGGCTCTACTTCGTGATCCGCTCCGCGGGCGGAACCCAGCTGGCCGAGGGCGTGGAACCCGGGCAAGCACTCGCGGCGCTCTACCCATCGGCCCAGGACACAGAGGTGGATTGCGCATGAAGGTATTGGTCTTGAACGGTCCCAACCTCAACCTGCTCGGCAGGCGCGAGCCCGAGATCTATGGCCCGCTGAGTCTGAGTGAGATCAACCACCGGATCACTGCCTACGCGGAGTCGCTCGGCGTGCAGGTGGAGTTCGAGCAGACCAATTCAGAGGGCGAGCTGGTCGATCTGATCCAAGCCTCGGCGGGGCGCTTTCAGGGGCTGGTCATCAACGCCGGGGCCTACTCGCACACCAGCCTGGCCGTCCGGGACGCCCTGAGCGGAGTATCTGTGCCCGCCATCGCCGTCCACATTTCGAACACCTTTGCTCGAGAGCGCTTCCGCCAACAGGACCTGGTCGCCGGCGCTTGCCGGGGACTGATCGCGGGCCTGGGATGGAGGGGCTATCTACTCGCCCTTCAGGCACTGGCTGAGTCCCCGGCGATGGGCGAACCTGCAGAGTGACGGAAACTCTGGCGGGCGCTTTGATGACTGCCCGGGGGGTCCAGGCCTAAGCAAACGCCTAGATGCGCTCTGCCCTGGACTTTTTTGGCGCGCTCGGTCGCAGGGATTCGAACCCCAACCTTCTGATCGATAGGCACGTCCCGTCCTCCGGCCATAAGGGCAGCTCAAAGTAGGTGCCCAGTCTTGCCCGTCGCGCCGAATCCAGCCTGTCTGTGAGGCTCCAGCAGCGGCCCAGTAGCAACTCAAGCTCCGTCTGCGGCCCCGTTACGAGCGGCTTGGACCACCTACTCCGGGCGAGGATCGCCAGCTCCGTACTCGGCGTCCGACACGTGCTCACCCCAGTCTGCCGCTCCCTCACTGACGGCGAGGTGCGTCATGAAGTGGTCGGGTGCGGCGCCATGCCAGTGCCACTCACCGCCGGGGGCGACAACGACGTCGCCTGCTCGAAGGGTCTCGACCGGCTCGCCGCGGGCCTGGATCCGCCCCTCGCCTTCGGCGACGTAGATCGACTGAGCCACCTCGTGGGAGTGCCACGCGGTGCGGGCACCCGGAGTGAAGTGGACCAAGCCGACGCTCGTCGGCGTCGCTCCGTGTCCCTGGGCCAGGGCATCGATCCACACGTCACCCGTGAACCACTCGGCCGGGCCCTTCGTCGTGGGCTTCTTCTCTCGTTCCATGTCTCGCTCCCTCCTTGGCCTAGTGCAGAAGCAGGGTCGTGATGGGGCACCGCTCCTCCACCACAGTAGCTCTAGGCCACCTCATCGAGGGGCATGGTCAGGCCGAACACCCTTCCCACGTCGATCGCTACCTGACAGATACGATCGTGGCGATGCGGAGTATTTCCTCAAGTTCAATCGTGGGCTACCCAAGCCCCAACTGGCGCAGTGCCTGCTCGGCCACCAGCACCGGGTTCACTGGGGCTATGGCGCCCGCGGCTTGGGCTCCGGTCATCCACACCGGTGGCAGCGGGTTAGCGGCCCCGGCCGGTGCATATCGCGAAGACACATTGGCAGCGTGGCTGTCCGCCCACTCCGATTAGTCGTCACCGAGGCTCCGCCCGCGGTGTAGGTGCAGCCAGACGGCTGGTTGGGGTTCTCCCTTGCCCGGAGGTAGGTCGCGTTGCCCCTCGGTCGTCCAGTGCGAGTTCTCCGGCAGCTGGCAACAGGTTGTGACCCGCCTCGACCGTGAGCTGGCGCGTCCGAGGCCAGGGAGAGGGGGAGGAACGGCATTGAGCGCCAAAGCGCAAGGCAGTGCGGCGGGTGGCATCCGTCCGCGTGGCGAGCACTCGCCCGGATGATGCTGATATCGACGGTGGTCGGCTGCCTGCTGGTCGCCGGTGGATTGCTCCTCGGGTTAGGAGCCCATGCCTGGAGTCCTGCTGTCGTCGCGATCTGCGCGGGAGCCGTCTCGGTCGTCGTGGGAATCAAGGAATACCGGTGGGCGTCCACCTACGAGGCTAGACGGGAGGTCCGGGCAGCCGACCGCGCTCGTTCCCTGGGATCGGCTTGGTATCCAGCGTCGCCAGGACTGACCGAACGATCCCTCTGAGCGTGGGCCGTCCCTCCTCGCCGAGGCCAGCCGCTGGTTCTTGCCACGGTGTCATTCGCCGCGCCCCACAGACGTCTGATCCTGGCGCTGCCCTGATCTAGCTGCGAAGTCGAGCAGTCGCAGCCCGCCTCATGTTGTCAAAGGTGAGCGCTGCACGCTCATGAGGGTTCGCGCCTCGCCTGCGGCTCGCCCTTTGACAACGGCGGACTGGCCCGCTGCCCCGACAGCGTCGATCAGGTCCAAGCGCCCCGGACAGCGACATCTCTTCAGAGGAGCGCACGGAGAACACCCCGATGGCTACCAAGAACCAGGGCACCACCTCTACCGGCAAGGCATCTAACCCCGCTCCACGCAAGCGCGGACCGTCCGTCAATCGGGTCGCTCTGATTGGCCGGCTGTCCCGCGATCCCGAGCTTCGCCTCACCGCGAATGGCGTCCCCGTCACCCGATTCACCCTCGTGAACAACGGCACCGACGGTCCGATGTTCAACACCATCGTCGCCTGGCGCCGACTGGCCGAGGTCTCCGCCGAGTACCTCGCCAAGGGGCGCCTGGTTTACGTCGGTGGTCGCCTGAAGGGCCGCAGGTGGCTCGCGCCTGATGGCAGTGGGCGCTACGCGATCGACATCGTCGCGGACGAGATCCAGTTCCTCTCGCCTAGGCCCGCCGTTACAGGGGCCGCCGCCTGACGGAGGCCCGACGACCCAAACGTCGACCGCCAACGCCGGGCACGGGTCGCAGTCCTCCTGCGCCGAACTACGAACGACGCACCAATGATGTAAGGTACTGCGGGGCCGAATGCACCCTCACCGCCAGCGGGTGACCACTTTCACGTTGGTCTGCCTTGTCCGCCGCACGAAGCCCCACTCCGCATCGCTACCACCGGATAGACCCCAAGGTGGATCTACGCGCTCACGTCTGGACCAACGTTGGGAACGCTCACCTGCGCGTCTTCTGCGGGCTGCTTGGGAAGTGGAGTGCCCTCCTCCCAACGCGCAACCTTCCCACCCGCGGCACGAACAGCCTCCTCCCAACTTGCTCTCCTGTCACCTTTGCGCAAAGTGATAGCAATCTCCGAAGCCTCGCGACGCATCAATGTCCTCCCGCGGAGCCATCCGGCGGCACTTCGACAAGCCGACCGAGCACGTTCACCCGAGTTGACGTCAGGTACTCCTCGATATCGTCGATAGCCCTTTGCACATCCGAAGAAGCATTCTCGACATCGAGGAACGTCGAGGCTTCATCACGGTCGATAACGAAACCATGCTCGGGATAGTTGTTAACGAGGCGGCGGGCGATTTCCTCCGACCTTTCGGTAGTGTACTTGGGTCTGAGCAGCCGCGTAGCGTAATCTTCGGCCACCTTGAGCAGACGGGACTGCTGCGTGTAATGCACGGTATCGATTTTCTCTAGAAGTGGCCTCGCCATATCGGTAGCAAACCTCATCGCTAGAGGCAAAAGAGTCTCAACCTTCTTCCCCGTCCGCGGGAGAAGCATAAACATCGCCTGATCGAACTGCTCCAAAGCGGCAGCGTTCAGGCGCTCAAGTGCCTGGACTTCGTCGAGTGCAGAGCCCCAATCCTCGCGCTCCGGGTCCATCAATTGAACATCAAGTGGACCGATCTGGGCATCCGACCCCATAAAGAATCGGCCACCGCCCAAGGAAAGCAACGTCGCGGCGCTTTTCGCGTAACGAGGGACGATCGCATCGAAGGCACCGCAATGGCGTCTGAGCAGCGTGGCGATCTGATAGGCCACGCTCGCTTGGCCCCCGGGGCTGTCGATAATCAGTCCCACTCGCCGGCACTTCCGGAGTTCCCGGCGGGAACGGAGGAAGGCATCTCGCACATCTTGCTCAAGATGAACAAACGTTGAATCATCGTGACGTCCCTGGAGGAGGAGCCACATTGGCTCGTCGAGCAGCTCCTCAAGCCGCTTGACTGGTCCGGTAAGCTCCCTGGGCAGGCGTTCGCCCTTTCCGGGGAAGATTGACGACGTGTAGTCAGCAATCCTGGAGAGCTCTTGCAGATCGCTTGGGGCCGTCGCGGCCTCCTCGTCCGGCACGACCGGGCTGCCCCTTCTTGCGGGGGTGGCACGGCTGGCGGTGCGGGTTTGGATCACTGGCGTGTGCGCGTCCACCGTGCACGCGCCGCGGTGCGCGCCGCCTCGGACCGCTCTTCTGGTGTCAGCCGGGCCGCCCTAGCTCGGCCCCCCTTTAGCCCTCCGAGGCGGCCGAGCGCTGCAGCGTGGACGTTCTTGTCGCGCGTGACGTCGCCCCTATCCAGGTCGCTTCCGGTGCTAGAGCGCTTACGCATCGTTCGTGCATCATGGCAGGTAGGGCGATCCATTGTCAATCCGAGATGCAATATCAGCGTGCTCCCTGGGGGTGTGGGGGTGGGGCTCCCGACGCAAAGCCGAACGTGTCTGTCACTGACTCCTCATAGCCCTTCCGGCTGCCCCGCTACGAAGCGGCCGGGATAGCCGGAACTGGTGAGCAGCGAAGGGCCCGGTATTGTCTCATCCGTCCGCTGCTTCTGCGCCGTTTCCACCCATTCCCGCAGCTAGACGCTCAGCCTGCTCCAGCACCAGCTGGACGGCCCCCTCTTGCTTATCCGGCGGGTAGTGGTGCCGGGTGAGCAGCCGCCGGATGTTCCGGCGCAGAGACGCCCTTACCTGCTCCTTCTTATCCCAATCGATGGTCGCGTTGGAGCGAACGATCCCCACCAGCTCCTGCGCGATCGCCTTGAGTGTCTTGTCGCCCATCTCCAGCACCGCGGAGTCGTTCTGACAGACGGCGTCGTAGAAGGCAAGCTCGTCGTCACGCAGGCCCAACTCCACCCCGCGCTGACGCTCAGCCTTCATCTCATTGGCTATGGCCACAACCTCGGCAATCACCTCCGCGGCCGTGAGCGTCCGGTTCGTATACGACCGCATGGCCCGCTCCAGCATCTCCGAGAACTTCCGCTCAGCGACCAGATTCCGCTTACCCAACGACCTCAACTCAGCTGTAAGCAGCCGCTTCAGGAGCTCGATCTGGACGTTCGGGTGCGGATTTGTGGCGAGGCGCTTGGCGAAGTCCTCATCGATGATGCTTATGTCCGGCTTCTCCATACCGGCCGCGGCGTAGATATCGACCACGCCGCTCGCGGTTACCGCGTCCGAGATCACCTGCCGGATCGCAGTCTCCAGCTCGACGTCGTCGCCGGCGCCGGAATCCCCATCGGCCCGGCTCCTCCTAAGCTCCACCGCCACCGCCTGGAAGAAGGCCAAGTCGTCCCGGTACTGCATCGACTTCGGCGACGAAACCGCCAAGGTGAAGGCCTGGCTCGCGATCCGGCTGTGGTGCAGGAAGCGATCAGGGAGCTCGAGCTCGGCCGCACCCAGCAAGTGGTTGAGCGCTGCCATGATGGCCTCGATCTTGGCCTTGTCAGAGCCTGAGGCCAGCGCCTCACGCCATGGGCACCCGTATAAGAGCTCACCCAGGATCTCGACCTTCTCTTGGAGAAGCACCAGCGCCTCTTCCGCCGGCGCTCCCATAGCCTGGCCGGCACGATCACGCTCCGTGTAGTCCGTAAGCGCCGCCCGCAGCGATTCGGCGATCCCGATGTAATCCACCACGAGGCCACTCGGTTTGTCTTGGAACGTCCGGTTCACCCGAGCGATCGCCTGCATCAGCCCGGCGCCCTGCATGGGCTTGTCCACGTACATGGTGTGCAGGGATGGTGAGTCGAACCCGGTAAGCCACATATCCCGGACGATAACCATCTCCAGCTCGTCCTTCGGATCTTTGGCCCGCGCTTTCAGCTCAGCTAGTGCCTGCTTACTCCGGACATGCCGAGCCACGTCCTCCTCATCCGCCGCTGACCCCGTGTAGACAGCCTTGACCTTCCCCTTCTTGTCGTCCTCGTTGTACCAATCGGGGCACAGCGCCACGATGGCATCGTGCATATCAGCGCAGATCCGCCGCGACATGCACACCACCATCGCCTTGCCGGCCAAGGTACCGCGGCGAGCCTTCCAGTGCTCGACGATGTCCGCGGCAACCTCGCCGATCCGCTTCTTGGCCCCGACGATCGCCTCCACTCGGGCCCACCGCGTTTTGAGACGCTCACGGCTGTCCGCCTCGCTCTGCTCGGTGACATCCTCGAACCCTTGATCGAGCAGCTGCTTCGCCTCCGCAGGAAGCTCCACTTTGGCCAGCCGGGCCTCGTAGAACACCTTGACCGTGGCCCCGTCTTGCTCGGCTTGGGTCAGGTCGTAGACATCAATGTACTCGCCGAAGATGGCCCGCGTATTGCGATCCGAGGTCTCGATCGGCGTCCCGGTGAACCCAATGAAAGACGCGTGCGGCAATGCATCGCGCAAGTTTCGGGCCAACCCATCGATCAGGTCGTACTGCGTCCGATGTGCTTCGTCCGCGATCACAATAACGTTCGAACGCTCGGAGAGCTGGGGAAATTGGCGTCCTGCCTCCCGCTCCTCTCTTGTGAGTCCGAACTTCTGCATCGTTGAGAACAGGATTCCGCCCGAGGCCTTCGTGCTCAGCAAGGTCCGGAGGTGCTCTCTCGAGGTCGCTTGGACTGGCGTCTCCGGGAGGGTCCTGGTTGGCGCGAAATACTCGTCATGCAGCTGATCGTCCAGATCATTCCGGTCGGTCAGGAGCACCACCGTGGGGTTCGCCATTTCAGGCTGCCGCATGATCTTGCCGACGTAGAACACCATCTCGAAGCTCTTGCCAGACCCCTGCGTGTGCCAGACGACGCCAGCGCGACCGTCGCCGCGAACAAGCGCCGCCACACTCTCCTTCACCGCCTTATTCACGGCGTGCAGCTGGTGATACTTCGCCACCCGCTTCACCAGACCGCCGCGCTCGTCCGTGAAGGCAACGAAATTCCGCACCAAGTCGAGGAAGAGCGCCTTTTCGAACACACCCCGGACGAGCACTTCCAGCTCGGGCAGCGCGGGGGGGGCGAGGCCCTTGCCGTCGATCGTCTTCCACGGAGCGTAGTGCTCGAACGCGCCGCCGAGCGCTCCCATACGCGCTTGTGTCCCCGTCGAGATGACTCCTGCCGCTGTGTAGGCGAGGAGCGACGGGATTTCACGCGCATACGTCCGGAGCTGGTTCCACGCTCCGCGAAGCGTCGCTCGCTCCTCTCCGGGAACCTTGAGTTCGACGATGCCGAGGGGCAGGCCATTTACGAAGACCACGATGTCCGGGCGGCGCGGGCGCTTGACCTCTTCCACGGTGAACTGATTCACAACAACGTAGTCGTTGTTGCTCACATCCTCGAAGTCGATCAACCGGACGACCGCGTGCCGAGTTTCCCCCTCCGATCCCCTTCGCTCCACTCGGGCTCCGCCGATCAGGAGCTGGTAAATCCGCCAGTTCTCGGCCAAAATGTCCGCGCTCTCAGGCCGCTTGACACCGGCTACGACTTGGCTCACCTCCTCGTACGTCAGGCCAGGATTCAGCCGGGTGAGCGCGTCGCGCAACCTGCCCTCTAGCAGAACCTCCCGGTAGGAGGACCTTTCTGCTCCTACTTCCCCTGGAGCGATGGTCGGGCCATACACCACTTCCCAGTCAAGGTCGCCGAAGTACTCCAGGGCAAGCTCCTCGACCGCGGACTCCGCCATAAATCCGCTCATACGGCCGCCTCCACCTCCGCAGTCGTCTCATCTATCCCGACCTCTCCCAACACCGCCGGCAGCAGCAACGCATCCCTCAGCGCCGCGAGCCGCTCTGATTCGCGCACCTTCGCCACCATGAGGCGATACAGCGGCTCCACAAAGGCGGTAAAGGCCGTCAGTTCAGCGGTGGGAGGAACGGGTATCAGCATTGGTCGGAAGTTTGACTTGCTGATCTCCTGAAACGTGCTGCCATTTGCGCGGGCCTTGATAGCCTCCATATTCGCAACGGCCCACTGCCACACGTAGAAATTCGGTAGCCGACCCTCGCAGATCATCGCGATAAAGCCCTGATTTACGGCCACTGGCAGCTCAGCAAGAGCGAGGTAGCCAATCGGAGCCCGTGATGATAGGAGCACCGTCCCCACCGGCAGGAGGCCGGAGCTAATGCGCGCTAGACCAGCATCGGTTACAGTGCGTTCTGTCCCCAGGAGCACGGGCCCTTCCAGTCGCGACAGGTCTCGTGGGGTGACCCAACTATGCCTGCCGCCATCCCAATATCGCGCATCGCCAGTTGCAGGTGTCCCACCCCCTCGCACCGCTACAGCATCGCCAACCGGCATCGTGCGCCAGTCGTCGGAGACTGCATTCGCAAGCTCTTGGTAGCGATACCCTATGCGTGCCTCGAGATCTCTCGAGAGGAGGTGGTTGGCCTCGATGGCGTCATCAAGCGCCCCAAGAACCTCTGCTATTGCCGTCTGCTTCCCCAGAGCCGGAAGGCGCACCTTCTCAGCATCGAGGAAGTACTCAAATTGGAAGTTTGAGATTCCCGTCGAGCGATTCTGGTACGACCACGCCCTACCTGCTGTATACATCCCTTGCAGCCAGTAGTACACATAACGCGGGACCGCTCGGTGGCTGTCGACACGAACCAGTCGGCAAAAGCTCGCCGGAATTAAGGGCACGTCCGACCGCGCGAGCAGACCTTCCGAGACGTAAACCGTACGACCGGTCGGACGGTCCTTGGTGCCACCCGATATTTCCAAGACAATATCGCCGTCCCGCAGCAGGCGAGCCTGTGCTCGATCCGTTCCCTCGTACCGTCTCGGAAGGCCCCTCACGTCCCCGCGGATCACCGCTGGGAAGTCGGCGCCACGAATCACTCCAACCCGTTCCGAGCCCGCCTCTTCATCGTCCGACCCCCATCCCCCTCCGATCGCAAACTGAATCAGCTGCCGCAGTGGAACGTACTCAGACATTGACCCGCTCCAGCGCTACGCGCACCCGTTCCTGAAGGCGAGCACTTTCGTCGAGCTGTTCCGTTAGGGCCAAGGAAAGCCGGGCAATCTTATCGGCGAGCGGCTCGCCGTCACCCTCAGCCTCCTCTGTCCCAACGTAGCGACCCGGAGTGAGCACGTATCGCTGTGCTCGAATATCAGCGATGGTCGCGACTGCGCAGAACCCCTGAACGTCCTGGTACGCTTCGGCGCCCGGCTCACCACGCCAGGCGTGGTAGATGCCCGCAACACGTCCGATCTCCTCCTCGGTCAGCTCCCGATGAGTGCGATCAACCATCACGCCCAGTTTGCGAGCGTCGATGAAGAGCGTCTCCCCTTGTCTGTCTCGCCACCTCCGCGACCCACCCGGGCCTTTGTCTCGGTTGAGGAACCAGAGAGAGACCGGAATCTGGGTTGAGTAGAAGAGCTGGACTGGAAGGCTGACGATGCACTCGACCACATCGGCCTCAACCAGGCGCTGTCTTGTGTCACCCTCTCCCGCTGACTGTATCGACAGCGCACCATTCGCTAGGACAATGCCGCCGACCCCATGCGGTGATAGCTTCGAGACGAAGTGCTGAAGCCAAGCGTAGTTAGCATTCCCGATCGGCGGGACTCCATAGGCCCACCGAGGGTCCTCGCGGAGCTGGTCACCACCCCAATCCGAAACGTTGAAGGGCGGATTAGCCAGAATGTAGTCCGCCTTCAGGTCCGGATGCAGGTCCTCGTGAAAGGTATCCCCCCACCTCGGACCAAGGTCGGCTTCGATGCCACGGATGGCCAGAT
Source organism: Candidatus Dormibacteria bacterium (assembly GCA_046703825.1). Taxonomy (GTDB): domain Bacteria; phylum Chloroflexota; class Dormibacteria; order Aeolococcales; family Bog-877; genus JBJKSO01. The sequence goes on from JBJKSO010000095.1 coordinate 12,817, forward strand.
TCATCTTGGCTAGGCGCCAAGTTGTGTCGTTGAGCTCCTGACCGTACACCGCGATGTCATTTCGTCGCCCCCCATGGGCATCGACGAAGCGCTCGGCCTGAACAAACATCCCTCCGCTGCCGCAGCACCCGTCGTAGACGCGACCCTGGAGTGGCTCGATCATTTCAACCAGCAGCCGGACCACCGCTCTCGGGGTGTAGAACTCACCCCCTCCCTTACCCTCAGCCGACGCGAACCGCCCGAGAAAGTACTCGTACACCCGGCCAAGGACGTCCTTCTCCCGATGCTCAGCCGAGCCCAAACCGATACCGGAGATCAGATCAACCAGCTCACCCAACCGTCGAACGTCGAGGCTAGGCCGGGCATACGTCTTCGGCAGGACCCCTCGCAGGGACGGGTTATCTGCCTCGATCAAGTCCATCGCCCTGTCGATCAGTTTCCCAATGTCGGACTGCTTCGCACGTTGCCTTAGGTACTGCCACCGAGCGGCCTCAGGCACCCAAAACACGCCCTCTGCCGTGTACTCGTCTCGTGACTCCAGCAGTTCATCGGCCTCCTTCCCCTTGATCCCTTCCGCCGCCAGCTCCTCGCCCAGGTGGGTCCGGCGCTCCTCGAAGGCATCCTCCACGTACTTCAGGAAGATGAGACCCAGAACGACGTGCTTGTACTCGCTGGCGTCCATCGACCCACGCAGCTTGTCCGCCGCCTTCCAGAGCACGTCCTCGAACCCGAGCGGCTTGATCGGCTTCTGCCGACGCTCAAGCCAGACACGGATCTCTTCGCTGTCGAAGACCGGCCCGGACTCGACCCTTTCCACCGGCAGAGGGAACTCCGACGGATACCGCTTCTGCCAGTTCGCGACCGCTGCCGAGCTCACGCCGGCCAGCTCGGCAATCTCCTTGACCCCGATCAGTTCGCCCATTTCGCCTCCTTGTTGTGAGTGCCGCTAACAATACGTGAGTGGCGCTCACATGTCAAGGGGGTTTAGGCCGCGGGGCCCCTCCGGGAGGCCCGAACCGCTCGGACGCGCCGAATCATATCCCCACGGCTCTGGCAGTAGCAGCCGGGCTCGGCGCGGTGGCTGTCCAGGCAATCGTCCCGAGGGCCGATAAGCGCGTCGTATTCGAGGAAGTTCCAGGGGCTCCGGAACCCGACCTTGTCCGCGATCAAGCGCCCCACCACGTGGCAGGCGGCCTGCTGCGCCACGAAGGTCACCGCAGGTTGGTAGCCACCGTCTCCGTCCGCAACCAGCCCGACGGCCTGCGCCAAGCCGCAGACCCGCAGCCCAACCTGCGGTTTGAGAACTGCTCGTTGTTCGGCGCTCTTGCCGTCGAGGTCTTCGGGCACGATCAAGTCATCACGGCCAAGGCGCTCGATGCTCAGCCCGGTCAGGTCGGCCAGCTGCTCGATGACGTTGGACTCTCGCTTGGGGAAGAAACAGCTCAGGCAAGGACCCTCCTCGGCCATAACATCGTGGAGGCCTACCGCCGTGTCACTCGTCCCCCCGTCGATCAGCCGGTCGGGCCATAGCAGCTGGAGTTCCCGCCGAGCCTCCGGCGTATCCAGGCCACCCAGCACCACTCTCGGCCAGCCCAATCGGCCATCGTCCACAAGCCCGGGCAGGGCAGCAACCTCCCCTCGGTGCCGCCCGACGTCGTACTTACTCAGATGCCTCCGTACCAAGTTCACCTTCCACGGCCTGCCGCGCTTCGAGCCCTCGTCTCCGAGCGAGTAGGTCGCCAGGTTCTCCCTCCCAAATCGCTGCCGGTCAATCGCCAGGATCTCACCCGCTGCGTCAAGCTCCTGCAGGATCACCGCCGCGATCGCCGTCCCGATGGCTCCGCAACCCGCAAGCGCCACCTGGAGGTGCAGGGTCTCGGCCTGCATTGGCGCCAGGGCCAGGTCCCGCGACAGGCTCACCGGGCACCACGTGAGATGCCCGTGGTCCACCCTCCTCACCGCCAAAACGCCGGCCAGATCCTTGAAAGCCTCGCCCATGCCCATAGCCGCCGCGAATATGGCGCCGAGCGGGTGCGCAGGCCGGGCCAGCTCGATCACCACACCGGCATCACGGGCCACATGGGCGCCATACCCGTCCGGCACGACCCTGATCACGTCGTCGCCCATCGCTCGCGTCCCGATGTGCAACCGAGCACCCTGGGCAGATCCGGAGGCCGACACGAGGCCACGCTTTGCGTCGATCCGCTCAACCAGATTTCGCAGTTCCTCTACGGACGCTTTCGGCAATCCATCAGCATCAAGCGCCAGGCGTATGGGCAGCCGCCGCGCCGTGGTGGCGAGGACACGCAGCGTTAGCCAGGCCCCGGGCAGCTCTGGGTCCAAGCTGATGAGCAGAGTCGCCGCCTCCAGCCGCTGCCGAAGGGCACTCTCCGACACCCCAGCTGCACGTGCCCCGAGTAGCAGCGGCCGTGTGTGATCACTCATGCACCCGTATCCCCTTCTCATCGAAGGTCACCGTCTCCACCTCGCCTGGTACCACGGATCCCGCCTCCGTCACAACCCAGCCTTCCCCTGTGAACAGCCACCAGCCCCAGCCTCCAATCTCCCTCGGCGGGTCCTCATAACGGGGCACCACACAGCTCACAAAGCCACGGACGTTGAACCCCTCTCGGCGATCGATCCGAGAAAGCCCGCTGCCCAGGCCATGGGAATGGAACTGAGCAGGGATGCGAAGCCCACGCTCATCAGCCCAGCCAAAGAGGACATCGATCGCGGTCGCGCTGATCCGGAAGAAACCCCAGCCGCGTTCGATTCCCTTCTCGCCAGCTACCGCGATGCCGGTTACCGTGTCCAGCGCCCCTTCCTGCACCAAGAAGAAGCCGCCGGTCTCCAGATCCCGTTCTCCATACCGCCGAACCTCGTCGATGATGGTGTCGACGGCTCGCTGTGGCACCGCGATCCCGCCCTTGCTCATCACCCTGCCCGCCGCGTGAACTTCGTGTCGAGGTCGTCCTGCAGGACCGTCACAACCCAGAGAAAGGGGTTCCCATCACTCGTCCACCGCCACTCCCGGTGCGCCGCCATCCCCTCCGCGGTGAACGGCTTGCAGATCCGGTTGTTGCCCGGTTGATAGCCAGGGATGTCTGGCCACGCCCGTGCGCTTCCAGTTGGGCTGCCCGCTCCGTCCCGGAACAGGACCGATGGAGCGTGATGGGGGTAAACGCTCCAGGCCACCCGCACGTAGAACAGCTCCGCGCGCGCTCGCTTCGGGCGCAACGTCAGCCAGTAGACGCCATCGGTGCCCTCCTCGCGCTTGCACGTACCCTCGTTCTCCTCGAGGAACGCCAGCACCGCCGGCTCATCCCGCTCCAGACTGAGCTTTGACTCGAGATCCATCAGCCCTGCGTGATCTCCTTGACCAGCCGGAAGCTCACTGCCTTCGCCTCCCCGGCCACCTGACCCACATTCCGGTTGACGTCTTGCTTCTCGCCCCGCGCCGTGAGATACCAGGTCACGTTCTGCTCATCCACAGCCCCGAAATGCAACTTTGCCTGAGTCAGCACTTCGCCCACCGTGGTGGTCGGAGCCACGTCTTCATGCAAGGGCTCCTCCTTCCCCAGCGGGAACGTCACGGTCACCTCTATCGCTCCATCTGCCGTCATCGCGTCAGCTCCTTTACCCGGTGGGTGGGCCTGCTACAGTGATGTTGGAGACGCCGTCTCCAACTTGATGTTGGGTAGTCTACCCAACATCATAGCATGCCAAACTCTCCAGGGGACCCTTATGGCGGCTGCTGAGGCCAATGCCGATGCCATGTCCTTCGGTCAGCGTATCCAGGAGCTGCGACGGCAGGCAGGCCTAACGCAGCGCCAGGTCGCCGCCAAGCTCGATATCGATTTCACCTACCTCTCCAAGCTGGAGAACAGCCGTGGCGAGCCGCCCGGCGAGACGACCATCCGCCGCCTCGCTAACCTGTACCGCGCAGATCCCGACGAGCTACTCGCCCTCGCCGGGAAGATCCCACCCGAAGTCCGCCAGAAGGCGGTCAGCGATCCCCAGTTCGCCCGCTTTCTGCGGACCCTGCCCCAACTCTCCGATGATGTCCTCCACAAGCTCTACCGCGATGCGCGCCCGCCCTCTAACCGGCGAGGCAGATGAGCTTTATTCCGGATGCCCGGATCGAGAGTCGGGCGGCCGAGCTTTGGCGACGCTATCAACTCACCCCCAGTTTCGATATCGAGAAGCTCCTTGATCAACTCCGCCTAGGCCTTCTCTGGGATTGCCTGCCGGCTAACGTCCTCGGGGCCCTCAAACCTGAAGAGCGCCTCGTCGTGCTGAACGAGCGCCGCCTCTCAGAGTTCAAGGCCACACCCGGCCTGGAACGATTCACCGTCGCCCATGAAGTCGGCCACGACGCGCTCCACGCCGACGACGCCTGGACGGGGGTCCTTCCGATGATGGAAGACGGGAGGATCTGGTGCCGGGATGGATCCCACGATTCCACCGAATTCCAAGCGAGTCGCTTCGCCTCGTACCTACTCGTACCCACAGATGAGCTGCGCTCGCTGCTGCCCAGCGCGCCATGGAACGGGTGGTCAACCGTATACGGTCTTGCGGAAGCCTTCGGCGTGACGCCGACAGCCATGATCGTCCGCCTTCGAAACGGCGGCTACGCGCACCAAAGCGCCAACGGTACGCCCACCTCTGGCCCCCCACCTGACGAGACCTCAACTGCTCCGCTGCTGCCGGGGTTGTAGTCCTCGTTCACATCCGTCACGGGGAGTAACCAGAACCTCCTCTCGCATGACCTACCGCCGACCCCCACTCAGCGCCCGGACCATCGCCTCATACGCGTCATCCTTGGTCAGATGGGTGTAGTGCTGGGCGATCACGTCGGGCGACGCCCCGGCGATGACCGAGAGCTGGATCGGGTTCATCCCGCAGCGGAGCATCTCCGTCATCCAGGAGTGCCGGAGGAGGTGGGGGTAGACGGGCTTCGTGATGCCCGCCCGGTGGAACGCGTCCTTGACCGTCCGGTAGACGCCGACCATGGTCAGGCTGTCGTAGACGCCGGCCCGCGCCCGCAGGGTCAGGAAGAGGGCGTCTGAGCTGCGCTCCTCGGGGCGGGAGTCGATGAACCGGTCCAGGCGGCGGAGGAGGGTAGGGGGAACCGGCACGTCGCGAATCCGGCTGCGCTTGCCCAGGACCCGGAGGTGGGCCTGGCGGCCGGAGCGGACGATGTCCGAGGCCTGGAGCTTGGTCAGCTCGTCGAGGCGCAGCCCGCAGTCGCCGAAGATCCGGATGATCAGCTTGTCCCGCTCGTTGGGCATCACGCGTTCGAGCTGGTCGATCTCCTCCCGGCTGAGCACGTCCCGGACCGGCTTCTCCCGGCGGGGGAGCTGGGGCTTGGCGACCACCGTCTCGCCCTCCTTGATCGCCCAGTTCAGGAGGATGCGGACGGGGCGGAGGAAGGAATGGACGGCGTGCTTGGTGATCGGCGCCCCCGACCTGGTCCGCTTCTGGAGGAGAAAGGAGGTGTAGCGGTCGAAGGTGCGCCGGTCGAGCTCCTCCAGGCGGGTGACCCCCTCGGCGTCACACCACTTGAGGAAGACGTTGCGCAGGGCGTACCCGTACTGCTCGTCGGTCCGGGGGGAGAGGCCCCGGGCCCGGCAGCTCATCAGATAGTCGTCGACCAGCCGGGCCAGGGGGCTGGGGGCCGCGGTGGGAAGGACTTTCAGGGCCATGGGAGATGGCCTCCGTTTGGTCAGTTTGCAGCTTTAGTATGGCAACAGACACCCCCAACTCCTACCCACTAGGTCAACAGACTTGGTGACTCTGACCTAAGTTATCCACAGGGCTCAGGGTCTCGACGCCGGTCGAATTGACGCGTTCTCAATGTGGATCGCGTCAAAGTTGGGGAGGCAGGATTCGAACCTGCGGTGGCGGATCCAAAGTTTCCTGTCCTATCAGAGCTTGCCTCCCTTTACCCCGCTTTCGAGTTCAGCTCGGTCATCACCCGTGAAACCTGTCTCGAAAGCTCAACAGACACGTTGCTGTGGAAGGTCTCGTACTCCAAAGACTCAGAAGAAGCGGGCCTGTTCCTCGAACTATACGGACATCAGATCATGCGTCAGCTAGGCCGTCGCCGACACGTCATCACCGCGCAGCCGAGCCGCCTGCGCGGTGACGATGGCCGGTATCTCGGCGGGGACGCCGTCGGTCTCATCGCGAGCTGCGGCGCGAGCATCACCTGCGCTCGCGAGGACGTCGTCGATGATCCCCCGCGGCACTGCTCGCGACAATCCCCACCGCACCGCTTCGTTGATGAGTCGATCGGGCGTCACCCGGTCGAGGCGTTGGACGGTGTCGATCGACATGGCAAGGCGGTCGTCACTGTTGTAGTGCAGGGTCGAGACCAGGTCATACAGAGGAGCCAGCTCAAGGCTCGCCTCTCCGAACAATCTCCGAAGACCGCTGAGAACGCTGAATGATTCGTGCCGCGCTACCCCACCATCTCAGGCATCAGCGCGGACCATCCGGTTTTGCCGCCGAACGATTGCGTGTGGGCGCTTCGCCCGACGCGGGTTGGAGCCGCTCAAGCGCCCCGACCGGTGCCATCAGTGTCAGCAGGTCGCCGTCCCTGAGCAGGGTGGCGCCGTCCGGCGTGATCAGCTGACGGCCCCGCCTGATGGTGACGACCACCGTGGAGGGGGGCAAGGCAATCTCGCTAACCTGCTTGTCCACCCACCGCGCGGGCAGGCGCAGGTCGGCGAGCCGATAGCCGTCGACGGGGTTGCGCACCTCGGTGGCCTCCCGTCGCGGGTCGTCCGCCGCCCATGACGCCGACTGGGCGGCCGCCAGCTCGCCGCCCCTCACCGTCTGGCCGAGGCGTTCGGCGAAGGCGCGCATGACGTCGCGGTTGGTCAGCCAGCCCTCCACCTCGGACCCGTCCGCGGAGATGACCGGCAGTCCAGTGTGTCCGTACACGGCGAGCTGGCGCAGCGCCTGCTCCAGCGTCTCCTGGGCGAAGACGCCCTGGGGCGAAGACGCGTAACCGGAGGGGGCGGGACCTCCGTTGCCGGCCGGCGCAGCCGGCTGGCCTTCGGGCTGCGCCACCTTGGCGGGAATGTGGGGCAGGTGGCGCATCACATCGGAGACCCGCAGCTGCTGCATCAGCGTGGAGGGCCGGGTGCGCTGGATGTCGATGCCGCGGCGCAAAAGCTTGGTGGTGTAGATGGTGCCGTAGGTGAGCTCCTGGCTGAGCGCGGTCGCCACCCCCACCGCCAGCATCGCCGGCAGCACGAGCCTGGTATCGCCGGTCATCTCCAAGGCCGCGGCGATGGCGGTGAGGGGGGCACGGGAGGCGGCGGCGAAGACGGCCCCCATGCCCACCATCCCGAAGGCGCCGGCGGACCCGATGCCGGCGCCGAACAGATGTTGGGCTCCGACGCCGTAGGCAACCCCCAGCATGGTCCCGATGAACAGCGAGGGGGCGAACACCCCGCCCGAGCCACCGATGGCGATGGTCAGGCTGCAGGCGACGATCTTGCCGGCGGCCAGGGCGAGCAGGAACCAGACCACGTATCCGGTGGTGATAGCGTGCTCCAGAACCGGGTAGCCGACCCCGTACAGCTGGGGCAGGGCCAGCAGGATCAAGCCGAGCGCCACGCCGCCCACCGCGGGGCGGGACCACTCCGGCTTGCCCCGCCAGAGCCGGTCCCAGACGTCCTCGGCGAAGTACAGCACCTTCTGAAAGCTGACCCCGGCAGCGCCGGCGATGAGGCCGAGCACAACGCAGAGCAGGTAGTCCCAGCCACTGCCCAGCGTTACCGGCGGGAGCTTGAAGAAGGGCTGGCTGCCGAAGAAGGCCTGGCCCACCGCGTCGGCCCCCATGGCCGAGATCACCACCGCCACGATCGCCTCGGGGGAGAGCTCCTGCAGGACCAGCTCCAGACCGAAGAAGACGCCGGCCAGGGGAGCGTTGAAGGTGGCGCTGATGCCTCCCGCCGCGCCGCACGCGACCAAGAGCCGCATGCGGGACTCCGCCATCCGCACCACCTGCCCGAAGGTGGAGGCCAGGGCCGATCCGATCTGGACGATCGGGCCCTCGCGACCCACCGACCCACCGGTGCCGATGCACAGGGCGGACGCCAGCGCCTTGACCACGGTTACCTGGGGCCGGATCCGGCCGCCGCTCTCGGCCACCGCCAGCATCACCTCGGGAACGCCGTGGCCGCGGGCCTCCTTGGCGAAGAAGGTGATCATGGGGCCGTAGATCAGGCCGCCCAGCACCGGGACCAGCAACACGAACCAAAAACCCAGACCCGGCAGATGCGGGCTGGCCACCCTGCCCTGCTGGCCGAAGGTGTGGTGGCCGGTGACCAGCCAGGTGAAGACGAAGATCAGAAGACGGAAGACCACGGCGCCGAGGCCCGAACCCAAGCCGACCACGGCTGCCAGCACGAACAGGCCGGTGCGGCGCGAGCGCAGCCAGGCGAACAGGGCCTCGAGCCGGGACTGACTGCCGGGATCCATGCTCGCTCCGTCCACCCCGGCCCTCATGCGGGCCCGCCCGGGTGCACCGAGATACCGCCAAGCAGGACGTCCAGGGCGCTCTCGATGTTGCGCCACTTGAAGGCCGAGGGGGCGGCGCTGGCGTGGAGCATCAGCCCGTCGGCGAGCGCCAGGAGGATGGAGGCGAAGGCGTTGCCGGGGATGGCCGCCAACTCCTGGGAGGCAATTCCCTCCTCGATCCACCGGCGCAGCCGCTGGCGGCGGCGGTCCACCGCGGCGACGAAGCGGCTGCGCACCTCGGGCTCGGTCAGCATGGCGGTCCAGAGGTCGGCTCGAACTTGCACCGAGCCCGCGTCGCGCGCCTGCTCCAGGATGGCTTTGGTGAAGAGCCGAAGCCGCTCCCCACTGTCGAGCTTGGACTCGGCGAGTTCGTCCAGCAGTTGATCCAGCTGGCGGGCATCGTCCTCAAGCAGAGCGAGCAGCAGTTCCTGCTTGCTGCTGAAGTAGCCGTAGAAGGCACCCTTGCTGACGCCGGCCTCCTCGCAGACGTCATCGACGGTGACTTCGCGGAATCGGGTGCGGGTGGCGCAGCGCCAGGCGGAGTCCAGGAGACGCCGGCGCCGCTCCTCCCGGACTTCACCGGCAAGCTTCGGCATACGCCTTGAGTATAAAGAAACCGACTGGTCGGTCGGCTACCCCGGGACCGCTGGCGGCTCTGGCCGCGTCAGTGGGCGGTACCGGGAGTGCCTACGGGTACACCCTGACCATTTGGGGCACGGGCGGGTTTTTGCTCGACAAGTTCGGCCTGCCCACGGTGGAATCCGTCTTCGCGTTCGTGGCGGGCGGCACGGCCGGATACCTGCTGCTGGCGATGCTCAGCTGGGGGCGGCGGCGGGATCACCCGCAGCTACCGCCGCGAGCGCGCTGGGAGAATCTGGGCGCCCTCCCCGCCTTGGCGGTCGGGTACGCGGTGGTGTGGCCACTCTCGCCGCCGCCGCTGGCGGCGGGGCTGGCGGCTTTGGCGGCCACCCTGGCCTACCTGATTCTGCTGTCGGCGCTGGGCCTGATCTTCATGCGGCTCAACCACGGCCGCCAGGAGCAGGAAGGCGCCGCCTAGCCCGGTCCCTTTCGCCGGGGCGCACCGTCCCGGCGGCGTCGCCAGAGCCAGCGTCCCAGCAGCGCCAGGAGCACCACCGCCACGGCAATGGCCAAGTAGATCTCGTAGCGGATTGCGAGGCTGTACACCGTGCCGATGTGGGCACCGGCGGTGTAGCCGATCGTGACCCACACCGCGACCCACAGTGCAGCCCCCAGGGCGTTGAAGGGAACGAACTGCCGCAGCGGCATGTCAGAGATCCCCGCGATGATGCCGTTCGCTTGACGCAAGCCTTCGATGAAGCGAGCGACGACCACCACCTCGTTCCCGTAGCGGGTCATGAAGCGCTGCACGCGATCCAGGCGAGGCTCGGTGATGAAGACGTACCGTCCCCAGCGGAGCACCAGCGCCCTGCCACCGAACCTGCCGATGGTGTAGCCGATGTTGTCGCCGATCACGGCGGCAGCAAAGGCGATCGCCGCAACCACCACCACGTTCAGGCGTCCCGCGCCGGCGAAGACCGCGGCCACCACCAGAGTGGTCTCGCCGGGAACCGGGACGCCGAAGTCCTCCAGCAGCACGAGCCCCGCCACCGCCAAATAACCGTATTGGTCGATGGCGGGCGCGAGCCCGGACAGGATTCCCGGAAGATGCGGAGCGCTCAACTAAGTCCTCTGGCCGCGGTCGGGGCGCTTAACGCCGATCGGAACAGGGCTCGCAACCCGGCGCAGCCACCTTGAGGCGGCTCGTGCGCCCCATGGCCAGCCTCGACCTCCGAACGCGACTGCGCAAAGGCGCGGGTTCGCCGCGGCCGGAGATCAGGTGGTCCGGCGTTCCCCGGCCGCGGTGAGAAACCCTCACTGCTGCATGGTAATGGCCGCCTCAGTTCACTCTGCTAACGTGAACTCCAGGCCAGTGTGGAGGAACCAACGGTGCCGATTCAGCGCTTGAACCACGCAGTTCTCTATGTGCGTGACGTGGACCGCAGCGTCGACTTCTATCGAGATGTTCTGGGATTCCGCACGATCACCGAGATCCCCCACCAGGCCGCATTCCTGCAGGCGGCCGGCTCGAGCAACGATCACGACCTGGGCCTCTTCCAGCTGGGGTCCGCAGCCGGGGCGTCGGAGGCGGGGCGCCGGACGGTCGGGCTCTACCACCTGGCCTGGGAAGTGGACACCCTGGCCGAGCTGGCGGGGATGGCCGAGCGGCTCTCGGGAGCGGGGGCTCTGGTGGGGGCCTCCGACCATTCGACGACCAAGGCGCTCTACGGGAGAGATCCCGACGGCTTGGAGTTCGAGGTCTGCTGGCTGGTCCCGGCCGACCTTCTGACCGACGAGGTCAGGAACGCCCGGAGCACGACACCACTTGACCTGGCCAGAGAGATCGAGCGCTACGGCGCCGAAACCCGCGGCGGGGTCGGCATCTCCTTCCCGATTCCGGCTTAACGGCCTCGCCTTCCCCGTCGGTCGTCGGCAACGGCCGACCCGGGGCAGGCCAGCCCTAGAAGTGCGCTCCGGGCCGGTAAGATCCTAACCACCGCCGTTAGGAGGAGCGTCGAGCTCCGGAGTCCTCGGAAGGGGGAAGGATCGTCTTGTCCGATCGATGGACCGGCCGCCCGCTGCTGCGCCGCGAGGATCTCCGGCTCGTGCAGGGGCAGGGCGCCTATCTGGACGACTTGACCCAGTCCGGGCAGGCCGCGGTCGTGTTCGTCCGCAGCTATCTGCCCCGTGCCCGAATCGCCGGCGTTGACGCGACCGCCGCCTTGAAGGTGCCGGGGGTGGTCGGCGTCTACACCGCGGCGGACCTGCCGGAGTCGATGGGTCCGCTGCCGCTCCGGGCGATCCCGCTTCCTGACGACTACCAGGTCGCCGACCTGCCAATGCCAGTGCTCGCCAGACAGGAGGTCCACTTCGCTGGCGAAGCGGTGGCGGCGGTGCTGGCTGAGACCCGGGCTATAGCGGAGGATGCGGCCGAGCTGGTGCAGCTCGACCTCGAGCCGCTGCCTTCGGTGGGCGATGCCCAGACCGCGCTCCAGGGAGGGCCAGCGGTTCACAAGTCCTGCCCGGACAACGTCTTGCTCCGCCTCCAAAGGCGGGGGGGAGACGTAGAGGCCGCCTTCGCCGGCGCGGACCACGTGGTCCGAGCCAGCTTTCGCATACCGCGGCTGCAGGCGGCTCCGATCGAGCCGAGAGGCTGCCTCGCCGCCTACAGCCCAGATGACGACCTGCTCACCCTGTGGTGTTCCTCTCAGGATCCCCACCGCCCCCGCCTGCAGCTGGCCAAGGTCATGGGGCGCCCGGTCGAGCGGATCCGGGTCGTGGTTCGGGACGTGGGGGGCGCCTTCGGCAGCAAGGGCGGCTTGGCGCCTGAGTACGCGCTGGCCTCTTGGCTGGCGATGGAAACGGGCCGCCCGGTCAAGTGGGTGGAGACGCGTTCCGAGAACTTCATGGCCTCCTACCAGGGACGGGGGATGAACGTCCAAGCCGAGCTGGCAATCAGCGCCCAGGGTGACTTTTTGGGGCTGCGCGCCCACCTGGTCGGCGACTGCGGCGCTTATGTGCTGGGCAACACCGCCGTGGTGGGCGCGACCGCGGTCAGCCTGGCCACCGGCGCCTACACCATCCCCAACGCCGAGGTGAGTTACACCGGTGCCGCCACCAACAAAGTGCCGACCGGCCCCTATCGCGGTGCCGGCCGTCCTGAAGCCGCCTTTGTGATCGAGCGCCTGGTGGAGATGGCGGCGACGAAGCTGGATATGGACCCGGTCGCGTTGCGGCGCCGCAACATCATCCCCAGCAATGCGTTTCCGTACACAACCGCTCTCGGGACTGTCTACGACTCAGGCGACTACGCGAGCCTGCTGGACGATTGCTGCCGTCTGATTGCAGACCAACCGGAGCCAGACCAAACAGCGGGCGGCGTGGTCGGAACCGGGATCTCCTTGGTGGTGGAGTCCTCGGGAAACGGGGCCTGGGAGGCTGCCTGGGCGCAGCTGCTCGAGGACGGCACGGTCCAGGTCTTGCCGGGGTCGAGCGACCACGGCCAGGGCCACGCAACCACGTTCTCGCAGATCGCCGCCGACGCACTCGGCGTGTCACCCGCCCAGGTCTCGGTCTCACGCGGCGACTCCGCGCAAGTTCCGCCCGGTGTGGGCACGTACGCCAGTCGCTCGACCACCGTCGGCGGCGGAGCGGTGCTGCTTGCCATCGACGATCTCAAGAACAGATGCCGGACGTGGGCCGCCCACCTGCTGGACATTCCCGAGGAGAAGCTGGTGTTTGCCGCAGGCGCGGTCAACGCCATCGACGGGAGCGCTCGGCTCAGCATTGCGGAGATAGCCCGAGCGGCCGCGACGGCGGCGACAGCGGCGGAGCTGCCGGCGCTGCGCGGCGAGGGCCGGTACTCGCTCCAGGGACTGACCTACGGTGCCAGCGCCTGTGCCGCCACCGTGGAGGTCGAACCCGAGACCGGAGCGGTGGCGGTGAAGCGGCTGATCGCAGTCGACGACGCCGGGACCATCGTCAATCCGCTGCTGGCCGAGGGGCAGGTGCAGGGTTCTGCGATCCAGGGTTTTGCTGCCGTCCTGCTGGAAGAGGTTGCGCACGACGCGGATGGACAGCCGATGACCGAGAGCTTCATCAATTACCTCATGCCCACCGCGGCCGACGTCACCTTTCCCATCCTCACCGAGTTTCACGCCACCCCGTCCCCACTTTCCCCGCTGGGCACCAAGGGGGTTGCCGAGTGCGGCACCATCGCGGTGCCGGCGGCGGTGGCCAACGCCGTGATCCGGGCGCTGTCCCGCTTCGGAGTGAGCCACCTCGACCCACCGTTCACCCCGGAGCGGGTATGGCTGTCCGCCAACCAGCCGACATGAAGCGGCGGATGATGGCGACACGGGAGGCGGTTAGCAGGACCTGCGGGGGAGAGCCAGCCCAAGCCGGTCGGGGGCTCGGCGGGCCCTGCTCGGGCAGACCGAAAGTCCCGAATTGGAGGTGCACCAGATGAACGACAAACCGATCGTCGACCCGGAACGGATGCGCCGGGCCTACGAGCAGACCCGGGACCAGGTGGGTCGCATACCCCTGATCACCCAACGCGCGGTGGCTCACATCGAGCATGACGTGCACATCGTGGGGCGGATTGGGAACTTCCATCTGGAGTCGGACGAGCCCCCGGACGGCGGTGGTGACGGCAGCGCGCCTCGTCCCCTCCAGTACATCGTTGCCGGAGCGGCTTTTTGAATGCTCACCCAGGTGGCGAAGTTTTCGCCCATGTACGGAGTTGAGATTCACGCGGCCGAGGCCGACGTCCGCGCCACCTTCAGCCTCGCGGACAAGTACGACCTGGGCGGGCCGCCGGGGGCATTCCAGCACGTCGAGTTTCGAATCTCGGTGCAGAGCCCCAGTCCCAGACAGTCGGTGGCGGAACTGTGCCGCCACGCCGAGCGAGCCTGCCATGCGAGCCAGACCTTCAAGGTACCGGTGCCGACCAGCTTGGAAGTGAGCCTCAACGGCACCGCGCTGGACTTCGAGGCGGAGGGGCGGCCGGAGTGACCCCAAAGAAGGGGGCGGCCCTCGTCACCGGCGGATCGCGGGGCATGGGACGAGCGACGGCGCTGGCCCTGGCCAGCCGGGGCTACGACGTCGCAATCAACTTCAGCCGCGACCCCGCTCCCGCCCTGGAGGCTGCAGCGCAGGCTCAGGCGCTGGGGCGCAAGGCAATCGCGCTGCGGGCGGACGTGAGCGACGAGGAGCAGGTGCGGGCCATGGCCCGTGATGTCGAGGCCCAGCTGGGCGGGCTGGATGTGCTGGTGAACAACGCCGGGATGACGGTGGAGACGGCGCCCGACGACCTGGACGGAATGGACCTCGGCGCCTGGGACCGCGTCTTCGCGGTCAACGTGCGCGGGCTCTTCCAGGTGACCAGAGCGGTGCTGCCGCTGCTGCGCCAATCCGATTGCGGCTGCATCGTCAACATGTCCAGCGTCGCCGGTCTGCGCCCCAGCGCGCAGCCGCTGCCCTACGCGGCCACCAAGGCCGCCGTCGCCAACCTCACCCACACGCTGGCCCGCGCTCTGGCGCCGCAGGTTCGGGTCAACGCGGTGGCGCCCGGTTGGGTGCTGGGCGAGTGGATGGAGCACACGCTGGGCGACAGCTACCAGCGGCTGATGGACCGGCGGGCTGCCCACACCCCGATGGGCCGGGTGGCCACCGCCGAGGACGTGGCCGAGGTGATATTGAGCCTGGTCGAGGGCAGCCGTTTGATCACCGGGGAGGTGGTGGTGGTGGACGGCGGGTACAGCGCCACCACCTGAACGGGTCAGCAGAAGCCAGGAGGTCGCGGAAGTTGGGGAGCAAGCCTTGAAGTCGATCGACATCCACGTCCACCCCTACACCGAGGAGGTGCTGGCGGTGACCCCGGACTGGTTCTGGGGTCACGCGCGCAAGACCTTCAACTTCGGCGGCAAGCCCCTCACGCTGGACGACATGGTGCGCTCCATGGATGAGGCGGAAGTGGAACGCTCAGTTCTGCTGGCCTTCGACTGCGAGACCACCCACGGGTGGAAGGTCTCCAACGAGCTGGTGTCCAAGCTGGTGGCCCAGCGCCCCGACCGCTTCCTCGGCTTCGCCAGCGTCGATCCCAACAAGCACCAGCTGGCGGTGGACGAGCTGGAGCACGCGGTGCGCGACCTCGGTCTGGTCGGGCTCAAGCTGCACCCGCCCACCCAGCACTTCTACCCCAACGACCGGGCCCACTACCCCCTTTGGGCCAAGGCGCAGGAGCTGGGCATCCCGGTGCTGGTGCACACCGGTCACAACCAGTCGGGCGGCCGGTTGCAGTACGGCGACCCCACCTTCCTGGATGAGGTGGCCCTGGACTTCCCCGATCTCAAGCTGATCCTGGCCCACTTCGGCTTCCCCTGGGTCAACCAGGCGATCTCGGTGGTCTGGATCCGGCGCAACTGCTATTTGGAGCTCTCCGGCTGGTCGCCCAAGTACATACCGGAGACGGTGTGGAAGTACGCCAAGGGGATCTTCCCTGATCGGGTGGTGTTCGGCACCGACGCCCCGGTGATGACCGCCGCCCGCTGGCTCAAGGACTTCCAGGGCATCGAGCTTCCCGAGCAGGTCAAGCACAAGATCCTCTACGCCAACGCCCACCGGCTGCTGTTCGGAGAGGCGGGCGCCGGCGAAGGCTAGCGGGGCCGACCCGCCTGCGCCTTAGGAGAAGCGGGCGGTCAGCTGCTTCTTGGAGACCTTGCCAAAGGCGGAGAGCGGGAAGGCCTCCATCACCTCCAGGCGTTCCGGGAGCTTGAACTTGGCCACCCCCAGCTGCAGCAGGTGGCTGCTCAGGTCCTCCAGGCGCAGCCCGCTGCCCTCCCGGAGGATCACACAGGCGCACATCCTCTCGCCCAGCACGGGGTCGGGAAGGGGGACGCAGGCCACGTTGCACACCGCCGGGTGGGTGAGGATGAGGTTCTCCACCTCCTCGGCGCTGATCTTCTCCCCGCCCCGGTTCACCAGGTCCTTGATCCGGCCCTCGACCAGGTAGGCGCCGGAGGGGTGCCGCCGCATCAGGTCGCCGGAGCGGTAGAAGCCGTCGGTGGTGAAGGCGCGGCGGTTGTAATCCTCGGCGCGGTAGTAGCCGCGGAGCGTGTAGGGGCCCCGGACCGTCAGCTCCCCCACCTCGCCGTCGGGCACCTCCGCCCCCTCCTCGTCGGTCAGGCGCACCTCGTCGTCGGCGCAGACCGGAACCCCCACCGTCTCCAGCCGGACCTCCTCCGGGTCTCGGCGGCTGGTGAAGAACAGGGTCCCCTCGCTCATGCCGAAGTTCTCCTGAACAAAACCGCGGGGAAACGCCTTGGCCATCTGCCTGCGCACCTCGGGCTGCAGCCGCTGGCCTCCGGACTGGAGCAGCTCGACCGACGTCAGGTCGCACTTTTGGATCAGCGGGTCGGCCAGCCAGCGGATGTAGAGCGCCGGCACCCCGGCGACGTGCGTCACCCGGTGCCGCTCGATCGCGGGCAAGACCTGCTCGGGGCGGGTGCCCTCGCCCAGCACCACCTTGCCGCCGGCGAGGAAGACCCCCTGGATCCCGGGGCAGGCCAGCGGCATGTTGTGCGCCAGCGGCAGCACGCAGAGCTGGACGCTCTGGTCCGAGATGTCCTGGGCCAGGCTGGCCACTTTGGTGTTGTAGACGTAGTCGTTGTGGGTGCGGGGGATCAGCTTGGGAATTCCGGTGGTCCCACCCGACAGGAGCAAGAGACAGGGGTCCGTGGGGTCGACCTCCACCGCCGGGGCGGGGGGAGCCGGCGGCGGTGACAGCAGCTCATCACCGGTGACCGTGAGCCTGAGGCTTTTGGTGGCGGCGCTCACCTCGGCGGCCAGGGCGGGGTCGGTGCCGAAGTAGGCAACCGCGTCCGCCAGCCGCACGTAGTGCTCGAGCTCGTAGCGGCGGTGAGCCGCAAGGGCCATGATCGGCACCACCCCGATCCGCTGCAGGGCGAAGTGCAGCAAAACGAAGCTGGGCCGGTTGGGGAGGTGGACCACGACACGGTCAAGCGGACGCAACCCCCGCTCCCAGAGCCAGCCCGCGAGCCGGCCGATTCCCCCGACGAGCTCGGAGTAGCTGTAGGTGCGGTCGCCGAAGATCAAAGCCGGCCGCTCGGCGTGACGGGTCATGGCCTCGGCGAAGACCTGGTCCATGGTCCGGTCTTCCCAGTAGCCGCGCTCACGGTAGCGGCGCTGAAAGTCGGCGGGGAAGGGGACCACCCCGTCTAACGGCATCGCGCTGGGCAACTCCTCTGGTCCGGCCCCGACCATCGTCCCCGAGGCCCTGCCGGTAGGATACCTACCCAGGTGGGTAGCCCTGGTCAGCCGACCAGGCCGGCGGTTTCCTCCGAGGCATCCTCGGACCCGAAATCGGTGAGGCTGAGCAGCCCCGGCCCGTAGCGCCCCTCGAGCTGGCTCGAGAAATCCGAGTAGATCCGCTGGACGAAGAGGTCGTGCCGGATGTAGGTCTTGACCAGGCTCGCCAAAAGCGGGCTCTCGGCGTAGAAACCCTGCTCCGGAAGCCCCTCCCGGGCGAGCACCCAGAGCGCCCAGCGGGAGTCCACCACGACCGCCAGGTGCCGGTGCTTGCGGGAGGAGTAGACGGTGCCTTCGGTGCTGGCGTGGCGGACCACCCGCCCGGGAGGTGCTGGGAAGGGCAGGGACCCGAAGTGCACCAGCACAAACTCAACCCCCCGGGCGGCGGCGGCTTTGACCGCCCGCGCCAGCGGCTTCAGCTCGTCTCGGCGGGCGTGCAGGTAGACGCGCGCCTTGGCCTCGTCGATGGCCTCCTCGGCCTTCACCAGCGCCAGCGCGACCGCATCGAGCCGGGCGAGCGCCAGACCGGCGTCGTCGGCCGAGCCGGCGGGAAGTTCCTCCAAACCGG
Source organism: Candidatus Dormibacteria bacterium (assembly GCA_046703825.1). Classification (GTDB taxonomy): domain Bacteria; phylum Chloroflexota; class Dormibacteria; order Aeolococcales; family Bog-877; genus JBJKSO01. The sequence goes on from JBJKSO010000095.1 coordinate 30,830, forward strand.
TGCGCGCCCGTTCTAGGCGGAGCCTGAAGTCCCGGTCGAGCTGCGCCAGCAGGCGTTGCGGCGGAACCGCGGCGTAGCGCGCCGGCCGATCGTGAACCTGGATAGCCGCCCCGCTCTCCACCAGCCGCCGCAGCGTCTCGTACACCTTCGGCTGGGGCACACCGGTGCCGTTGGCGATGCGGTAGCCGGTGCTCTCCCCGGAAAGCAGCAGCCCGACGTAGGTGCGCGCCTCGTAGGTGGAGAAGCCCAGCCGCACCAGCTCGTCGGTGACAGCGTGGTTATCCCTGCTCATAGCCGTCGACTCCAACCGAGGCCCCGCACCCTCTCCTCAGGGCGCGGGCCCTCACCGTCACTCCCAACTGAGGACGGTAGCATCATTGGCCGGCCTTTTTGGGGCGATTGCGCCCTCACAAGGCGCGGGGTCTTGGCCCCGTCCCCTGCAGGACCTGGCGGGCGTTGCCCTGGAGGACTTGGTCGCGCAGGCCGGCTTCCAGGCCGGCGTCGGCAATTGCTCTCAGGATGTCCCGGGTCCAGCGCTCCCCATCGGTCGAGCCCATGGGAAAGTCGGTGCCGAAGAGTACGTGCTCCCCGCCGAAGTACTCGAGACCGCAGCGCAAGGTGGCGGGGCTGTAGCTGATGGCGGTGTCGTTGTAGAAGCGGCGGAGGTACTCCCCCACCGGGGCGCGCAGCGCCGGCGCGCTGCCGCCGGTCAGGTTGAGCCCGCGGTACTCGCCGATCTCGTCGTCGAAGGCCTCCAACCGGGCGCCGAAGTAGGGGATCATCCCGCCCAGATGGTGGGTGACGATCTTGAGGTCCGGGAAGCGCTCCATCACTCCTCCGTAGACCAGCCGCATCATCGCCAGCGAGGTATCGAAGGGCCAGGCCAGGCTGCGGTCCAGCAGCGACTCCTTGATCCACGGGTAGAGGTGGGAGTTGTGCTGCGGGTGGATCCAGAGCGGCATTCCCCGCTTCTCCGCCTCCTCGTAGAGAGGCCACATGTGGGGCGCGTCCAGCGGCTGGTCCTCGACGTTGGAAAAGATCTCCGCCCCCAGAAGGCCCAGCTCGTCCCAGGCGAAGCGCAGCTCCTCCAGGATCCGCTCGTCGCAGGTGGGCGCGACCGCGGTGCCGATGAAGCGCTGGGGATGCTCGTCGACCATGGCGGCGATGCCCAGGTGCGCCTCACGCATCAGCCGGTACATGACGTCGCGGGGCATCCCCAGCCACATCGGGGGCCGGACCAGCACCAGCACCTGCACATCCACCCCCACCTCGTCCATGAAGCGGATCCGCATGGCGCCGTCGCTCAGGTAGGGACGGCGCCTCAGCGCGGCCGCCTCGGCCGAAGGGTATTCGGAGTTGACGGCTTCGATCAGCCGCTGCGGGCACACGTGCGAGTAGGCGTCGATGATCATGGCTGGACCTCCTGTGCCTCGGTCCCGACCAGCTCGGCGGCCCGCCTGGCGAGGACGTTCTTCTGAATCTTGCCGAAGGGGGATAGCGGCATTGCCTCCACCAGCTCCAGCCGCTCCGGGTGCTTGAAGCGGGCGAGCCCGCGCTGGGTCAGGAGCCGGTTCAGCTGCTCCAGAGAGGGCGGGAGGCCGCTCCTGGGCTGGACGAAGGCGCACATGCGCTCCCCCAGAACCGGGTCCGGCATGGCAACGCAGGCCACGTTGGCCACCCGGGGGTGGCTGAGCAGCATGTCCTCCACCTCCTCGGCGCTGATCTTCTCTCCGCCGCGGTTGACCAGGTCCTTCCGGCGCCCCTCCACGACGTAGTTGCCCGAGGGGTGGCGGCGCAGCAGATCCCCGCTGCAGTAGAAGCCGTCGGCGGTGAAGGCTCGGCGGTTGACCTCGGGGGCCCGGTAGTAGCCGCGCAGGGTGTACGGGCCCCGGCAGATGAGCTCGCCGATCTCCCCGTCGGGGACCTCGGCGCCCGCCTCGTCGACCAGCCGCACCTCGTCGTCCGGGCAGATCGGGCGGCCCGCCGTCTGGTAACGCACCTCCTCGGGGTCGTCGAGGCGGGTGATCATCAGCAGGCCCTCGGCCATGCCGAAGACCTCCTGGACCAGGGCATTGGGGAAGGCGTCCTCGGTCCGGCGCTTGGTCCCGGGCTGAAACTTCTGCCCGCCGCTGTTGATGACCCGCACCGAGGTGAGCTGGTGGTGGCTGAGGTGCTCGTCCTGGAGCCAGCTGAGCGCCATCGCCGGGACGATTTCCAGGTGGGTCACCTGGTGCCGGTCGATCATCGGCAGCACCTCGGCCGCGCGGGCGGTGCGCGAGAGCGCGGCCGAGGCCCCCGAGAGGAAAAAGCCCTGGATCCCCGGGGAGGCAAGCGGGAAGTTGTGCCCGATCGGAGCCGCCACCAAGAGCACGTCGCCCGGGTGGATGTCGTTCACCGCCGCGATCAGCCGGCTGTTGTACCAGTAGTCGTTGTGGCTGCGCGGGATCACCTTGGGGATCCCGGTGGTGCCGCCGGAGAGCTGGAAGACGCAGGGGTCGTCCGGATCGATGGCGAGGCGCCTCAGGGTCGCGGCCCCGCCGCCGGGTGCGCGCTCCAGCAGCCCGCGGATGGAGTGGTGCCCGGCCAGGTCGGGGGCCTCCCCCGCCACCAGCACCAGCCCCGGCTGGGCGCGTCGGGAGCGCTGCCGCCGGGCCAGCTCCAGGCAGTCGAAGTCACCGTACCTGGGCGGAGCCGCGTAGGCGTCGGCCTCGATGAACTCAAGGTAGTGGCCGATCTCGTGCTCGCGGTGGCCGGGCAGCGCCATCAGCGGAATCGCGCCCAGGCGCTGCAAGGCGAAGTAGAGCAAGACGAACTCGGTGCAGTTGGGCAGGTGCATCACCGCCCGCGAGCGCGGGCGCAGCCCCAGGTCGAACAGGTTGAGGGCCAGCCGCTCGCTGGCCTCCCCAAGTTCTGCGAAGGTCCAGCGCTCCTCCCCGGCAATCAGGGCCGTTCGGTCGCCGTGCTGCCGGAAGCAGGCATCGAAGACCTCGCCGAGCGGCTGGTCGCGCCAGTAGCCGAGGCGGCGGTAACGGGACGCCAGGTCGGCCGGGAAAGGGGTGACTCCCTCCAGAGCCACGGCCGCCCTCAGCCCCTGCCGGCCCAGACGGCGGCCCGGCGCAGCACCGACAGGTGGTCTTCGGCCATGCGGTCGCGGCGGGGCAGGGGGTAGATCACCGGGACTACCTGCTCGTCCAGCATCCAGCGCAGACGGGCGGAGCACTCGGAGTCTGTGCCGGTGAGGCTGAAGCGCTGCAGCAGGCGGTCGGAGACCGCTCGGGCGGCCCCGGCGAAGTTGCCCGCGTCCCAAAGCTCCTTGACCCGGCGCGCCTCCTCCTCCATTCCCGCCAGGGCGGCGATGTGGTGGTAGTGCGGGCTGGCGCAGTAGAAGGCCAGCCCCCGGCGCATCGCCATGACCGCCTCCTCGTCGGCAGGGTCGGCGCAGACCATGGTCAGGCTGGCGATCGTGACCTGGTCCGGGTCCCGGCCCGCCGCGCGGGCCCCCGCCGCCGTGAGCCGCCGGAACTCGGCCAAGGACTCCGGAATCAACCAGTTGCTGATCAGCCCGTCGGCGACCCTGCCCGCCATGGTGGCCATCCGCGGCCCAAGGGCGGCCAGCCAGATGGGTACCCGGGCGCCCTCGGGAAGAGGTCCCTCGCGCAGGTGAAAGTCGCGCACCCCAAACCACTTCCCCTGATAGGTGGTCTTGGGCTGGGTGAGCAGGCAGCGCACGATCTCCACCGTCTCCCGCGCCCGCCCCACCGGCCGGTCCAGCTCCAGCCCGTGGCCCCGGGTCATGAAGCCGATGCCGCCGGTGCCGAGCCCGAGCGGGGCAAAGCGACCGCCGGAGAGCTCCCAGAGCGAGCGGGCCGCCATCGCCAGCAGGGTGGGCGTGCGCGTGTAGAAGCTGACGATGCCAGTGCCGAGCGAGATGGTCTTGGTGGCTCCCGCCAGCAGCGCCAGCAGCGAGAACGCCTCCTTGCCGGATTCCTCGGTCAGCAGGAACTGGTCGTAGCCGGCATCCTCGGCGGCGCGGACGTAGTCCTGGATGCCGCCGTAGTCGAGATCACCGCTGTGCAGCGTGATGCCGAGGCTGCTCATCGGGCGCTCCCAGCCGGCGCAAGCTGGACCGGCATCAGCCCGCTCGCTTGTCTCGGCGGAACTTGGCCATCGGCAAAGGACCGACGGGGGGAGGCAGGTGGCCCCCGGAGAGGAACGTTCCCAGCAGGTTGCCGCCGATGACCGGCACCAAAAGCCGCGAGGGATGGTGCTCGCTGTGGTGGATCCGGATGCAGGCGGCGGTGGAGCGCTGCAGATGCCCGTAGCCGGCTCCCCGGATGGCGTCCGGGGGCAGCTCCTCATCGGAGACCTTGATGCGCACCCCGAGCCGTTCCCCGGGCCGGAGCAGCCGTGCCCCCGGAGACAGTCCCACCTGCAGGCGATAGACCTGGCCCGGCTCCAGCGGGTCGCGCCGCCGGAGCGCGGGGATTGGTCGCCACGGCCGGGACAGCTGCTCGTCCATCTCGCGGCTGCTCGCCCGCAGCCAGCCCCGGGTGAGCTCCTCCTCGCCGCCGTCGGCGAGCCTGGCGAACACCGAAACCGACAGCAGGGCTTCGGTGTCGGTGGTGCTGAGGTGGAGGTCCAGCACCATCGGCCCCATCACCTCGGTCTCCTCGACCAGCTCGGGAGAGACGAACTCCGCCGAGCCGTGGCCGAAGGGCGAGTCCTCGAAGCCGGTCGAGTGCTCGCCCGGCCACAGCTCGTGCTCGCTGAGCAGCCCTCCCTCGTGAAGCAAGAACGGCGTCCAGCGAGTCTCCGGCAAGGGCCAGTCGGCGGCCTCGCGCCAGGCGCCGCGGCCGGGCACAAACAGCCGCACCGGCGCCTCGTCCATAAACCCGGTGTCGTTGCCCCGCAGCCAGTGGTCGAACCAGCGCAGAGCTTCGAAGTGGAGCTGGTAGAAGGGGCGATCCAGGTAGAGGGCCGGGCCGACCAGCAGCTTCTTGGGGCCGCGCCAGTTCACCCAGCTGCGAAAGGCCCCCGGCAGGTGCAGTCCGAAGAGTCCCCAGCAGGCACCCAGATAGGCGGGGATGGAGGTCTCGTGGTAGTCAACCCGCCGCTCCTGGTAGAAGGGACCATCCAAGGGCTGAAGCACGATATCGGCCACCACGGCGTTGGCCCCCTCCGGGTGCTGCAGGGCCTCCACCAGCTGGGGCACCTCGGAGATCTCCTCGTCGGCCAGTGCCGCCGCGATCGCCTCCCGGAACGCCTCTTCGCCGTGCTGCTGCCGGTACCAGCTGCGGTAGCGGATGTTGTCGAACTTGTCCTTCCACTGCAGCAGGAAGCGGTGAGAGAGGATCCCGCCGTGGTACCACATGTCCCGGTAGAAGTCGGTCAGGCCGAAGGGGGCGAAGATCGCCCGCAACGCCGGTGGCCGGAGCATGGCCACGTGCAGCTGGATTGAGGCGAAGTAGGAGACGCCGAACATCCCCACCGCCCCGGTGGACCAGGGCTGCTCGGCCAGCCAGCCGATCGCCTCGGCCACGTCTTGCACCTCCCTGGGGCCCATCAGCTGGTACTCACCGCTGGAGGCACCGATCCCCCGGACGTTGAGCACCGCATGCGCGTAGCCGCGGCGCGCGAAGAAGGTGGGGTCGCCGGCCTCGATCCATCCCCGCTGGTAGCTGAACCCGCCCGGGCGGATGGGCGCGGTCTGGTACTCGTTGTTGTAGGCGTGCACGCTCAGCAGCACCGGCACCGGCTCGGTGGTCCGCGGCCGCGTCAGGGTGCCCGCCAGCTGGTTGCCGTCCGGCAGCGGCACGACGAAGTTATGGTCCTGCTCGTACTCGAAGTTCCGCGGCGATAGCTCCCAGTCAACCCCGAACATGGACAAACCCTCCTCGTCCCCGGCCTCAGGGCCGGATGCGTGCCACCGGCACCTGTACCAGCCGGACCCGCTGCGCGGCGAGCCCATCGGCAACCGCCTCAGCGACCTCGGCGGCGGTGGTGGCCAGGACCGCCTCGGCGCCGTATCCCCGAGCAACCGCCGCGTGATCAATCCCCGGCAGCTCGGTTCCCGGATGAAACCTGGGGTCCATCGGCACCTCGAGCAGGTTCTCGATGGCTCGCTTCACCGCCAGGTAGCCGCCGTTGTCCAGCACGATGGCCACCAGCGGAGTCTGCTGAACCACCGCCGTCCACAGGGCCTGGACGGTGAAGTGCAGGGTGCCGTCACCCACCAGCAGCACCACCGGCCGGTCGGGCTGGGCGAGCTTGGCACCCACGGCGGCGGGTAGCCCCCAGCCGAGGGCTCCTCCGCTGCTGCGCCAGAGCTGACCCCCCACCGGCACACCCAGGTGCCGGAACACCATCCTCGACCCCCGGACCGCCTCCTCCACCAGGATCGTGCCCGGCGGCAGAACCCGGGCCACCCCGGCTGCCACCTCGGCCACCGAGACCGGGCTGGATCCGCGCGAGGCCTCCAGTTCCGTCTCCAGTCGAGCGGCCCGGGCGGCCTGCAGCTCCGCCACCTTGGCCAGCCGCGCCTCAGAGGAGCCGAGTCCCGGCTCCAGCCGCTCACACTCGGCCAGGAGCAGGTCCAGGATCGCCGAGGCGTCCCCGACGACCCCCACCTCCGTCGGCAGTCGGCGCCCGAGTTCGGCGGCATCGGGGTGCACGTGGATCAGGCGCGCGCCCTCGGGCAGGCGCGGGTGCAGCCGGCTGGAGAAGGGGTAGAACATGCGGCACCCGACCGCCAGGACCAGGTCGCAACCGCGCAGGAGCTCCGGCTCCTCCCCGTACGCTCCCAAGAATCCGGGTGCCTGCCGCGGGTACGAGAGCGAACCAAGGTCGGTGAGGTCGGCGGCGACCACCGCCAGCCCCAGCTTTTCTGCCAGGCGCGCCGCCTGCCCGGCGGCCGCCGCCGCGAAGTTGCCCAGCACCATCAGCGGCTTGCGGGCGGCGAGCAGCATTTGGGCGGCCTCCCCGAGGCTGGCGCCGGCGGTAGCCGGCGGGAAGCTGCCCGCACCCAGGCGCGGCAGGCTCTCGGGGCGAACGTCCGCCTCCAACCGGGCCGCCATCAGGTCCTCGGGGACGGCGAGGAAGGTCGGTCCGGTGGGCGAGCTGGCCGCGGCGGTGATGGCTCGAGCCAGATCCGGTGCCACCCAGGCGGCGGAGAGCGACTGGTGCGAACTCTTGACAAAGGGCCGCGCCAACGAGGCCAGGTCGGGATACGAGCAGAAGCCGTCCTCGGCAAGGACACCGGTGTCCTTGTGGCCAACTGTCATCACCACCGGAACCCCGTCGCGGGCGGCGTTGAACAGCTGGCTGATCCCGTTCATGGCCCCCACCGTCGTGTGCAGGCCCACCAACCCCGGGGTGCCGGTCGCCCGAGCGTACCCGTCCGCCATAGCCACCGCGACTCCCTCGTGCAGGCTCAGCACATAGCGGATCCCTGGGCGCTGCCGCAGCGCCTCCAGCAGGGGGGCCTCGGTCGACCCCGGGAGGCCAAAGAAGGTATCGACGCCGAAGGCTTCCAGGGTGGTGACGAAGCCCTCGGCCCCGTTCACTGACCGCCAGCGAGCTGCGCCGGGGTTTGCGTCGCCGAGCGGCCCAGGAAGATCTCGCGCATGTTGGGGTCGGCCAGCACCTCCTGGGCCGGAGCGGAGACCTCCACCTTGCCGCGCACGAGCAGGCACGCCCAGTCGGCAACCTCGAGGGCGGCAACCGCCTTCTGCTCGACCAGCAGCACCGACTTGCCCAGCTTGCTCAGCGGCTTGACCTGCTCCTCCAGCACCACCCGGGACATCTCCGGGCTCAGGCTGGCGGTGGGTTCGTCGAGGACCAGCACCTTGGGGTCGAGCATCAGCACCCGCGCGATCGCGGTCATCTTCCGCTCCCCGCCGCTCAGGGTCTCGGCGTAGCGGTGCAGCTTGTTGCGCAGCACCGGGAACACCTGGAGCACGGTCTCGATGCGCCGCTCACGCTCCGAGCGATTGCAGAGGTAGCCGCCCATCTCCAGGTTCTCCACCACCTTCAAGGAGTCGAAGACGTCGTCCAATTGCGGCACGTAGCCCAGACCGAGGCGCGCCAGCCGCTCCAGGGGCATGCCGGTCACCTTCTGCCCGTCGAAGAACACCTCTCCCGAGATGACCCGGCACAAGCCCAGCATGGCCTTGAGCAAGGTGCTCTTGCCCGCGCCGTTGGGCCCCGCCACCGCCACCACCTGGCCGTGGGGCACGCTCAGGCTCACCCCGTCCACCACCGGGTAGTCGCCGTAGCCGGCGACCAACGCCTCGGTGGCCAGCGCCACCCCGTCAGCCGACGACATAGGCGTCCTGGACCTCCTTGCGGGTGCGCAGCTCGGCCATCTGCCCCCGGGCGATGACCTTGCCCCAGGCCATCACCAGCACATCGGAGCAGATCCGCTCGACCGTCTCCAGCTCGTGCTCGATGATCAGCACCGTGAGCCCCTGGTCCCGCAGCCGCAGCAGGATCTCCTCCAGCTCGCGGGTCAGCTTGGGGTTAAGTCCCGCCATGGGCTCGTCCACCAGCAGGAGCTTCGGCCGCATCATCAGCGCCCGCATGATCTCTACGGCTCGGCGCTGGCCACCGCTGAGGGAGCCAGCCCGCTCGTTGGCCTTGTCGAGCATGCCGAACTGACGCATCAGGTCGAAGGCGCGGGTGGTGATTTCTTCCTCCTCCTGGCCCCAGTAGCGTCGGCCCAGCGCCAAACCGGCGGAGGTGAGCGCCTTCTGCTTCGGCACCGCCACCATCAGGTTCTCCAGGGCGGTGAGCCCGTCGAAGACCCTGGCGATCTGAAAAGTCCGCACCAGTCCATTGCGGGCACGCAGATGCATCGGCTGTCTGGTGACGTCGGACCCGGCGAAGACGATCCGGCCCGAGGTGGGCGGAGTGAACCCACTGATCACGGCCAAAGCGGTGGACTTGCCCGCCCCATTGGGTCCGATGATCCCGGTGATGGTGCCGGCGCCGATGTCAAACGAGATCCCGTCGACCGCGAGCACCCCACCGTAGCGCCGTGTCAGCTGCGTGACCCGAAGCAGGGGAGTCGCGCCGTTCTCGGAGGACCGCAGCCGAGGGCCGGACTGGGTGAGCGGATCCGCAGCCGCCGGTAGGCCGTCGGGACCGCTCATGCGGTCGAGCTCCCGGCGCCACCCGCCTTGCCGACCGGGGTGGACGGAAGGCCGAAACCGGCGGTGCCGCCGCCGCTGACCTCACCCGCGCTCTCGGCTGGGAGTCGGTACTTGGGTCTTCGCTCTCGGAACACGCCCTGAGGCCGCACCCAAAGAAAGACTATGGTCATGGTGCCCAAGATCATCCAGCCGAGGGCTTCGGTGAGTCCGGTGTGCGAGCTGATCTGAGGCAGAAACTGGACGCCTTGAAGTAGCAGCACGGCGATGACAAAGGTTCCCAGGCTGACGCCGAAGTCGTTGCCCATGCCACCCACGATCACGGCGGTGAGCAGGGCCAGGGTCTCCACGTAAGCCCAGGCGCCCGGCGACCAGCCGCCGATGAACGCGACCAGCAGCGCTCCGCTGACCCCGCCGAAGGCGCCGCCGACCGCCTGGGTCATCAGCCTCATCTTGATCACGCTGAATCCCATGGCCGCGGCGGCATGCTCGTCGTCGCGCATCGCCCGCAGCGCGCGGCCCATCGGACCGCTGGTGAACCGGCGCATGACCAAGTAGCCCACCACGCAGGCGAACGCCACCATAGCGACGTACGCCCAGTCGCTGGTGGCTCCGCTCAGGTTGGCAAACGGATTGGGTATCAGGCTGATGCCGGGCTCTCCGCCCAAAAAGCTCGGAGCAGCGGCAATGACGGTCGCCGCCATGATCGAGATCACCAGCATGACCATGGCCTGGTAGTCCTGGCGGATGCGCTTGAGTCCCGTGACCCCGATCAGGACCCCGACCACCGCTCCGACAGCGGCCGCCGCCAGGACGGCCGCGAAGAAGGGCAGCTTGTACCCAAGGATGTACTGCTGAAATCCGCCGTTGCCGGTGTCCGGACCCAGGGTCAGCACCCCATAGGTGTAGGCCCCGGCCGCGATCACCACGATGTAGGCGAGGTTGGCGACCCCGGATACGCCGAACTCGAGGTTCAACCCCCAGGCAGCCAGCAGGTCCGTGCCCAGATAGACCAGCAGGACGACCGCGTAGAACTCTAGGCCGGTGATGGTTGACCCTCCGTTGTCAGTTTCGCATCCGCGCTGGTCACGCCAGCAGTTTGCGGGTCGCGGTCGTGTTGCCGAAGAGCCCCCGCGGGCGCACTAGCAGCATCACGATGATGATGCCGAAGGCGACCACGCTCTGGTAGGCGGGATCCCAGTAGGCGGAGGAGACCGAGCTGACGATCCCCACCACCAACCCCCCGATCATGGCCCCGTAGGGCTGACCCACTCCGCCCAGCACCGCGGCCGCGATCATCGGGATCAGGAAGATCGAGCCGAGGGTGAAGTCGAACGACTCGATGGTGATAGCCAGGGCGATCCCGGCCATCCCGCAGAAGGTGCCGGAGAGAAACCAGGCGATGTCGCTGATCCTGGAGGTGGCGATCCCACAACTCCGGGCCAGAGTGCGGTTGGCCGAGGTGGCCCGCATCGCCCGCCCCAATTGGGTGCGGGTCAGCAGCAGGTGCAACCCGAACATCAGCACGACAGTGATCCCGAAGATCACCACCTCGGCCGTGCTCAGCGTCCAGCCAAGGAAGTTCAGGGTGGCTCCGCTGAGCTTGCCGTACGACTGGGTAGCCGGACCGGCGACGGCCACGATCACATACTCGAGCACAATGCCGGCGGAAACGCTGACGATGACCAAGCCGAAGGGCTGCATCCCCTTGCGCACCAGCGGTGAGATGAGACCTCGGCTGAGCAGCACCGAACAGGCTCCGATGGATAGCCCTCCCAGCGCCATCACCAGCCAGATGTTCAGCCCCAGCCCGAGCAGGAACAGACCGATGAAGGCGCCGATGCTCATCAGCGCGCCGTAGGCAATGTTTAGGACGTTGCTGATACCGAACTGCAGGGTGAACCCCACCGCTCCCAGCGAAAGCACCGCTCCCGCCGCCACCCCGAAGCCGATGGATTGAATCAGCAGATGCAAGTGAGTCCCCCTGAGCAGGGCCGGGGGGGGGGGGGGTTGGGGCGGGGCGGGCGGGGGGGGGGGGGGGTGGGGGCGGGGGGGGGGGTGTTTTTGTGGGGGGTGGATTTAGGGGGGGGT
>JBJKSO010000096.1:0-17996 GCA_046703825.1 Candidatus Dormibacteria bacterium
CCGAATAAACCCGGTTTGGGGGGTGGGATACCGCGCCCACGTGGGTCCGGGTGGCCAGGCCCAGGGTTAGCCGGGAGGCGTTGGTGTGGGCCCCGGCGGCGGGCCGCCCCGCCGCCATCCAGGTGCAGTCGGTCAGCAAGGCTTACGGCAGCAAGACCGCGGTGCGCGACCTGACCCTGGAGGTGGAACGGGGCGAGGTACTGGCTTTGCTTGGCCCCAACGGGGCGGGCTAGACCACCACGGTGGAGTTGCTGGAGGGCTACCGGAGGCCGGACCTGGGCACCCTCACCGTCCTCGGGCTGGATCCGATCGCCGAAGCCCGGCAGCTGCGGCCGCGCGTGGGGGTCATGCTCCAGGAGGGCGGCATCTATCCCACCCTGCAGGTGATCGAGAGCGTGCGCCTGTTCGCAGGTTACTACCGCAACCCGGAGGACCCCGGCGCCCTGCTGCAGCGGGTGGGCCTGCAGGAGCGAGCGCGCACCCGCTTTCGGCAGCTCTCCGGAGGCGAGAAGCAGCGCCTGTCACTGGCCCTGGCACTGGTCGGCCGGCCCGAGGTCCTCTTCCTGGACGAACCCACCGCGGCCATGGACCCGCGGGGGCGCCTGGGCACCTGGGAGCTGGTCCGAGACCTCCGCCGCCGGGGGACCACCATCCTGCTCACCACCCACTCGATGGAGGAGGCGGAACGGCTCGCCGACCGGGTGGCCATCCTCAACCAGGGCAGCCTGGTCGCCTGCGACACTCCCAAGGGGCTGAGCCAGCGGAGTGGCTCGGACCTGGTCCAGCTTGAGCTCCAGGCAGATTTGCGGCCCAGCCAGCTGGCGGAGGTCCGAGCCATGCCGGGCGTGGAGCGGGTGGACGACCGCGGCGGCGGCGCCTACTGGCTGCGCTGCCGCGAGCCCGGCGAGGTCGCTGCCCGGCTCACCGAGCTGGTGCGGGTGGAAGGGCCCGCCCTGCGCCTGCTCCGGGTGGGGCGGTCCTCGCTGGAGGAGGTGTTCCTGGAGCTGACCGAGGAGGCGCCCCAGTGAGCGCCTTGGCGATGGACGCCCCCTCTCCCGCCGCCAGCTGGTCGCGGGCCTACTTGGCCCAGCTGCGGGCCGAGCTACTCCTGCTGCTGCGCCAGGGCGAGAACCTCTTGGTGATCGTGGGGCTGCCGGTGCTGCTGCTGGTGCTGTTCGCCGGGGCCAGGATCGTCCCGGCCGGCTCCGGGCGCCCGGTGCAGTTCCTGCTCCCGGGGATCCTCTGCCTGGCGGTGATGTCCACCGGGCTCGTCACCCTGGGCATCTCCACCGCCTACCAGCGCTACTACCGGGTGCTCAAGCGCCTGGGCGCCACGCCGCTGCCGCGCAGCGCCCTGGTGGCGGCCAAGGCCAGCGCCGTGCTGGTGGTCGAGGTGGCGCAGGTGCTCTTGCTGCTCGCGATCGCTTCACTTGCTCTGGGCTGGCACCTGCACGGGTCGTTCGGGCTGGCGGTGCTGGCACTGGGTGGCGGAGCGGTGGCCTTTGCCGGCCTGGGACTGACCATGGCCGGCGGCATGCGCGCCGAACTCACCCTGGGCGGCGCCAACGGCCTCTACCTGGTCTTTCTGGTTTTAGGCGGCATCGTGCTGCCGGTGTCGCACCTCCCCGGGTTCATCCAGCCCCTGGCCCGGGTGCTGCCCCCGACCGCCCTCAGCTCGGTCCTACGGGCGATCCTCCAGGGCGGCCAGCCCGCCGCAAGCAACATCTTCCTTTTGGCCGGTTGGGCGATAGCGCTGGCCGCCACCGCGGCCTGGCTCTTCCGCTGGGAGTAGGGAGCGCCAGGCGGCGTCCGGCGCTGCCCGGTTCCTGCGGGAGCCGCTGAAGGCTCCGGGCGTGCGGGCCACCCTGGTCGGAACTTGTGCCAAGATGGCCTGCGCGAGGTAGCATTCCCGCGCCTCCAGCCATGGTGAGATGGATATGAACTGGTTCTTCAGCAAGGCGCGCATGCCGGCCCCGGGGCAGGTGCTGCCGGGACGGGCGGAGGAAATGCCGCTGGCTGGGGCCCACACCGTGCTGGAGCGTCCGCTGCGGCCGCCCTTCCCCGCCGCCACCGAGACCGCCCTCTTCGCGCTGGGCTGCTTCTGGGGAGCCGAGCGCCTCTTCTGGCAGCTTCCCGGCGTCTACACCACCGCGGTGGGCTACAGCGGCGGTCTGACGCCCAATCCCACCTACGAGGAGGTTTGCAGCGGTCGCACCGGTCATGCCGAGTCGGTGCTGGTGGTCTTCGACCCCGGGACAATCTCCTATCAGCAGTTGCTGCGGATCTTCTGGGAGAACCACGACCCCACCCAGGGCATGCGCCAGGGCAACGACGTTGGCACCCAGTACCGCTCCGCGATCTACTGGTCCAGCCCCGCCCAGGAGCGGGAGGCGCGGGAGTCTCGCGACCGCTACCAGCGAGCGCTGACGGAGGCGGGGCGCGGCGAGATCACCACCGAGCTGGCCGCCGCCGGACCCTTCTACTACGCCGAGCAGTACCACCAGCAGTATCTCGCGCGGAACGTCAACGGCTACTGCGGGCTGGCCGGCACCGGGGTTTCCTGCCCGACCGGTCTGGACGTGCAAGCTCCCGCCGAGGCGCGCGAGTAGGGCAGGTCGGGCTTGGCCGCCAGCTGGACGACCCAGCTGGCGTCAGCCGTACCCGTACGGCCGCAGCGCGAAGGCCACCAGGGTTGAGCCGGTCGTGAACAGCAGGACCAGCAGCCAGATGGCGACCAAGACCTTGGGGTTTATCCCACCCCCGGAAGCCTGCAGCGGCCGCTCCGGCAGATCCCGGTGGGGCGCGTAGAAGGCTAGAACTGTTCGCATCTGCTTTACCTGAACCGTGAGGCACCGGTGGGTCGGTGCCACTCCTTCTAGCCTACGCCCCACCCGGCCTCGGCGCCGCGACTCGGAGCCGGCGGCTCAGTCGGCGACGGGAGCAGCCCTCACGGTTTCCTGGCGGCGCTGGCGGCGAAGCAGCGGGGCGGCGAGCACCAAGGCCGCCGCGTAGAAGACCGCGAAGACCCAGAAGCCTGCGTCGGTCGCGTGGACCAGGGCCGCACTGAGGGGACCGTGCAGTGAGCTAACGCCGAGGAAGACCCGCACCGCCACCGGCGGCGGCAGGCTGGACTCTGCCACCACCAGGGCTAAGGTGAACGACAGCGCCATACCCCCGTTGCGCAGGGTGAAGAACATCCCGGACGCCACCCCGGCGCGGCTGGTCGGGGCCGAGGACATCACCGCCTTGACCAGTGACGGCCAGGCCAGCCCGTTGCCCAGCGACATCAGCAGCAGCGGCAGCACCACGCTGGCCGGGGAGAATCGGGCGCCCAGGTGGCTCAGCCAGACGGCTCCCACCACCAGCAGCGCCAGCCCGGCCAGGATCGGCCGCGCCGGTCCCAGCCGGTCCGCCAGGCTCCCTCCGAGCGGGGCGGCGAGCAGCTGCGGCGCCGCCAGCGGGACCAGGATCAGCCCCGCGTCCAGGGGGCTCAGCCCCATCGCCCCCTGCAGGTAGAACGTGAGCAGGAAGGTAGTCGCAAAGAGCGCGATCGAGTAGGCGGTGACCACGCCGATCCCGCTTCGAAAGTGGGGCCGGCGGAAGAGGTCCAGCTCGAACATCGGGTGGTCGGCGCGGCTCTCCCAGAACGTGAAGGAGGCCAGCAGCACCAAGGTCGCCACCAGCAGCAGGAGGACGGCGGCCGAGGTCCAGCCCCAGGCCAGGCCCTGCGACAGCGCCAGCAGCAGCGTCACCAGCCCGGCGCTGAAGCCCACCGCCCCGGGCCAGTCGTTGCGCACGTTGACCGCGCGCCGCTTTGCCGCGGGCAGGATCCGGGCGCCGAAGACGACCGCCGCCACGGCGAAGGGGACGCTGACAAAGAAAATCCAGCGCCAGCCGAGGGTGGAGACCAGGACCCCGCCGACCACTGGGCCGACGATCGCCCCCATCACCCAGGCAGTTGAGTTGATTCCCAGCGCCTGGCCAAGCTGGCGAGCGGGAAAGGCGTCGGCGAGAATCGGCACCGCGGTGGCGAAGCCCAGGGCTCCGCCAGCCCCTTGGAGCAGCCTCCACCCGATCAGGGCGCCGCCGTCGGGGGCGAGCCCGCAAAGAACGGTCCCCAGCGCGAACAGGATCGCGCCGGCCACGAAGACCCGCTTTCGGCCGATCTGGTCCGACCAGCGGCCGGCAGGGAGAAGCAGGACGGTGCTGGTGATGATGTAGGCGTTGAGCGTCCACAGCCCGGTGGTGACGGTGGTGTGGAGACCGCTGACGATCCGGGGCAGCGCCACCACCACGATGGTTGCGTCGACGTTGGATATGAACGCGACCATGGTCACCACCGCCAGAATCAGCCACTTTCTCGGGTGACCTTGATCGTTGCTCGGCAAGCGCACTCTCCTTAGGAAGGTTCACGCACCCCCAAGTGCGCTGGCTGCTGCAGCTCACACCGCACGGTCGGGACCGCTGCCCATCGTAGCCACTGTCGACAACAGCTGACACTCGGCGGCCGGCCCAAGGGCTCTGGAGCCGGGTCGTCGGTGGAAGCGATGCCCGGATGGCAGGAGGTGGCGTGGGTCCACCGACAGCCACCGAGGTGGCTGCCATGAGCGCTCAGCCGACAGCGTCCGCGAGCGCGGTGAGCGACATCCGAGGGCGCTGCCGAAGCCGCGCACCCACAGCACGCGCCTGTCCAATGATCACCAGGCTGAGCCGACCTGCTGGCTCAGCCTGGGAGGGCTGTTGGAGCAGGTGCGCGACCTCTACTTCAAGCTCACCAAGCCACCCGCCCATGGCCCCTTGCGGCGGCGACCCCCTGCGCCTAGGCGGCACCCGCCAGCAGGGGCTGGCCATCCACCAGGCGCAGACTGCGGTCGCACGTCTCCACGACTTCGGGGTCATGGGAGGCGATGACCACGATCCGCCCCCGGCGAGCCTGGTCCACCAGCAGCTTGAGCACCGTCTCACGCTGCTCCTTGACCAGCTCCGAGGTGGGCTCGTCGGCGATCAGGATGTCGGGGTCGCCGGCCAGGGCCCGGGCCACGGCGGCGCGCTGCTGCTGGCCTCCGGACAGGTCCTGCACCAGATGGTCGGCGTTGGCGGCCAGGCCAACCGCTGCCAGCGCTTCGCGGCACCGCCTTTCGATCTCCGGCGGCGGCATCCGCCGCGCCTGCAGGGGCAGGGCGGCGTTCTCGGTGGCGGTGAGCACCGATACCAGGCCGTGATTCTGCAACACCACCCCGAAGAGCCGGCGGACTTCGTCCCCCTCCGGGATGGGTCGCTGATCGAGCAGCACCCGCCCCTCGGTCAGGGGCTGCAGCCCGGCCAGGGCCAGCAGCAGGGTGGTTTTGCCGGAGCCGGACGGCCCGGTGACGGCCACAACCTCCCCCGAGCGCACCGCGATGTCGACTCCGCGCAGGATGAAGCGGGAGTCCGCCTTCACCCCCACGCCCTCCCCCCTCAGCTCACTGATCATCCGGTGCCTGCAGCTCTGGGTTCACGAGCTCAACCCCCCGGGGGCGCCTCAGCACCCTGACCAGGGTGCCCGACGGCATCAGATCCAGCACGTCGGCGGGCAGCTGAATGCTGCCGTCTTTAGCCACCACCGCGTACTCCTGACCCCGGCGGCCCTCGGCGCCGATGCGTCCGTCGCGGATGCTCACCGTGCGCGGCATCGCCTGTGCCACCGCTTGGTCGTGAGTGACACTGACGACCGTGGTCCCGAGGGTCTGGTTGATCTCCAGGAGCATCTCGATCACGCGGTCGCGGTTGACGGTGTCGAGCTGGCTGGTGGGCTCGTCGACCAGCAGCAGCTTGGGGCCGAGCGACGCCCCGGCAGCGATCGCCACCCGCTGCTGCTCGCCACCCGAAAGCGAGGCAACCGTGCGGTCAGCCAGATGGCCGATCCCGAGCCGCTCCAGCACTTCCTCCGGTGACCAGGGCGGCGAGTGCCGCCGCGCCCGGGCACCACGCTGGGCAAAGGCCACGTTCTGCTCCGAGGTCCCGTAGGGGAGCAGGTTGCGAGCTGGGTCCTGCAGCACCAGGCTGACCTCGGTGGCGCGCAGCCGGGTGAGCTGGCGGTTGTTGAGGCGGCCCATGTCGTTCTTGCCGACCAGCACCCGTCCCGCCGAGGGACGCAGCAGGCCGGCCAGCAGCGCCAGCATGCTGGACTTACCCGACCCCGACGGGCCGAGCAGGGCCAGCGCCTCACCCGGGTCGACGTCCAGATCGACGCCCCGCAGCGCAACCACGTCCCCCTCGTCGCTGGAGTAGAGCAGCACCACCCCATCGCAGTGGATGTCGATACCCCGGGGTGGAGCCTCGGCCGGGGCTGCGGTCGTCATCCGATCTCCATGCGTAGGCGCTGGTAGCTGGCCATGCGCAGGGTACCAACTGCGGCGGCCGATGCCGCCACCGCCAAGAGCACCACCAGGGCTGCGATGAGGGCAACGATCGGGACCACCGGCAAGAACAGCTGCACGGCCGGGCCGCCGCTAAGCTTGGCGAACTCGGGCACCGAGGGCAACGCCAGCACTGCGCCCACGATGCCGGCGATCACACCCAGCAGCGTGCCCGGCCCCAGCACCAAGAGCTGCTCGCCGAGCAGCGAGCGCAGCAGGGTGCGGTGCGAAACCCCGATCGCCCGGAGCACCGCCAGCTCATACGCACGCCGCCGCGACGCCATGAAGACCGAGAAGACCGCCGCCCCGATCGCGAGCAGCGCCGCCGCCCCGGCCGCCACTAGGAAGAACTCGTAGGAGAGCGCCAGCCCGCCGTGGTTGAGTTGGCTGAGCAGGGTCGCCGGGGTGGTCTGCGAGCGAACCTGCAGACCCTCCCGACGGAGGGCGCGTAGGACGCGAGCCGGGGTATGGGGTGCCAGCCAGACTTGGGACTGGGTCGTGAGCGCCGGTCCCTGCAGGGCATGCAGCGCGGTGTTCAGGCTCAGCAGGTAACCGCTGGCGCCCACCTCAGGCAGCGCCCCCACCTGCATCTCGGTGTTCAGGGTCAGCGGAGTGCCGTCAAAGTCCTCGACCGTCGCGGCCGCCGGGTCCACCACCTGACTGGCCGCGGTGACCACGCCCGGGAGCGTGAAGGGCAGGGGGCCGGGCACCACCTGTGGCGCCTGCAGCTGGTCAATGTTGTCGTTGAAGGCGAACTGAACCGTCCCACCAACATTGCCCACCACGGTGGCACCTCCTCCCTCCCCCGGCTTCCAGTAGCTCGCCGCGCTGGCCCGGGTCGAGGCCGGCCGCCAGGGCGATGCCGCGCCGGCACGCTGGCGGAGGTTGGAGATGGCGAGCCGGTAGGCCTGCTCGGTCGGCCCACCGGAGATCGCCGACCAGTAGGGCACCAGCGCCGTCACCTCGCAGCCCTGGTTGCAGAGCGAGGGCAGCGGCGCCTGGTAGGTGTGGGTCCCCGGCCGCAGGTACCCGAAGTCGACCACTCCCGGCTGGCCGTTGCCGCCGAGGATGGAGAACTGCAGATCCGGCTCGGGGTCCACCGCCTGGCCGAGACTCACCGTCATCTCGACCTGGGCGCCGAAGAGCTGCAGCGGCGGTGGGGCGTGACCCTCCAGCCGCTTGACGATCTGGGCGAGGCCGTGCGAGCTGACTCCCGCCGGCCAGTAGGCCACCCGGGCCAGGCGGCTGGCCTGGACCCCCAAGAGCACCTGCTGCGGCGAGTACGACACCATCACCGGCATCGCCCAGCGGCCGCTGGGGTCGGCGCGGTCGACGGCGGTGACGAGGTTCACCGAATCCGGGTAGCTGACATCGAGAACCCGGGCGGCGCCGGTCAGAAAGTCGGCGCGGGCGACCCGGTTCGCGCCCGCCACCGCCCAGCCGGTGACGGCGAAACAGCCCAGCCCGATCGCCACCGCCAGCACCAAAATCTGGCGCAGCGTGGTGGGCCGCCGAACCACCTGCCGCACCGCCAGCGCGGTGGCCAGGAAGTGACTGTTGCGGGTGCGGGACACCACCACGGCGCACAGCACCGGAAGCAGACGAACTCCCAAAACCGCCACCGCCACCGCCACCAGCCCCGGTGCGAACAGGGCCAGCGAATTGGGATGCCGGCCATTGAGCACCCCGGAGGCCACCAGCTCCACGATTCCCGCCACCGCCAGTGCCACCGCGGCGGCGTCCATCGCCGCCCGCGCGGCCGGCGATGATTTGGGCTCCCCCGGCTGCAGCTCGTTTAGCAGTCGGCGGGCGATGATCCGACGGGCGCCCACCACAGCGGCCAGCAACCCTCCGCCAAACGCAGCCAGGGCGGCCCAGGCGGCCAGGGGGTACCAGATCACGGTGACGTTGCCCAAAAGCAAGACCGAGAGCAGCCGCGCGAGCAGCCAGGCAAGGCCGACTCCGAGCGGAAGCGCCAGCAGGATGATCAGCGCCGGCTCCAGCAGCGCGGTCAAGAGCACGGCCTCCCCGCGGAACCCGTGCAGCTTGGACAGCGCGACCTCGCGCTGACGAGCCTCGGCGGTTCTCGCCACCAGCCCGTAGAGGACGAAGAGCGCCAGCAGCACCAGCTGCAGGTCCACCACCACCACGATGGCCTGCATCAGCCCGGTCTGGTTGTTGACGGAGTCGAGCCTGCTGTTGACGCCGGTGCTGACCGCCACGTTGTAGTGGGTGAGCATCCACGTCCGGTAAGCCTGCTCGGTGCTACGGAAGAGGCCGACGTTGCCGATGTTCACGGTCGACGCCCGCAGCGGAAACTGCGTCATCGCGGTGTAGGGCAGCGGCGCCAGTGTCCCGAACCCGGTGAAGAAGGCGTCTAGGGGCTGCTTGGCGTGAGGATTCTGCGGGGCCGGACCGAAATCGAAAAAGTTGCTGCCGAGCCAGTATGGATTGCGGTAGTTCCCCACGCTGATGACTCCGGAGACCTTCATCATCAGTGGGGCGCCCGCCACCGGAACGCCGTTGATCTCGGACTGTGCGTGCGCCCCCAGGGTGGTCACTGGTAGCAGGCTGCCGAGCCCTGCGTGCAGCGCCGCGGCATCCCGGGTGGTAATCGCCACCTGGTTGGGAGCCGCAGGGCAGGAGCCGGATACGAAGTGGAGGTGGGAGCAAACGCCGGCTCGGGCGATCAGGTCGGTGCCGAAGGGGGCTGGCGCCCCGGGGTGAGGCAGGCTGGCCCCCGCGTCGTAGGTGATGAATGGCTTGCCGTACCACCGTCCCAGCCGAAAGTGGCGTTGGCCGACCCGGGCCGCCGCCTGGGCCAGCGGCTTCTGGTTGCCGTCGGCCGGGCTGGGGTTGGCGGTGAGGCCAGCGTCGAAGGGGCTGGTCTCCTTGAGAGTTGCGTGCAGCACCGTGCCCACAGAGGTCGCAAAGTAGAGGGGACCGGCGGTGGCAGCCAGGATAGCCACGGTGGCCACCACCAGCAAGGACACGCTGGAGCCGAGCCTCCAGCGCAGCGCTCGCAGGATCAGGCGCAGGCGCACGTCGGCATAGTAGTGAATTAGTTCCGACATTACGATCGGGTCCGCGGACCCGCCGCGTGGCGGGCTTGGGCCGGCTCGAGATCGAATGCCAGCGGAGGACCGAGATGGAGCAGCGCAAATTAGGCAGCCAGGGTCTGGTCGTCTCCGAAATGGGGCTGGGCTGCATGGGAATGTCCGAGTTCTATGGCCCCCGAGACGACGAGGAGTCAATCGCCACGATCCACCGCGCCTTGGAGCTGGGCATCAACTTCCTGGACACGGCGGACATGTACGGGCCCTTCCACAACGAGGAGCTGGTGGGGCGCGCCATCGCCGACCGGCGCGATCAGGTCGTGGTCGCCACCAAGTTCGGCAACCAGCGCGGAGAGGACGGCGGCTTCCTGGGCATCAACGGTCGGCCGGAGTACGTGCGCCGGGCCTGCGAGGCGTCCCTCAAACGCTTGGGTTTGGGGCACATCGACCTCTACTACCAGCACCGGGTCGACAACCGGGTGCCCATCGAGGAGACGGTGGGAGCCATGGCCGACCTGGTCCGCGAGGGCAAGGTGCTCTATCTGGGGCTCTCGGAGGCGGCACCCGGGACCGTCCGCCGGGCCCACACCGTCCACCCCATCAGCGCGCTCCAGACCGAGTACTCGCTGTTCAGCCGCGAACCCGAGCTGGAGATCCTGCCGACCGTCCGCGAGCTGGGAATCGGCTTCGTCGCCTACAGTCCACTGGGCAGGGGGCTGCTTACGGGCCGGATGACCAGTCCGGAGCAGCTGAGCCCGGAGGACTTTCGGATGACCCGCTACCCGCGTTTCAGCCCGGGAAACCTGGAGCACAACCTTCAGCTGGTGGAGCAGGTCCAGGAGGTCGCCCGCGAGAAGGACGCCACCCCCGGTCAGGTCGCGATCGCCTGGGTGCTGCAGCGCGGGCCGGACATCGTGCCGATTCCGGGGACCAAGCGCCGGCGCTACTTGGAGGAGAACGCCGCCGCCGCCGAGCTCCGGCTCGACCGGGAAACCCTGGACCGCCTGGAGGAGGTTCTGTCCATCGGGGCCGCGCGCGGCGACCGCTATGCCGACATGGGAACGGTCAACCGGTAGCGCCGACGGTGAGATGCCCGATGACCAGCAACGTTTCTCGGCACGAGCTACGGATCGGCGGGCCGCTGCGGGGGGGACCGGAATGAGCAAGGAGATCCTGTGCGTCCTGGGCGTCCACGTCGACGCGGTGGCCGGGTGGCTGGGCTCGTACGGCGGTGAAGATTCACCCTCCGACATTCAGCGCGGCATGTTCGCCGGCGAAGTGGGCATCCCCAGGCTGGTACGGCTATTCCAGGCCTTGGGCATCCGCACCACCTGGTTCATTCCCGGTCACTCGATCGAAACCTTCCCGGAGCAGGTCGCGGAGGTGGTCGCCGCCGGCCACGAGATCGGGGCTCACGGCTACTCGCACGAGAACCCGATCGCCATGACGCCGGAACAGGAAGAGGATGTCCTGGCCCGTTGCGTGGAGCTGATCACCAAGGTCAGCGGCCGCGCGCCCCGGGGCTACGTGGCCCCTTGGTGGGAGATGTCCGAGGCAACCGCGCCGCTGCTGCTCCGCCACGGCTTCCGCTACGACAACAGCCAGGGATACCACGACTTTCTGCCCTTCTATGCCAGGGTCGGCGACCGCTGGACCAAGGTCGACTACCGGCTGCGCCCCTCAGACTGGATGCGGCCGCTCGAGCGCGGGGGGACAGTCGACCTGGTGGAGATCGCCGCCAACTGGTACCTGGATGATCTGCCGCCGATGATGTTCATCAAGCAGTCCCCCAACAGCCACGGCTTCGTCAATCCGCGAGATCTCGAGCAGATCTGGCGCGATCAGTTCGACTGGGTATACCGGGAAATGGACTACGCGGTATTCCCGCTCACCATCCACCCGGACGTGAGCGGGCGGCCTCAGGTGCTGCTGATGCTGGAGCGCCTGATCGCGTACATCGCCGGCCACCAGGGGGTCACCTTCACGACCATGGAGGAGGTGGCCGAGGACTTCCGCCGCCGCTCCCCCTTCGGGCGCTCCTGAGGCTGACTGGCGCGTCGAGCGCTCAGCCAGGGACTGGAGCAGTAGCCTGAGCCACCGGTACCGGTGTCCTCCACTCCGGCCACTCCTCCACCTCGCCGCGCACCGCTTGCAGGTAGCGGCGCTGCAACTCGGCGGTGATCGGTCCCGGAACTTCGGCAGCCAGCTGGCGGCCGTCGACGGTGGCGATCGGCGCGATCTGCACCCCGGTACCGGCCAAGAAAGCCTCGTCCGCCCCGAGCAACTCGCTGCGGTCGACGCGGCGGACTTCGACCGGCATCCCGCTCTGCTGCGCCAACTTGAGCACGCAATCGCGGGTGATGCCGACCAGAACGTCGTCGGTGGCCTGCGGGGTAATGACCACCCCGTCCTGCACCAGGAAGATGTTGCAGGAGGATGCCTCCGAAAGGTGGCCATCCCCGGTGAGCATGATCGCTTCGTCGAAGCCCCGGGCCCGGGCCTCGTCCGAGGCGAGCGCAGCGTTGATGTAGGCACCGGTGGGCTTGGCCCGGGCGGGGATGGCGTTGTCGTCGACCCGCCGCCAGGCGGAGATCATCACGTTGAGCCCCTTGCGGATGTCCAGATAGTCTCCGAACGGCAGCGTGTAGACGCAGAAATCGCTGGCGATCCCAGCCATCGTCACCTTGATCGTGGCACCCGACTTGTAGAGGATCGGACGGATGTAGACGTCCTGTTGGTAGCGGTTGCGCGCCAGCAGCTCCAAGATGATGCTCTGGATGCGATTTGCGTCCAGCTCCGGGCTGGGCTCGAGGTGCAGGATGCGCGAGGAACGCAACAGGCGCTCGACGTGCTCCCGAAGCCGGGTGACGAATAGCTGCTCGCGCATTGGATTCCAGTAGGCGCGGATGCCCTCGAAACAGCCAGTCCCGTAGTTGAAGGCGTGGGTAGTAATGGGAACGCGCGCCTCTTCCAAGGGCACGAAGGCGCCGTCAAAGTAGACGATTTCGGACGCTGCGCTCATACGTATCTCCCCATTCCGCCGGCCACGTCGATCGACGCACCGGTGATGTAACTGGCGCGTGGACTGGCCAGAAAGGCAACCAGCCCGGACACCTCCTCGGGCTCGCCGAAGCGACCCAGCGGCACCTCGGGGGCGGCGGTCTTGGCCATGAATTCCTCCTCGCTCAGCTGCGGTGCGCGCCGCTGGCGGATGGTCTCCCACTGGGGGGTTTTCACGAAGCCGATGTTGACGCTGTTGACGAGCACTCCCAGCGGACCAAATTCCATGGCCATCGCCTTGTTCAGCGCCAAGCAGGCGGCGCGGTCCACCGTGGTGGCGAAGAAGTTGGGGTCGGGCTGCCTTCCGTAGACGGCGTTGATGTTGATGATCGCGCCGGAGCCAGACTGGCGCAGGTGGGGGAGCGCGGCCCGGCTGCAGCGGATCTGGGAAAAGAGCTTGACGTCCAGGTCGGCCTGGAAATCCTGATCGGTCAGGGTGGCGAACGTGCCCGGATGGGCACGGCCGGCGTTGTTGACCAGGATGTCGAGCCCGCCCAGCTCGGCCACGGTCTCGGCCACCAAGGCGTCGACCTCCTCGGGGCGGGTCACGTCCGCCACCCGGGCTAACACCTTGCCGAACTGGCGGAGCCGCCCGGCGGCGGAGTCGAGCTCATCGCGGTGGCGGGAGCAGATCGCCACCGACACGCCCTCCCGCAGCAGTTCAGCGGCGACTGAGTAGCCGATCCCCTTGGAGCCACCCGTCACCAGCGCCCTTCGTCCGCGCAGCCCCAGGTCCACGCTCAGCCGGCAGCGCGGCGGCGAGCGGCGTCGGCCAGGTCCAGCAGCGCCTGCCGGGGTGGGTTGAAGACGTCGTACTCCAGGCAGGGGACGTCGCGGGTGCGCGCCGCGTGCCGGACGTTGGCCGGGATCACGGCCACCATCCCCGGCGTGAGCAGTCTCGTCTCATGCTCGAACTCGAACTCCAGCTCGCCCTCGATCACCAGGGTGATCTGCTCCTCGTCGTGGACGTGCGACGGAGCCTCGGTGTGTGGATCGAAGTGAACCGCCATCAGCATGGTCCTCTCCCCCAGCAGGTAGCGGAACTCGAGGCCGGGGACGAACGCCACCGGTTCGGTGCTCTTGGCCAGGTCGACGAAGCGGCCGGGCGAGGTCGGGGGCTTGGAGCCCACCTGGGTGAAGTACTGGTCGGCAAGGCTCATTGGCACCCCTTAGCAGCTGCCCCCAGTGACGGTGTGGGCGCAACCAAACTAGTCCCCACAAGAAGTCAGGCGATTATAGCCGGACCGCATACTATGAGAGGAGTGCGGGTCAACAAGCGTTAGCAAATGCCAGCCAAAGCCAGCCAGCACCTTATTGATGGCAACGGGGAACCAGCCGTGCCCGAGCCGGCGGTTGACGCCACCGATCTGGCCATCCTGAGCCAGCTGCTGCGCGACGGCCGGATCACGGTCCGCCGGCTCGCCGCCGAGGTGGGCATGTCACCTCCGGCGGTGGCCGAGCGGATGGTGCGCCTGGAACGGACCGGGGTGATCCGGGGCTACCGGGCGGAGGTGGACTGGAACCGGCTCGGATACCGCGTGACCGCCTACGTCGCGGTGACCGGGGTGCAGGGCTGGGAGCAGACCGAGACCGTGGCCGCCCTGCGCTCGCTGGCCGAAGTCGAGCAGGTTGACATCGTCACCGGGGCCAGTGACCTGCTGGTACGGTTGCGCGTCCACGATCAGGAGCACTTGCGCCGCTGCCTGTTCGACAGGATCTGGAAGGTCCCGGGAGTGCACCGGACCGAGACGCTGATCTGCCTGGGGGACCTCCCCCCCAAGCGATTCGACCAAGAGCTCGCCGACCAGCTCCGCCAAGACGCGGTGGCCGGCGGCGGGCGCAAGCCCTGAGACGAGAGGTGCCATGAGCGCTGCAAACCCTGCCCCTACCCAAGAGCCCATCCAGCATCTGGTTCTCTTCCGCTTGCCACAGGCGCCCGGGCCGGAGGTCGAGGCGGAGATGCGCCGGCAGATCTCCACCTGGGCCGGTCAGATCCCGGGACTGATCCGCATCCGCTTCGGCGCCGACTCCGGCGGGCGGGCGCAGGGCTACCAGTTCGGCCTGTTGACCGAGTTCGTCGACGCCGACGCCATGGCCGCCTACCAGCCGCACCCGCTGCACGCGGCCTTTCTGAGCTGGGTGGTGGAGCACAAGTTCGAGGTGCTCCGCTTCGACTACCCGCTCAACTCCCGCACCAGCATCCTGGAGCCGGCTTCCGGCTGAGCTCGGCCTCGACCACCAGATGCGGCGGCCAGGTCTGCAGCCCCCACATCTTGTGGCGATCGGGAAGCTGAGCTCGGCTCCATCGCCTGCCGCCCGCCCACAAGCGCGGGACCGTGGACTGCTGAACCACAAGATGGGGTATACAATTCGAAGCGAGCCCCAAGATGTGTGGGCCGCCATTGGAGCCTCAGATTGCGCTGCCCCTACTGCTCCCACGACGACCTGCGGGTGGTGGACTCCCGGGACTCGGAGACCGGCGAGGCGATCCGCCGTCGGCGCGCGTGCAACAGCTGCGGCCGCCGCTTCACCACCTACGAGCGGATCGAGTCGATCCCCTTCTACATAGTGAAGAAGGACGGGCGCCGGGAAGACTTCGACCGCCGCAAGCTGTTCCAAGGGTTGATGAACGCCTGCAAGAAGCGGGACATCTCACCGAACCAGATCACGCATATGGTCGAGGAGATCGAGGCGGAGTTGCGAGGCAGGGGTCAGCCCGAGCTGGACAGCGGCGAGGTCGGGGAGCTGGTCATGAACCGGCTGCGCCTGCTGGACGATGTCGCCTACGTGCGCTTCGCCTCCGTCTACCGCTCGTTCCGCGACGTCTCGGAGGTCCGGGACGAGATCGACCACCTGCTCTCCCGCGACGTGGATGGGGTTGAGCGGGCAGCGCGGCGCTGACGAGGGTCTGCCAGAGCGGCTGGAAGCCCTGCACCGAGCGCTGGCCGAGGCGGTCAGGGCTGCGAGCAGACCGCCGGGCTCGGTGCGACTGCTCCCGGTGAGCAAGGGCCAGCCCCTGGCACTGGTGCAGCAGGGCCTCGAGCTGGGGCTGCGCGACCTCGGCGAAAACTACGTGCAGGAATGCTCGGGCAAGGCGCAGCTGCTCGGCCTGGCTCCGGTGCGCTGGCACCTGCTGGGTCACCTGCAGAAGAACAAGGCGGCGCGGGCGGCCAAGCTCTTCCATAGGGTGCTGACCCTGGACAGCCTGGTGCTGGGCCGGCTGCTGTCCCGCGCTCGCGAGGGGCAATCCGCACTGCCCGTGCTCTGCGAGGTAGAGCTCACCGGCTTGCCGGGCCGGGGCGGCTACCGCCCGGGCGATTTGGATCGCGAGCTGGGGGAGCTGGCTCGGCTGCCAGGAATCAAGATCGAGGGGCTCATGACCGTGGCCGATCCGGCACGGCCTCGGGCAGCCTTCGAGGGTCTGCGCGAACTCCGCGATCGACTGGCCCGCACCGGACCGCTGCCGCTCGCCGAGCTGAGCATGGGCATGAGCCAGGACTTCCGCGATGCGATCGCCGAGGGCAGCACCGAGGTGAGGGTTGGAAGCCTGCTCTTCGGGCCCCGCCCGCCGCGCTCGGGCTAGCGGCGGCCGAAGAGGCGGAACCGGCTCAGGATGCGGCTGTAGCGACGCTCGGTGGACTGGTCGTTGCGGCCGCGGCTGGCGAACAGGTCCGGGCGGCTCGCCCTCCAGTCGCCCACCCCGGCACGGACCAACACGGCAACGTAACTGGCGGCGGGCACGGCCACCAGCGCGCCGACGAAGCCGGCCACCTCAATGCCGGCGAACAGGGCGAAGATCGTCACCACGGGATGCAACTGCACGAACCGGCCCTGGATCCGCGGCACCAGCATGTAGCCCTCCACGACGTGGATGGCCAGAAAGAGCAGCAGCGTGTAGAGCACCAGCTCGGGTGACTTGGTCAGTGCCAGCAGCAGGGCCACGGCACCGCCGGCGAAGGGTCCGATCAGGGGGATCAGTTCGAAGATGCCAGCTGCCAGCGCCACCACGAAGGGAAAGGGGACGCCCAGGAGGAAGCAACCCACGCCGGCCATCGCCCCCACCATGATGGCCATCACCAGCTGGGCCCTCACGTAGCCGCCCACCACCACGTTGAAGGCGTCGAGGGCGAAGTCGGCCTCACTCGCTGCCCGGCTCGGCAGGATAGAGGTCAACCCCCGCCGGAGCTGGCGGCTGTCCCGCATCAGCCAGAAGCCGAAGACGATCGCCACCAGGATGTCCAGGAGCACTCCGAAGAAGGTGGCCACCCCCTTGAGCAGGCTCCCGGTCAGGGTGGGGACCAACGCCGAGGTCACGTGGCTGGTGATGAAGCTAGCGATGTTGACGTGGATGCCGTGCTGGCTCAGCAACTTCTCCACCGAGCTGATCAGGTGGTTCCCCTGGTGCAGGTAGGTCGGTAGCCTGGCGGCCAGCGATCTGCCTTCGGCGCTGATCGGCCCGGAAACGCTCCAGCCCACCAGGGCGATGATCGCCGCCCCCAAAGCCATGGTCAGCAGCACCGCCAGCGTCCTGGGCACGCGCAGGCGCCGGTTGAGCAGGTTGGCCAGCGGGCCGCCGATGAAGGCGATGATGGCTCCCGCCAGCAGGTCGATGACCACGGTCAGAACCGAGGCGACCAGGCCCCGGAAGATGATGAAGAGCTGGTAGGCGAGGAATGCCGCCAGCAGGATGGCAGCAATCCGCAGCCAGATCAGCGCCGACCGCCGCAGCCGATCCCCCGGCGATGGCTGCTCCGGCTGGGAAGCGGTTGCCGCCTTTTCGGCGGTCAGCCGAGATGCCATGGGATGAGAGTCTAGGTTCGGAACACCTGCTCGCCGCCTTTGGCGCTATCCAACCACAACCGTCACCGTCTGGTAACCAGCCGAGCCGTTGGGATAGCTACCGCTCGCGCGCCCGGATTGAAGCCGTCCGTGACCGTCACGGGCGCGCACGGTCAGCTGGTAATATCCCCGGCCCGGCTGCCAGGGCCGGCTCCAGACCGTCCAACTGAAGGGCGAGAGCGCTCGTTCGAGCCGGGCCGGCTGCCAGCGGCCGCTGCCGTCCAGGCTCAGCTCCACCTGGCTGATGCCGCTGTCCCCGGCGTAGGCGATGCCGGTGAGAAGGTAGCGTTTGCCCACCGCCAGGGAGGCGTTGCCAGCGGGGAAGTCGAAGCGCGAAAAGATCTGCGGCACCGCCCCGGGGTTCCAACCCTGCTGCTCCCAGTAGCCCTGGAAGGGAGACCGGCCGAAGGAGACTCGGTTGAGCCACTTGGGGTTCTTCATGCCGTAGTGGCCCGGTACCAGCAGCCGGGCTGGGAAACCGTGGGCGGCGGTCAGCGGTTGGCCGTTGAGTCGGTAGGCGATCAGGGTCGTCGGCAGCATCGCCACCGAGAGCGGGAGGGTCTCGTTGTCGCCGTCACCGGTGCCGAACAGAACCAGGTCCCTCCCCGCGGGACCACCCACAGCCTGGCGCAGGCGCCGCAGG
>JBJKSO010000097.1:0-12811 GCA_046703825.1 Candidatus Dormibacteria bacterium
GTGGATGAGGAGCCGCAGGCCAAGCCCACCCCGCGGCGGCGCCGACCGTCGGCCCGCGGTGATCAGGAGCCGGCTAGCGAGACATGAGCCTGTTTGCAGCGCTTCGCGCCGCGATGCAGGTTCCCGAACTGCGCCGGAAGTTACTGATCACGATCGGGCTTCTGTGCGCGTTTCGCGCGCTTGCCACCATCACCATCCCCGGCGTCAACGGGGCAGCGTTGCAGCAACTCTTCGCCAACAACGGCCTCCTGGGCCTGGTGAACCTGTTCTCGGGCAGCGGCTTCCAGACCAGTGGCAGCAACGCCGGCATTTCCATTGTGGCGCTGGGGCTTAACCCCTACATCAACGCCACGATCATCATGCAGCTGATGACCGTCATCTCCACCCGGGTGAAGGAGATGTCCAAGGAGGGCCAGCTGGGACAGCGGCGGCTCACCCAGTACTCGCGCTACCTGACCGTCGCTTTGGCGCTGCTGCAGTCATTCGGCTATACGAGGCTCTTCGAGAGCTACAGCTTCAACGGCACCTCCATCCTCTCTCCCAATACCTCGTGGCCGGAGGTCTTGGCGATCATGGTGGTCCTGACCGGCGGCACCATCATCATCATGTGGTTCGGCGAACTGATCACCGAATACGGGCTGGGCAACGGCGTTTCGATCATCATCATGGCCGGGATTCTGGCCCAGATCCCCGGCACCGTGCTCGCCTTCACCAACGGCGGTCAGGCCCAGGTCAACACCATCTTTGTCTTCGCGGTGATCGGAATTCTGGCCGCGGCCGGGATCATCTTCGTGCAGCAGGCCACCCGGAAGATTCCCATCCAGTCCGCCCAGCGGGTGGTGGGCAGGCAGACCTACCAGGGCCGAAGCAGCTTTCTGCCGCTCCGCGTCAACCAGGCGGGCGTGATTCCCATCATCTTCGCGATCTCAATCATGTTCTTCCCGACCATCTTCGGCAACTTCTTCGCGCCCGCGACCGGCAAGGGTGGCGGGGTGATCGGGGGCATTGCCGGGTGGCTGCACACCAACTGGACCCCGTTCGGCCCCAACCTCTCCGTGGACATCACCTATGAGCTGGTGTACTTCGGTCTGATCATGGCCTTCACGTTCTTCTACACGGCGGTAACCTTTGACCCCGACGATGCCGCCGACAACCTGAAGAAGAGCGCGGTGTTCGTGCCCGGTATCCGCCCGGGGCGGGCCACCGCCGAGTACCTCGCCCGGGTCATGGGGCGCATTACCTTCGCCGGCGCCATCTTCCTGGGCGTGGTTACGGTGGTGTTGCCGCTGATCGTCTCCTACTTGACCGGCCAGCAGCCGAACAACGGCTTCTACCTCGGCGGCACCGCGATCCTGATCGTGGTCGGGGTGTCGCTGGACACCATGAAGCAGCTGGAGACGCAGCTCCTGATGCGGCAGTATCGCGGCTTCATTCGGTGAGGTGAGGCGGTGAACGGCACCACCCTGAGCATGCGCAACCTGGCCCTCTTCGGGCCGCCGGGCTCGGGCAAGGGAACTCAGGCCCAGCTCTTGGCCGAGCGCCTGGGCATGGAGCACATCGCCACCGGCGATATGCTCCGCGAGGAGCGCTCCCGGGGGACTGAGCTGGGCCAGATGGTCAGCTCCTACCTGAGCTCGGGCAAGCTGGTTCCGGATGAGGTGATCGTGGCCATGATCCGGCAGCGCTTGCAGCAATCGCAGCCCGAGCGGGGCTTCGTGCTGGACGGCTTCCCCCGCACCGCCAACCAGGCCCGGGCGTTGACCGAGATGCTGGACAGCCTGGAGCGACCGCTGGACCTGGTCGCGGTGCTCGACGTGGGCAAGGAGCAGATCGCGGGCCGGCTGGCGCTGCGGGCGCAGAAGGAGGGCCGCGACGACGACTCCCCGGATATCGTCGAGGAGCGCATCAAGGTCTACCGCGAGCAGGCCGAACCGGTTCTGCAGGTGCTGGCGGACAGCATTCCGGTGGTGCGGCTGAACGGCAACCAGGCGGTGGAGGAGGTCCACCGCCAGCTACTGGAGTCGCTCACCTGATCACGCTCAAGCGGGCCGAGGAGATCCAGCGGATGCGCGAGGCGGGGCGGATGCTGGCGGAGGTGCTTCAGCAGCTGGCCGCCATGGTCCGCCCCGGCATCAGCACCGCCGACTTGGATCGGACCGCCAACCGCGAGATCCGCCGGCGCGGGTGCTTCCCCGGGTTTCTCGGCTACGACGGGTACCCCAAACACCTATGCGTGTCCGTCAACGACGAGGTGGTGCACGGCATCCCCGGGGGGCGCCGGCTCCAGGACGGGGATCTGGTGAGCCTGGACTGCGGTCTGGTCCACGACAGCTGGTGGGCCGACGCCGGCTTGACCGTCCCCTGCGGGAAGGTTGACGAGGAGGCCGAGCGGCTGATCCGGGTCACCAAGGAGGCGCTGGAGCTGGGGATCGCGGCGGCCCGACCCGGCAACCGGCTCGGTGACATCGGCCACGCCGTCCAAGCCCACGTCGAGGGCCAAGGCTTCAGCATCGTGCGCGGGTACACCGGTCACGGAATCGGACGCGACATGCACGAGGAGCCCGAGGTGCCCAACTACGGCCATCCCGGTCGCGGGATCGAGATCCGCCCCGGGCTGTGCCTGGCGATTGAGCCGATCGTCAACGAGGGCGACCCCGCCACCCGGGTGCAACCCGACGGCTGGACCGTGATCACCCAGGACGGGCGCCGCTCCTGCTACTTCGAGCACACCGTTGCCATCGGCCCCGACGGCGCGGAGGTGCTCACCAGCCTGGCGAGCGCGGCCTGAGCATGCTCGGCCGCCGAGATCGGCTATACTTTGCCAAGGCGCAGCTTGCTCTCTTTGCGCGTGCCTGCCACCAGCAATAGTCCCGGCGGAATCCGGGGCCGAGTCCTTGAGCCTTTGCCAAACTCGCTCTACCGGGTCGAGTTGGAAGGCGGGGGCAAGGTGGTAGCCCACGCAGCGGGGCCGGCTCGCCTGGCAAGCGTCCGTATCCTGCCGGGGGATCTGGTGCTGGTGGAGCTGTCCACCACCGATCCCGGAAGGGGACGGATCTTGTCCCGCCTTATCTAGTCAGGGAGCTCCAGTGAAAGTCCGAGCCTCGGTGAAGCGGATCTGCGACAAGTGCAAGGTGATTCGCAGGTCCGGCACGGTTCGGGTGATCTGCGAGAACCCCAAGCACAAGCAGCGCCAAGGCTGAGCGGGGAGCGGCACCAGATGGCTCGAATCGCGGGAGTGGACCTTCCCAGGGACAAGCGGGTGGAGATCGGCCTCACCTACATCTACGGTATTGGGCGGGTGACCAGCCTCAAGCTGCTGCGCATCGCCCAAGTCGATCCGGGGATCCGGGTCAACGATCTCAGCGACACCCAGGTGGTCCGGCTGCGCGACGTCATCGCCAAGGAGCTCCCGGGCCGGGTGGAGGGTGACCTCCGGCGCCAGGTGGCGCTGAACGTCAAGCGGCTGATGGAGATCGGCACCTACCGCGGTCTGCGCCACCGGCGCGGCCTGCCGGTGCGGGGCCAGCGGACGCGGACCAACGCCCGTGCCCGGCGCGGACCGCGCAAGACCGTGGGCGTGAGGCGGAAGCGGGGTAAGTGAGGCGCGGCCGCCCCGGACTGGGGTGGTGGATTTGAGGAGCAGGCTTGGCCAAGAAGAAGAAGGTGATCCGGACTCGGCGCCGCGAGCGCAAGAACGTGGTGGTCGGCCGCGCGCACATCCTCAGCACGTTCAACAACACCATCGTCACCCTCACCGACCCCCAGGGCAACGTGCTGGCCTGGGGTAGCGCCGGCTCCTCCGGGTTCAAGGGCTCGCGCAAGAGCACCCCTTTCGCGGCGCAGATCACCGCCGAGGCGGCGGCCAAGCGGGCGATGGAACACGGCCTGCGCTCGGTCGAGGTGCTGGTCAAGGGTCCGGGTTCTGGAAGGGAGGCCGCCATTCGACAGTTGCAGGCGGCGGGTCTCGAGGTCACCGCGATCACTGACGTCACTCCGGTTCCTCACAACGGCTGCCGACCGCCCAAGCGCAGGAGGGTCTAAACCGTGGGCAACCCGCACCTGCCGGTCTGCCGCCTGTGCCGGCGCGAGGGCGTCAAGCTCTTTCTCAAGGGGGACAAGTGCCTGGGCGACAAGTGCACTTTCACCAAGCGCAACGCTGCTCCCCCGGGCCAGCACGGCCTAGCCCGCCGCCGCCGCATCAGTGAGTACGGCATCCAGCTGCGGGCCAAGCAACGCGGTCGCCGCCTGTACGGCGTGTCCGAGACCCAGTTCCGCAACTACTTCACCGCCGCCGCCGCCCGCAAAGGGGTCACTGGCACGGTGCTCCTGCAGATGCTCGAGCAGCGTTTGGACAACGTCGTCTACCGCGCCGGCTACGCCTCCTCGCGCAAGGAGGCCCGCGAGTTGGTCTCACACCGCCACTTCCAGGTCGACGGCCGGACCGTCAACATTGCCTCGTACCAGGTGCGACCCGGCCAGGTGGTCACGGTGCGCGAGCGCAGCCGCGAACTGGAACCGATCCGCCGCTCTTCGGAAAGCCGCGGCGGTCAGGGGATCCCTGAGTGGCTCACCGTCTACCCCCAGGAGTGGCGAATCGACGTGACCCGGCAGCCGGAGCGGGGTGAGGTTGAATCCTTCGTCGACGAGCAACTGATCGTCGAGTACTACTCCCGCTTAATTTAGGGGCGAGCGCGCCCGCAAGACGAGGAACCTTTTGCAGATGCCAGAGACCGCGATCCAACCAACGGTCCACGAGGTCGAGGGTTCGACCGACCAGGGCCGCTTCGAAATCGAACCGCTGGAGGCCGGGTACGGCACTACCCTGGGCAACTCTTTGCGCCGGGTACTGCTTTCCTCCCTGAGCGGTGCGGCGGTGACCGCCGTGTCCATCGACGGGGTGGCCCATGAGTTCTCCAGCATCAAGTACGTCAAGGAGGACGTCGGCGAGATCCTGCTCAACCTGAAGCAGCTGAGCCTCACCTGCCACAACCCCGAGGGTGCCCACCTCACTCTGGACGTACAGGGCTCGCGCCGGGTGACGGCGGCGGACATCAGCCCCAACGCCGACGTCGAGGTCGCCAACCCCGATCTCTACATCTGCACCTTGGATGGCGACCAAGCCCGGCTGCGCATGGACCTCACCGTCGAGATCGGCAGAGGCTACTCGCCCGCGGAGCGCAACAAGAAGGAGGGGCAGCCCATCGGGGTCATTCCCGTGGATGCGCTCTTCACCCCGGTGGTAAAGGCCAACTTCTTGGTCGAGAAGACCCGGGTGGGGCAGGACACCGACTGGGAGAAGCTGGTGCTGGAGGTGCGGACCAACGGCACCATCGCCCCGGTGGAGGCGGTGAGCCGGGCCGCCCAGTACTACATCCGGCACCTGAACCTCTTCGCCACCTTCGGCGACAGCCTGGCGGCGGCCACCGACGGTGCCGCGCCCCCCACCGATCTCAAGAGCCGTCTGGCGGAGGTCCCGGTCGAGGAGCTGGAGCTCAGCGTGCGTGCGCTCAACTGTCTCAAGGCCAACGACATCACCAAGATCGGCGAGCTTCTGGGAATGCGGGTGGAGGAGTTGCTGGCGCTGCGCAACTTCGGTTCGAAGTCGCTGGACGAGATCAAGGAGAAGCTGGTGGCCCGGGGTTTCGTGTCGCCAGACGAGATCGACACCGTCTTCGTCAGCGGGGACCGCTGATCCGCGATGAGACATCGCAAGGCCGGGCGCAAGCTGGGGCGGAGCTCCGCCCACCGCGTGGCGCTCACCCGCAACCTGGCCACCGCGCTTTTGGAGCATGGTCGGATTGAGACCACCGAAGCCAAGGCCAAGGAGCTGCGGCGCTGGGTGGATCGGCTGGTGACCTCGGCGAAGGCGGACGATCTGCACTCGCGCCGCCAGATCGCCGCCGTGATCCACAAGCAGGAAGTGGCCGCCCAGCTGTTTGGGCAGTACCTGGAGCGGTACCGGGAACGCCCCGGCGGCTACACCCGGATCGTGCCCAAGGGCAACCGGGGTGGAGACGGTGCCCCAGTGGTGGTGGTGGAGATGGTGGAGTGAGCGGTTCTACCTACCGAATGCTGCTCACCTACGACGGCAGCGCCTACCGGGGCTGGCAGTTCCAAGGCGGTGTTCCCACGGTGGAGGGCCAGCTGCGGTCGGCGCTCGGCGGCCTGACTGGCGAGTCGGTGGCCTTCACCGCCGCCGGCCGCACTGATCGCGGGGTCCACGCCCACGGCCAGGTGGTCGCGATGACTTTGAGCCGGCCCTACCCCGTTGACACGCTGCGCTCGGCCACCAACGCCCGGCTGCCGGAAGACATCCGGGTCCTCAGGGTGGAGTCGGCCCCGGCGGGATTCCATCCGCGCTTCGCCGCCTGGCGGCGCACCTACCGCTACCTGGTGCGAGTCGGCGCCGGTCAGGCGCCGGTAGGCCGACAGTACGTCTGGGACGTGAGCCAGCCCTTGGAGTTGGCGCCGATGCGCCGGGGCGCTGCTCTGCTGCTGGGCAGCCACGACTTCGGCGCCTTCGGCACGAGCCCCCAGCCCGGCGGTCACAGCGTGCGGACGATCGACCGGCTTTCACTGCGAGCCTCGGGAGTACTGCTCACCATCGAGGTCCGCGCCGATGCCTTCCTGCGGGGGATGATGCGCCGGCTGGCCGGCGCTCTGGTCGAGGTGGGCAGGGGCCGGATGTCGCCCGATCGGCTGGTCGGCTTTCTGGAGCAGCCCCGGGCCGCCCAGGTGGCTGCGATGGCGCCGGCGCGGGGCTTGCACCAGTGGCGGGTGGAGTATCGGAGCCCGTCGGGGAGCTTAGGGTGAGCAGCAGCACACACGTTCAGCGGACTTTTGTCGCCTCGGCGCTGACGCAGGCCCCGGCCTGGTACCTGGTCGATGCCAAGGACCAGACCCTGGGACGGCTGGCGGTCAACCTGGCTCGGGTGCTGCGGGGCAAGCACCGCAGCAGCTACACCCCTCACAGCCTCTGCGGGGATTTCGTGGTGGTGGTCAACGCGGATCGGGTCCACGTGACGGGCAACAAGATGCGCGACAAGGTCTACGACCGCTACAGCGGCTATCCCGGCGGTCGGCGGGAGCGGACCTTTGAAGAGGCGATCAGCAGAGACGCGACCTTTCCGCTGCACGAGGCGGTGCGGGGGATGCTGGGGCACAACACCCTGGGTGGACGGCAGCTCAGGCGGCTCAAGGTCTACGCTGGCCCGGAGCATCCCCACGCGGCGCAGCAGCCGGTGGCGATCACTTTCGGAGATCAGGGACAGGTGATAACGCTGTGAGTGACGACCAGACCCAGTACGCCTACGGCACCGGCCGGCGCAAGACCGCGGTGGCCAGGGTGCGCCTGTACCCCGGATCCGGCCCCACCCTAATCAACGATCGCGAGCCGCTGCGCCACTTCGGCCGCCGCGAGCTGGAGGAGGTGGCGCTGCGACCGCTGCGGGTCTCGGGGGCGGCCGACCGCGTGCGAGCCTCGATCAAGGTCGAGGGTGGAGGCGTCTCCGGCCAGGCGGGGGCGGTTGCGCACGGATTGGCACGCGCGCTCACGGCGCTGGATGAGAGCCTGCGCCCGGCTTTGAAGGCGGCGGGGCTCATGACTCGCGACCCGCGGATGAAGGAACGCAAGAAGCCCGGGCTCAAGCGGGCGCGCAAGGCGCCGCAGTACACCAAGCGCTAGCTCGTCGCTCGCCGCTGGCGAGTTCATATACTGGCCCTCGGCCACGTGACGTTCCAGCTGACGATGAGGTGAACTTGGCTAGCGGGCTGCTCGGTCGCGACTTCCTCTCGCTCTCGAGCTTGCGGCTCGACGAACTCAAGGGGCTGATCGCCCTAGCTCGGCGGCTGAAGGCGGGCGACGATCCCGGCACCCCCTTGGCGCGGCGGTCGGTCGCTCTGATCTTCCTGCGCCCGAGCAACCGCACCCGGGTCTCCTTTGAAGCCGCGATCCACCGGCTTGGCGGCCACCCGATCGCGCTCTTCGACCGCGAGATCGAGATGGGCCGGAGGGAGTCGGTGGCCGACGTCGGCCGTATTCTCGACCGCTTCGTCGACGGGCTGGTGGCCCGGGTGCCTTCCGACCGCGACCTGCACGGGCTGGCGGCGAACATGGCGGCTCCGGTGATCAACGCCATGACCGATCTGGGCCACCCCTGCCAGGTGCTGGCGGACTGCATGACCGTCCAGGAGCAAGTCGGCCATCTTGAGGGAGCGCGGGTGACCTTCATCGGCGACGGGAACAACGTCTGCAACTCCTGGATCGAGGCGGCCCGGGTGGCCGAGATCGACCTGCGCGTGGTCGGCCCAGCTGGATACGAGCCCCGCCCCCCCGGGGCCAGCCCGGATCTTGACGGTGTGCTGGTAACGAGCGATCTCGATCGCGGCTTGAATCAGACGGAGGTTATCTACACTGACGTTTGGACCAGCATGGGCCAAGAGGAACAGCATGAGGACCGACGCCAGGACTTCGGTCCGTACCAGGTCAACGAGTCCCTGCTCAGGCGTGCGCCGGCGGGGGCCAAGGTGATGCACTGCCTGCCGGCGCACCGGGGCGAGGAGATCACCGACGCGGTGCTGGACGGGCCCCAATCGGTCGTGTTCGAGCAGGCCGGGAATCGCCTTTGGGTGCAGTTGGCCCTGCTTCTGGCCATCTACGGCGGGGTGGAGGCTTGACAACCCCCGGATCGCTCTAGCGCATGCACCTGATCGCAGGCGTCAACCTCGGCGATTTCCTGAGGGTCCTGGTCCAGACCGTCAGCTGGCGGGACATCCTCGACGTGGTGATCATCGCCTTCATCGCCTACTGGGTGCTGGTCTTCATCCGCGGCACCCAGGCGGTGCAGCTCCTGGTGGGGCTCTTGGTGATTGGCGCCCTGGGCCTGCTCGCCATCGTCCTGGACCTGCCGGTCCTCAAGTTCATTTACACCAACGGCGGCCCGGTGCTGGTGATCGCCATCATCGTGCTCTTCCAACCCGAGCTCCGTCGTGCTTTGGACCAGATGGGGCGGCTCGGGCGCCTGCGCGGCCGGCTGCTGGCCCAGGACATGGCCGAGCTGAGGCGCGAGGTGGACGAGGTTGTGCGGGCTTCTGTTCGGCTCAGCGAGACGCAGACTGGTGCGCTCGTGGTCATCCAGGGTGACATCGGCCTTGAGGAGATCGCCGCCACCGGTGTGCGCATGGACGCCCTGCTCAGCGCCGAGACTCTGGTCACCATCTTCACCTACAAGTCGCCCCTGCACGACGGCGCGGTGGTGATCCGGGACGGACGGGTGCTGGCCGCCGGGTGCGTGTTGCCCCTGGCGGAACAGACTGGACGCATGGGCCGAGTCGGTACCCGGCATCGGGCGGCGATGGGGTTGAGCCAGGCAATCGATGCCGCGGTAGTGGTGGTCTCCGAAGAAACTGGTCAGATCAGCCTCGCCCTGGGTGGGGAACTGCACCGGGGGTTGAGTGCTGACACCTTGACCAACCGCCTGGGGGCGTTTCTGCGGGTGCCGCTTTACGAGCGCCACCGCCGGAGCCTGCGCCTGCTGCCGCGCAGCGCGCGCAGCGGCCATGCTCGGCCGGTGGAGCGGGTGAGGTGACGGCGCGTCCTGCCTTCATCTTCCGCAACTTCCGCCTCAAGTTGATGGCGATCCTGGTGGCCGTGGGAATGTGGGTTGGGGTGGTTTACGCCAGCAATCCGCCCGCGGTGCGCTCCTTCGACCTGCCGGTGCAGACCTACCAGCTGGCCTCGCACCTGGAGGTGGTGCCGGGCGCGCCCCAGGCGACCATCAGCATCGCCGGGATCAAGAGCGCGGTGCGTCAGAAGGGGGTGGGCAAGCAGCTCTCCGCCTGGGTGGACCTCTCCCAGATTAAGCAGCCGGGACACTACGAACTGCCGCTCAAGGTCGCCAACGCGGACAAAAACGTGGTGCTCTGGTCGTGGCCGACCCACGTGTTCCTGACCGTCGACCGGGTGGTGACCCGAGCCGTAAGCGTCCAGTTGGAGACAGTTAAGCCGGCCGCGCCCGGTTACACGCTGGACGCATCGCGCACCACCATCTCCCCGCCCACGGTCCGGGTGCGCGCCCCCGAGAGCCTGTTCAAGACCATGTCGGCGGTGGCTCAGCTGAACCTGACCGGCCTGCGCACCTCGGTCACCATGCCCGCCCGGGTGCACCTGCAGGGCCTGACTACGAGCCAGATGGCGCTGGTGCAGCTACAGAATCCGCTGCAGGTCAACGTCACGGTGGCGCTCTCGGCCACCAACACCTCGGCACTGCTGCCCGTCTCGGTGACGCTGTCGGGCAACGGGGCGCCTCCTAGCGGCTACACCATCACCGGCTGGCAGATCTCGCCCTACAAGGTCACGGTGACGGGCCCCCCGGGAACCGTCAACGGCATGGACAGCATCGCGACCACGCCCATCAACATCGCGCACCTCACCTCCAACACCACGATCACCACTTCGCTCAACCCGCCGAGTGGGGTCTCCGTGAGCCCTACCGTGGTCCGAGTGCAGTTCTTCGTGGCCCCGGTTAGCGCGCCCACGCCGACACCCACCGTCTCGCCCTCGCCGACCCCCACGCCGAGCGCGAGTCCGTCGGCAACGCCATAACCTCGCGCCGCAGCCGGCCGTTGGGCCTAGAGGCGTCACCGGAACGTGAGGTAGCCTGAGGGGAATGTGCGGGATCATCGGCTATCTCGGCCAGCGTGAAGCAGGTCCCCTGGTCCTGGAGAGCCTGCAGCGGCTGGAGTACCGGGGGTACGACTCAGCCGGGCTGGTGGTGCTCTCCCCAGATGGTGAGCCGCGGACGATCAAGGCCCCGGGCAAGGTCGACGTGCTGCTGGATCGCATCGGCCAGGAGGAGATCCCCGGTCAAGTGGGCATGGGTCACACCCGCTGGGCCACCCATGGCCGGCCCAACTTCATCAACAGTCATCCGCACCAGGACTGCAGCGGCCGCTTCTTCGTCATCCACAACGGCATCATCGAGAACTTCGCCGATCTCAAGCGTGACTTGGAGGCAGCGGGTCACGAGTTCCGGTCGGAAACCGACACCGAGGTACTGCCGCACCTGATCGAGCAGCACTACGCCGGAGACCTGGTGGCGGCCAGCCGCGCAGCGCTCTCGAGACTGCGGGGCGCCTACGCCGTGGTGATCTTGAGCTCCACCGACCCCGACACCATGATCGGAGCCCGGCGCAATGCACCGCTTGTGATCGGGGTCGGCCAGAACGAGTGGTTCCTCTGCTCCGACATCACGGCCATCATTCCCTACACCAAGCAGGCCCTGGTGTTGGGAGAAGGGGACATGGCGGTGCTGAGCCCGGTGGGGCCGGTGGTGAGCTCGATCACCACTGGAGCGGAGAGCGTGCCTCGGGTGGTGCGGGTCGCCTGGGACGTGATTCAAGCCGAGCGTGACGGCTACGACAACTTCATGCTCAAGGAGATCAACGAGCAGCCGGCGGCGTTGGAGAACGCGCTGCGCGGGCGGCTGCTGGCCGACGGCCGGGTGGACGTCTCTGACTGGAACTTGGATCCCGAGCGGCTGGCCAGGGTGCGCCGCGTGCAGATCGTCGGCGCCGGCACCGCTTACTTCGCGGGCCTGCTCAGCAAATATGCCGTGGAGGACCTCACCGGCTTGCCGGTGGCGGTCGAGGTCTCCTCCGAGTGGCGCTACCGTCCCAGCCGCTCGAACGGCGACACCCTCTTCGTGGCCATCTCCCAGTCCGGCGAGACCGCCGACACCCTGGCCGCCATGCGACTTGCCCAGGGCCGCGGCGACCTGGTGCTGGCCCTGACCAACGTAGTCGGCAGCACGCTCTCGCTTGAAGCCGATGCTGTCCTCAACCTGCACGCGGGTCCTGAGATCTGCGTGGTGGCGACCAAAACGCTGGTGAACCAGGTGGCCTGCGGGCTGCTGCTGGCCATGTACCTTGCCGAATTGCGCGGCGAGACGGGTCGGGCGGAGCTGGCGGAACTCGCCACCTCGCTGCGCTCCGCCCCAGCGGCGCAGCGGCGGCTGCTGGTGCGGTCGGATTCGCTCGAGGGGCTAGGTGGTTGGCTGGCCAAGCATCAGGGCGCCCTCTTTCTGGGCCGCGGCTACGGCTACCCGACCGCGATGGAGGCAGCCCTCAAGCTGAAGGAGGTGTCCTACCTCCATGCGGAGGCCTACCCCGCTGGGGAGCTCAAGCACGGGCCGATCGCGTTGCTCGATGACCGGATGCCAGTGGTGGCTTTCGCCACCGAGTCCGCCACCCGCGAGAAGGTCCGCACCAACATTGAGGAGGTGCGTGCCCGCCGGAGCCCGGTAGTGGCGATCGTCAGCGACGGCGATACCTCGCTGGACGGGGTGGCCGACCATGTGGTCGCCGTGCCGCGGCTGGCGGAGATGGTCTCGCCGCTGGTCAACGTGGTGGTAGCTCAACTGCTGGCCTACCACGCCGCCCGGGCGCGGGGCCTCGACGTCGACCGACCTAGGAACCTGGCCAAGTCTGTTACGGTGGAGTGAGGGCGCCCGTCCCACCCGCGGTTGCCCGACACGAGGAGGCGCAAGTCCCATCCCGACTGACTCTTGGCTGGGCCGGCTGGCCGCGGGGCGCGCGGGATCGGTGGCGGTCGGTATCGACGTCAGCTCCGTCGAACGGGTGGCGCGTCTGGTCGAGCGACGGCCCGAGTTCCTGACCAAGTACTTCAGCCCGCAGGAGGCCGAGTACTGCCGCGGCCGCCCAGAGCGGCTCGCGGCGCGCTGGGCCGCCAAGGAGGCGGTTCGCAAGGTCTTCGGCAGCCAGCGCTGGCCGATCCCCCTTTACAGCTCAATTC
>JBJKSO010000098.1:0-9527 GCA_046703825.1 Candidatus Dormibacteria bacterium
GCCGCAGCAGCTCAAGCGGCGCCGGGCCCGCCAGCCCGGCGGCGCTGACCAGGCGCACCGCCTCGAGCCAGCCCACCCGCACCACCATCTCCACGTAGAGGCGGGCGTTCTACACCGCCACCCCGGCCTGGGCCGCCAACACCACCAGCGTCTGCTCGTCGTCGACGCCGAACTCGGTGGCGCCCTGCTTTTCCGTGAGGTAGATGTTGCCGAAGACTGATCCGCGGGCGATCAGCGGCGCGCCCAAGAAAGAACGCATCGGCGGATGGTGGGGCGGAAAGCCGGTCGACCGCGGGTCATCGGCGATGTTGGCGACGCGCAGCGGCCGCCGGCCCGCCACCAAAGCGCCCAGCAGACCGCGCAGCGCCGGTGGGCGGCCGATCGACTGGCGCGTCTCCTCGGAGACGCCGGTGGTGATGAATTCGGCGATGCCGGTTGCGCCCGGGGACAGCACTCCCAGCGCACCGTAGCGAGCGGAGGTGAGCTCCGCCGCCAGCTCCACGATCCGCTGCAGAAGGTTCGGCAGCGAAAGCTCCGCGGAGAGGACGGCGGCAGCCTCGGCGAGCCGGTACGCCCTCTGGTCCTGATCCACGGTGCCGCCAGGATAGGCATTGCCGCCGCGGATTGAGCCGCAACCCAAAAAGGGGCCTAGAGCGCCGGCAGGTCGGGCTCAGCCGCCAACCGCTCCGCCACTAGATTGAGGAACACCCGGGCGGTCGCCTCCAGGTGGCGGTGGGCGGACGAGCCCGCGGGCCGGTCCGCGGGGCCGAGGGGTTCGTAGCGTCCGAGCAGGGTCAGCTGGCTGCGCTCTCCGGCGACGGGAGCCACCTCGAGGTCGGCCGCGATCCTCGGCGCCTGCTGGTCACCGGCCGGCGCCACCCAGACCAGCGCGAGCGCGACGGTCTCTCCGCGGCAGCGCAGCGGTCCAGTCTCTACATGCCCGTCCGGCGCCGGCGCCACGGAATCCGCCCCGCCCAGCGACGCCATTTGTCGCACCGCATCGCCGGCCAGCTCGGACAGCCAGGCCTCCGGCTGGTTGCCGAGTTGCCGGCAGACCTTGGCGACCGGAAGGTCGACGTAGCAGAAGTCGTGAAGGAACAAGTGGCGCCCACTCCAAGTCCGATAACGGTGGGCAATCTAGCAAGCGCCAGCCTGCCCACCCAGAGTCAAAGGTCACGAGCTTTACGGGACTCGGTGCATAACCGGGCCGGCGGTGACAGCGCGCCGATTCCGGCGGTTGCGGGTTGTACAGTGGGCCGCGATGACGGAAAGCGGAAAGGTGCGCGTCGTGCTGTGCGACGACCACGAGTTGGTACGCCGAGGTCTGAGCAGTCTGCTCGAGGAGAGTGATGGCTGCGAGCTCGTGGGCGAGGCAGGTGACGCCGACTCCGTGCTCAAGGTTGTCGACGCCATGCATCCCAACGTCGTGCTCATGGACGTTCGCCTACCCGGCCGCTCCGGGATTGAGGCCTGCCGGGACATCAGGTCGGCGCATGCGGACGTTCAGGTGTTGATGCTTACGGCCTACGCCGACGACCAGGCCCTCTTCAGCTCGATCATGGCTGGGGCCGCCGGCTACGTGCTGAAGCAGGTCCGCAGCCGCGACCTGATCGAGGCCATCCGCCGGGTGGCCGACGGTCAATCGCTGCTCGACCCGGCGGTGACCGCCAGGGTGCTTGCCCGCCTGCGAGGGGATGCCCCCGACGGCAACGAGGCCATCGAGGACCTGACCCCGCAGGAGCGCAAGGTCCTGAACCTGGTCGCGGAGGGTCTG
Source organism: Candidatus Dormibacteria bacterium (assembly GCA_046703825.1). Lineage (GTDB taxonomy): Bacteria > Chloroflexota > Dormibacteria > Aeolococcales > Bog-877 > JBJKSO01. Next base: position 1,775 of record JBJKSO010000098.1, read on the forward strand.
ACCAACCGCCAGATCGGCGAGCGGGTGTTCTTGGCGGAGAAGACGGTCAAGAACTACGTCTCCAACATCCTCATGAAGTTGGGGCTCTCCCGCCGGGCCGAGGCGGCTGCCTACATGGCCCGTCGCCGCGAGCGCCAGGAGCAGTCGCGCTGGCCCTGAGCCCGCCCGGCTCCTAGTTCTCCCCGCCAGCTGAGGACGACCGGACCCGGGCTTTGGGTCCAACGACTCTGGTCGCCGTCTTTGCCCGTGCCTAGCCTCGGAGATAGCTGGTCAACAGGATCTTGGAGGATGTGCGGTGGCAGGCATCGAAGGCGCCCGCGGGACCTCGGAGCTTCGGGAGCAGGAGGGACGGCTGGGCACGTGGGGGCTCTTGGCAGCCTGCGCCGCCTTGGTGGTGGCTGCGGTCACGGTGGCCGCGCTGTTCGTAGTCGGAGCGCCGGGATTCACCAGGCTGCAGACGCCGGCGGCCCAGGCGGCCAGCACCGGTGCGAACCAGGTCGATCTGGCCATCGTCACCAACGCCGGTGCGCAGGGAAACGAACCGGCCTACGTCCCCTCCAGCTTCAGCATTCCCGCCAACCAGCCGGTGACCATAACCGTGACCGATATGGACGGGAACACCCCGCTGCCGCCATCGCTGGCGAGCCACTCCAAGGTCACCGGGGTGGCCGGGGGCGTGATGAGCGTGACCCCGATCAGCGCCACTCTCCCCAACCAGGTCACGGGCAAGCCCCAAAACCTGAAGGCGATCAGCCCTGAAGCCGTCGGCCACACCTTCACCATTCCGAGCCTGGGCATCAACGTCCCCATCGCCGGGCACTCCCGGACCAGCTTCACCATCGACATCCCCAAGGCGGGCAGCTATCACTGGCAGTGCTTCGATCCCTGCGGCTCCGGCCCAAACGGATTCGGCGGCGCCATGGCGGAGCCCGGCTTCATGAGCGGCGTCGTGACCGTCACCTCCTAGCCGGTCTCGGCGCTGGGCTCGAAGGCGCCCAGCGCCTCCCCACTGGGCGTTCACCCTAGAGGGTGGGGCTCCCGCCGGCGCAGCACCTCCAACTCCCCTTGGAGGTGTAGCCGGCGGGCTAGCACCGGGTTGCTGCGGCTCTGAGTGCGGTGGCGGCGGATGGCCTGCCGCTGGCGGGCACGGTCCACGTGCAGCGCCAGGGCGCCAGTTCCGGGCGCGAACCCGGAGAAGTTGGTTCCGAACTCCCGGTTGAGCTTCTCGGCCACCTCGCCGGAGATGCCCCACTCCAGGACCGGGAGTCGGTGGCGGTCGGCGCTGCGGAGGGCCGCGGCGGTCGCGGCCACATGATCCGGATGGCCGCTGACCCCCCGGGGCTCGAAGGCGACCAGGAGGGATGCGCCATCGCGCACCCGCTCGACCTCATCGTCCAGAGCGGCCGGCTCCGTCTGCGCCAGGCCGCCGTCGGGAAAACCGCAGAGTCGCACCCGGCTCAGCCCTAGAACGTCTCCCGCCGCCTTCAGCTCGCGGCTGCGCACCGCAGCCAGTCCGGGCGAGCTGCCCAGCGTGCTCGCCTCACCGGCGGTGAAGCAGAGCAGATCCACCCTGGCGCCCAAGTCCACCAGCTGGGAGATGACGGCGCCCAGGCCAAAGCTCTCATCGTCGGGGTGGGCGACCACCGCCAACGCCGCAACGGCGGCGGCCCCGCCCAGCAGTCGTGACCAGCCCGGGTCGTGCCCGATACCCGCTGGCCCGCTCCGGTCGGGCACGTTCAGCCGTCGGGGCGCGGGTGCCGCCCCCCATCCAGCACCGCCTGGACCTCCTGGAGGATCTGCAGGTCTTCGCGCGCCGCCACCACCAGGGTGGCCACCCTGGCGGCCGCGGAGCCGATCTGGCGGTCACCGCCGGCGCTGCAATTGCGGCCCCGGTCGATGGTGACCCCCAAGAACCCCAGGCCGGCGCAGGCGAGGTGGCGAATCTCGGGCGAGTTCTCGCCGACTCCACCTGTGAACACGAGCGCGTCCAGGCCGTCCATGGCCGCCGCCATGCAGGCGATCAGGCCGCGCAGGCGGTGCAGGTAGACGTCCAGCCCCAGCTGGGCGTCGCCGTTGCCGTCCCGAGCCCGGCTCAGGACCTCCTGCATGCGGGCCGACCCGGCCAGGCCCAGCAGCCCCGAGCGGTGCTCTAAGGTTGAGGCGAGCTCGGCGGCGGGCGTGCCCACGTGCTCCTCCAGCCAGAGCACGAGCCCCGGGTCGAGGCTGCCCGCCCGGGTCGCCATCACCAGTCCCTCGAGCGGGGTGAAGCCCATGGTGGTATCTACCGAGACCCCGGCTCGGACCGCGGCCAGGGAGGCCCCGGCGCCCAGGTGGCAGGTGACCAGCCGCAGCTCGGCCAGGGGGCGTCCCAGAATTTCGCCGGCCCGCCGCGCCGCGTACGCGTGCGACAGCCCGTGGAAACCGTAGCGGCGCAGCGCGAAGCGCTCGCGCCAGGACTTGGGCAGGGCGTAGGTGGCGGCCTCGGCGGGCAGACTCGCGTGGAAGGCGGTGTCGAAGCTGGCCACTGCCGGCACACCGGGCAGCCGCTCCCTGAGTGCCCCCAAAGCCCGGAGCGCAGGCGGCTGGTGCAGCGGCGCCAGGTCCGCCAGGGCCCAGAGGCGGCGGAGGACGGAGTCGTCGACCAGCACCGGCGAGGTGAACTCGCTGCCCCCATGGACGATCCGGTGCCCCTGGGCGTCCAGCTGGCCCGCCGCCGCCACCTCCTCCCACAGCCGGGGCGGGTCCGGCTCGGGGGCGAGGTTAGGCAGGTCCTTGGCGAACTGGACGGCGCCGTCCTGGTCGAGCACCCGAAGCTTGAGGCTGCTGGAACCAGCGTTGACGACGAGGATGCGCGTCATCGAGGGGGCTGCGACCCTCCCCAGGACCAATCGTGGATCTCGGGAGGATCCTCACCGTGCTCCCTGGTGAAACGGCGGGCTTGCACTCTGCGGTCCTCCATCTCCTGCCGCAGGTGGCCGGCCTTGCTGGCCAGCCCGGGCACGCGATCGACCACGTCCATCACAAGGTGGAAGCGGTCAAGGTCGTTGAGCATCACCATGTCGAACGGGGTGGTGGTGGTGCCCTCCTCCTTGTAGCCGCGGACATGCAGGTTGGCGTGGTTGCGGCGCCGGTAGGTGAGGCGATGGATCAGCCAGGGGTAGCCGTGGTACGCGAACACCACCGGCCGGTCCGTGGTGAAGAGTGCGTCGAACTCGGCGTCCGACATCCCGTGCGGATGCTCGCGGTCGGGTTGCAGTCGCATCAGGTCGACGACGTTCACCACCCGCACCAACAGCTGCGGCAGGTGCTGATGCAGCAGCTCCACCGCTGCCAGGGTCTCCAGCGTGGGCACATCCCCGCAGCAGGCCATGACCACGTCGGGTTCGCGGCCCAGGTCGTTGCTGGCCCACTCGAAGATTCCCAGCCCCCGGGTGCAGTGCATCACTGCCTCTTCCATGCTGAGCCAGGTCGGCTCCGGCTGTTTTCCCGCCACGATCACGTTGACGTAGTTCTTGGAGCGCAGGCAGTGGTCGGCCACCGACAGCAGGCAGTTGGCGTCGGGGGGCAGGTAGACCCGCACCACCTCCGCCTTCTTGTTGACCACGTGATCGATGAACCCAGGGTCCTGGTGGGAGAAGCCGTTGTGGTCCTGGCGCCAAACGTGCGAGGAGAGCAGGTAGTTGAGCGACGCGATCGGGCGGCGCCAGGGGATGTCGCGTGTCACCTTGAGCCACTTGGCGTGCTGGTTGAACATCGAGTCGACGATGTGGATGAACGCCTCGTAGCAGTTGAAGAGGCCGTGCCTTCCGGTGAGCAGGTACCCCTCCAGCCAGCCCTGGCAGATGTGCTCCGAGAGCACCTCCATCACCCGGCCCTGGGGGTCGAGGTGGTCGTCGTCGTCGCGGCGCACCCCGTCGAAGGCACGATCGGTGACCTCGAAGACGGCCGAGAGCCGGTTGGAGGCGGTCTCGTCGGGACCGAAGAGCCGGAATCGGTCGGGGTTGGCGCTGATCACATCGCGCAGGAACTGGCCCAGGATCTGGGTGGCCTCGGCCAGTTGCGCGCCGGGGGTGCTCACCGGCACCGCGTAGTCGCGAAAGTCGGGCAGCGCCAGGTCCTTGAGCAGTAGCCCGCCGTTCGCGTGCGGGTTGGCGCTCATTCGCCGGTGCGCCTTGGGCGGGAGCTCGGCCAGCGCCTGGACCAGACCCCCCTGTTCGTCGAAGAGCTCTTCGGGGCGGTAGCTCTTCATCCACTCCACCAGCTGAGCCAGGTGGTCGGGGTTGGTGCGCACCTCGGCCAGCGGCACCTGATGGGCTCTGAAGGTCCCCTCGACCTTGAGCCCGTCCACCTCCTTGGGCCCGGTCCAGCCCTTGGGCGTGCGCAGCACGATCATGGGCCAGCGCGGCCGCTCCACCATCCCCTGCCGGCGGGCGCGGAGCTGAATCTGGCTGATCCCCTCCACCGCCAGGTCCAGCGCGGCCGCCATCTTCTGGTGCATCCGCGCCGGGTCCGCGCCGGCCACCAGGTGGACCCGATAGCCGTAGCCGGAAAGCAGGTCCTCCAGCTCTTGGTCCGGGATGCGGGCGAGCACGGTTGGATTGGCGATCTTGTAGCCGTTCAGGTGGAGGATGGGCAGCACTGCACCGTCGCTGAGCGGATTCAAGAACTTGTTCGAGTGCCAGCTGGTCGCCAGCGGGCCGGTCTCCGCCTCGCCGTCGCCGATGACGCAGCAGACCAGCAGATCCGGGTTGTCGAAGGCCGCCCCATAGGCGTGCGCCAGGGAGTAGCCCAGCTCGCCGCCCTCATTTATTGAGCCGGGCGTCTCCGGGGCAGCATGGCTCGGGATGCCCCCCGGGAAGGAGAACTGGCGAAAGAGCTGACGGAGCCCGGCCAGGTCGCGGCCAACGTGGGGAAAGAGTTCGCTGTAGGTGCCCTCCAGGTAGGCATTGGCCACCACCCCCGGGCCGCCGTGCCCCGGTCCGGTCACGTAGAGGGCGTTCAGATCCCAGGCCCGGATGGCCCGGTTGAGGTGGGCCCAGATGAAGTTCAGCCCCGGGGTGGTGCCCCAATGCCCCAGGAGCCGGGGCTTGATGTGCTCGGGGAGGAGGCGCTCGCGCAGGAGCGGGTTGTCGAGCAGGTAGATCTGCCCGACCGACAGATAGTTGGCGGCGCGCCAGTAGGCGTCCAGGGTTGCCAACTCCGCCGGGGAAAGCACCTCCGGCTTGACGGCGGGAGCCCCGGCGCTTGCCTCAGGCATGCCCCGAGACTACTCCCGGGCACCCCCCGGGATCCGAGTCTGAACCGGGTCTGCCTGCTCCTAGCTTCACGCCCCTGACGCGGGACCCGGCCACCCCAACGCCGAGGGGTGCCGGGCCCGCCCTCGCTCTCCGGATCCGGCGCTCAGGCCACCGTCCCGACCGGGGTTTTCTCGGCGCTCTCGCTCGAAGCCACCTCGATCTTCTTGCTCGCAGCGTCCGCCCGCTGCGCTACCGGCAGTGAGATCTCGAGCACGCCCCGCTCGTAGCGGGCGCTGATGTGTTCGACGTCGGTCCCCTCGGGCAGGGTCAGCGAGCGCTCGAAGCGGCCGTAGCTCACCTCCCGGTAGCTGCCCTTGTCCGAAGCATCCTCGGCGGTCTGGCGGCGCTCGCCGCTCACGCTGAGGACGTCGCCGTCCACCTTCACCTCGAGGTCCTTGGCGGCGTCCACGCCGGGCGCGTCCAAGCGGAGCAGCACCTCGCCGTCCTTCTCCACCACCTCGCACGGCGGGGCAAACCACTCCGGCTTGGCCCGGCCGATGAATCTTCCCGGCGTGAAGGTCAGCCAGCGCTCCAAATCGCCGAGCATGCCTTCCAGGTCGCGGACCGGTTGCCGGCGCACCAGTTGGCGCATCGCCCATCCTCCTAAATCGCTGCTGTTTCAAGCACAGCCTCGCTGGTACCTGAGGCCCGCGATAGGGGCGTTTCACTCACCCTGGAGGGGTGGTTTCCACATTTCCGCGTCCCGAGGCGGGTCTGGGCCTCCCGCACGCTGGCGGGCTCGGCGGGCGGGACAACTTACCGTGGTGGGCGCGGCACTTCCCGGATGCGGGGTCTGGCTTGGCTCGAGCCTGGAGTGCCGACCCCAACCCTGCAGCGTGCAACGGGAGTCTGACTCAGGCGCTGCTCAGGTGCGTTGAGTTGACTATGAGCTGACCTTCGAAGCGGGGAGCCATGCTGAGGCAGACGACCATCGCCCTTGCGGACGGACGCCAGCTCGACCTGTTGGTGGGCGGCGATCCCGGGGGACTTCCGATCGTGATCCACCACGGTGCTCCCGGGTGCGCCCTGCTGGACTGGTCATGGGAGCAGGAGGCGAGTCAGCAGGGCCTGCGGCTGGTCACTTTCTGCCGCCCGGGGTACGGGAAATCGACCAGGCGGGCCGGCCGCGCGGTGGCGCAGATCGCGTTCGACACCGCAGAGGTGTTACAGCGGCTCGGGATCGACCGCTTCGCCACCTGGGGCTTTGGCGGCGGAGGTCCTCACGCTCTGGCCTGTGCTGCGCTGCTTCCCGGGGTGGTCGCCGCCAGCGTGATCTCCGGGCCGGCCCCGCGTGCAGCCAACGCCCTCGACTGGTGCCGGGGGGTGGACCAAGACCGCTCGGCCGAGCTCGCCGCCGCTGGGTCGGCCGACTTCCCCGCCCTCCTGGGCTCGCTGGCGCCGCTGCTGGAGGCGGCCGGCCAACCGACCCGGGACTCTCTGGCCCGCGGGCTCGGCTCGCGGCTGTCCTCTCAGGACCGCGCCATCTTGCAGGGACCCGGCGGCGACTTCCTGGCCCGGTGGGTCCTGCGCGGGCTGGGCAGCCCCTGGGGGGCCGTGGACGACGACTTGGCGCTGGTAGGCGGGTGGGGGTTCGATCCCGCCCAGATCACGGTCCCCACCCAGCTGTGGCAGGGGACCGAGGATCCCATGGTGCCCAGCGCCCACGCCTCGTGGCTGGCCGGGCGCATCCGCGGCGCCGAACTCCACCTGGAACCGGGCCTGGGCCACCTGGGGGTGCTGTTCCGGCGTCTGCCCCAGATCCACAGCTGGCTGGCGGGCCGATTCGGCTAGCCGGGCGCTGGCGAGAGGGGTTGCGCCCGCCCCCGACCGCTCACTCGTATGCCTCGAGGTAGGTTGAGCTCCCGGCCTCGGCGGCGCTGGCGTAGGCCGGCTGCTCACGCCGGATCCGGTCGGGGTTGGTCCCGCGCGCCGTGGCCAGGGCGGCCGCGAGCTGCTGGAGGGCGATGGCGCCCCCGGCCAGCGACGGCAGCGGACCGCTCACCGATCCCGCCGCCGGCAAAGTGAGCCGGCCGGCGCTGACCAGCTCCGCACCGAAGCTCGCGGGCACCCAGCTGGCGGCGATCACCAAGGTGGCCATGCCGATGGCCCGAGCCGCCGCCAGCACCTGGTGGCACCGCCCCAGCCGGCGGCCCCCGGACCGGGGGTCGGTCACCAGCAGGATCAGAACGTCGCTGCTCTCGTGGCCGGCCAGACCACCGTGCAGCACCGTCTCCAGCGGGTAGCCCGCAGCCGGCAGGCGGCAGCCCTCGGCGAGCTTGAGGGCCAGCTCGTGGGCACCGATGGCGTCCGCCCGGGAACCGGCGCAGAGAGCAGCGCGGCAATTGCTCAGGGAGTTCGCCGCCCGCTCCGCCGGCTCGGACAGGTTGCTGATGCAGCTCTCGAGCCACGTGCGCATTCCCGCGGCTCCCCCCTCGAGATGGCCGGCGTCCGCGGCC
>JBJKSO010000099.1:0-30257 GCA_046703825.1 Candidatus Dormibacteria bacterium
GAGCCGATGGCCAGCGGGGCGCCCGTGCTGGGCACCGGCGTCGGTGGGGTCCAGGAGGTGGCCGAGGGCGCCGCGCTACTGGTTGAGCCTGCCGACCGGCAAGCATGGGTAGAGCAGCTGCGCCGCCTGCGGCGGGACGAACCGCTGCGCACCCACCTGCGCGGGCTGGGGCTGCAGCGGGCCGGGCGTTACAGCTGGGAGCGGTCCGCCGCGCTCCATCGCCGGGTCTTGGCCCAGGAGTTGCTCGAGGTGAGTCAGCGCAGGTAGAGGAGCCCGTGGCTCCCGAGGGCCTCGATCCGCCCCAGAGCCACCTCGGTGCCCTTGACGGCGCAGTGGGCGGGATCGGCCACCACCGTCGCCGCCATGGCGGTGCTCCCGCTGATCAGCCGGGCCAGTCGGGGCAGCTCCAGGCTGCGGCCGGCCAGCACCCAGCCGCGGTCCCGGGCGGCCGCCCGCACCCCCTCGGGCAACTCCGCCAGCAGCTCCGCCAGCAACGATGCCAGCTCCGCCGAGAGCGGCTCGCGCTCCCAGCTGGCGCCCCCCCCAGGCACGGCCAGGGCGCGGTGGGCAAGCAGCCCCTCGTGGCACACCACCGCCGCCTCGGCCGAGCGGGAGCTGAGTAGCAGGATGGGCACGGGGATCCACGCCCCCACCGGCTGGCCCGACCCCAGAGCCGCCGCCAGCGGGAGGTCCATCATGTGGGCCATCCGGGCCCCGGAACCCAGCGCCGCCTCCAGCAGCACCCGGCGCCCGGCGGTCGAGAGCCCAGCCGGAACCCCCACCATCAGCTCGTGCCGGGAAAAGAGCAGGCGGCCGACCACCCGCGTGATCAGCAGGCGCAGCAGCTCGCCGGCGCCCTCGGGATCCGCCAGCTCGTCCACCCCCATCGGCCAGCTGAGGTGGCGGCCGGTGGCACCTGCCTGCTCCAGGGCGGCGGTGCCGAAGCTAGTGCCCCGCTGCGAGCCGGGAGCAGATCGGCGGATCACCGCCGGCTCCTCCAGGAGCATCCCGTCGCCGCGGGCCCAGACCGCGACGCGGTCGCACGAGAGCTCGACGCCGAAGCGGCGGGACGCCACGCCTAGCCCGAAAGCGCGGCAGGCTCCGGCCGGAGCCGCCGGAGCCTGGCCCCGAGGCCGGCCAGCTTGCCCACCAGGTTCTCGTAGCCGCGGTCCAGGTGGTGGACGTTGCTGCAGGTCGTGGTGCCCTCGGCGCACATGCCGGCGATGACCAACGCTGCCCCGGAGCGGATGTCGGAGATCGAGAGTTCCGCCCCTTGCAGCGGCACCGAACCGCGCACGATCGCGCTGCGCCCGAACAGCTCGATGCGGGCCCCCAGCCGCCAGAGCTCCTCGACGTGGCGGAACCGGTTCTCGAAGAGCGCCTCGGACACGGTGCTGACCCCCTGCGCCTGGGTCATCAGCGCCACGTACTGAGCCTGCAGATCGGTGGCGAAGCCGGGGTGGGGCCAGGTGGTCATGTCCACAGAGCGCAGGCCGCCGGCGCGGGTGACGCGCATCCAGCTGGCCCCCTCCTCCACCTCGCAGCCGGCCCAGCGCAGCTTGCGCACCACGTGGCCCAGGTCCTCACAGAACAGCCGGTCGATGACGACGTCGCCGCCGGTGGCAGCCACCGCCATCGCGAAGGTGCCGGCCTCGATGTAGTCGGCACGCACGCGGTGCATTCCCGGGTGCAGCCGCTCCACGCCCTCGATGACGATCCGGTCGCCGCCGGCTCCCCAGATCCGCGCCCCCATGGCCTGAAGGCACAGCGCCAGGTCGACCACGTGCGGCTCCCGGGCGGCGTTGGAGATGACCGTGATCCCGTCGGCCCGGGCAGCGGCCATCATGAGGTTCTCGGTGCCGGTGACCGTCGGCATGTCCAACTGGATGTGGGCCCCGCGCAGCCGGGTGGCCCGAGCTCGGATCGTGGTCTCCTCCTCCACCACGTCGGCCCCCATCGCCCGCAGGCCCTCGAGGTGCTGCTCGACCCGGCGCATGCCGATGTCGTCACCGCCCGGCATCGGCACGCGCGCCTCACCTCGGGAGGCCACCAGAGGGCCCAAGAGAAGCAGCGAAGCCCGCATTCGCTTGGCCGTCTCCGGATCCGGCTCCACAGAGGTCAGCTGCCGGGCGTCCAGCTCGGCCCAGCCGTCCGCCCGGTCCACCTTGACACCGAGACCTCGCAGCAGGCGGGCCATGGTCTCGACGTCCTCGATGCCCGGCAGGTTGCCCAGCCGCAGCGGTCCGTCCGCCAGCAGTGCCGCTGCCATCTGCGGCAGGGCGGCGTTCTTGCTGCCGCTGACGGTCACCTCGCCCCGAAGCGGCACCCCGCCCTCCATCTCCAGGAGCTCGTCGCTCACAGCCGCCGCCTCACGGTCTCGGAGGGTCCAAGCCGGCGCTCTCCCGCCGGCGGTGCACCGCGAAGGCCCCCCGGCGCCAAGCACGCCAGAGCACGAGCACCAATGCCAGCACGAAGAGCCCCAGCGCCACCGCCAGGATGCGGTGGTGGCCGAAGATGGCCAGCCCGACGCAGCCCAGGATGGCGGTGATCAGGTAGAAGGTCACCGACGTCTCCCGGGCGCTCAGTCCCATCGCCAGCAGGCGGTGGTGCAGGTGGCGAGCATCCGCCTGGGCGATGCGCCCCCCGGCCCGGCGCCGGCGCCAGATGGCGAACGCGGTGTCGCCGATGGGCAGGGCCAAGGCCAGGACGGGGACGAAGAGAGCCAGGGCGACCGTCACCTTGGCCACCCCCAGCACGGTGATCAGCCCCACCAGCATCCCGAGCACGTGGCTGCCCGAGTCGCCCATGAAGATGCGCGCCGGGGCGAAGTTGAAGACGAGGAAGCCCAGGCAGCAGCCGATCAGTGCCGCCGACAGCAGGATCACGTCGCCCTGGTGCGGGCTGATTCCGAGACGGTTGACCGCCGCCAGATAGAGCACCCCGCCCACGATCGCCACCACCCCGGCGGCGAGGCCGTCCACCCCGTCCAGGAGGTTGATGGAGTTCTGCATCCCCACCAGCCAGACCACCGTGACCGGGACCGCCGCCCAACCCAGCACGATGGCCAGCCCAGGCAGATGCACCGAGGTGATGGTGATGCCGAAGGACCACGCCACCAGCAGCGAGCAGATGATCTGGATCACCAACTTGGTCCAAAAGCGCAGGCCCAGGATGTCGTCGGCGGCGAGCAGCCCGCCCACCGCCAGGGTGATCGCCACCATTTCTGGCCAGATGCGGATGCTGCGGCCGAATACGGCCACCGCGACCACGAAGCCGGCCATGATCGCTAGCCCGCCCAGACGCCCGGTGGCGCGGGCGTGGATGTGGCGGCCGCCGGGCTGGTCCACCGCGCCCAGCTTCACGCTGAGCCAGCGGCTGACGGGCACGGCCAGCATCGTTACCGCCGCCGCCAGGACCATGATCGGGACCGCAATCAGGAAGTGATGCTGCGGTGTCGGCAACTGGGACCTCTACATCAAGCGTAGGGAAGTGGGAATGCCTCGCAGAGCGCCGCCGCCCGACCCGCCACCTCGCGCCGTACCGAGGGGTCGTCGAGACCCTCGATCATCCGGCTGATCAGCTCGGCGATCTCGTCCATCTCGGCCAGACCCATGCCCCGGGTGGTCACCGCCGGGGTGCCCAGCCGGATTCCGCTGGGATTGAACTTGCTGGCCTCATCGAACGGAATTGAGTTGCGGTTGACAGTGATGTGGACCTGGTCGAAGGCGTCCTGCACCTCGCGGCCCTTGCGCCCGAGCGGCCGCAGGTCGATCAGCATCAGGTGGTTGTCGGTGCCGCCGCTGACCAGCCGCAATCCCCGGTCCAAAAGCCCCTGGGCCAGCTGGCGGGCATTGCCCACCACCCGCTGCGCGTAGTCCTTCATCTCCGGCTGACCCCAGGCGTGCAGCGCCACCGCCTTGCCGGCGATGGCGTGCAGCAGCGGGCCACCCTGAACGCCAGGGAAAACCGCCTTGTCGATCGCCTTGGCGTGTTCCTCGGGGCACAGCACCATGCCGCCCCAGGGTCCGCGCAGGGTCTTGTGGGTGGTCAGGGTGACGGCGTCGGCATAGGGGACGGGGCTGGGGTGGGCGCCGCCCGCCACCAGGCCGGCGAAGTGCGCCATGTCCACCACCAGCCGGCAGCCCGCCTCGTTGGCGATCTCCCGGGTCCGGGGGAAGTCGAAGACGCGCGGGTAGGCGCTTGCCCCCACCACCAGGATCGCTGGCTGCACCTCGAGCACCCGCTGGCGCAGCTGGTCGTAGTCCAACTGCTCGGTCTCGCGGTTGACCCCGTAGTGCTCGGCTCGGTAGACGATGCCGCTGAAGCTCACCGGGGAGCCGTGCGTCAGGTGGCCACCGTGGCTCAGATCCATACCCAAGAGCGTGTCGCCGGGCTGGCAGAAGGCCATGTAGGCGGCGGCGTTGGCGGTGCTGCCGCAGTGGGGCTGGACGTTGGCGTGCTCGGCGCCGAACAGCTCGCAGGCCCTGGCCTGGCAGAGCCGCTCCAGCTCGTCCACGACCTCGCAGCCGCCGTAGTAGCGCTTGCCTGGAGTCCCCTCGGCGTACTTGTTGGTGAGCCAGGAACCCACCGCCTGTAGCACCGCCGGGCTGGCCACGTTCTCGGAGGGGATCAGCTCCAGGGTCTGCTGCTGCCGGTGCAGCTCGCGATCGAGCAGCGCGGCCAGGTCCGGATCGGCCTCTTGGAGGGCTGTGCGCTTGCCGGTTGCAATCACCAAATTCCTAGCTCCGTGCCCCCGGGACCGGCAGTCCGAGTTCGCTCGGGCCCAGCCTGCCCTGCCGCACCAGGACCGGCGGGTCCCGGCTGAGGTCGAGTATAGATGAGGCCTCCCCGGTTGCCTGCGATGGATGAGGGTCAGCAAGCGCGCCATCCAGGCCGGGCAGGGCGGCCACCGCCGCCTCGGCACTCGTCACTGGAGCGTCCCCGTGGACGTTGGCACTGGTGGTAGCGAGTGCCCCCGCCTGCCGCAGCAGCTCCAGCGCCAGCGCGTGCTTGGGAATCCGCACCCCCACCGTGGACCCGCCCAGGCCGGCGGCGGGGGGACGCCCGGCCAGTATCAGGGTGAGCGGCCCCGGCCAGTGTCGGTCCGCCAACTCCCTGGCTTTTTGGTTCCAGATCAGGTAGCGGTCCAGCTCGGCCGCCGTCGAGACCATCAGGATCAGGGGCTGGGTTGAGGGCCGGCCCTTGAGCACCGAGATCCTACGCACCGCCTCCGGATGCTCCACGCTGGCGGCGAGTCCGTAGACGGTGTCGGTGGGGAAGCCGATCACGGCGCCCCTTCGGAGCAAGCTCGCCGCCCGCTCGACCGAGCGCTCCCCCCGCCAGACCCGGGCGCTGGGGCTCAAGGCCGCACCACCTCCACCACCCGCGGCCGCCGGGTCAGGTCGGCGTGTGACGAGACCTCCGCCCCCGGCCAGCGCTCCGAGAAAAGATCCGCCACCTGCCGGGCGCGCCGCGGGTCGACCTCCAAAAGAATCCTCGATCGCTTGGCGGTGACCCGGTCCAGCACCTCAGCCAGGGAGCGGTAGGTGAAAAGGCCGTCGTCTCCGGCCTCGAGCGCCAGGCGCGGCTCGTGCTCACCCACCTCCGGGTCCAACTGCAGCCACTCCGAGGAGGTCACGTAGGGCGGGTTGCTCACCACCAGGTCGTAGGGCCGCCGCGGGTGCAGCCCACGCCAGTCCGCGGCCACCACCGACACCCGCCCCAGGACGTGGTGCCGGCCCGCGTTCTCCCGGGCCACCTCGACCGCGATCTCCGATACGTCGACCGCCTCCACCTGAGCCGTGGGAACCAGTACCGCCAGCGTCACCGCCACGCAGCCGCTTCCCGTCCCCAGATCAACCACCTGCGCCCCCCCGTCCCACTCGCGACACCGGTCTACCCCGAGCCGGGCGAGCAGTTCGGTGTCGGGTCTCGGGATCAGGACGCCCGGTCGCACCGCGAATGCCAGGCCCATGAACTCGCGCTCGCCGGTCAGGTAGGCAACCGGCGTCCGCCGCGCCCGCGCCGCCAGCAACGGTCTGAAGCGGGCCAGCTCGCCCTCTCCCAAGGGGCGGTCGAACTGCAAATAGAGGTCGAGCCGGCCGACCTGGAGAGCGTGGGCCAGAAGCAGCTCCGCGTCGAGCCGGGCGGTGGCCAGGCCCACCCGCGCCAGATGCGCAGTGGCGCGCCGCAGCACCTCGATCAGCGCCAGCGAGGGCTGCGACTCCTCGCCGGCAGGGTCAGCCAGCGCCGGCACGGCGCCCGGGAGGGGTGGCGGTAGGTGCCAACGTCACCCACTGAGCCTACCCACGGACGCGCTAACTTGCTTCCCTTTGACAGATCGGCGTCTTCGGCGGCGGGCGCCGCCGAAGACGGCCGACCCGCCTGGCGCACCATATGCTGGTGACTTCTGGCCTCCCGCACCCGGCTAAGCTGGCGGCGCTGCTCCTCCTGGGCGTGCTGGTGGCGGGATGCGCCCCGGCCGGCAACCAGTCCAAGCCCAAGGCCCTGGAGACCGTACATCGCCGTGCCTCCACAATCGGCAGTGCACCCGGCTCCTGCCCGGGCGGGGCGGCCACCCCGACAACCACGCTGCCTTCCTTTGGAACCGTGGTGGGGACGGCACCGGTGTTTCTGCGGGCTGCCCCCGGCAAGTTAGGACTGCGATTCATCGTGGCGGGGTTTCGCCGCAAGCGGGTGGGCCTCTACGCGATCAAGACAGACTGGGTGCTGGCTCCCAACTACCAGGGGTCGGCGGTCTTGAGCGGGAAGAATCTGCGCAATCAGAAGCCGGTTGAATTCCAGTTCAACGGCGCCACCAGCAACCGGCAGACGCTCTCGATCACCTCCGCCTCGACCACCTACGACACCGTGCGGGGCTTGATGGAGATCCCGGCCGCGGGCTGCTACCAGCTGAAGGTCACGAGCGCCGGGGGCGGCAGCTGGACGGCGGTTTTCGCGGCCGGACGCTGATGCGGGCTAGGGCTGGCTGAGGAGCGCCAAGATGCCGGACCCCGTCCGCACGATCCGCTATGAGGCGCCGCATGAAATCGAGTTGCGCTCACTCATCAATGGAGTGCAGGTGCCCCGGTACGAGCAGAGCCCGATGCGGGTCGGCGAGGTGCTAGTCGGCCCAGGCGTGATCCGGGAAGAGTTGCACCGGCATCACCGCCCTGGAGCAGGAAGAGGCTTGCCGGCTCGCCACCGGAGACGCCTGAGGTTGGTTGCCCGCGGGCGTTCCCGATCCGCGGGCGGGTCGCTGGTCGTTAGCAGGCGGGCGGCAGGCGGTCGTGCGAGCGAGGGGACCACATGAAGCTTCTTTTGACTTCGGGCGGCGTCCGCAACGCCAGCATCCGCACGGCGCTGACGGACTTGCTGGGAAAGCCGATTGCCGAGGCCACGGCGCTGTGCGTGCCCACCGCCGCCTATGCCCTCCCGGGCGGAGCCGCAATGGCATGGCAGCTGATCTGCGGACGGGCCAAGACGCCTTTGTGCGAACTGGGCTGGAAGTCGCTTGGGGTGCTGGAGCTCACCGCGCTGCCCACCATCAAGGAGGAGCGCTGGGTCCCGATGGTCAGGGAGACCGACGCCCTGCTGGTCGGAGGCGGCGACCCCCTCTACCTCTGCCATTGGATGCGGCAGTCGGGGCTGGCGGACCTGTTTCCGGCCCTTCCGGAGACAGTCTACGTGGGGGTGAGCGGCGGGAGCTTGGTGATGGCCCCCAACGTCGGGGAGGAGTTCGTCTTTGGGAATCTGGCCACCAGCAGCGACCGAGCGCTGGGGATGGTTGGCTTCTCGATGTTCCCGCACCTGGATCACGAGCTGCTGCCGGACCATTGCATGGCCAACGCCGAAAAGTGGGCCGCGGCCCTGCCGGTTTCGGGCTACGCGATGGACGACCAGACGGCGCTCAAGGTGACCGGGGCTGCTGTCGAGGTTGTCTCCGAGGGACGATGGCGCCTCTTTCAGCGCGAATAGGGCAGGCGCCACCGCTCCGGGCGGCCTCACCGGCCTTTGAGAGCGAGGCGGGGCGACCGGAGGGGTCGAGGGAAGCTCGGCCCAGCAAGTGCCGAGCGCCTGCGCTTACCTGATCCGCCCCGGGTCGAGCCAGACCGCCGAACCCGCCACCAACCGCGGCCGGAATCCCAGTTCGTCGGTCAAGACGCGGACGTCGCGGGCGAAGCCTCGCCGTGGGGTCACCACCATCGCCCGCACGTGCCAGAGACGCAGCTGCCGCCGGACGGCCCGTCGGTCAAGGACAGCTGGTCGGAGGGCGCCAACCGTGAGCTGGTTGACAAGCCGCTCCAGCGGCGAGGGGGCGTTGTAGTAGGTGGTGACGCCACCGGCTCCGGCGTGCAGCAAATATCCGAAGGTCTGGTAGTAGCGAAAGCCGGATTCCGCCTGCCAGTACATCGGCAACGCGTGGTTGGTCGTCGTGCTCATCGGCACGGTCACCACCGCCGAACCGGGCGGCAGGTGCAGCAGCGGACCCGAGGTGAAGGCTCTGGGGAGGCTGACCGGAAAGCCAGCGATTCCCTGCACCAGCCCGGCACTCGGCAGGAGCGGCAGGAGCACCACCAGACCGAGAGCCAGCCTGGAACTAACGCGCAAGCGCTCCACGGCCAGATCCCAGCCGGCCGCCAAGAGGCACGCGACACCGGCCAGGACGAAGAGCGTCATCCGGCTGGGAATGGCCTTGGCATAGAGCGGCAGGTGCTCGAGCACCATCCAGGGCAGTGGCAGCGGCAGCCGGTGACCGGCGACATGAAGCCAAGGTCCGAGTGCCAAGACCGCCGCCAACCCCGCGCAGAGAACGCCAAAGCGCACCAAGGGCCGGCCCCGCTGGGTGATTCCAACCCACAGCGCAAGCGCCAGCAGCGGCAGGCCCAGGTACGCATCCGTCTCCAGGAACTGACCGGAGAAGTGTCGGGTGATTGCGGTGGTGGCCGGGGAGGCCAACAGCTGGTTGTAGCCGGGCAGGAAAAACGCCAGCAGGTCGACGACGTTTCCCTGGGTCGACTCCAAGGTCGGGCGCGCCAGGGGTATGGAGCTGGACAGCTGGATTGCCAGCGGGACGGCGAGAAGCGCCAGACACGCCAGGCCGGCGGCCGAGGCCATGGGGGTGGCGGCCCTGAGTCGGATGGCTATCTCGCGGCGTCGGTGCCAGCCGTACACCAGCCCGAGCAGCACCGCCAGCAGGGCGCAGTCGGCCAAGATCTCCTTGCTCGCCCAGTACTGCAGCGCCAGCCAAGCCCCCAGCGCCAGGCCCCACCATCCGCGCCGGCTTCGCTCGCGAAGAGAGCGCCAGCACCTCTCGCCCACCCACCAGCCCAGGGGCACGGTCGCAGTGGTCACCCACGTGAGGTGGGCGGCCGCCAGCTGCGACAGCGCAAACGGGCCAAAGCCGAATAGCAGCCCGCCGAGCCAAGCCGACGACGCGTGCTGGAGGTGGGGCCGGAGCTGCCAGGCCATGGCGGCGGCGGAGAGCCCGACCAAGCAGCAGAACAAAGCGTCGATCGCGTGAGCCCCACCGAGGAGCTGAGTCAACGGCCAGGCGAAGATGGCGAGCACGGGATCGGCGTTGTTCCACAGCAGGTTGGTTGGGTGCGGAACCGTGGCGGCGCTGGTGATGAAGGGATTGAGGCCGTGGCCCAGCGCGTACGCGTACCAGTCCAAGAACCACAGATGCATGGCGCTGTCAGCGCCATAGCCGAGCAGCCGCGGGCGCGCGGATGTCCACAGCGGCAGGGCCAGCAGGAAGCTGACCGCGAGAAAGCTGACCGGCATCAGCCAGGGCCAACTCCTGAGCGAGCTCAGGCTTTTGGCTCGGACGCTCGGCTCGGCCCGCTCCGGGGTGTCGCGCTCCCGCCGCCGCGCGGTGGAATCTGCCCCCAGACGATACACGGCTGGCAGCCGCCGGCTAGTGATCGGCAGGAATGGCGGTCACCGACCAGCCGCGCGGGCCTGGGACGCCAGTACGCATGCCCCCAGATTGTGGGAATGAGATGGCGCGGACCGGTGACGGCGGCGTTGCGATCCCACGACCGGGTTGGGCGGGCCTTTCCGCTCCAGCCTACTTCAGCAGCCGGGAAAGGCGACGGTCGGCGAGCGGCCTGCCTGCGGTCTGGCACTCCGGACAGTACTGCAGCGAACGGGTGGCGAACGCCACCTCGCGAATCGTTTGGCCACAGACCGGGCAGGGCTCGCCGGCGCGGCCGTGCACTCTCAGGGCTCGCCACTTGTCCGACTTGATCTCGGACGGCGGCACCGAGGCGGCACGCTGCACCGCTTCCCGCAGCACCGCGATCAGCGCCGCATGCAGGCGGGCGGTCTCGTCGCGACCAAGCGTGCGAGCGTTCTTGAAAGGCGAAAGCCGGGCCAGGTGCAGAGCCTCGTCCGAGTAGGCGTTGCCGACCCCCGCCAGCCGGTGCTGGTCGGTGAGGGCGGACTTCAGCGTGCCGGGCGAGCCCTGCAGCAGCTGCCGCAACGCGTCGGCATCGAAGGAGGGGTCCAGCGGGTCTAACCCGAGCCGCCGCAACGGCGCCACCGCCTCGAGGTCGTCCACCAGCCAGATCGCGAGCTGCTTCTGGGTGCCGGCCTCGGTGAGATCGAGGCCTGGCCCAGGCACCTGCCCCGCCACCTCGTCAGCTGCGAAGCCCAGCCGGAGGGCAATCGGACCCGACCCGGGGCGCACCCTGGTGGCGGGCAGCCTGTCGTACCAGCGCACCCAGCCGGCGCGCGCCAGGTGCGCCACCAGCCAGCTTTCCTCGAAACCAAGGCAGAGGTACTTGCCGCGCCGCGCGCAGCCGCGACCCCGCCGCCCGACCAGGGTCTGAATTGGGATCTCGACGGTCTTGATCGCGGAGAAGGAAGCCAGCTCTATGCGGTCGACCGTCAGACCAGAGATCCTGCGGTCAAGAAACCGGCTCAGCGACTCCAGCTCAGGCAGCTCAGGCACGGCGCACAAGCGACCTCAGGCCTGGCGCGGTCTTGGTGGGGAAGCATCCCGGGGCGACCGGCGCCACGCGCGACCGCCGGTTGCTACCTGGCCGCTGCGGGCCCGCGAGCCGTCCATGCCCAAGTATTACTCGGAAGCTCCGCGGGGGAATGCCAACGCCAGCCGCTCCCGCTCACACCAAAGATGAGGCAGCGACAGCGCACCGCGACAGCCCGGCTCGAAGCCGGACCCGGCTTTCCCGAGGCAGATAGACAATCTCTGGTGTGGGCGGCTCAGCCCCCGGATACCGCCGGGATCACGTAAAGGCGAGCGCCGGGCGCCAGTTCGGTCTCGAGCCCGCTCAGGTCCAGGATGTCGTCGCCACCCAAGTAGAGCTTTACGTGGGGACGGACGACCCCTTGCTCGTCGCGAAGGCGGCGCTCCAGCTGCGGGCGGCTGACCGCTAGCTGGTCCAGCGCCTGGCGCACCGTGCGCGCCTCCAGCGGCAGCTCCCCGGCCCCGCCCGCGACCGGACGGAGAACCGCCGGCAGGACCAAGGTGGCGGTCATCCGATCACGGCCGCCCGCACCGACAGGACGTCGGGCAGGTGCTGGGCGATCAGCTGCCACGAGTCACCCCCGTCGACGCTGCCGTAGACCTCGCCGTCACGCGTCCCGAAGTAGATCCCGGCCGGGTCGCCGTAGTCCGTCGACAGCGCATCCCGGAGCACCGCCGCGTGGTACCCGGACTGAGGCAGCCCTTCGGTCAGCGGCTCCCAGTTTCCTCCGAGGTTCTCGGTGCGGTAGACCCGGCAGCGGCGGTCGGGAGGCATCCGCTCGGAATCGGCCTGGAGCGGAAAGACGTAGGCGGTTTGCGGGCGCTGGGGGTGGACCAGGATCGGAAAGCCGAAGTTGCTGGGGAGCCCGGTCTCGATCGCTTGCCAGTGGCCGCCGTAGTCGTTGGAGGCGTAGACGCCGAAGTGGTTCTGGGCCACCAGCCGGTCCGGGAAGTCGGAATGGGAAGACACCTTGTGGACACACTGGCCGAACTCGGGGAATCGCTGATCCTCCGGCAGCCAGTAGGCCTGGATGCCCTGGTTGGCAGCCTCCCAGCTCTTGCCTCCGTCGAAGGTCCGGTACACGCCACCGGCCGATAAGGCGACCAGCACGCGGTTGGCGTCGGTGGGGTGGGGTACGACCGTATGGAGGCAGGCTCCACCGTTGCCGGGCGCCCACTCGGCACGGTGCGGGTGATCGTAGAGACCATGTACGAACTGGAAGCTGATGCCCCCGTCCTCGGAGCGGAAGAGCGCGTGGGGCTCGACGCCCGCGTATACCAGGTCGGGCTCGCTCACGGGGCCCGGAACGAGGTTCCAGATTCTGATCAGTGATGCGCCTGTCTCCTTGGGGAAGGTCACCGGCGGGGTCTCGGGCTCGGACCAGGTGCGGCCCAGGTCGTCCGAGTGGAAAAGCGGCCCGCCCCAGTGCTCGCTGCTGGAGCCGGCAAACAGGCGCGGCGTCGAGCGCCGCGGGTCGATACCCAGCCCGTAGACCGAGTGCATCAGGAGCTGCATCGGTTCCAGCTCCCACTTCTGCCGCGCGCGGTCAGACTTGGCCACGACCACGCCCTTGCGGGTCCCGATCAGCACCACCGCCTCTGCCATTGAAGCGCCTCCTCTCCACTCGGTATTCCTGTTAGGAATAATAGAACTCAATCATGCCAGAAGTCGAACGTCAAGAGGCAACTACCACCGGCTACGCGCTCCTCGGGCTGCTCTCACTTCGCGGCGAATTGAGCGGCTACCAGCTCAAGCAGCTGGCCGACCGCACTCTGAAGTTCTTCTGGGTGTCGCCGGCAATGAGTCAGGTCTACAGCGAGCTCAAGCGCATGGCCCGCGAAGGGCTGGTGGAGCGCCGGCGGCAGACGGACGGTCGCGGCACCTGGCTCTATCGCGTCTCCCAGGCCGGCGACCTGGCCCTGAAGCAGTGGCTGCAGGCGGAGCAGGTCGACTTCCCCGGGTTGAAGCACGGGGTGGCGCTGCGGTTGTTCCTCGCCCACCTGAGCGGCCCCAGCCAGCCCGTCCGCCTGCTTGACGGCTATCAGGACCAGCTACAGGCGCGCTTGCTGGAATTGAGGGAGATTCGCGCGAGTCTGGGAACACCTCCCCGCTTCCCCTACCCAGCGCTGGTGGCGGAGTGGGGCATCCGGCTCTATACCGAGGAGCTGGACTCAGTGAACCGAGTCCGCCAAGCGCTGTCGCAGCGCCTGACCGCATCGCCTCTGACGCCACCGGGAGGCGACGGGCACCCGCCCGAGCCCTGGCCGGTTTCCCCTGAGCGACCTCCCACCAGACCTCCTCGAGGGCGAGACGCGGACTGATCGTGTCGACTGGAGGGGGCCGCGACCTAGGCGAACCCTTGCCTTACGGAGCACGCTGAGCGGCGGGCGCCACCGGGCTTGAGCACGTAACCAGAGCGGGGTCGGCGATGGCCCGGGCGCGGGCGGCAACGCGTTCGCGGCAGCCATGGCCGCAGCGCCGCTGGCGAGTTGGCTGTACGGCACCGGACCTCAACACAAGCCGAGCTCTGAACGTCCGGGCGGTCGCCGGCGGGAGTAGGCTGCTGACCAGAGGGCGAGCGCCGATCGTGGAGGCGAGTCTGCCGATGGCTCTCAAACCAGGCAAGAACCGGATCGGTCCGCCCTCGGGGCGGCTTTACCTCAAGACCAGTCGCACCGGCCTCGGCCGCCGGGCCGGGCACGACCTCACGATCGAGGTCACGCGCTGGTCGGGTGAGGTCACGATTGCGGATCAGGACCTGACGCAGAGTTCGTTGAGTGTGAGCGCGGACGCGCGATCCTTGGAAGTCCGGGAAGGGACCGGCGGGGTCAAGCCGCTCACCGACTCCGATCGCCGCGACATCAAGAAAAACCTCGAAGAGAAAAGCCAGCTCAACGCCGGCCAATTTCCGCAGATAGCGTTTCGCTCCACCGCGGTCCAGGGCGACCGGACTGCCTTCCAGGTCCACGGCGAGCTGACCTTGCGAGGATCCACGCGACCGCTGACGCTTGAGGGACGATCCTCGCCGGACGGTCGCATCACCGGGCACGCGATTCTGATGCAGTCGCAATGGGGGGTAAAGCCGTACACCGCATTCTTGGGCGCCTTGCGATTGGCAGACGAAGTGAATGTGGCGTTCGAGATCAGCGACTCGCTCTGAAGAAACGGCGGCCCGCGGTTGCCAGCAATGCACGCGGCGACCGCCTGCCACGCATAAGCCGCACGGCGGGCGCAACATTCGCAAAACTGGTCGAAGGCTGCGCGCGAAATGCACGACGCGGTGCGCCGAATCGCGTCTGTAACTCACCAAGTTGTCCAAGTGTCCCGCATGCTCCGTATTACCACCAACAGGTCTGGGCCCGAAGCTGCTCGTGAACTGCTGGCCTGACACCTGGTTTGTGGCTATAGAGTCGATCACAGATCGAGGCTCTGATATCACTGCGGCCACTCCAACTGACCTTGCAAAGATGCCACTTCTTGTCCGCGGAGGTGACGCGCTCGCAAATCCGCAGATGTTCTCGTTGACAACTCGCCCCTACACTCCCGAGCCACCGCCTCGGTGCTTGCCCGGGCGCACAGGAGCGGCCCCGAGATCTTATAACTTATAAGATGTACAGGGCGGCTGTCATTCCGGTTATTCTTGCGTCGGGCCTCCTGCCGGAGCGTGGAATGTGTAGCAGCTCCACCCGTTCCCGTCGGGAGGCTTCTTCTTGCACCCTGGGCGACCGGGGAATCGCGGCGGATGCCGATAGTCATCTAACTCGCCGGTATTGGGCTCTTGGCGGCCGCCGCCGGGGCGGGGTCGGGCATGAAGCGAAACCCATCCCCGATCCGCTAGACAACGCATGGCCGACCCGGGCTCGCCGGCGGCGACCGTGGGGGCGCCCGCGCCGCCGCCGGAGCCTTCCTTTGCTCCCGGACCCCATCGCTACCACTGGACCCGGCGACTGGCCTGGCTGGTAGCGCTCGCCGTGCTGGTCGCTACCGGTCTCGGCCTCGGTATCGGGTTGAAACTCGGAGGCGCGTTCAACCCACACCTGGGCCCCGTGCCCAGTGGGACCCGGGCCGCGGGCTCCCCGAGCAACGCCGCCCAGCTGGCGCAGCGCGCCGCAGCCGGGGTGGTCGATATCAACGTGACCATGCCCTACCAGCACGCGGCCGGCGAAGGCACCGGCATCGTGCTCTCCAAGAAGGGGGAGGTCCTAACCAACAACCACGTGATCGAGGGCGAGGGAACGCTCTCGGTGTGGGACGTGGGTAACGGTCGTACCTACTCCGCGCGCGTGGTCGGCTACGACCGGAGCCAGGACATTGCGGTGCTCCACTTGGTCGGCGCCTCAGGTCTGGAGACCGTCCCCATCGGCAACTCCGCAGCCGTGCACCGCGGCCAGGGCGTGGTCGCGTTGGGCAATGCCGACGGCACCGGAGGGACCCCTCACTTTGCCGCCGGCACGGTCACCGCCACCAACCAGAGCATCACTGCCGCCGACCAGCTGACCGGCAGCTTCGAGCTCCTTAGGGGCATGATCCGCACCAACGCCCACGTGATCCCGGGCGACTCCGGGGGCGCGCTGATCGGCCATACCGGGAAGGTCGTGGGCATAGTGACCGCCGGAAGCCACCGTTACCACCAGCGGAGCGTGCAGGGGTACGCAATTCCCGCCAATCGGGCGCTGGCGCTGGCGCACCAGATCGAGAGCGGACGATCGGCAGCTGGCATCCACCTGGGCGGCACCGCCTTCTTGGGCATCCTGGGCGGCACTTCGACCGGACCCACGCCGGGAGTGACCGTGGCCCAGGTGCTGCCGCACGGTCCGGCCCAGGCGGCCGGGCTCGTGCCCGGAGATGTGATCACCACCTTCGCGGGCAACCCGGTGCCCTCGGCGGGGTCGCTGACCAACCAGTTGCTGGGGCTCAGACCGGGATCGCGGGCGAAGCTGGGCTACACGACCTTGCTGGGCCGGAGCGGCACCGTGACCGTGACCAGCGGCCCTCCTCAATAGGCGGGTAGTGGCAGCCGGTGCGCCCGGCTGGCGCTACCCGCCCAGTTGGCGCAGCTGCTGCAGCGTGGCCTCGTCGACCGAGTCGGGCAGGGAGCACCCCGGGGCTAGAATCAACCGACTGCCCAGCTGGGCTATCAGCTCCTGGGTTCGCTGCTGATCCTGCGCGAGCGCTCGGGGGCTGCGCACCTCCCGGATCCCGCCCATGACCAGGCGCCCGGGCAGACTGGCGGCGCCCTGGGCCAGACTGAGTTTGCTCTCGACCTCGCTCCACCCCACCACCTGCACCGGATACTTGAGGTAGCGCTCCACCCCGAAGTCCAGCGCCCCATGGACGTGGAGCAGCCTGAACTCGGCATCGCCGGCCCCGGCCAAGCCGGCCAGATCGTAAGGGATGCCCAGTTCGGCGTAGTCGTCCGGCGAGAGCAGGTCCTGGCCCCAGCAAGAGTAGTAGACGCCATCCGCGCCGGCTTCCAGGCAGAGCTGAGCGAGCCGGGAGGTGAACCCTGCCAGTGCGCGCAGCACCTGGTGGGCCGTGGAGCGCTCCACCTCCGCGATTTCGCGGATCGAGCCGGGCGTCGCCCAGAGCCCAACCAACCCCAGCGGCGAAAACAGAGTCACCAGAAGAACGTCGTCTTGATCAAGCTGCCGGCGGCACCGGGCCACCGCCGACAGGTACTCGGAGACCCGGCCCAGCCGTTCTGGCTCGCCGAGCCGGCGCAGGTGGGCGAGCTGGCCGAAGGAGTTTAGCGAGAAGTCCGAGAAGAGCAGCGGAATGTCCGGCATGAGCTTGGCCGCTGCCAGTTGGTGGCGCCGGTAGAAGCCGGCGGTGAGGCTGGCCAGCTCCCGGGGCTCATCGCAGCGGAAGTGCTTCCAGAGGAGGACCGGTGTGCCGGCGCCCGGCTCACCTCGGACTGCCGAGCGCAGCCCGCTCACCTCAGGCGGTGCCAGCCAGGACCGCCAGCAGGCGGATGATCTCGCAGGCCTCGCGGACGTTCTGGGCCGCGTAGCCGAGTGTCACCGGCCCCAACCGCTGAACCCCCGGGACCAGCAGCCCCGGCTCCGCCATCACCTCCCGGTGGAAGTCGACCTCAAGGCCCACCGGCCCAGCGAGGCTCAGAGTCCGCACCTCGGCCCGGTGGCGTAGCGCCTCTGGGACCGCGGTGCGCAACCGCAGGGCGACCTCTTGCGGATGCAGCGAGACCGCGGCGTTGGCCCCGATCGCCTGCTTGACCGCGACCGTCGCCACGCCCGGGTTGATCTCCTGAGCCTCGCGCGCCACGGTGTCGTCACCCGACACCAGGACGACGGGGACGCCGAGCTCCGACGCCAAGGCGGAGTTAAGACCGATCTCACCCAGGGGCCGTCCCTGGCAGCGCACTCCGGCGATGTGCGCGCCAGAGATGGTATGGCTCAGCACCGAAGTCTCGGTGCCGACCCGGCCGTGGTAGCCGATGAATATGGCCGCCGCCGCTCCCTCGATCCCGGTGACCATCCCCAGCGGGCGGGGCCGGCCTCGGATCAGCTGCGCTCGGGGGTCCAGGAGGTCTGGGAGCAGGTTGGTGAAGGGGCCGTGGGCGTCCGCCACCAGCACCTCAGCCGCCTCATCGAAGTCGAAGACACCCCGGATGGCAGCGTTGGCCTCCTCAGTCATCAGCCGCTGCGACTGGGGATAGGCTGGACTGCCGGGGCTCACATCCTGGGGCACAGCGACCCCGGCGATACCCTCCATGTCCACCGAGATCAGGATTCGCACCGCCCCTATCATGGCGCCATGGACCGGTCCTGGGTGCGGCCGGGGGCGCGGCGGCGGCAGCGGGGCCGATCCTTCAAGGTCAGAGCGGAGCGGTCGGCGCCCGCCGAGTGCCGGGACGCGGCCCCCTGAGCTCCCAAGCCGCCGAGACCCACCCCGGGGCGGAACCACCTGCCCATTTCAACGAGCCGGTCCGGGGTGGGCCGGCCGATCCATTAGCCCTCCGTCTGTCCGGCCGAGAGCAACTGATGTCGCTCAGGGACGGGAGGCTGCGCCTCCCGGCCAGCGCCCGGCTCACTGGGCGCCGCCTGCAGGAAGTCGGGGAGCGGGAGGTGACCTTCTGCCTCCCCCTCTCCCACTGGCTGCTCGGCCCCAGTGGCCGGCTGCACCCGGGCGCGCTGATCTTCCTGGGTGACTCGGCCCTCACCGGCGCGGTGCTCACGGGGCTGGCATCCGGAATCCTCTTCGCCACCGCCGAGCTGTCGATGACATTTCTCGGTGCGATGCCGTCCGCAGGCGGTGAACTCACCGCCCGGGCTGAGCTCCTGCACCTGGAGGAGCGGCATGCGCTGGCGGTGGCCGACGTGCGCGGACCTGGGGGAGAACGGCTTGCCTTCGGCACCGCCCGGACCTTCCTACGACCGCCGATCGATGTGAGCTCCTTCCCAGCGCTGCCTCCGCCAACGCCAGAGCCCGAGCAGGAAGGCGCCGATCCGTGGCAGCGGGCGGCGACGGGCTCATTCGACCCGGTCGCGGCTCGGGACTCCCACGGTCGCGCGGTCCTGGAGCAAACGCTCTCCGGAGACCGGCTCCGGCCCCCGGTGGACCGACTATTCGGCGTCCAGTTGACTGGGGTGGGCGAGGGCGACGTCGCCTTTCAGATGCTGGCGTCGCCCTGGCTCGGCAACGAGCTGGGCATGGTTTCCGGTGGATCCATCGGGCTTCTCGCCCTGTCCGCCACCTCGGCCGCCGGGCAGACCGTGGCCCGGCCGGGCTCACCCTACCGGGCACTCGATCTAAAGCTCAACTTTTTGGAGCCGGTGCCCACCGATGGCGAGCCGATCGTGGCCCGCGGTCGGGCTGTCCACGAGGGGAAGCTGCTGGTAGCCCAGACCGAGGTACGCCATGGAGGCGAGTTGGTTGCGGTCGCCACCGGATCAACCGTGCTGGGAGCCTAAGCCGGCCACGGGCGGCGGCGGCCGGGGCGCGAGCAAGAGTCGCGGCCTCAGCCGCCAGCACTGGGAGCTTGTCGGCGCGGCGGCTGCCCCGACCAAGAGGGCTGCCCCCGAGACACCACGAAGCGGCGACGAGGATCCAGATTGCTGGGAGGTGAGAAAGATCCGCTCCCAAAGGCCGCCGGCGAACCTAGGAACCCGGAATCGCCGCCAAGAACTCGATGGCGATTGACCCCGAAGACACCAAAGCCGATCACACGGCACGGGTAGCAATTCCGCGCATAAAGGCACGTAACTCGCCATAGCTCATGCCTTCCGGCTCCGCTGACGCGCATCCCGGTACGAGCACCATGTCCAGAACGTCGATGTCAACCTGACGTAGCACTCGGCACCCGTCGGCACTGCTGCGGCGATGGCCTGAACGGGGGCTTGCTTTAGTCAGGTGCGCGTCGAAATGGATGACATTCGGGTCGGTGTCGATGCCCCGCACCGCCGGACCCCTGACAACCTCGAGTTGAGAAACCGCCCTTCGCTGCTGCGCCCGTGTCTAGGAGTCGCGCCTATAGACCAGCTGACCACGCACCACTGTGGCCGTGATGTCGTCGCCGTCGACCACGGTGAGGTCGCAGAGCATCCCGTTCCGGAGACGCCCGCACTCCCGCTCCAGCCCGCAGGCGTAGGCGACGCCTGCGCTGTAGGCGGCGATCGCCTGCTCGCGGGTCAACGCCAGCTCCGGATACCAGTCCGCGCGCGCTCGAAACGACGTCGAGGCCTCTATGCCGAGCAGCGGATCGGGCGCCGCCACCGGTGCGTCAGAGCCGAAAGCCAGCGGCACCTCGGCGTCCAGGAGTCGCCTCCAGGAGTACGCGTTCCGGACCCGCTCGCCCCACTCCCGGTCGGCTAGCTCCCGGTCCATGGGTGCGTGCAGCGGCTGCATCGACGCGATCGCGCCGGCCGCTCGGAACCCGGCAACGTCGGCTGGGTCCACGCATTGGGCGTGTTCGATGCGCGGACGCCACATCGGGAAGGCCCGGGCATGGTTGCCGAGCGCTCGCAGGGCCCGGCGCACCGCCCCATCGCCGATGGCATGCAGGCAGAGGTTCAGTTCGGATCCGATGCAGATTTGCATCATCTCCTCCAGCTCTGCGTCCGAGGTGGTGGCCACCCCCGCCCCGTCGAGCATCTCAGCCGTGTGGCTGTTGAGGGAGCCGTCCATGAAGGCCTTGACTCCCCAGATACGCAGCCGCCAATCCCCGAAACCGCTGCGCAAGCCCAGCTGGCGAGCCAGCTCCAGGTTCGCCACGGGCAGATTAACCACCGCCCGGATCGAAAGTTCCCCCGCCTCGCGCAGCTGCTGCAAAGCGAACAGCGTCTCCGGAGGATCCATGGTGTGCACCTGGGTGACTCCGCGGGCGGCGAGGTCGGCCAGCACCCGCGCCAGCCGGTCCCGGTATTGGGCGGGTGGCGGGGTCGGCACCACCCCGTGCAACAGGCGGAAACCCTCGCGGACCACTCCGCTCGGTCGCCCGTCGCGCTCTCGCTCGACCACCGCGCCGCTGAGCTCCTGCCGGTGCTGCGTAATGCCCGCCGTCTCAAGCGCCGTCGTGCTCAGCCACACCGAGTGGACATCTTGGCTGTCCAGCCCCACGGGCAGACCGCCACCCGCCTCGTCGAGCTCCTGTCTGGTCGGCGGCCCCTCGTCCACCCACTCGTTGGAGTTCCAGCCGGCACCGACAATCCATCCACCGGGGCGAGCGCTCGCGGCGGCGGCACGCACCAGCTCTAGGACCTCGCGCTTGGAGTGGGTCGAGCGCAGGTCCAGGCTGTCCTGGAGCCGTACCAAACCGTCGAGATGGATGTGGGCGTCACCGAGCCCCGGCAATGCTTCTCCGCGCAGCTCATGGACCTGGGCGCCCGGCTCCAACCGCGCCCGGGCGACTGGTCCGACCCCGAGGATGCGTCCCCCTCGGTCGCAGAGAACCTCAGGGGCGCAACCGGCGAAGAGGGTCTGGGCGGGCGCGACTCCTCTCACGTGGGGGCGGCCGGGTGAGCCGGGGCGCGAACCTCCACGAAGGCAAGCATCCGAGAAACGCGTTCACCGGCGCAATCCGTGACGTCAGCTAGGACCGGCTGCTCCCGGCAGACCGGCGCCGGGGTCATCCCGCCCGCATGCCGACGCTGCCGGGTTGCGAGCGCGGGCGTCGACCCGAACCACCCGGCGCCATCTGAGGAGTCCAAGTCGAGCCGCCTATACTCGATCGAGATGAGGGGACGATCGGTCCAAGGTGCCGGGGAGTCCCGCTGGAACCGCTGCGCGGGTACTGCTTGAGCGACCCCGCACTGCTTGATCAGCTGCGGCAGGGCGTCCGAGCTCTGTGCCGGGAGTTCCCGGGGGCCTACTGGCGAGAGGTCGAGGCGAGCGGTTACCCAGAACGCTTCGTCCAGGCGCTTACCGAAGCCGGCTATCTGGCAGCCCTGATTCCGGCCGAGTACGGCGGCTCCGGCAGCAGCCTGCTCGAGGCCGGCGTGATCCTGGAGGAGATCCATCGCTCGGGCGGCAACGCCGCCGCCTGCCACGGGCAGATGTACACGATGGACATACTCCTTCGCCACGGCAGCCTGGAGCAGAAGCAGCGCTATCTGCCTGAGATTGCTTCGGGGGCCTTGCGTTTACAGTCCTTCGCGGTCACAGAGCCCTCGGCCGGCACCGACACCGCCCGGATCGCCACCACCGCCGTACGCGAGGGCTCCGAGTACGTTGTCCGGGGCCAGAAGATCTGGACATCCCGGGTGCAGCACTCCGATCTGATGATCCTGCTGGCCCGCACCACGCCCGCCGACCGGGTGGCGAAGCGGACCGACGGACTGTCGGTCTTCTTGGTGGACCTGCGCCACGCCATCGGCAACCGCATGACCGTCCGCCGGCTCCAGACCATGGTCAACCACGAGACCAACGAGGTCTTCTTCGACGGGTTGCGTCTGCCGGCCGACGCGCTGATCGGTTCGGAGGGCGAGGGCTTTCGCTACGTCCTCGGGGGGATGAACGCGGAGCGGATCCTGATCGCCAGCGAGTGCATCGGCGACGGCTACTGGTTCATCGACCGTGGGAGCGGCTACGCCCGGGAACGAGAGGTCTTCGGCAGACCGATCGGGGCCAACCAGGGGATCGCCTTCCCCTTGGCCAGGGCCTACGCCAACGTGCGGGCGGCCGACCTCATGCGAGTCGAGGCGGCCCACCGCTACGACCAGGGGCTGTCCTGCGGTGCCGAAGCGAACATGGCCAAGCTGCTGGCTTCAGAGGCCTCCTGGGAGGCCGCCAATGCCACCCTGCAGACGTTCGGTGGCTTTGGCTTCTCGGTCGAGTACGACGTCGAGCGCAAGTTCCGGGAGACACGCCTCTACCAGGTGGCTCCAGTCTCCACCAACCTGATCCTCGCCTACGTCGCCCAGAAGGTGCTCGGGCTTCCACGCTCCTACTAGGGTGAGCCCGCCCCGAGCTCAGTAGAGCTGCTGGCGATCCAGCTGGTTGAGCAGCGGCTGGCCAGTCTGGAACCTTTGCAGGTTTTCGGAGAAGATCTCCAGAATCGCCCGGTTCTCCCCGAGCACGGTGCTCATCGAGTGCGGGGTGACCAGCACGTTGGCCAGCCCCCAGAGCTCACTCTCCTGCGGCAGGGGTTCGGTCGCGAACACGTCTAGGGCCGCGCCGCGCAGGCGCCCGTCGCGCAGAGCGGCGGTCAGCGCCGGCTCGTCGATGACGGCCCCCCGAGCCAGATTGATGACCACGGCCCGGGCCGGCAGGCGGGCGATCCGGCTGGCGTCGATCATCCGGTCGGTGGAGTCGGTGTGCGGCATCGCCAGGATCAGCGCGTCGAGCTCGGCCAGCACGCCGTCGAGACCGTCCACACCGATCAGCCGGTCGACACCGAGCGAGTCCGCGGTCCGCCCCCGCGGATCGCGCACCACGCCCACAGTTTCGGCGCCGAGGCACCGCACCATCCTCGCTGCCTCGCGGCCCACGCTTCCCGCCCCCACCACGGCGACCAGCTGACCGTCGACCAGCCGCCCGCAGCGCCGGCTCCAGCGACGGCTGCGCTGGTCGGCCTGGATCTGATCCAAGTCACGGCTGAAGTAGATCAGCGACATCAGCGCGAATTCCGCCAACGCCTTGGCGTGCACCCCGCTGGCGGTGGTGACCACCGGCGCTTCGGCGGCCGTGAGGCCGATCCGCCTCGCCAGCTGGCCCACGCCGGCGCTGGTCGCCTGGATCCAGCGCAGCCGCGGCAGCGCCGCCAGCTGAGCGTGGAACTCCTTTGGGCCGAAGTCGAACAGGATGTCCGCCGCCCGCAGCAGTTCCCCCCACTGCTCGAGCGCCGCCGGGTCCTGGATCACCGGCAGCCGGTGATCGCCGGGATAGTCGCCCGGGGCGAGCAGCCCCTGCGGGAATACGAATTCGATCTCGGGATGCTGCTGGCGCAGCCAGTCCACCAGCTCGGGCTCCAAGTAGGTGCTGATCAGAACCGTGGGTGAAGCAGCTGCGTTCATCGAACCTCCTCCGGCTGCGCAGAAGGGCTGGTGGCAAAACGGTCGGGCGAGTACCGCTGCATCTCGTCGGCGGCCCCGGCGCCGAGGATCGCGTCGGCAACAAGCTGGGCCGAGTAGGGCCCGAGGAGCAACCCCCCGGCCCCGTGGCCGGTGGCAAGATAGCAGCCACCCAGCCCCGAGAGTGCACCCAGCAAGGGCCGGCCGTCGGCCGAAACCGGCCGCAGGCCCACCCGCCACTCGAGGATCGCGGCCGAGGCCAAGCCGGGCGCCAACCGCGTCACCTCGCGCAGCACCTCGGCCACTCCCCCCACGGTCAGGTCGGTGACGATTCCCGAGCCGGCCTCGCGGGTTGCCCCGGCAACCACCCGGCCGCTCGGCCAGGGCAGGATGTAGTGACCGCGAAGACCGACGACGGCGGGCCATGATGACGTCGGGCCCTGGCTGTACTGCAGGTGGCTGATCTGCCCGCGCATCGGCGCGACCGCGGCTCCGCGGGCTAGGTGCGGCAGCAACGGCGCGGTCCAGGCGCCCGTCGCCAGCACGACCTGGTCGCTGTTCAGCTGCCGGCCGCGAACGCTGACGCCCGTGACCCGGTCGCCGTCGATGAGCAGCTCATCCACGGAATCACGCACCACCGTCAGCCCGCGCCCCAGCGCCGCCCGTTGGACGCCGGAGCGCAGCTCCGCTCCGTTGACGCGAGCGCCGCTCGTGGTCAGGAGCGCGGCGGAGATCTCGCCGAGCGCCGGGAAGCGTTTTTTCGCCTCCGCGGCGGTGATCTCGGCGATGGAGGGTGAGCCAGAGGCGGTCTTTCCCCGACGCAGGAGGATCTCCCGATGCGAGGCAAAGGCCTCGTCATCACCCCGTGCCCCGGCCACAACCATCACCTGGCAGTGTCCGTACCCACCGTCTCCGCCGCCGTCCTCCTCAAGGTTGGCGATCAGCCGCTCGTAGTAGGCAGCGGCATGCAGGGAGAAGTCGTGGTCGTGGTCGTCCCCCCAGATGCTCGTCTCTGGGGACAGGATGCCCGCCCCGGCCCAGGTGGCATAGCCGAGGTCCTGGCGGTCCACCAAGAGCACGTCGGCCCCCGCCCGGGCCAGGTCGTAACCGACGCAGGACCCCAAGAGGCCACCGCCCACCACGATCACATCAGGCACTCACGCTCCTCCGCGCTCACAAGCTCGCCTCCATCATCTGGCCGGCGGTATCCGCTGCTGCTGACGAAACTCGGCCAGGGCGGGTTGACTCCATCCAGCGCACCGCTCCGGGCCCACGCTGAGCAAATCCCGGCACACCCCATCCGCCAAGTCCGCGGCCACCGCCGCGCCGATACCCGGTGAGATCTGAAACCCGCCCAGGGAGAAACCAGTAGCGACGTAGAGGGCGGGAAGGTCCGGCACCCGACCGACGATAGGCAGGCGGTCGGGAGTCTCGGCGTCCACCCCACACCAGGTCTTCTCAACCGGCAGGGTCCCGGTCCAGGGGACCGCTCGGCGGGCGTTGCCCAGATTGCGCTCCAAACTTTCCGGCCGCAGCTGCAGTTGAGAGCAGTCGGGGGACACTCTGGCCGGCCAGCCGCCGCCGATCAGCACCGCGCGGTTCGGCAGCTGTTTGATCGACAAAAGTCGGGACACCGCGCTCACCGTCGGCCAAAGTCGCTGCTCGGTGGGCGGGGTCAGGACCATGTGCGCGGCCGCCGGCCGCAGCGGTAGGAAGACCCCGACTTGGTCCAAGAGCCCTGAGCTCCAACACCCGGCGGCCACCACCACCAGGTCGCTCGAGATCCATGCCCCATCCACCTGCACCGCCGCCCCGCCGGGGTGGGCCTGCAGCTTGCGCGCAGAGCCGATCAGCACGCGCGCGCCTCGCTCGGCCGCTGCCCTGAGAAAGGCGGCGGTGACGGCTGGGGGGCTGGCCTGGCCTCCACCGGGCACGAAGCTCCCTTCGGCGATCGGGCCGACCTCCTTCGCTCCGATTGCGGCGAGGTCGCCTTCTTTGACCGCCTCGGTCGGGATGCCCCAGCCCCGGTTGGCCTCGCGCTGGGCGCGGAGGGCCCCCAGATCGCTGTCGTCCAAGGCGAGGTCAAGACTCCCCCACAGCCTTAGCCCGAGGTCGTCACCGAGCTCGGCCGGGAGGGCAGGCCAGCGCGCCAGGCTGGAAGCGGCGATCGCCGCCAGCTGGGGCTCGCAGTTGTGAAACTTGAGGCCGCCAGCGCTGGCCCAGGAGGCAGTCGGTTCCCTCACCCCATCGGCGGGGGTGACCAGGGTGGTCCCGACGTGCCGCAAGGCCAGGTGGTAGGCGATGGAGGCGCCGATGACGCCACCCCCGACTACGGTGACGGTCACACCTTCAACTCCGGCCCCGGGGTGGGGTAGAGAAGCGGTCGGGGCGGAACGGCTCGGCGATCTTGCGCCGCTGCCCCCGGCCGACCTCGTCAGCGGCGATCTCTCCCATCAGCGGCGCCAGGTTGACGCCGCTGTGGCTGACGGCCAAGTAAAGACCCCGCAACCCGGGCGCGAAGCCCAGTATCGCCTGCCCGTCCACCGGCAGCGGGCGCACCCCAATCCGGGCGGACTCAATCTCCAAGTCCTGAGCGTCGACCAGGCGGGCACAAGTCGCGGCCAAAACCTCGCGGCCCACCTCAAGCACTCGTTCGGACTGCATCCCGGGGAATACCAGCGCGTCGTGCGGATAGCTGTGCAGCAAAAGCCGACCGTTGCCGTCCGGTCGGAACATGAGCCCGTCGCCGACCGCCAACCGGCGCAGCCCGCTCACCGAGGGACGCGTGGTCACGATCAAGCCGAGGGTGGGCGACCCCGGATGGTCCGGGTGCAGCAGAGGCGCCGTGGCCCCCACGGTGGCGGCGAGTCGCTCCGTTGCCTCCCCCGCCGCCAGCACCACGATGTCGGCTTGGAGCAGCTCACCAGAACCCAGGCGCAACCCGCTCACGGCTGCACCCTTGCGCTGCACGGCCTCGACCGCCTGCCCAATCTTGAGTTGACCACCAGCCGCTTCGAACGCGCGCAGCAGCGCGCCGGCGAGCAAAGAGCAGGCAACGTAGCCATCCTCGGGCAGGAAGTAGGCGGCCCGAGCGCTGGCCGGTATCGAGAGGCTCGGCTCGATCGCGCTACTGACGAGCGATGCCGACACCGTTGCCAGAGGCACCCCGGCCCGCCGCAGCTCTTCCACACCGGCAACCAAAGTCTCCAGCTCATCGCCGCCGCTGGCCCAGACCACTGCGCCCGTCTCACGCAGCCAGAAGTTGCCCAGGCGCTCCGCCAGCCGTGCTCGGGCTCTGGTCGCTTCCTGCTTCAGTTGGAAGTAGGCGGGGTGGTGGAGCGCGTCCGGGTAGCTGGCGCCCACCCAGGCGAAGCTGGTGCTGCTGGCACCGCTGAGCAGCCGTCCAGCCTCGACCAGCGTGACCGCGATGCCAGCCTCCGCCAGCCTGAACGCCGCCGACAGGCCCACGAGCCCGCCGCCCACCACCACGACGCGGCGGGCGTCTGAGCGGCTCACTGGGCCCAAAGCCGCTCGGCCAACGTGCGCCCGCTTGGAGCGCGCCCGCTCCGTTCCGCCCGGCGGTCGGCGCCCAGAAGACCTCGCTGAACATATCGGACGCCCGCCCAGCGCAGCGGCTCCGGCTCCCAGGGGCGCCAACCATGACCGACCAGGGGAAGCCGCTCCAGCCGGGGCTCGCTGTTCAGCAGCAGGGCGGCCGCCACCCGGCCGAAGAGGTTGGATGGACCCACCCCGGTACCGACATAGCCGCCCAGCTGGAGCAGGCCCAGCTGCGGCCGGTAGCGCACCGCTGGCGTTAGGTCGCGTGGGACGCCCAGCACCCCGGACCACGCATGGGTGAACTCCACACCCCGCAGCACCGGAAACCAAGCCCGGGCCATGGTGCGGAGCATCTCGAAGATGCGTCCCGAGCTGTTGTGGTCGGGGAGCACCCTGGAGCCGTAGCGGTAGGGTGCGCCGCGTCCGCCGAACATGATCCGGCCGTCGGCCGTCCGCTGCAGATAGGTCACCGAGAGCCGGTAGCTGCTGATGGTTTCCCGCCCCGCCCAGCCGATTTCCGCCCACTCGCCGTCGCTGAGCGGCCGGGTCAGGACGATCGAGCTGGTCATCGGGATCAGCACTCGTCGGAAGCCGGGCAGCCGGTTCAGGTATCCCTCGACGGCCAGCACGACGGTTCCGGCGCGCACCTGGATCTGGCCCAGGTGAACCACTGGCTGGCGGCCCAGTTCGAGGCGCGTGACGCGGCTCTTCTCGAAGATGACGGCCCCCCGCCGCTCGGCGGTCCGCGCCAATCCACGCACCAGCTTGCCGGGGTGGACTACCGCGCCGCTGGGGTCGAAAAGCGCACCGACCGCGCCGCTGATCCGGACCCTGCGCTCCAGCACCGGGGCCGACAGCAATTGGGCCGGACCGTTAGGGTTACGGGCGAGCAGGGCCGATGCCCGCCGCTCCAGCGCAGCCAGCTGGTGGCTGCCCACCGCCACGCTCAGGCTGCCCGACCTCTGGAAGTCCGCCTCCACTCCTTCCTGCTCCAGGAACGAAGCAATCTCGGGAACAACACCCTGCTGCACTTCCTCGAGTGTTTCCGCGTCCGCCGGCGCGAGGGTGGCCAGGAGCCGGGCCTGGTTGGCGAGCCGGCCGCCGCAGCCACCGCCGTTGCGGCCCGAGGCTCCGTACCCGCAGATCTGGTCCTCGAGCACCGCCACCGACAACTTGGGGTTGGTCTTGAGCAGGTAGTAGGCGGTCCAAAGGCCGCTGTAACCACCGCCCACCACGGCTACGTCGACCTTTGTGGAGTGGCGGATCGGACGCCTTGGCGTGAGGTCGTCTCCACAAGTCTCGAGCCAGAAGCTCTGCTTGGCGTAGTCCTCCAATTCGGCTCAGCCCAGCGGGGGGCGGTGGTAGCTGCTCAACTCGACCTCAGCGCACGCTCCACTGCTCGGGCACGAAGCCCACATAAGGGCTCTGCGCGGAGGCACCCTTCAAGTTCTTCTTGATCGCCGAGATCTGATAGGGCGAAGAGGGCAACCAGATCCCCGGCAGCTGCTTGGCCAGGTAGTTCTCGTAGGTGTACATGGCGCTGAGGCTGCTGTTCAGGTGGGTCTGGGCCACGTAGTGGTCGTTGGTGGTGTTGCTGTAGCTGCCCGCATTGAATGCGCCGCCGGTCGTGAAGATGGGGTCCCCGGTCGGGTAGTTGTCGGGGGTGTAGAAGATGGACGGGCTACCCCACAGGCCGATCTGCCAGCCGCAGTCCGCACCAGTGGAAGGGTTGCAGATGTTCACGTTGGTGAAGACGTCGTTCTGCGGCTCTTGGTGCAGGGTCACGTTGATGCCCACGGTCCCCAAGGCCGACTTCACCGCCTGCATCTCGTTGTCCACCGCCAGCTGTCCACTGGGGTAGATCGCCGTGAAACTGAGGCTGGCCCCCTTGGCGATGCCCGCCCCGCACTGGTTGGAGCCAGTTCCCGGCCGCTGGCAGTGATCGGTGCCATTCTTCTGCACCGACCAGCCGTGCGAGCTGAGCAGATGCTTGGCCAGGCCAGGGTTGTACGGGAAGGGGTTCTTGTTCTCCTGGGGGGACGCAAAGGAGTTGGCCGGCGTGGTCGGGACCGGCCCGTAGGTGGGCACGGCATAGCCGTGGAAGATGTCTTTGATGTACTGGGGCTGATTGATCATCCGCTGCATCGCCTCGCGGATGTACAGCTGGTTGAAGATGGGCTTGGCCAGCTGGTTGCCGTAGTTGAGCCACATCCAGGTGGTCCCGAAGGCGGTCCAGGGATCGATGTTGAAACCGTGCGCCTTCAGGTACCCGATCTGGTCGATGTCCTCCGCAGGCACGTAGCCGTAGTCGACACTGCCCGCGCGCAACGCATCGAATTCGGCGGCGTCGGAGGTGAAGGGCAGCATGACGAAGTGGGCTATCTTGGCCTTGTACGGGCCGCTGTAGGCGGGATTGGGTACGAAGGACGCCTGGCCGGTAGTCGACGAGAAGGTCTGCAGCCGCCAGGGGCCGTCGACCACCTTCCAGAGCGGATTGGTGGGATAGGTGCTGGTCGTCTCGGCCTGGCCGTTGAGGAAGTTGTAGACGGCATGGGCGCCGGAGGCGGTGGAGGCGTAGTCGCCAACCGGCCCGGAAGCGGAGGTCTTGTCCCAAGCGGCGCTGGGCATGGGAATGATCAGGCTCAGCTGGTTGTACAGCAGCCAGTTGTGGCTGAAGGCCTGGTTGAAGGTGATCGTGAACGTCTTCGGGTTGGGCGCGCTGTACGCGGTCACGTCGTCGGGGATCTGGCCGGGCTGGTAGTTACCGAACTGGGCCTTTTCGTACTCCAGCATGTCCCACCAGAACAGGATGTCCTGGCTGGTCACCGGCTGGCCGTTCGACCACTTGTAGGACTTCAGGGTGATGTTGACCGTCTTGCCGCCGTTGGTGAAGGTGGGTCGGTTGGCCAGGCTGAGCTTGTAGTCCACCTGCGCCTTGTTGCCCTGGCCAAACCAGTAGAGCGGCCGCCAGAGCATGTAGATGACCTGGAAGTTGGCGACCGAGGTCTGGTTGGCCGGCGCAAACGGGAAGATGTAGGAGGGCGGCGCCCCCGGTAGATCGGCGAAGGTGACGGTCCCACTGGCCGCGGAGGTACGGTGAACCGCCCCAGTCGCCGCCCCGCAGGCGGTCAGTCCGAGCGCAACCACCAAGCCGACGGCCGCGTAGGTGGCGCCGCGGCGCCAGCCCCGACTCGAAACCAACCTCATACCGATTAACCCCTAAACCCATCCAACCGCC
>JBJKSO010000100.1:0-3822 GCA_046703825.1 Candidatus Dormibacteria bacterium
GTGAGCTCCTCATACCTCACCCGCTCCCAGGGCGGCAACCGCACCCCAATCAGGCTCACGGTGAAGTGGGCGGTGACCCCATCGGCCACCGCCCGACCGTAGTCCAGCCGAAAGCAGGTGCCCCCGAAGTACGGGTCCAACCACGCGAGATTGCCGTCGTCCTGGCGAGCGTAGGTGGCGCTGAGGCCGAGGCGTCTCGGGTAGCGCTGGTCCAGCGCCAGCCGATTGGCGGCACTGCCGTAGCGGTGGCACTCGTCGGCCACCAGGAGCCCACCGGGACGAATCGGCCGGAGGTCGACGTCTCGGGCGCTGTTGACCACCGCCACCAGGATGTCGCTGGACGCGGTGGTGTCGGCGGAGCCTCCGCCCAGCCGCCCGATCCGCCAGCTATCCGGCAGTCTGGACCGCAGCTCTCTCATCCACTGGGTCTGGAGCTCCAGGGTCGGCACCAGGACCACGACCTGGCCCCTCCGCTGCAGCTCGTCCAAAGCAGCCGCCACCCCCAGCATCGTCTTCCCGGTGCCCGTGACTGCCTCCACCACGCCTCGCCCGCCGCGCAGGCGCCAGGCCCGCAGGGCTTCCACCTGCCACCCATACAGCCCCAGCGACTCCGGCCGGGGGAGAGCCCGAGGTGGCAGCCTCCGAGCTGACCTCCGGCCCTCGGGAGCCGAGGCCAGCCACCACCGGGACGGGCTGCGCCCGTCGCATCGGAACCGGCCATGCCCCGATAACAGGGTGTAGACCACCACGGTCTCGCGCTCTCCCAGCTGCTCCGCCACTTCCGCGGCCGTGGCCCCGCCCTGGCCCAGGACACCGGCGATCCGGTCGGCCAGCACCGGTCTCAGGCCTCCTGGTCGTCCCCCTCGGCCTCGTCCCCGGAGCTGAGGTCGACCGCGAGCTCGACTACGCTGATCTCGGGGTGGTAGCCGGGGTCGAGGCGGCGGAGATCCCACGCATTGATCCAGGCCCGCACGTACTGCCGCATGCGGTTCGACGGCAGCCGCTCCAGCCCGGTGACGTCAGGTGGGTCCCAGCCGTACGCCTGGCCGTGGATCTGCTTCAGTTGGGAATAAGTTCGGTCGAGCTCGTCCCGGCCGGGGGGCTGCAGGGCCAGCTGCTCGTGGGCGAGGATCCTCATCCCCGCCTCGGCCTGGGCCGCCAGCAACTCGAACTCCAGGGTGCCCCGGGAGCGCAGCCGCTTGGGGATCAGCTCGTTGTCGTTCCGGCCCACCAGCACCTGGGTCTCGAAGTCATCCACGGTCGCCAGGACCGCCCCCATGGGGACTCCGGGATCTTCCCGGTCGCCCCTCACCCAGCGGGCGATCTCCGCATAAGATCGGCCTCGCTGCAGGGACGGGTAGCGGCCGATGAGTTCGATCTCGTCCAACAGCACGATCCATCCTGCGAACCCCGCGGCCCGGATCATCCGCGAGAAGAAGCGCAGGCGCTGGCGGGCCAAATCTCCCTCCCGCACCTTCCCCAGCCGGTAGGCGGAGGCAGCCCCCGCCTCCCGAAGACGTCGCCGGAGGTCGCCGACCGGGAGGGGATCGCCGGCCCAGAAGCGGACGATCCGGTCGGCGAACTCCTCGTCGCCCCGGCTGTGCTCGAACAGGAAGAGGGTGGCCGCAAACCGGCTGTCGACCGGAGCCTGCTCCTGGTGGACCCAGCGGTACAGGTCGGCATAGCTGGCGGAATCCGGCTGCAGGCAGCTCGCGATCTCGTCGATGGCGGAGCCCGGCCGGCCCGGGACCTTGGCGCCCTCGACGGCGCCACGACCAACCTTGGCCAGGTCGTGCAGCGGGGCCTCCTTGGAGATCACAACCTTGGAGACGACGAAGTTCTCCGAGAGCGCCAGATGGGTCAGGTGTTCGAGCACATGACTCTTGCCGCTCCCGAATCCCCCTCCAACCAGCATGCCTCCTGCGGGTTCGCCCTCGGGGAGTTGGCGCACCGCTGCCAGCAGCTCGCTGAAGCGGTCCTCGATGCGCTGCTGCATGGACCCCAGCACGGTCACGGCGTCTCGGTTGGGCACCCCGGCACGCAGCGCCTCCATGGCCCGCCTCGCCTCGATGTCCGGCTCTGGTCTCATGGTGCGGAGAGTCGAACCAGCGACGAGAAGGGGTTGTCCCGATTGGGGTCGCGGATCTCGTCGAAGATGCGCAGCTTGAGCGCCTGGTAGGCATCGAGACCGCGGGTGGGTTCGGCGAGAAACGCCGGGGCGGCCACCACCACCACCATTAGGTTGGCCATCTCATCGGTGCTGTCAACCAGCTGCCGCAGCATCTCGTAGGCGTCCAACAGGGCTCCGCGGTTGTAGTAGTGGCCCTCGCGCTCATCCGCGCGCGGCCGCCGGGCCACCGCCAGCCGGCGGAGGTCCAGGAATAGGGTCAGGCCGGCCCGATCGTTGACCGCCAACCAGTGGGCGAGGGAAAAGAGCAGGTGGCGGGCGTTGTGCCGACCGATGCGGCGAAAGATCAGCGTCGAGCGCAGCGCCGAGATCTGGCGCAAATCACCGTGGAGCCAGTCCAGGACGGCGGCGTGCTCGGCGCTGCCGACCTGGCCGCTCTGCAGGCAGGCCTGGCACAGCCGCAGCATCGCGGTGCGGAACTCCTGCACCATCGCGTAGTCCTGCTGCACCTGCTGCTGCAGTTGTCGGTCCAGGTCGCGTTTCAACTCCCGGCGGTCCACGCGATGGTGGACGGCGAGCTGGTCGAGCGAGAGCGGTTCACCGAAAGGCGCGGGGTAGCCCGCCTCCGCCACCGCCCTCCGGGTGGCGACGTCTGCCAAATCGTCCCAGTCGATCTGCCGAGCCACCTCGAAGAACACCTCCTCCACGAGCTGCACTCTCGTCTCGGCCGAGCTCGCACTGGCGCAGCGGTAGCCGGCGGCCGTGGCCGCGGCTCCCAGGGCCCGCACGAACTCGCCGGTCGACTCGTCATCCTGGGGGACCACGAACTTGACGGCGGCACCGCCGCGATCCACATAGCCTCGCAAGTACTCTTGGTCGAGAAAGCGCACGTACTGCTGGCCCGCGATCATGCGCCCGTCTCGATGAAGGCCAGTCCCGCGTACACCTTGATCTGCCCGGAGCGGGCCACCGTGGTCAGCACCCCTCCTCCCCGTGTCAGGGCACTCGCCGGCAGGCTCATGCGACGACCATCCCGGCAGTCCACCACTCCGCTCTGGTCCAGCAGGTAGATGTCCCGGGCGAACTCCGGTCGCGTGTAGTCGCGCGCCGCGCCCGGCAGCAACGTGAGCACGCGGTGAATGTCCACCAGCCGGGCCGGGGCTCCTGGGCGCATACGCTTGGCGGTCGCCACGTAGTCGTAGGCGGCGGCGAGGCTCTCGATGAAGGCCGCGGGCGAAAACTTGGGTGGGCGCTGCTGCAGGGCTTGGAGGTGGCTGACGACCACCGATGGTCGGATCCGGCGGTCCTTCTTGCGGTCCACGGCGACGGCCGCATCCGCCGACGAGATCTGCACGATGGCCGGGTAACAGAGGATCCGGTCGTCGGAGGCGACGGCCCGAACCCCCGCTGCCGCGGCTGCCGCCAGCAGCTCCTCGGCGTAGGCGCCCGACTCCAGCCAGCGCGAGGCGTCGAATGTCCAACTGGCGCGCAGCTCGTCCGCGCTGGTCGCCGCCTGCGCGCCCAAGGACGCCGCTCCGTCCATCGCCTGCTCGAGGTCGCGGAGCTGCCCTGTGGCCGCTGCCGCCTTCGCGCGCTTGGCCGCCTTGAGGGTCGCTCCCAGAATCCTGATCGCGGAGTCGGCGTCTCGCTCCACGGCCTCCAGCGCGGCTTCGAGGCCGACCACCTCCTCAGAC
>JBJKSO010000101.1:0-22500 GCA_046703825.1 Candidatus Dormibacteria bacterium
GCGCATGACCACGAAGAAGCCCACCACCCCCGCAACCACCGCCTCCGCGCAGGCGGCGATCCAGGTGTTGATCATGAAGCCGGAGAAGACGCTCAGCCCTCCCCGGCCAGCCCGCCCCGCCCGCGGGGGGGGCGGCGGCCCCCCCGCCCCCCGCGGGGCCCGCGGCCTGGCCGGGGAGGGCTGAGCGTGTACTCCGGCTTCATGATCAACACCTGGATCGCCGCCTCCGCGGTGGCGGTGGTTGCGGGCGTGGTGGGCTTCTTCGTGGTCATGCGCGGTTCCGCCTTCGTCGCCCACGCGGTGCCCCACGGCGCATTCGGGGGAGCGGCGGCCGCCGTGCTGCTCGGGGTCAACACCCTGCTCGGTTTGGCCGTCTTCGCGGTTGGCGGCGCCCTCGGAATCGGGTGGTTGGGGCGACGGGGCCGGCACGACGTGGTCACTGCCTTGACGCTGGTGAGCCTGCTCGGTCTCGGGGCACTCTTCCTCAGCCTCAGTTCCAGCTACGCCCCGGAGGTCTACTCGCTGCTGTTCGGCGAGGTCCTGGGGGTCGCGAGCGCCGACCTGCTCCCCATCGTGGGGCTGGCGGTGCTCTGCGTCGGGGCCGTCCTGGTGCTCTACCGGCCGCTGCTGCTGACCTCGCTGGTACCGGACGTGGCCGCGGCCCGCGGAGTGGGTGCGGTTCGGATGGAGCTGGCCTTTCTGCTGGTGGTGGCGGCGGCGACCACCCTCACCGTACCGGTGGTGGGCGCGTTCCTCATCTACAGCCTGCTGATCGCCCCCGCGGGAGCGGCCCGCTCGCTGACCAGCAATCCCCTGCGGGCGCTGGTGCTTTCGGTGGTGATCGCGGTCCTGCTGGTCTGGATCGCGATCGTGGCTTCCTACCTGCTCAACTGGCCGATCGGGTTCTTTGTGGGTACGCTCGGGGTCGTCTGCTTTGCCGTCAGCCGGGGTGTGGCCTGGCTGCTCGTCCGAGCCCGGCGACCAGGTCGGCAAGACGCCCGCCGCCCGCCCCGACTGGAGAGGCCGCAGGCCACCGGGCCGCTGGCGTAGCGGCGAGGCTTCGGTCCCCGCCTTGGCGGCGGGTTCCGCAATGCCCGGGATCCAAGGCCGCAATCCCCAACGAAGTACGGCCCAAAGCCCCTACCCACGGGGGGTATCGAGGGTGGAGCATCGGGTCGCGATCATGAAGTTGGCCCGACTTGGAGGTGGGCTCAGATGATGGGGTATTGGTGGGGCGGGACGCCCTGGTGGGCATGGCTGCTCGGTTCTCTGGTGATGCTGGTGATCCTGGCGCTGGTGGTCGCGTCGATCTGGTATCTGCTGACGCGCTTTGCGGTGGGTTCGGACCGTCTTCGGGAGCCGGACGCCAAGAGCGTTCTCGACGCACGCCTGGCCAAAGGGGACATCGGCCCCGAGCAGTACCGGAGGGTTCTGGATCTGATCGCCGACCGTGGCGAGCGAAGCCCCGAGGAGCCAACCCCCGCCGGCGCTTCCGAGCGGCGGTGAGGGTCGTCGGGGCGGGCCGGCGCCGAGGCCCGGCGCGACCCGTGCCGATACCCTACCGGGGTATATACTGCGGTCAGGAGGTAGCAAGCTGTGCCAGAGACCATCACCTACAGCGTTTCGGGAATGACCTGCGACCACTGCAAGCGGGCAGTGACCGAAGAGGTCTCGTCGGTAACCGGGGTCAGCTCCGTCGAGGTCGACCTGGATAGCAAGCTGGTCACCGTGACCGGCGACCGCCTGG
This sequence comes from Candidatus Dormibacteria bacterium, assembly GCA_046703825.1. GTDB lineage: Bacteria > Chloroflexota > Dormibacteria > Aeolococcales > Bog-877 > JBJKSO01. The sequence goes on from JBJKSO010000101.1 coordinate 1,748, forward strand.
AGGACGGGGCTCTGCGCGCCGCGATTGTGGAGGCGGGCTACTCCGCGGCCTGATGGCGGTTTCCCCCAGAACCCGGGCGGGCACGCCTGACCGGGCGGAGCTGGCCATCGGGGGGATGACGTGCGCCTCGTGCGCAACCCACCTGGAGAAGCGGCTGAACCGCCTGCCCGGCGTCGAGGCGCGGGTGAGCATCGCCTCCGAGAAAGCGAGGGTGGACTTCGATTCCGCGCGGGTCACGCTGCCGGAGCTGATCGAGGCGGTGGAGATGGCGGGCTACCGCGCGGCCGTCGCCGACGCCCCGATCCCTCCGGATCTTGCCCGCACCTACCGGCTGCGGCTCGCTCTGGCGCTGCTGCTGAGCATCCCTCTGGCGATCTTCGCCTGGTGGCCGGGGTTGCGCCCGCCGGGATGGGAGTGGATCTCGCTGGCGCTGGCGACTCCGGCGGTCTTCTACGCTGGCTGGCCGTTCCACCTGGCGGCCGTCCAGAACGCCCGCCATGGGTTGGCCACCATGGACACGCTCATCTCAGTGGGCACGCTCTCGGCTTTCGGGTGGTCCGCGGTGGTCCTGCTGGCGGGGATCTCCGCCCACGTCTACTTCGACACCGCGGCCGCGATCACGGCCCTGATCCTGCTGGGCCGCTATCTGGAGGCTTCTACCAAGCGCCGCTCGGGCGAGGCGATTCGCGCCCTGCTGCAGTTGGGCGCCAAGGAAGCGCACCTGCTCCGTGACGGGGAAGAGATGCTGGTTGCCGCGGCCGCGCTCCGCGTCGGTGACCGCTTCGTCGTGCGCCCCGGCGAACAGGTCCCCACTGACGGGGTGGTGGTCAGTGGCGCCTCGGCGATCGACCAGTCGATGCTGACCGGCGAACCGGTTCCGGTCGAGGTCAGCCCCGGCGCCGGGGTGACGGGCGCGACCCTAAACACCTCCGGGCGGATCGTCGTCGAGGCGACCCGGGTCGGGGCCGACACGGCATTGGCCCGGATCACGCAGCTGGTCAACGACGCCCAGGCGGGAAAGGCGCCGGTGCAGCGCTTGGCCGACCGCGTATCGGCGGTCTTCGTGCCGGTGGTGATTGCCGTGTCGGTGCTCACCCTGGTCGCGTGGCTGGCCAGCGGGGCCGGCCTGGCGAGCGCTTTCACCGATGCGGTCGCCGTGATCGTGATCGCCTGCCCGTGCGCGTTGGGCCTGGCCACCCCCACCGCGATCATGGTGGGCACCGGCCGGGGAGCTCAGCTTGGGATCCTGATCAAGGGGCCGGAGATTCTGGAGCAGACCCGTCAGGTGAGCTCGGTGGTGCTGGACAAGACTGGCACCCTCACCGAGGGCAGGATGACCGTGTCCTCCTTGATCCCGGTGAGCGGCGTCTCAAAGATGGAGTTACTGCGCCTGGCCGCGGCCGCGGAAGAGCCCGGGGAACACCCCATCGCCCAAGCCATTGCCCGCTGCGGGCGGGAACGGGTGGGCGCTCCGTCTGTGGCCGAAAACTTCATCGCCCGCTCAGGCTTCGGCGTGGAGGCGACGGTGGAGGGCCGCTCGGTTGTCGTCGGCCGCCCGTCACTGCTCGCCGACCGGGGTGTGACCTTGCCGCTCGACCTGCGGGCTCAGGTGGAGCGGTTGGAGTCGGCGGGCACCACCGTGGTCGCTGTCGCCGCCGAGCACGAGGCACTGGGGCTGGTCGCGCTCACCGACCGCATCAAGCCGAGTAGCCGGAGAGCAGTCGCCAGCTTGCGGGCGCTGGGACTCGCGCCGGTCCTGCTCACCGGTGACAACGCGCGGGTGGCCAGAGCGGTCGCGTCGGCGGTCGGCATCGACGAGGTGATCGCCGGGGTGCTGCCCGAGCAGAAGGCAGCCGAGGTGGCCCGGCTTCAGCGGGCCGGTGAGGTGGTCGCGATGGTCGGTGACGGCGTCAACGACGCCCCAGCGCTGGCTCAGGCCGACCTCGGCATCGCCGTCGGCACCGGAACCGATGCTGCCATCGGGGCGTCAGACCTGACCCTGGTCTCGGGCGACCTTTGCTCGGTGGCCGATGCCATCAGGCTCTCGCGGCGCACGCTGCGAACCATCAAGGGCAATCTGGTCTGGGCGTTCGCGTACAACGTGGCCGCGATCCCGCTCGCGGTGGCGGGGGTGATCAACCCGATCTTCGCCGCGGGCGCCATGGCTTTCTCGAGCCTCTTCGTGGTCACCAACTCGCTTCGACTGCGGCGCTTTTCGTCCCAGGAGGTGCAGCCATGAGCTCAAATCACGCTGGTGGGGCGGGCGATCATCAAGACTCGGGTGCGTACGGCTACATCGCGAGCGGCGACAAGGACGCTCTGCTCAAGCGGATGCGGCGCATCCAGGGCCAGGCACGCGGCATCGAGAAGATGATCTCGGAGGACCGCTACTGCATCGACATCCTCACCCAGATCGCGGCGATCGACACCGCGCTCGAAGCGGTTGCCTTCAAGATCCTCGATGACCACGTGAGCCACTGCGTGAAGCACGCGCTCACCAGCGGCGACGCCGAGGTCGCCGCTGATAAGACCACGGAGCTGCTGGCGGCCGTCCACCGCTTCGCTCGGACGCGCTGAACGCTGACGCCCCTGCGCGCAGGGCGGCAGGGCCACGTCCAGTCTGTAGATGGCGCCCGGTTAAAGCTTCCCCACTAGCTGGGACGGGAGGTGGCGGTCCAGGCTTCGATCACCTGATCGAGCACCCCCAGTGGCACCGCTCCCTGGCTCAGCACCGCGCCGTGAAAGCCGCGAAGATCAAAGGCTTCTCCCAGTCGGCGCTGCGCTTCTGCGCGCAGCTGCCGGATCACCCGCCGCCCCAGCATGTAGGCGAGCGCCTGTCCGGGCCACGCGATGTAGCGGTCCACCTCGTTGCTGACGTTGGATCGGGTGGTGGCGGTGTTCGCCCACATGAAGTCCACCGCCTGCTCTCGCGACCAGCCCAGATGGTGCATTCCGGTGTCCACCACGAGCCTGCAGGCACGCAGGGCGTCGAAGGAGAGCATGCCCAGGCGCTGGAGGTCGGAGGTGTAGAGGCCCATCTCGTCGGCCAGCCGCTCGCTGTACAGTCCCCAGCCCTCGACGTAGCCGCAGACCTCGGCGTCCAGGTAACGCCGGTAGCGCGGCAGGTGGGTGAGTCGCTGGGCGGAGGCGATCTGCAGGTGATGCCCGGGACTGCTCTCGTGAAATGCCAGCGCCTCGTACTCGAACACGAAGCGACTCCGGGGATCGACGGTGAGCACGCAGTGCGCTCCTGGCCGACTGCCGTCCTCCGAAGGTCCGCGGTAGTAGGCCATCGCCGCGGTGTGCGCCTCCACCGGGTCGATCTGCTCAACCACGCAGTCGGCGATTTCAAGTTCGGGAAAGTAGCTGTCACGGGCCCGCTCCGCCCGCCCCAGCGCCTCCGAGACGATCCCCACGATCTGCGCTTCGCTCCGGCAGCGCAGCGCTGGATCGGCCCGGAGGCGATCGCGAAGCGCCGGAAAGCCGATCCGCCCGAAGACGCGCGTGCCAATCTGCTCCCACTCCCGCCCCAGCTCCTCGAGCGCCTCGAGTCCGATCTCGTGGATCTCGGTGGGAGTGAGCTGCGTCCCGGTGCAGCGCCGTATGGAGCGCTGGTAGAGCAGGTCGCCTCCGGGCAGGAACCGTAGCCCCACCCGATCGTCCGGCCGGGCCCGGGGCAAGAGCTGCTGCAGGCCTGCGCTCAGCCGGGCCATGGCGGGCCGGACCTCCTGCTCCAGCAGCAGGAGCGCGCGCTCCCGGTCCTGGGATCGCGCCGCCGGCGACCGCTGCAGCGGCGCCGCCAGCGCATCCTCGTCGAGTTGACGCTCTCGGTGGCGCTCGAGCTGGCCCACCGCCTGCCTTATCCCGTTGGCGGTGGAGGGCAGGCCAGCGGCCGATGACTCCTGATAGCGTCGCAGCAGCGCGTCGAAGTAGCTGGCCAGCCCGCTCAGCCGCTCAAGGTAACCGCGGACGGCGCCGGCGTCGTTTAGCGGTGCGGCCGGCACCGCCTGAAAGACCATCGCCTGCGGCGATGCGTAGCCAGCCCCTGAGGCGTTGGCGGACCAGAGCCCGTCCTCCAAGCCGGTGCGCAGCTCCCAGGCCAGTTCGCGCAGCACCGCAGCGTCGATGCGCTCGTCCGCCGCCAGCTCTGCTGCCGCGATCGACTCTACTTGCGCCTCCACCGCCGCTGCCCGGGCCGCGTGGGCCAAGGTGCCGTCGCGGCTGGGGTCGGGAAGGCGGGAGTCGTAGCCGGAGACCCCGAGCATGGTGGCGCTCAGTGGATCGGCCGAGTGCAGGCAGTCGAAGAACTCGTCGTCAAGACGCCGCAGCCCAGCCGAGGCTCTGGTGGCATCGGAGTCACGCGCAGCCGCCGTCAAACCAGCATCACCTTGATGGCCCGGCGCTCCGACATGGCCTGGAACCCGGCCGCCACCTCCGCTAGCGGCAGGGTCATGTCGAAGACCGCGCTGGCGTCGTAGGTCCCGGCTAGCACCCGCGCCATCAGATCGGGCAGGTAGTGGCGGGCGGGCGCTATCCCCAGGTGGATACGCAGGTGGTGCCGGAAGGGCGGGAACAGTCCGAGGTTCGGGGTCAGGTGAGGCACCCCAACTGCCCCGACGGTGCCACCGTCGCGTAGGACGCCGATTGCGGTGTCCCACGCCTCGGGCGTCCCCACCGCCTCCACCACGTGGCGGACACCCAGGCCGGCCGTCATGTCGCGCACGGCGGTCACCGCCGCCTCGCCGCGCTCGGCGACCACGTCGGTGGCGCCGAAGGCCTGGCCCACGCGCTGCCGAGCTGGATTACGACTGAGCAGGATCACGCGCTCAGCCCCCAAGACGGTGCGCGCTCCCAGCACGGCGCAGAGGCCGACCGCGCCGTCTCCGACCACCGCGACCGTCGATCCCGGGCGGACGTCCGCCAGCACCGCACCATGCAGCCCGGTGGCGGAGACGTCGGTCAACGCCAACAGTGCCGGCAGCCGCTCCTCGCCGACCCCCTCCAGCCCACCGGGGACCGCCACCAGCGTCCCGTCCGCCTGCGGAACCCGCACCGCCTCTCCCTGGCCGCCGTCGGTCCCGGGAGCACCGAAGGTGCCGCCGTTCACGCACGATGTCTGCAGGCCGTCGCGGCAGGCGGGGCAGGTATTGTCGCTCCACTGAAACGGGGCTACCACCAGGTCTCCCTTGCTCACGGTGCGGACCTCGGGTCCGATCTGCTCGACCACACCGAGAAACTCGTGCCCAATCCGAGCAGGAATGGCACGCTGGATCACACCTCGATACGACCAAAGGTCGGAACCGCAGATGCAAGAACGCAGCACGCGCACGATCGCATCAGTGGGTTCGCAGATGCTCGGGTCCGGGACCTCCTCGACTGAAACCTTTCCCGCTCCACGGTAGATGGCTGCGCGCACCTGAGCCTCCTTTTCTCCACCGGAGTTAGTAGCGGCGGGTGCCACCGCCGGCGGGCATCCGGTGGGCCCGCCGCGGCCCAAGGCAGTCGCGAATCAGCGGGTCCTGGCGGGCCGGACCCAGATCACGCGCCCACCCCGCCGTCGACCGAGAGCACCGCTCCGTGCACGTAGTCGCCGTCGGGTGACGCCAGGAATGTGACCATCGCGGCGATGTCATCCGGCTGACCAATCCGCTGCGCCGGGACGCCCTGGCGCCAGCGCTCCAGCGCATCGGGTCTGGATGTGATCCAGTCCGCCATCGGTGTGTCGATCAGCCCGGGGCACACGCAGTTGATGCGCACGCCGTCGCGACCGTGATCCAGCGCCAGCGAGCGGGTGAGCATGACCAGTCCCGCTTTGGACGCGCAGTAGGCGGCGCGCTGGTGGCCGCCGCGCAGACCAGCGGTGGAGGCGATGTTGACGATGCAGCCGGATCCGCGCTCGATCATCGCGGGCAACAGCTCCCGGCAGGTCAAAAAGGGCCCCTTCAGGTTGACGTCGATGGTTCGATCCCAGTCGGCCTCGCTGAGCTCGGGGATGCGGTGCTCGAAGAAGACGCCGGCCGCGTTGACCAGCAACCAGGGCTGCCCCAAGTCGGCCACAACCCTCTCGCGGAGCCCCCGCACCTGGTCCGGGCTGGAGACGTCGCAGGTGAACCCGCGGCCGCCGCCGACGTCCGGGGAGATGCTCAGGTCGGCGGCCGCCACCGAAAATCCCACTGCTTGCAGGCGCCTGACGATGGCCGCGCCGATCCCGCCCGCGGCCCCGGTCACCAGCGCCACCCGGCCGGATCCCCACTGCCCCTCGGTCATCGATCTCGAGCCTAGCAGGGCTCGGGCCGCTCCGCCCTACGGCCTGAGACTCACCACCCGGCGCGGCAGCAGTTGGTAGGTGCTCGCCCCGTCTTCCCAGACCACGTACTGGTTGCCGGGCTGGGTGCTAATGCCCACGTGCCGACCTTCGGGGTCCAGCGCCACCAGGTTCATGATTGGTTCGCCGCCCGGCACCCGCAGCCCGCGCAGATCGCGGATGGCTCGGTCGGCGGCTTCGTCCAAGGAGAGGCCGGAGGCCATGCCGGCGATAACCGTGTGCGCGGTGGCGCCGCGGATGGCCAGCTCCCCCCAGCCGGTGCAGGCGGCGCCGCCATAGCGGTCGTCGCAGTAGTTGCCGGCGCCGATGATGGGGGAGTCCCCCAGCCGGCCCGGGTACTTCCAGGCCCAGCCGCTGGTGCTGACCGCGGAAGCGATGTGGCCCCGGGCGTCGATGGCCAGGACGTCGACGGTCCCGGCCACGTGCTCGGGGTCGGCGAACAGGCTGGAGACCCGATCCAGCAGCCGGCGGCGGGAGTCAGACGCGGCCAGGGTTCCGTCCAGGCCCGCGCGCCAGACGGCGCGGGTCTCCTCGGTGAGCAGGTCCTCCGGTTCCATGCCCAGCTCCGCCGCCAGCCGCTCGGCCCCGGCGCCGACCAGGGTGACGTGGGGGAGGCGGTCGAGCACTGCGCGGGCGATGGTGATCGGATGGCGGTAGCCGCGGACGGCGCCCACGGTTCCCGCCTGCCGGGTCGCCCCGTCCATCAGCGAGGCGTCGAGCTCGACCTCGCCAAGCAGGTTGGGATACCCGTCATAGCCGACCGAATGGTCGTCCGGATTGTCCTCGACCTCGCGGGTGGCAGCCTCGACTGCGTCCAGCGCGGTACCGCCCTCCCCCAGGATCGTCCAGGCCGCGTCCATCCCCACCGCCGCGTTTGCACTGCCAATCAGGAGCACTCGGCCACTATACGTTTGGCCATCGGGCCGGCGCGAGCCGGCAGGGGTTGACGCTCGCTTTTGCCACAAATATCCTTGTGGCGTCAGGCGTCGACTGGAGCGGGCGCGTGCGTGCATCGGCGCCTATCGGGCGTGACGGTGCGGGGGTAGAGAGTTGAAGCTGCGTTCTTTGGGTGCGGCGCGGGTGGCTCTGGCAGCGCTGGCCATGCTGGCCGCCCTGGCGGCCTCCACACTGGTGGGCTCGGGCGTAAGCGCCAAGAGCGGGGGCGGAGTCATCACCTACGCGGAATATCCCGGTGCACCGCCCAACTACATATTTCCCCTCCTGCCCGGCGCATATGAGTCCAACGCCAACCTGTACCAGTTCGCCAATCAGATGTACCTTCCGCTGTACTGGTTCGGGAATCACGGCAAGCCGACCTTCAATCCGTCGCTGAGTGTTGCCAAGCCGCCGGTGTTCTCGCGCAACAACACGGTGGTGACGATCAACCTCAAGCACTGGGTCTGGTCCGACGGCACCCCCGTTACCGCCGGTGACGTGGTCTTCTGGCTCAACTTGGTCAGTGCGGTCACCGACCCCAACGCTCCGTCGGTCAGCGGGGCCAACGGCGCCGCCGGTCCCGGCTGGGGTGGTTTCGTGCCGGGCGGCTTCCCGCAGAACATCGTCAGCTACAAGCAGACCGGGACCTACAGCCTGCAGATGACGCTGAACCAGTCCTACAACCCGACCTGGTACCTGTACAACGAGCTGAGCCAGATGTACCCCATGCCGCAGTCGGTCTGGGACAAGCTTTCCACGGCGAGCCCGGTCGGCAACTACGACGCCAGTGCCCAGGCGCGGGAGGCGCTGCCGGGGACCAGCCCCACCCAGTACGCGCCCCAGAACCCGGGCACCGGCACCAGTGGGGCGCTGGGCGTGGCGGAGTATGTAAACAGCCAATCGGAGAATCTCTCGACCTACTCCAGCAATCCGCTCTGGAAGGTGGTCGACGGGCCTTTCCAGCTCAGCCAGTACACGACCGCCGGGTACGTCAAGCTGGTGCCCAACACCCACTACTCGGGATCCCCCAAGCCGACCGTCTCCGCCTTCGAGGAGCTGCCCTTCAGCAGCGAGCTGTCCGAGTTCAACCAGCTCCGCTCCGGCCAGCTGACAATCGGCTACATCCCCACCAGCGACCTGGGTCAGCTCAAGTCGCTGGAGCGCAGCCAGCACTACAAGTTCAACGTCTGGCGTGGATATGGGTTCGACTACATCCCCTACAACTTCACCAGCCCCACCTCCGGCCCGATCTTTAACCAGCTCTACTTCCGGCAGGCGATGCAGTCGCTGGTGGACCAGCCGGCGATCATCAAGGAGTTTCTGTACGGCTACGGCACTCTGGACAACGGCCCGGTGCCCACCTACCCGCCCAACCCCTTCGCCAGCAAGCTGGAGAAGGGCAAGTTGGTCTACCCCTACTCGCCCAGCAAGGCAGTGAGCCTGCTGAAGAGCCACGGCTGGAAGGTGGTTCCGGGAGGATCCAGCTACTGCGCCAACCCGGGCACCGGCGCCGGCCAGTGCGGTGCCGGCATCAAGAAGAATCAGCCTGCGAGCTTCCAGATGCTGTACTCGAGCGGCACCATTGAGCTCACCGAAGAGGTGGCGAGCCTGCAGTCGACCATGAAGTCCAAGGCCGGGATCGACCTAAGCCTCAAGGAGGAGCCCACCTCCGAGGTCGGGTCCACCATCCAGGCCGGCTGCAGCGCGGCCAAGCCCTGCAGCAACTGGGATCTCGCCGACATCGCCCTGAACTTCACCTGGACCTATGGGCCCGACTTCCTGCCCACCGGTGAGGAGCTGTTCGTGCCGGGCGCGGTAGACGACTCTGGCGGCTACTCCTCTGCGACCAACAACGCCAACGTGGCCGCCACCAACACCGCGCCCAGCCAGTCGGCCGAGATCAAGGCGCTGGCCAAGTACCAGAACTACCTGGCGAAGAACCTGCCGGTGATCTACATGCCCATGGGGCAGGTCCAGCTGACCGTGTACAAGAGCAACCTGTCGGGGCTGGTTCCCCAGGACCCGCTGGACATCATCTACCCGCAGCAGTACCGCCTGAAGGGCTGACCGAGCGGCGCTGCCACCCAACTCGCGCGGGCTTCCATCCGCAGGACCGCACGCGGATGGAAGCTCGCTACCTGATCGCGCACTTTCCACCTCCTGAACGACTCACTCCGGTGTGAGGATGTCTTGGGGAGCGGGTTGCGCCCGGACCCTACGAGGCTCCAATCACCATAGCCAAGAGCAGCCCGTCCGACCGGGGCGCGACCCTCCCGTCGGGGCCGGACCTCATCAGCCCGGCGGTACCGGCCGGCCCGCGGGATCTCGACGGATTGCTAAGCGCCGGCGACCGCCACCACTCCGGCGTCGGTGCCGACGTAGGCGGTGGAGCCGATCAGGGTCGGGCTGACGAAGTGAGGCACCGGCCCGACCGAGATCCGCTGCTCCAGCGCCCCGCTGCCCTGGCTCAGGGCCATCAGCGTGCCATTGTTGGTGTCGAGGCTCCAGACCGCGCCCCCGGCCAGCACAGGCGGTCCGTTGGCCCCGGACGCGGTCTGCCATCCGATCGTGAAGCTGCCGGTGGCGCTTACCGTGAGCGACTCCACGCCGTTGGCGCAGGGAAGGTAGACGGTATCGCCCGAGAATGCGGTGGCGCCAAACGCCATCTGTCCGTCGCAGGTGGTGCCGCTGAAGGTCTCACCGCCGACTCCGCCAAGCTTGGACTGGGGCACGACATAGCCGGTGCCGCTCTTGCCGGCGATGAAGATGTATCCGTTCGGCAGCAGGGTGGGGCTGACCGAGCCCAAGTCCAGGTCGTGGGCGTTGTCGTAGGCCCAGCGCGACGGCGCGAACGCCGCCACCAGCGCAAGGCTCGGCGACAGCTCCAAAACCGAGTCGGTGTAGTCCCAAGCGCCTGAGGTGGCGGCCCCGTTGCCCACCGACACAAAGATGTTGCCGCCGCTCCCCACCACTGGGCCGCCGGTGGCCCACACCGCCCCCTCCCGGGTGGTGGGGACCACGTACTGGAGGGTGGCGCCGCTGTTGTCGGTGGGCACCGCCACCACCGCCCCGCGGTACTGCGAGCAGTCCCCGTCAAGCCCGCCGAAACCGATGTAGACGTGGCCGTTGGCCACCGCCAGCGCCGGTCGCTGCTGCACCGCGGAGGGGTACTCGCTGGGAATCTGCACGTCGACCCGCCGCGACCAGAGCACTGCGCCGCTGCTGGCGTTGAACGCATAGAGCACGTGGACAAACCCGGTCTCCTCCGCCACCGCAAAGATGGAGTTGGTGGCCGGATCGTAGGCGGGAGTCCCGGTGATGCCGAGCGGGAAGATGTCGCCGCAGGGCAGCCCCTGGGAAACTGGAGTCCCGACGTGGTCGCGCCAGACCACGGTCCCGTCGGCAGCGTTCAGTGCGTAGAGGGTGTCGTTCTCGGTGGCGACGATGATGTCGCCTCCCACGTCCAGCGGCTCGCCGTAGACCGCGCCGTCGAGGGACGATTGCCAGGCGATGGAGAGGGAGGTGGGCACCGGGGTGCCGCTCACGTTGCCGCTCCGCTGCGGGTTCTGGTGGTAGACGGGCCAGATAGCTGCGGGTGCCGGGGTGGGGGTGGCGGAGGGGGTCGCGGTAGGCGACTTGGCGGGCGCCGGCGTCGGGTGCGAGGGCGGGCCGCAGGCCGCCAGCGGCGCCGCGATTGAGGCGGCCAGGGCGGACGTCAGGGCCAGACGGCGCGCTCTGCTCCAAAGGGAGCCGGCGTGGGTCACGAGGCGGAGTCTAGATCCGCCGCCCCAGAGCCGCAGCCTGGGCAGGCGGGGCCCAGACCCCGCTGCTAGTGTCTGCCTGTGAGCCCGTCCTCGTGCTAGATCAACCCTCGGAGGCCAGAAGCGCCCCCAGGCCGCGGCCGGGCCTGCTGGTGGGGGCGGTCCTCGGGTGCGCCATCGCGCTCGGGACTCTGATGGCCAGAAGGCTCGGCTACGGTCTGGGGGGCTGGACCACGGTGCGTTGCCGCCGGGGCCACCTCTTCACCTCGCTGTGGATACCAGGGTTCAAACTGAAGTCGGTGGACTTGGGCCTGGCCAGGATCCAGCGCTGCCCGGTCGGGAGACACTGGTCCCTGGTGACCCCGGTCCGAGCCTCGGCCCTGAACCCGCGTCAGCTGCGCCGGGCGGCCCGCCACCGCGACCTCCCGATCCCCTGAGGCTCGCCGAGGGCTCAGAGCCGGCGGATCAGGTCCCGCTCGAGCAGCTGCCGTGCCCGCCGCACCGCCTCCTGCTCCGGCCAGCCGTGCAGTCCTGACTCCAGCTGCCGCGCCAGGGAGTAGCAGGCCTTGGTGGCGCGCAGCGCGTCCCCCGGATCCACCCCGGCAGGCGGCTGCAGCTCGGTAAGGGGCACGCCCAGGGCCCAGTTGTAGACGTACTCGACATGGTCGAGCGAGGGGGGGCGGCTCTCCTCCAGACCCCACTCCTGCTCCAGGGCGGCCAGCTGGCGCTGGGCCTGGCGCAGGGCCCGGGCGGCCCGTTCCAGGCGGGCGGTGGGCATCCGCCGCCGGGCGCCGGGCCGGTCCGGGTTGCGGTCTTCTCCCGCCAGCATCACCAGGGTGGCCGCGACCTCCTCAGGCGCCATTCCCGCCAGCCAGCCCTCCGACGTCGCCTGGGACACGAGCAGGGTGTTCTCGCCGTAGACGCTGGCGGCCAGCAGCCCGAGGCGGGTCGGGACGTCGTGGGCGAGAAAGCCAAGCTCGCCGAGCACCGCCCGGTAGGCGCGCAGCTGGTCCCGGTACTCGTGCTGGCGGCCGCTCACCGCCTCGTCGGCGTCCTCGAGCGCCTCCTGCAGTTCGTTCAGCTCCCGCCGGTGGGATTGGTGCTCCAGGAGGTAGGGGCAGTGGTGGCAGGGGGCGCCCGCCAGCTGGCGCTCCTCCTGGCGCAGGTTGCGGCGCAGCCGCTCCAGCCGGCCGCCGGGATCCCGGGTGCCGGCACCGAAGCGCGAGCGCTGGTGCGACCGGAACTGCTCGCGCTTGAGCTGGCGCATCTGCGAGCGGATCTTGTCCACCGCCAGCCCCGCCGCCAAAAAGCCGCTCAGGGTGCGCTCGGTGCACGGAACCCTGGGGTGGCGGAAGCGCCGCCGCCGCAGGTCGTCGAGGTGGGCCTGCAGGTTGGGTCGGCGCTGGCGCAGGCTCTCCAGGGCCCGCAGCCGCTGGTACTGGCCAAACGACTGCTCCAGCAGCAGCTCCACCTGCTCGGGGGTGTGGCGCCGCAGGAGGTTGAGCGTCATGTTGTAGGTGGGGGCGAACTTGGACTCCACCGCCATGTCGTTGCCGAGCAGGGTCTCGCAGATCACCCCCAGATCCACCTCGGGATCGCGCAGGATGACGCCGTGGCCCAGGGCGTCGATGCCGCGCCGCCCGGCCCGCCCCAGGAGCTGGGTCAGCTGGCCGCTGCGGAGCGGCGAGAAACCCTGGCCGTCGAACTTGGTGAAGCTGGAGATAACACAGGCGCGGGCGGGCATGTTGATCCCCAGTGCCAGGGTCTCGGTGGCGAAAACCACCTTTAACAGGCCACGCTGGAAGAGCGCTTCGACCGTCTCCTTGACGTAGGGGAGGAGCCCGGCGTGGTGCATGGAGACGCCGCAGCGGAGCATCTCCATGTTGAGGCTCTGGCTGTAGAGTCGGGCCTCCTCGGGGTCCTCGACCGCGGCGAGCCGATCGGCCAGCAGATCGTCGATGGCGTACTTCTCCTCCAGCGAGGTCAGGTCGACGCGGTGGGTGCTGCAGCGGGCCAGTGCCTCCCGGCAACCGCGCCGGGAGAAGATGAAGTAGATCGCCGGCAGCATGTCCGCCTCGGCGAGCTGGTCCAAAACCTGCAGCAAATCGTTGTCCGCGGCCGATATCACCCGGTTGCCGAAGACCCGCCGGTCGCCACTGGCCTCCTCTTCAGCCAGCTCCAGGGTGCGCCGGTCCAGCCGGCCCCGGCTGTCCAGCAGCGGCAGGAGCCGGTTGCGCACCCCGAGCCAGGTGCGCAGCTCCACCGGGCGCTCCTGTCGGCTCACCACCGCCACCGAACCGCGCCGCTCGGTCATCCAGGCGGCCAGTTCCTCGACGTTGGTCACGGTCGCCGACAGCCCGATGAACTTGATGTGGGCCGGCGCCTGCACGATCACCTCCTCCCACACCGTCCCCCGCGGGTATTCGTCGATGTAGTGCACCTCGTCCAGCACCACCCAGCCCACCCGGTCCAGCGAGCCGGGGTCGTCGTAAATCAGGTTGCGCAGGATCTCGGTGGTCATCACCACCACCTCGGCCGCCGGGTTTAGGGAGACCTCCCCGGTGACCAGCCCCACCCGCTCCGGACCGTGGCGCTGCAGCAGATCCCCGTACTTTTGGTTGGAGAGTGCCTTCAGCGGGGTGGTGTAGAGGACGCGCTTGCCCCGCATCGTGAGCGAGCGCCAGATCACGAACTCGGCGATCAGGGTCTTGCCGCTGCTGGTGGGGGCGCTGACCAGCAGCGCCTGATGTTGGTCCAGCGCCTCCATCGCCTCGCGCTGGAAGGTGTCGAGCCGAAAGGGGAGCCCCCGCTCGAAGTCAGAGATCGCCGAGCCGGCCGCGGCGGCCGGGGCGCTCACGCCGAGTGGAGCTGGGCGGCGCTCGCCTGTCGCTGTCGCTGTTGCTCGTGGGTGCGGATCCAAGCGAACACCAGGAGCGGCACCCCGATCAGCAGCACGCCCAGCGAGGTCAGCTGCGCCTGCTTCAGACCGAAGGCGATGATCGGCACGTTGACCGGGTTGCGGAGGAAGAAGATGCCGATCTGGCTGACGCAGTACAGAGCGACGTAGACGATCCCCACCACCCCGTCGGCGACCCCGCGCCGTCGCAGCAGCAGCAGAAAGCCCAGGATGATCAGGATCGCCAAAGCCTCGTAGGCGGCGGCGGGCTGGTAAGCGACCCCCAACCTCGGCGCGAAGGTGTGCGGGTTGGTGTATGCGGTCGCCCAGGGCAGATTGGACGGGTAGCCCAGGATGTCGCCGTTGATGATGTTGCCGATGCGGCCGATCGGCTGGCCGACGCAGGCGAACAGGGCCGCGGCGTCCAGCAGCACCCAGAAATTGACCTTCTCCCGCCAGGCCATGAAGAGCAGGGTGGCCGAGCCCAGGATGATGGCCCCGAAGAAGGCCATGCCGCCCTGCCAGAAGGCGAAGATGTCCTGGGGGTGGGTGAGGTAGTGCAGCGCACCGGATTGGAGGTCGTAGAAGAGCCGGCCGCCGATCAGGCCCATGATCACGGTCCAGAAGGCGATCCAGCCGGTTTTGCCCCGGGGCACCCCGTGGCGGTGAGCGTACGGCAGCACGACCTGCAACCCCACCAGGATGGCGACCGCGTAGCCGACGCCGTACCAGTGGATGGTGAACGGCCCCAGCTGGAAGGCGGGGTCGATGCCGATCTTGATGATCGCCAGCGCCGGGGTCACGTGTGGATGAGCTCGATGTCTTGGTGGGTGAGCAGCGCCTCGCCCCGACCACCGTCCTCAGCCACCCAGTCCGCGACCCGGCGCAGCACCTGGTCGGCCAGCCGGCGGTCGTTGCTGACGCACGCGACCCCGATCACCGCCAGCTGCCAGCTGTCCAGGCCGCCCACCTCGGCCACGGCGACGTTGAACGTCCGCCGCAGGCGCTGGGTCAGCGAGGCCACCACCTGCCGCTTCGCCTTGAGCGACTGGCTCTGGGGGATGTGGAGGGTCAGCTGCAAGCTTCCGATTACCACGCGGCTATCTTAGAAGGGGTCCGGAACTCGCCTGGAATCTGAGGCCCGGCTCAGCCCGCCGCAGCTCGGTTCAGGGCCGCAGCGCCTGCACCGCCGGACTCTGCCGCCGCTCCTGGCCGATGGTGGTGGTGCCGCCGTGTCCGGGGTAGACCACGGTGTTCTCCGGCAGGGGCAGGAGCCGGGTGATCACGGTCATCAGCTGGCGGCGCAGGTCGATGTCCGGCAGATCGGTGCGACCCAGGCTGGCCGCCAGCAGCGTGTCTCCCGTGAACAGGTGGTTGCCCACCTTGAAGCACAGGCTCCCAGGACTGTGACCCGGGGTTGCCAGCACCTCCAGCTCGAATTCGCCGAACGCCAGCCGATCGCCGTCCAGCGGGTAGCGGTCGGCGGAGCGCAAAAAGGCCTTGGCATCTTCCATCGCCAAGGCGGTCTCGCCACCGACCAAGGCCTTCAGGTCGTCCTTGGCCGACGCGTGGTTGCGGTGGCCGTGGGTGCAGACCAGATGGCGGACCTTGAACTCGCTGCACTGGGCGGCGATTTTGTCCGGCTCGGCCCCGGGGTCGACCACCACCGCCTCCCCGGTCCGGGCGCACGCCACCACGTAGCAGTTGCTCGGGGACGTGCCCTCGATGCGGACGCGGGCGATCTGCAACCGGGGGCGGGGGGCCGCCTGGCTCAGAAGCGGTCCTCGCGCTGGCGGATCAGTTTCTGGCGCAGCGCCTCCAGCTGCTCGAACTCCTCCAGGGGCGGCTTCGGCAGCCGCTGGTAGGAGTGGGGGAATTTGGCCTGCTGCAGGGCAGCCAGCACCGACTCGACCTCTTCATCGTTGAGCCGGTACAGACGCCCGCTGTCTTCCTCGGCTGCCTTCGGCGGGGGCGGCGGCGGGGGGTCCTCGTAGGCGTCCATCGCCACCGGGGTCGGCAGCCGGGTGGGCTGGAACAGCTGCGCCGAGCCACTGAGACTGGCGCGCTTGAAGGCCATCTCAGTTCTCCCGGTGGCGCGCGAGCACCACATCGGCCAGCCGGCGGTAGGCGCTGGCGCCATCCGACTCGCCCGCGTACTGCAGAATCGACTGTCCCGCCAGCGGGCATTCGGCGAAGCGGATGCTGTCGCCTACTTGGAACGGGTAGACCAGGTCGCCGAAGTGGTACTGGACATTGCTCAAGACTTCATTGGCGTGCACGGTGCGACCCTTGTGAATCGTTGGCAGGATGCCGTGAATGCGCAGCTTCGGGTTGAGCTTGCTGCGCACCCTTTCGATGGTCTTCTGCAGCTGTTCCATCCCCTTCATCCCGAAGTATTCGCACTGCAAGGGGATGATCACGTCGGTGGCGGCCACCAGGGCATTGATGCAGAGCAGTCCCAGCGAGGGCGGGCAGTCGATGATGGCGAAGTCGTAATCGCTGAGGATCGGTTGCAGCTTCTCGCGCAGCACCGACTCCCGTCCGATCTCGGTCACCAGCTGTAGCTCGGCGCCGGCCAGCTCGACGTTGGCGGGCAGGAAGTCGACCGCGACCCCGGGGGAGTGCAGTCGGGCCTCGGCGGCGGTGACCCGGGGCTCACAGAGAACGTCGTACACGGTGAGGTGGACGTCGTCCGGGTTGGGGATGCCCATGTTCACCGTGAGGTGGCCCTGGGGATCCAGGTCGATGCAGAGCACGCGCGCACCGCGCTCGGCCAGAGCGCTGCCCAGATTCACCGCCGTGGTGGTCTTGCCCACCCCTCCCTTCTGGTTGGCGACGGCGAGCACCTGGGTCCGGTGCGGCGTGCGGTGGTTGGATGGCACAGGGACGGTTCGGTGGCGTGGTTTGGGTGTTCGAGCGACCTGTTTGGCTGGCACGCTGCCGGTATCATATGGCGGCCAGCAACGCCGGAGCGCGGCGCAGGCCCTGCCGTGTTGGCGTGCGCGGTATCTGCGCCGCGATTTCCCCTCACGTGCTTTCCGCGTCGGCGCTGGTGGCAACCATCCAGATCTAAGGAGGACGGCCCCCGTGGCTGACGTCACCGAACACCCCAAGCCCAAGACGCAGGCGGTCGAGGAGGCGGTGCAGCTGGCCCTCGACAGCCGCTGGCAGGAGGCGCTCGAGGTCAACGACGACTTGATCGAGCGCTTCGGCGCCGACGAGGAGACCAGCAACCGCCGCGGCAAGGCGCTGCTGGAGCTGGGCCGGCTGGAGGAGGCGCACGCCGCCTACCGGGCCACCCTCGAGATCAATCCGATGAACCAGATCGCCCGCCGCCAGACGAGCAAGCTCCAGGAGCTGAAGGAGGCCAAGGGGGCGGTGGCCCCGGGCTCGGCCACCCTCGACGTCAACGTCTTCACCGAAGAACCCGGTAAGACCACCATCACCCGCCTGCTACCCCCGACCAAGTTGGATCCGGCCGCGGTGGCGCCGGGCGACCCGGTCCGCCTGGAGCTGGCCGGCGATGGGGTCGAGGTGCGCAGCATGCGCGGAGTCGACCTGGGCGTGGTCGAGCCCAGGCTTGCCCAGCGGATCGTGCGGCTCTCGGAGTCCGGCAACCGCTACGAGGGCGCGGTCACCCACGTCGACGAGACCGGGGTGCAGGTGATCATCCGGGAGGCCTACCAGGCGGAGGCCATGGTGGGCACGGTGTCATTCCCGGTCCGGCGCGGCCGCGAGCCGGAGTACCGGCCCTACGTGCGCGAGACCCTAGTCGGGCGGGATGAGGAGCGGGTGCTTTCCGTGGACGAGGACGAGGACCCCGGGAGTCCCAGGGGGGTGGCGGTCAGCGACGAGCTCGAGGAGGGCTTCAGCGAGTTCGAGGAACCGTCCGACGGGGCGGAGTCCGAGGAGTCCGACGAGGACGTGCGACCGGAGGATGAGTACTAGCCCGGAGCGGCTCTGACCGGCTTGGCGGCAGAGCGCGCCCCAAAGTCCAGCTCGCTCGGCAGCTGGGCAGCCCTGCTCGCCGTCTACGTTCTCTGGGGCTCCACCTACACCGCGATCCAGGTGCTGGTGCGCCAGGTGCCGCCGCTGCTGATGGCCGGGGTCCGCTACCTGCTTGCGGGATTGCTCCTCTACTGCCTGCTGGGGCTGCTCGGCGGCGGCTGGAGGTTGCCCCGCCGGGCTGAGTTGGGCAACTCGGCCGTGGTCGGGTTGCTGCTGCTCCTGGGCGGCAACGGCATTGTCTCCTGGTCGGAGGTTTACCTGCCGTCGGGACTCTCGGCGCTGATGATCGCGACCGTTCCCCTCTGGATGACCCTGCTGGCGCCGCTCTTCGGCCTCGGCCGACGCCGCGGGCCGCTGGCGTGGCTCGGGGTGGGGATGGGGATGGCCGGAGTGGCGGTGCTGGCTGACCCCGCCACCGCCTCGCACGCCAGTCTCATCCCCATCCTGGCGCTGCTGGGGGCGGCGCTGCTCTGGAGTCTGGGGTCACTCCAGGCGCAGCGCGCCGCCCTGCCCGCCAGCGTGCTGAAGGGATCGGCGGTCGAGATGTGCGTGGGCGGCGGGGGTCTACTGGCCGCCGGGCTGGCCAGCGGCGAGGCCGCCCATGTCCACTTGGCCTCGGTGCAATTCTCGGCGCTGGCGGCCTTCTGCTGGCTGGTGGTGATGGGCTCGATCGTCGGCTTCAGCTGCTACGCCTACGCGCTCAAAACCATGCCGGGATCGACGGTGGCCACCTACGCCTATGTCAACCCGGTGGTGGCGCTTCTGCTCGGGCTTTGGCTTCTCGGCCAGGGACTCAACGGCGCCGACCTGGCCGCCGCCGCCCTGATCACCGCCGGGGTGGTCCTGATCGTCAGCGGCCCGGGGATCTGGGAGCGGCTCTTCCGCTCCGCTCAAAAGAGGACCGAGCGCATGGTGCCGATCCGGCGAAAGCCCACCCGTTCGTAGACGCCGATCGCGGTCTGGTTGAAGTCGTTGACGAAGAGGGTGACGGCGGCCGCCTCCTGCAGCAGGCGCTGCGCCAGGGTGGCCATGCCCAGCGTCCCCATCCCCTGGCGGCGCATCTCCGGCCGCGTCCACACCCCCTGGATCTGGACCGCCTCCGCGGTCACCGCCGAGCACTCCGCCTTGAAGCACAGGGATCCGGCCTCCAGCCAGATCCAGACCCAGCCGCGGCGGATCAGGGTGAGCATCCGCTCTCGGTAGCCGTCCGCGTCCAGCTGTAACGGGTCGAAGCCGACCTCCTCCAGGTGCATGGCGGCGCCGGCCTCCACCACCGCCTCCAGGTCACCCACCCCCGCGCGTCGCAGTGGCGCCGGGCGCTCCGGCGGAGGCTGCAGGCTGTCCAGGTCCACGGCGTAGTGGGGCTGCTCCGCACGCACTAGGCGCGCGGCTCCCAGGCTGGGAGCCAGCAGCGTCTGCAAGGCCGCCACCTGGTCGCGTTGGCCGACGATCAGCTGGGTGGTGTCGACCCGGCTGCGCAAGCCGGCGGCCAGCGGCCCCAAATCACGGGGGTTGGGGGCCCAGGGGACCAGTAGGGTGCCGATCAGGGCGACCGCCAGCACGCCCTGCTCCGGGTGCTCCAGCCCGAACACGGCGCCCTGCCGGAGGGCGCCCAAACGAATCTCGCTGCGCAGGAACACGGTTTCCAGCGGGGCGACCTCGAGGCAGTTCTCCACCGCGGTGGCGTCTGCGGCCCACAGCTGCCTGGTCCGCGCTTGGCGGCGCGCCCGCCGGAGCATTGGCGAATTATGCGGTAGGCCGCCGGCCAGCGGACCGGCCGCGGGCGTATAGTTGTCCACCTTGCTGCATAAATATGCAAGGAGGTTGGAGCTGACGGCTGGACGGCTGCGGGCTGCGGTCAACGGCGCGAGCGGCTACGCGGGCGCCGGCTGCGTGGCTTTGCTCGACAAGCACCCGGACGTCGATCTGGTCCAGGTGGTGTCGCACTCCCAGGCGGGGCGCCGCCACGCCGACGCCTACCCCGGGTCCGAGTGCCAGCTGGTGCTGGAGCCGGAGGTCGCGCCCGGCAGCTGCGATGTGGTGCTGAGCGCCGGCGCCCCCGGGGACTCGGCGCGCCAGGCCGGTACCTGGCTGGAGGCCGGGGCGGTGGTGATCGACCTGGCCGCCGACTTCCGGCTGGCGGACCCGGCCTCGTTCGCGCGTTGGTACGGTTTCGAGCATCCCGCCCCCGAGCTTCTGCCGGGAGCGGTGCTGGCTCTGCCGGAGCTCGAGCCGGAGGCACTCGCGGGCGCCAGCCTGCTTGCCCTGCCGGGCTGCTTCTCCACGGCGGCGATCCTGGCCTGCGGCCCGGCGGTGGCCGCGGGGCTGGTGGAGGCCGAGGCGGTGGTCGACGGCAAGACCGGGGTGAGCGGCGCGGGGCGGAGCGCCTCGGGGGACTACCTCTTCTCCGAGCTCAACGAGTCGGTGCGCGCCTACGGCGTCGGCGGCCATCGCCACCAGCCCGAGATGGAGCTGGCGCTCGGCCGGCTCGGGCAGGGGGCCTTCGCGGTGACCTTCGTGCCCCACTTGGTGCCGATGACCCGCGGAATCCTGGTCACCTGCTACCTGCGGCCACGCGCCGGGGTCAGCGCATCGCAGGTGGCCCAAGCGTTCCAGCAGGCCTATGCCGGCTCCGCCTTCGTGCGCCTGGTTGAGACTCCGCCGGCGACCAAGCTGACCAGCAACAGCAACCTCTGCCTGATCCATGTGGGCTGTCAGGGCGACCGGGTGGTGATCACCGCCGCCCTGGACAACCTGGGCCGGGGAGCCTCGTCGCAGGCGGTCCAGGTGCTCAACCAGCGCGTCGGGCACCCGCTCGCCGCGGGCA
>JBJKSO010000102.1:0-49422 GCA_046703825.1 Candidatus Dormibacteria bacterium
CGCGCGCTCCGAGCCAGGCGGGAATCCCGTAGAGCCCGGCCAGGATCAGGAGCCAGCCGCCGAAGAGCGGCAGGCCGAATCCCCAGATGTCCTTGGCCATATAGAAGTGGAAGCTCAGCGGGTCGACCCACTGAACCGCCACCATCAGCGCTCCGCAGACCCCCAGCATCAGGTTCACCAGCACAAAGGCGTGGGCGGCGATCCGACCCCGCTGCATGCGCAGGCGGTCCAAGGGGCGGGTGCGCTCGCTGGACGCGGGGCCTTGCCGCCAGCCCGCCCACAGAAAGGCGATCATCACGGCCCAGCTGATCGCACCGGCGCTGAAGAGCAGGATGCCCAGGGCAAGCAGATCGCTGCTGACCACCGGCGCCACCCCTTCGCTCCCCGAGTAGACGCCCTGGTTGAGCAGCAGCCCGCCGGAAGTCATTAGCAGAGCCCCGAGGAGCGCGGAGACCGCTACCTCGCTCCAGTGGCCCATCACCCGCTGGCGAGCCACCCCGGTCGAGCCCAGCGCTCCGAAAGTCTTCCACACCAGGGGCGCGCCGATGAACCAGATCATCCATGGCGGCAGCACCGCCGGGATCCAGTCCACCTGGAAGTTGTAGTGGAAGTCGTAGCCATCGAACGCCCGCAGCGCCACCATCACCCCCCAGACGATGGTGCTGTAGAAGAGCAGGTAGGCGAACGACCCCACCACCAACTCAAACCTCGAGTCGGCCAGGCGCTGCAGGCTCCCGTCCGGAGGCGCCAGCAAGCCGGCGACCTTCCAGTACAAAGGACCGGCAAGCGCCATCACGATCACCGTGGGCGTGGCCCACGGCAGGATGTCCATCAGCAGGTTGAAGTGGAAGACAGCCGGGTCGGCCGCCTTGAGGATGGTCATGATCGCCCAGACCACCAGGATGAAGCCGATCGCGGCCGCATAGGCGGCCATCAGCACCTCGAAGCGGCGGGTGACCAGGCTGCGCAACTTCACCGCTCTCATGGTAGCGGCGGCCACCCGCGCCTCAGGCCCCGCTCGCCCGAAAGAGCAGCACCAGGCCGAGGAAGATCAAAGCGGCGGCCAGCAGCGCCAGGCAGCCGAAGTCGAAGCTGACCACCAGCCGCAACCAGCCCTTTACCGGACCCACCCCGGCAGCGCGCAGGCGGTTGCGCTCGTCCGCCGCCTCGTCCTGCTCGGTCTGGTGGCGCCGCCCCCAGATGCTGCGCAGGCTCATGGCGGCACCGGCGGCCATCAGCAGCCCCACCGCCAGGATCACGGCTCCCAAGCCGACGCTGCCGCTGCCGGTGGTCAGCAGCACGGTTGAAGAGGGCTAGGAACGCGGCGCCGTCAGGGCAGCGCGCGATAGTCCTTGCGAGCTGAGCGCACCCAGCCCACCAGGGCCACCAGCGTGATCGCCAAGCCGATGGCCACCACCACGTACTGGGTGATGACCCCGATCAAGGCCATGGCGATGCCCACCGCCAGCACCAGCGGCCAAAAGCTCGGGCCCGGTTCATCGTGGGCGGTGGCGTTGCTGAAGGGGTCCCCCGCCACGTCGGCGTCGGGCTCGCGCCCCGACTCGCTCTCAGCCATGGGACGAGCTTAGGTAGACGAAGGCCCAGATGAAGGCCAGCGCCAGCATCAGGACTGCGATCACGGTTAGAAAGATGCCCAGGCCGACGTTGCTGCGGGCGTCCTGGCGCTTCACCCGCCTCCCCCACTCGAGGCGGCGTCGCCGGCGGGCTGCAGGGTGGGCATCGAAGGTGCGCTCGCCGGAGCCCCGACCCGGCCGCGACTGTCGGCCGCCGCCTGCCAGCCGATCGCGGCCAAGCAGACCACCAAAGCCCAGATCGCCGCGGCCAGAGCCAGGTGCAGATCCTGCAGGTCGACTGGGGCACCGGTCGTGGCGACCACGCCCCCTACCGCGATCTGCCCAACCAGCAGGATCGCCATGAAATCGGCCACCAGCCTGGCGCCGGCAAGATCGCGCCAGTGCCTGGCGGCGTGCATGGCAAAGGCACCAATCAGGATGGTGGTGACCAGCACCATGAAGCGGTGTGCGTACTGCAGCGCGACCACCGGCCCGACACTGGTGCCCAGCCCGCATACCGGCCACGAGGGGCAGGCCAGGGTGGCGTTGCCGTCGACCACCAGCGATCCGGAGAACATGAGGATGAAGGTGGAGGCCACCGCTCCATACGCCAGCGGGGACAGCCGCCGACCCACCGCCTCCCGGAACGGCAGCAGGCTGGCGATCGCGGTGAGCCAGACTACCGCCAGCACCACCAGCGCCATCAGCAGGTGGAGCGCCACCGTGTACGGCGCGTTGTGAGTGAAGACGGTGATGGCGCCCAGGATGATCTGGATGATGATCACCCCCACCGCACCCGTCGCCGGGATCAGCACCGAGCGGCGCTGGCGCGCGTAGCGCCAAGCCGCGAGCGCGGTCAGCAGCACCAGCAGCGTCACCAGTGACACCACGTAGCGGTGGGACTGCTCCAGGAGGCTGTGGAAGGCGTCGATCGGACCCACCTCCCCGTAGCAGAGTGGCCAGCCGGGACAGCCCATGCCCGAATTGGTCACCCGCACCGTGCTGCCCAGGACGATCAGGAAGTAGGTGACCACCCCTGTGGTCACCGCCAGCACGGGCAGCGACCAGCCGAAGCGGTCAAAGCGCTGGTTCAGACGCTGCATCAGGGAAGCACCGCGTCGGGCGGATTGATCCGCTTGCCCGACAGCCGCAGGTCCCGCAGCGGCCGCTGGCTCTCCACCGGCGGGACGTCATCAAAGTTGTGCGGCGGCGGCGGAGAGGTCGTGTACCACTCCAGCGTGTTGCCTTCCCAGGGATCGTTCACAGCGGTCTTCGGCCCATGCAGGGAGAGGATCACGTTGTAGAGGAAGATCACGATGGCCAGAGCGATGATGTAAGACCCGATGGTCTCGGTCAGGTTGAGCGCCCCCCAACCGCGGGAAGCGGGGTAGGTCGCGATGCGGCGGGGCATGCCCAAGACCCCCAGGATGTGCATCGGCATGAAGGTCACGTTGAAGCCGAGCAGCAACAACCAGAAGTGCCACTTGCCCAAACGCTCGTTGAGGTAGCGGCCGAAGATCTTGGGCCACCAGTAGTAGAGGCCGGCAAAGACCGCGAACAGCGAACCACCCACCAGTACGTAGTGAATGTGGGCGACAACCCAGTACGTCCCGTTCAGCTCGTAATCGATTCCCAGCGAGGCGAGAAAGACCCCGTCGAGGCCGCCGATCAGGAACATGAGGATGAAGCCGACGGCGAACATCATCGCCGAGGTGTATCGGATAGACCCCCCCCAGAGTGTGCCCAGCCAGTTGAAGATCTTCACCCCGGTGGGCACCGCGATGACCATGGTGGTGGCCATGAAGAAGATCTGCACCGGGAGCGGCAGCCCCACGGTGAACATGTGGTGCGCGAAGACCATGAAGCCGAGCACGCCGATGGCAGCGATCGAAAACGCCATGGCGCGGTAGCCGAAGATCGGCTTGCGGGTGAAGACCGGCAGGATCTCGGAGATGACCCCGAAACCGGGCAGCACCATGATGTAGACCGCCGGGTGCGAGTAGAACCAGAAAAGCAGCTGGTAGAGGATCACGTTGCCGCCGTGGGTGGGGTTGAAGAAGTTGGTTCCCAGCTGGCGGTCCAGCAGCACCATCGCCAGCGCCCCGGCCAGGAAGGGAGAGGCCAGCAGGACCAGCGCCGAGGTGACCTCCACCGCCCAGACGAAGAGCGGGAGGCGGAACCAGGTCATCCCGGGCGCGCGCAGCCGGTGGATCGTCACCAAGAAGTTGACGGCACCCATCACCGACGAGATGCCGAGGATGTGCAGGCCAAGGATCCAGAGGTCCTGCCCAACCTGCGGGGAGTACAGCTTGCCCGCCAGCGGCACGTAGCCGGTCCAGCCGGCGGCGGCGCTGCCCCCGAACAGGAACCCGCTGTACATGACCAAGCCGCCCAGGGGAATGAGCCAAAGTGCGAAGGCGTTGATGCGGGGGAACGCCATGTCGTGCGCTCCGATCATGAGCGGCACCATGTAGTTGGCGAACCCGCTCCAGACCGGAATCACGAACAGGAAGATCATGGTGGTCCCGTGCATGGTGAACAGCTGGTTGTACTGGGACGCGGTGAGGAAGTCGTTGTTTGGCTGTGCCAGCTGGGTACGGATCAGCAGCGCCATCAGGCCGCCGATCAAGAAGAACACGAAGGTGAAGTAGAAGTACATCGTCGCGATCTTCTTGTGGTCGGTGGTCGTGATCCAGTCCAGCAGGCCGTGGTAGCGCCGCGGCACCGGTCTGGTCAGCGGGATCTCAATCGTCGCCATGTACTAGCTGCCCTGCCCTATAGATGTTGTACGTACGACTTGTATTGACTCATGCTGACCACCTTGACCGTGATCAGCATCTGATCGTGGCCGACGCCGCAAAACTCGTAGCACTGACCCTGGTAGGTGCCGGTCTGGCTCGCCTCAATGAACGCGTGGTTCACGATCCCGGGGAGGGCGTCTATCTTCGCGCCCAGGTCGGGCACCCAGAAGCCGTGGATGACGTCCTTGGACTCAGTGGTCAGTTCGATCGGGGTGTTGACCGGGATCTCCATCGTGCGCAGCGACGTCTTGCCGTTGGAGTAGACGAACGTCCAGTAGAACTGCCGGCCGATCACCGTGACCTTGACCGGGTCGCGGCCGGCTGCGGTCGCCTGGCTGGGCCCGAACCGCAGGTAGCCGACGTTCACCACCGTGAGAAAGAAGAGCGCGGTCAGAAGTACCAAGGGCCCGATGGTCCATGCCAGCTCGATTCGCGAATTGCCATGCACCTGGCGGGGCATCTCGTCGGGCGAGCGCCGCCGGAAGTGGATGGCCGCGTAGAGAATCGCCCCTCCGACTCCCAGCAGAACGGCGATCGAACAGCCCAAGAAGACGAAGAAGAGCATTGACATGGTCCGGCCCGGCGGACCGGCGGGACTGAGGAAGTTGGTGTTGTCTGCCAGCACCGGCGCCGTCCCCGCCACCAGTGCCCCCACGGCCACGGCGGTGGCCGCCACCCAGCGCCCACCACCCCGAACGGCGTCAACCGCCCTCAAACCGTCCTCCCGCATGCCCGGTGACCACCAAAGACGTCGACGCCAGCGTATCGAAGGCGGGTCGCAGTATGCGATCGGGGCGACTTGGCTGTCAAACCCGAGGCGAGTTCAGGCCGATCTCGGCCGATAAGATGGACGAGCAGGTCACGGCCAACTGGAGGGGAAGTCTCGAGATGAGTGCTGCCGACGTCGGCGACCCACTCGGCGTCCGGCGGCGCCTGGGGAGCCAGGGACCCCACATCTACAGCCTCGCCGCCCTCGCGGAGCGCGGCCTGCCCGACCCCTCCAAGCTTCCGGTGACGGTCAAGGTCTGGCTGGAGATGCTGCTGCGCCGCGCCGCCTCCGGACAGGCGCGCCCCGAGGACGCCCGGTTCCTGGCCGGATGGCAGGGGGCGGTCTCGGAGTCGGAGCGCCAGCGGGAGCTGCCCTTCTTCCCCGCTCGAGTGCTGCTGCAGGACTTCACCGGCGTCCCGGCGGTGGTGGACCTGGCGTCGATGCGCTCAGCGATGCGGCGGCTGGGGGGCGATCCGGGGCGGATCGACCCCGTGGTCGACGCCGACCTGGTGATCGATCACTCCGTGCAGGTGGACGCCTTCGGCAGCCCCTCCGCCTACGGCGTCAACATCGAGCGCGAGTACCAGCGCAACCAGGAGCGCTACAGCCTGCTGCGCTGGGCCCAGCAGGCCTTCCGGGGCTTCCGGGTAGTGCCGCCCGGCATGGGAATCTGCCACCAGGTCAACCTCGAGTACCTGGGCCGGGTGGTGCAGCTGCGCGAGCTGGACGGGCTCCTTACCGCCTTCCCGGACTCCCTCGTGGGGACGGACTCCCACACCACCATGATCAACGCCCTCGGCATCCTCGGATTCGGCGTCGGCGGCATCGAGGCGGAGGCGGCCATGCTGGACCAGCCCCTGCTGCTGCCGCCCCCCCAGGTGATCGGGGTGCAGCTCAAGGGCCGCCTGGGCGCCGGCGTGACCGCGACCGATCTGGTGCTGCGCGTCACCGAGTGGCTGCGCGGCTACGGTGTCGTGGGCAAGTTTGTCGAGTTCTGCGGCGACGGACTTGACGGGCTGGCGGTGGCGGACCGAGCCACCCTCAGCAACATGTCGCCGGAGTACGGGGCGACGGCGGCGCTGTTCCCGGTGGACCAAACGGTGCTGGAGTACCTCACCACCACTGGCAGACCCCCAGAGCTGGTCGACCTGGTTGAGCGCTACACCCGGGAGCAGGGCATGTTCCGGAGCACCGGCGAGCCGGTGCCAACCTTCACCGAGCTGCTGGAGCTGGACCTCGGTGGGATCGAGCCTAGCGTGGCGGGACCGCGGCGGCCTCAGGACCGGGTGCCGCTCGGCTCGACCCGGGACAACTTCGAGAAGAACTTCGCCCCCCCCGCCATCGCCTCGGCCCCGGGGAAAGCCAAGCTGGAGGACGGCTCGGTGGTGATCGCCGCCATCACGAGCTGCACCAACACCTCCAACCCGTCGGTGATGGTAGCCGCCGGGCTGCTGGCCAGCCGCGCTGCCGAGCGGGGCCTGCGGCCCCCGGCGTTTGTCAAGACCAGCCTCGCCCCAGGCTCGCGCGTCGTCACCGATTACCTGCGCCAGGCCGGGCTGCTGGACCGGCTGGAGGAGATCGGCTTTGACGTCGTCGGGTACGGATGCACCACCTGCATCGGCAACAGCGGGCCGCTGCCGGAGGAGGTCGCCGAGGAGGTTGAGCAGCGGCAGCTGGCGGTGGCCGCGGTGCTGAGCGGGAACCGGAACTTCGAGGGACGGATCCACCCCCAGGTGCGGGCCTCGTACCTGGCGTCGCCACCGCTGGTGGTGGCTTTCGCGCTGGCGGGAACGGTGCGCCGGGACCTGACCAAGGAGCCCTTGGGCCTGGACCGGGACGGCAAGCCGGTGTTTCTGGAGGAGCTCTGGCCGAGCCCGCAAGAGGTGGCTGACACGGTCCGGGCCGCCGTGCGACCGGAGTTCTTCTCGGAGGAGTATCAGCGGATCTTCGACGGCGACCAGAACTGGCGCGAGCTTGAGTCCCCCACCGGTCCCCTCTACTCCTGGGACGAGTCGTCCAGCTACATCCGCGAGGCTCCCCTGTTCACGGCAATTGATCAGGACCACGAACGGGTGCCCGACATCGAGGGGGCACGGGTGCTGGTGATGCTGGGCGACTCGGTCACCACCGACCACATCTCGCCTGCGGGATCCATACCCAAGGACAGCCCGGCCGGGCGCTACCTGCAGGGGCTGGGGGTCGCGCCGAGCGACTTCAACAGCTACGGATCGCGCCGCGGCAACCATGAGGTGATGATCCGGGGAACCTTCGGCAACGTCCGCCTGCGCAACCGGCTCGCCCCGGAGCGCGAGGGTTACTTCACCCGCCACCTGCCTGACGGCGAGCCCACGACCATCTACGAGGCGGCCGTGCGCTACCGCGCCGAGGGGGTGCCGCTCCTGGTGCTGGGAGGGAGGGAGTACGGTTCGGGCAGCTCGCGGGACTGGGCGGCCAAGGGCACGGCACTGCTGGGGGTGCGGGCTGTGCTGGCCCAGAGCTTCGAGCGCATCCATCGCGGCAACCTGGTGGGAATGGGCGTCCTCCCGCTGCAGTTCAGCGACGGCGACTCCTGCGAGTCCCTCGGCCTGGACGGCACCGAGTTGTACTCAATCACCGACCTCGACCACTCCGTCGGCCCGGGCACTTGGCTGAAGCTCCAGGTCCAGCGGTCGAGCGGGGAGTCGCTGGAGGTGCCGGTGCAGGCGCGGATCGAGAACAGTCGCGAGGTGGACTACCTGCGCCACTCCGGGGTACTGCCGATGGTTCTGGGACAGCTGCTGGCCACTTCGCGCCCTTGAGCTCGAGCTTCAACTCCTCCCCCGCCCGCCGGGTGCTGAGCGGTGCCGGCTGCCTGGCGCAGCTGAGCGAGGAAGCGGAGCGCCTTCGGTGGCACCGCAGCGTCCTCATCTCCAGCCGCACGCTGGCGGAGGTTAGCGACATTCCCGCACGAGTAGAGGCGCTGATCGGTCCGCGCCTGGTCGGCAGCTTCCACGAGATGCCCCAGCACACGCCCGAGGCCGCCGTCAACCGGCTGGCGGCCCAGGTGGTCGAGCTGGAGGCCGACGCCGCCGTCAGTCTTGGCGGCGGCAGCGTCATCGACGGCGTGAAAGCGGCCATCCACGCGAGCGGCCTGGCGCTGACACACATCGCGCTCCCTACCACCCTCTCCGGTGCGGAGTTCACCGCCAGCGCCGGCATCACCGACTCCGCCACCGGCGGAAAGCGGGGGCTGTTCGACCCAGATGCGGCCCCCCGGCTGGTCCTGCTCGATCCCGAGCTGACGGTGCATACGCCCGCGCGGCTGTGGCTCTCGAGCGGGGTGCGCGGGCTGGATCACGCGGTGGAGTCCCTGTGGGCACCCGAGCAAAGCCCGCTGGCCGATCTGTTGGGGGAGGCAGCCGCCGGCAAGCTGCTACAGAGTCTGCCCCAGTGCCGGGAGGAGGGCGGAGGGCTACAAGCGCGCGCAAACGCTCAGCAGGGGGCCTGGTGGGCGGCACTGGCAATGGCTGGCGTGTCGATGGGACCCAGCCACATCCTGTCCCGGATGCTGGGAGCCAAGTTCCACATCCCCCACGGCATTACCTCGTGCCTGCTGCTGCCGGCCACCATCGAGTACCAGGCCGCCCAGAGCCCGGCACTGGTCGAGCCGCTTGCAGCCGTGTTCGGCGCCAGCGCCCCCGCCGCAGTGGCTGGCGCGTGCCGTGACTTCATAGCCGGTTTGGGCCTCCCCACCCGAATGCGAGACGTGGGCTTAAAGGAGGCTGACCTGGCCCGCTATCTGGAGCTGGTTCCGGCCGAGTGGCGCTCGATCCCGCAATCCGCCTGGTGACTACCCGGCCCTGGCGGTAGCCGCCTCCTGACCCGCCGGCTCCGGCCGGCGGCGGCGAGCGGTGGCCAGCACCGAGCCCACCAGGATCAGCAGGAAGCCCAGGGCGATCCCGGCGGTGAAGGGCTCGTGCAGAACCAGGATTCCCAGCACTACCGCCACCGCCGGGTTGACGTAGGTGACGACCGTGGTTCGGATCACGCCCAGCTCTCGAATCAGCTCGAAGAGGACCAAGAAGGCGATCGCCGTGCAGACGACACCGAGGGTCAGCAGCGAGGCCAGCACCTGCCATGAGGGAAGCTGCGCCGGCCGCTGCAGTACCGCCACCGGCAGGTACGCCAGCGCGGCGACCGTGAGCGAGGCGGAGACCACCCCGAGGCCGGGCAGCTCGCCGAGGCGGCGCGAAAGCAGCAGCGGACCAGCCGCGTAGCAGACGATCACGACCACCATCTCCAGCATGGGGATGAGGCTGATGTGGCCCAGGTCGAAGCCGACCACCGCGGCAACCCCGAGCAAGCCCACCAACAGGCCGGCCAGCCCGCGGGCACCCAGGCGCTCGCTGCCCCCGCCGGCGCGGATCATCACGGCGGCCACCAGGGGGACGGCGGCGATCAGCAGGCCGGAGAGCGAGGACGCGATGCGCTGCTCGGCACTCGAGAGCAAGAACCAGGGCACCGCGATCTCGACGGCGGTGTAGAGCAGAAGCCAGCGCCACTTGGCCAGTACCCCGCGCATCTGGCCACGGTGCACCGCAATCGGCAGGACCAGCAAAGCGCCCACGGCGGTGCGCCCGAATACCAGTTCGGCGGGGGAAACCCCATCGACGGCCACCTTGATCAGGAGGTAGGGCACCCCCCAGATCAAGCAGAGCGCTACGAACAGCACCGCCCCGCGCCGTGACATCTCACCTCCTTGGACTGGACCGGATCCAGGGTCGCGGGTGCCAGATTAGAGGGGCGAGAACGGGAACCCTATCCGGTTTCGCAGGTCAGCGCTGAGAGCTTGCGAAGACGCTCAGGTGGTGCCGCTGGAGAAAGGCGGCCCGCTGGCGGAACTCCGCTGGATGACCGAACACATAGCGGACGATCTCAGTGGAGGGAGCGCTGGCGTAGTGCCGCACCGTGCTGACTGCGAGGAGCCGCTGCTCACGCAATCGGCTGCCCTGAGTTATGCCGGCATGCAGAGAAAGCACCACTTGGGCCAGGCAGAGTGCCGCGGTCGCCCAGATGACCCACCGTGCCAGTCGGTTCTGCCAGTGCAGCCACATCACACCCAGTGCCGACCAACCACCCGCCAGCAACCACAGGCCGAAGACGCTGTAGCGTGGGGTGAGCGCGTAGCCCGGACCGAACTGGGCTCGACCCGCCGTAGCCAGCAGCTCGACGGCGAGGGCGAAGCTCAGCACACCCAGCGGGGCCGCCAGTTCACGCACTCGTCGCCCGAAGCGCAGCCAGACACCGAACAGCACCAGCGCCGTGACCAAGACGACGCCGCCCACCACGCGGATCGTCCCCTGAGTGATGCCGAGGTGAGGTGAGACCGGCAGGACGCCGCCGGCCAGCTCGACCAGGAAGGTCGAGGCGCTGCCCGGGTGGGTGAGCAGCCAGGAGAAATTGCTGCCGGTCCCGCCAAAGGTGAACCCGGCGAAGTAGAGGGCGGTCGCGCCGGCGGCCGCCCCCACCCAATAGACGGCACGCCGGGCCGGCTGCCCCGCCGCCACCAGCACCACGAGCCCCGCCGGCCACAGCGCCAGCCCCTGCACGGCCACGTAGGTGCCCAGAACTGCCAGCCCCACCCCTGCCCAGAACCACGCCGGTCGGGATTCCGCCGCCAGGAGCATGGCGACGATGGCGGTGGCGATCAGGATGACCAGGTACATCGAGAGCAAAAATCCCAGGGTCACTGGCTGGTACTGCTGCAGGCTGAACACCAGCAGGGAGGGAACGACAAGCCACCAGCCGGAAAGGTGGCTGTGCCGGCGCAGCACCATCAGAAGCAGCAGGTATGCCGCCGCCAGCACCGCCCAGGTGCAGTACATGTCGACCTTGACGTCGAAGTGGCTGGCGGCGGCGATCGCCAGCAGCACAAGATTGGAGAAGAACATGCGGTTCTCCAGATGCTGTGCCCAGAGAGCCGCCACCGAGAGCTTGCCCTCACTGGCCTGCTGGGCCAGCCAGACTATGTGCCAGTCGTCGACGTAGGGAACGTTGACGCCGTCGCTGTGGATCAGCAGCAGCAGCGCCAGGGCGGGTGCGGCCAGCAGCACCAGCTGCGCCGAGCGAGCGACTGGCCCAGCGCGGTCGCGGCTAGTGGTGGCGGCCACCCGAGATCCCTGACCGTAGCCGAGCCGGACTCAGTGGAATCCCCCCGCTCCCAACCGACCTACCTGAGTGGTACCCCCAGCAGGACTCGAACCTGCGCACCCGGCTCCGGAGGCCGGTGCTCTATCCGCTGAGCTATGGGGGCACGCTCATACCCAAGCACGCCAAAGTGCCTGGGCAAGGTGACCCCGCTAGCCTACTCGTCCTCGTCGCCGATGGTGAACATGAGACCGTCCTGCACGTCATACAGGGCGTCCATCCACTCGGCGATGCTCACCTCCTCCCCCCGGCGGCGTCCCAGCGGGTGCCCCTCTCGTTCGAGAAAGCGGTGGCACTCCCCCCTCAGGACCACCGGCACCGATGCCTCCTCGGCGATGTTGAGCTGCTCTAGCTCGTTGAGCAGACGGTCAATGAAGAGGATCTTGTTGCGGCGGGCGTTGCGTTCTCGGCGTTCAACGTGATCGGACTCGTAGAGTTCGGAAATTTGCTGTGAGGTTTCTGCAATGGTCGACAAATTAGTCCCTTATGTTTCCGCGACTTTTCGAACTTGCACAGCCGCGCACCGTACACTCCCGCGCCCCATCCTATGACACACCCAGCGATGCGTCAAGGGTTTAAGGCAGCGGCCGGGCGCAAGATGTCGTTACGCACCGACACCGCCGAGCCCGCGCGGGCGGAGAAGCCAGAGCGCGCTTGGCGAACCTGATCAGGCCCAGCGATCGACTAGCTGGATCAGGGCTTGGAGCTGGCCGGGCGCCAGTCGCTGGCGGCAGCGATCCGCCACCTCCAGCTGGACCCGATCCAACTCCGCCCGCAGCACCCTGCCGCTGCCGCTCAGTGTCCACAATGCTCCGCGGGGCTCAAGCAACCCCTGCGCCTGTAACTCGGCGGCGAGGTCGGGGGGGAGGCTAATGGCGGCCTCCTCCGGCCAACCCAGGAGGGTCTCCACCCCCCGTGCCGAGAGCACCCAGAGCGCCGCCCGGGCTGCTCCCGAGAGCCGCCGACTCAGATCCGCGCCCAGCTGCCGGCGCAGATTGAGGAGTCGCTCGACCAGAGGCACGAGTTCTGCGGGGTACCGCCGCTCCGAAACGCGCGCATCCATAAGTAGACGAACGTGGGTACCCCCCCTTCCGGAACGGATCTGGACCAAATCGCACAGCTGATTGACCAGCCACAGTCCCCGCGCACCGGATTGCCCAAGCTCCGGACGGACCCTGCCGACCAGCGGAGAGGTGATGCGACCCCGGTCCGAGCATTCGCAGAGCACGGAGTCGGGCTCGGTCCACAGCCGGGCCCGGCCGCGGCCGCCGCCGTGCGAGATGCTGTTGCCGGCCACCTCGCTCACCGCCAGCAGCAGCTGGTCGACCCTTCTGCGTTTCAGGCCGGCTCCCGCGGCCAGGCGTGCCACCTCCGATCGCAGTCGGGGCAGGCTGCCCGAGTCGTATCCAATCTCGAGCGCGGAGGCGGGCGGTTCCGGGAGTCGGCCCGAGAACGGTGAGCGCAGACCGGAGAGCCCCGGATAGAGCGGACTGGACCGGCGAGCCTTGTCGCCCGCGAGCGTGGGGTGAACCCGCGCCGCCGCCTCGATCTCGGCCGGAGGCAGCCGGTCGGCGTCGTACGGGCAGAGCAGGCGCCACTCCGGGCCCTCGGCGAAGGCGACATTCAGCAGCAGCTCGTGTACGTGGCACTCTGCGAGTTGCGGGGCAGTGCGCCCTGGCCAGACCGGCTCGCCGGCTCCCCTGCAGGGAACCCCCTCCAGCGCGCAGGCGTCCACGAAGTCGCGCCAGACGCCCAAGATCCGGGAGGGATTCGAGCCCGCCCTCTTCATGTCCACGAAGCTGACCTGATCGAGGCCCGGGCCCAAGTGGCGCCGCAGCTTCTCCACCTTCTCGGCTGGGAGTGCGACCATGACCCGCTCGCCCCTGCTCAGGCCTTCGCGGATAAATTCGCCCAGCCCGACCAGGTACTCGGCCTCGCCACGATAGAAGAAGGCCTCGTGGACAAAGCCCCCTGCGAGCGTCGAGATTTCACCGGATGCCACGGCCAAACGGTGCTGCTCCCTAACTCATCCACTTCCGGGGCGGCAGGGCCCGACCGGGACGCTGGCCTACCCGCTCCGATCTTAGGAGCGTCCTGTCGACCGCACCAATCGCACTTCGCCAGCGGTGAGGCGAAGCTGCCCGGACGCGGTGGAGAGCAGGAGCTCGCCGTCCTCGCTGATGCCCGACAACACCCCGCCGAGGACCGCCTCGCCCTGCTGCAAGCTCACCGAGTCCCCGACCCAGGCGGCCCGCTCCAGCCAGTCATGGCGCAGGCAGGCGAACCCAGCCTGCTCCCACTGGCGGTAGCGCCGGGCCAGCCGGCGCAGCACCTCGGAGGCGAGCGTGGTCGGGTCGACGCGGCCCCCCTGCAGATCGCAGGCGGTCGCGGTCGCGATCAGGTCGTCGGGGACGTCGAGACCGTCCCAGAAGAGATTGCAGCCGATGCCCAGCGCCACCGCGCCACCGCCGGCCTCCGTCAACACCCCGGCCAGCTTCTTGCCCCGACACAGGCAGTCGTTCGGCCACTTGAGGCCGACGACGAGACTCGTGACCTGCTCGATCGCCTCGGCCAGTGCCAGTCCGGCGGCCAGCGCCAGGGTTGCCGATTCCCGCCGGGGCCGGAGCAGCGTCGAGAGCATGAGCGCGGACCCCGGCGGCGAGTACCAGCGGGCTCCGGGGCGGCCGCGGCCCGCCGACTGCTCGTCCGCGAGCACGGTGTAGCCCTCGGGGGCTCCGCGGTTGGCGGCCGCCAGCACCAGATCCTGAGTGCTGCCGACACGGGCATAGGCGCTGATCCGGTAGGGAATCTCCACATCGGCCACGGACTGGGCCAAATCGGGGACGCGCATGGTTGCGGGGCCGTGCGAGCGCGAGGTCACGATGAACTCACCACTTCACCGGGAAGTCAGCGAGCCTCACGTATACTCCCCGCTCGTGGACAACTGGGAGCGAGTTGAGCTGTTCAGCTCGTTCCTCAAGCTCAGCGGCGACGTCCACGTGGTTCCCCCGCTGCGGCTTTCCGACGTCGTGAATCGAATGACCGACTTTCTGGAAGTGCGCCAGCTCACCCTGGAACCGCTGGCGAGCACGTACCCGGTGATCAGCACGGTCGAAGACTCGGCGATGGTGGTCAAGCACTCGCTGCTGATGGTGGCACCGATCGGCGACGCCGAGCACACCGGCAGCCGCGGGCTGATGCAGGAGAAGGTGCCCACGCAAGTGGCGCTGACCATCGACACCTTCTCCATGGTTTGCGAGGTGTTCTTGGAGGCTCGCCTGACCCTGCGGGAAACGCTGGAGCGCAGCGTCGACGACTTCCTGCCGGTGCGCAACGTCAACGCCGTCTGGCTTCCGGCACTCACCCACGAGCGGGTGACCATCCAGCGATCCTTCGCCCTTGTGCATCCTCGTCACATCCTGAGCTTCTCGGAGCGGGGCTCAGCCGCTCCTTGACCTCCACCGGCTAGTGGACCCGAGCGCGGCGCCGCCTGCGATCCCCAGGGAATCCGCGACCGTGGCGCTGCTGCGCCCCGGACTCGAGGTGCTGCTGCTGGGCAGGCCCCAGACCGCCTCCTTCGCGGCTGGAGCCCACGTGTTTCCCGGCGGCTCGGTCGATCCCGAGGACCGCGGGCCGGAGTGGCTTCAGCACGCCGGGCGGGACGAGCGCGTTCCAGTTGCGATGGCTGCCGCCGCCATCCGCGAGGCTTTCGAGGAGTGCGGCATAGCGCTGGCCCGCACTGGTGATGGGGCTGAGCCGGACCGGCAGGCGCTGACCCATCTGGCAGCGTGGCGGCGGAGCCAGCCGCGGGGACCCTTCAGCGCTGCCCTGCGTGAGGCCGGCCTGGTGCCCGACCTGGCCGGCCTGCGCTATGCCGCCCACTGGGTGACGCCGCCCGGCGTCCCGCGCCGCTTCGACACCCGCTTCTTCGTGGCCGCGGCACCTCCTGGACAGATCCCCAGCCTGCTCGGCGCCGAGCACGCGGACCTGGCCTGGGTGGCGCCAGCGGGGGCGCTGGCCCGCGCCCGTGCCGGAGAGTGGCAGCTGCTGCCCCCCACCCGGGCGATTCTAGAAAGACTCGCCGCGGCCGGCACGCTGGAGCAGGCGCTGGAGCGCGCGTACTGGGGCGAGATCACCACCGTGGTCCCCGGCCTCGACCAGATCACGGAGGAGCGGTACCCGGGACTCGACTTGTCGATCATCCGAGACTCCGGTGGCTGAGATCTCCCGGCTGCGGGCCGACAACCCCTCCCGCCTCACCGGCAATGGCACCAACACCTGGATATACGGGGAGCGCGAGCTGGTGGTGATCGACCCCGGCCCTGATCTTCCCGCGCACCTGGAGCGGGTGGCGGCCGAGGTGCGCCGGCGCGGTCGGGCGGCCATGGTCGCCGTCACCCATCACCACCCCGACCACCGTGAGGGCGCCGCCACCATGGCCGCCATGCTGGATGTGCCCATCGCCCTGTACCACGAGGAGGCGTTGAGCGCCGGCACCATGCCGCTGCGCGACGGCGACCGACTCCTGGCTGGCGGGGGCGAGCTCACCGTCCTGCACACGCCCGGCCACGCCAGCGACCACCTCTGCTTCTGGGCCGAGCGCGAGCGGGTGGTCTTCACCGGCGACCACGTGCTCCAGGGAACCACAAGCGTGATCGCCCCCCCCGACGGAGACATGGCGCGGTACATGCGGTCCTTGGCGGGTATCAGCCGGCTGGGGGCGACCAGGCTTTTGCCCGGTCACGGGGAGCCGATCGAGGACGCCGCCGCCGCACTGAGGACGCTCATCGCCCACCGGGAGGAGCGGGAGGCGCAGATCGTGGCCGAGCTGGGCTCGGAGCCGCGGACGATCCTGGAGCTGGTGAACGTCCTCTACTCCACCTACCCGCCCGAGGTGCTCGACCTGGCCGCTCTCACCGTGCACGCCCACCTCATCAAGCTGGAGCGCGAGGGCCGCGTCAGCGCTCAGCCGGACGGCTACCGGCTCGCCTGAGCTTTAGCCCGCCAGCAACTCGGGCAGAACCGCCAGGGTCCTGGTCATAACTCCGGTCGGTCCTTTGGGCACCAGGTTCAGCAGCAGCGGTTCCGCGTGGTACGAGGAGGCGGCGATGTCCAGATGCACCCAGGGCCTACCGGCCACGAACTCCCTGAGGAAGATGGCGCCGCTGATTGTCCCGGCGGCGGAGATCCCCGACGTGTTCCGTATGTCGGCGATGTCGCAGGTCAGCGCGATGTCGTGCTCCGGGTAGAGCGGGAGCTGCCAAACCCGCTCTCCCACCCGCTCGCCGGCAAGCCGGATCTGGTCCAGCAGGCTCTGGTCGTTGCCCATGGCCGCCGTCACCGGGTGACCCAGGGCCACGTTGGCGGAGCCGGTCAGGGTGGCTACGTCAACTAGGTGGGTGGCCCCCTTCTCGATGGCGTAGGCGAGCGCGTCGGCAAGCACCAGCCGCCCCTCGGCGTCGGTGTTGTTGATCTCCACCGTCCTGCCGTTCATGGCGGTGACCACGTCGCCCGGCTTGGTGGCACCCCCGCCGGGCATGTTCTCTGTCAGCGGGGCCAGCGCCATCACGTCCATGGCGGCGCCGAGGTCGGCGATGGTCACCAGCGCGTGGAGCACGGCGGCGGCGCCGCTCATGTCCGACTTCATGGTCACCATGCCGGGGTTGGGTTTGAGCGAGATCCCACCGGTATCGAAGGTGATGCCCTTGCCCACCAGGGCCAGCACCTTGTCAGTGACCGGCCCGGGGGAACGGTAGCGCAGCGCCACCAGCTTGGGGGGTTGGTGCGAGCCGCGGGCGACCGAGAGCAGGGTACCCATGCCCTTGCGCTCCATGTCCTCGCGCTCCAGAACCT
Source organism: Candidatus Dormibacteria bacterium (assembly GCA_046703825.1). GTDB lineage: Bacteria > Chloroflexota > Dormibacteria > Aeolococcales > Bog-877 > JBJKSO01. The sequence goes on from JBJKSO010000102.1 coordinate 17,184, forward strand.
CTATCTCCAGTCCGTGTTCGGCAGCGAGTCGGGTCGCGATCTCGGCGAAGTCGGTCGGGGTGAGCTGGTTCGCTGGCTGCCACTGCAGGATCCGAGCGGCGTTGGCCGCCTCGGCCAGCCTGGCTCCCCGCGCCAGGGCAGAGTCGAGGTCAGCCGACCGACCCAGCCCCAGCACCAGCAACTGCTCCACCTGGTCCAGCGAGGCCCCGGTCTTGAGCTGGCCGACGTGGTAGTTGCCAAGCCCGATCCCCTCGGCCACAGCTTGGGCGACCACGGCCGCGCCCCCGCCCAGGACGGAGACCAGACCGGGCTCCACCAGCACGGCCAGGCTGCGGCAGGCGCCACGGGTCTGGCGGGCGGCGAACTGGAGGGCGTTGCGCAGCCGGTAGCCGTCGAGCAACTCCGGACGGCCCAGTCCGAGAAGCACCACCCGCGGGGCCGGGAGCCGGCCCAGGGTGCGAACCAAGGTGCGCTCGGGGAACTTGCCAGTCACCTCGCCCTGCTCGCGCGCGAAGCTCAAGGCGCCGCCCAGGGCCTGATCGAGGCTCGCGGTCGCCGCCTCGAACTCACGGCCGGGGAAGTAGGGAACGATCAGGGCATCGACGTCGCACTCGGTGGCCTGGGTGTCGGCGCTGACGGCTTGCAAAGGCGTACCTCCTGGTCAGGGCCGCGGGCGCGGCGGCCGGCGGGTCCTCAAACTCGCGCGCAAGCGCTCCACGTCCTGCGACGTAAAGCGGTTACGACCCAATTTGTCCTGGGCGCTGGCGTGGGCCCGCCCCTCGCGGATCCAGTTGATCACCACCTGGGGCTTGACCCCGAGCAGGCGAGCCACCTCCACCGGGCCGAGCAGGGACTCGGCCTCGGAGTCAACTTCGGAATTCGGCAACGCCACCTCCGCTGGCCACCGTGCGGCGTCAGTGATGGGGGTCGAACCGGACTTCGGCGAGACCCTCGATCCAGTCGTTGAGCGCCGCCTCGATGGAGCGCCGGACCGCCGGGGTGAACACGACCACGTAGTTGGACGTGGGGTGCGCCTGTACCACCACCTCGCCCGGGCGGGGTTGGGTGACGAAGACGCTGTCGCTGGCCGGCCCGGCCGGGACCACGCCGCGGACCCTCGCGGTCAGCTCGGCATCGTTCACGAATTGGAATAATCGCAGAGCGGCCGGCCCAGGTGCCGCCCCGCTCCCGGGCGGGCGCTGGCGGGGGGGCACCATTCGGCATAATCGCCGCGGTGGCTGACTTCGTACCGGTTTGCCGGGTCAGTGACATCGCCGAGGGGACCGGACAAGTCCTCGACGCCGACGGGATCGAGGTCGCGGTCTTCAACGTCGGGGGAGTCTTCCACGCCCTGGAGAACGCCTGCGCCAGCGGCGGTTCCATCGGGGAGGGGGTGCTGCGCGGCCACATCATCACCTGCCCTTTGGACGGCGAGACCTACGACGTGCGCACCGGCATCTCTCCCATCACCGACGCCATCTTTGTGCGCCACTTCGACGTCAGAGTGGACGGCAGCGCCACGGTCCTGGTGCGCCTGGAGCCGACCGAAGACGAGGACGAGGAGCTCTGAACCGCAGACTGGGCGCGATCGACGTCGGGTCCAACACCGTCCACCTCTTGGTCGCCACGTTCACCAACGAGGGTCTCTCCCAACGCGCCCATGCGGTGCAGCTCCTGGGGCTGGGCGCGGAGGTGGCAGCCCGGGGCAGCCTGGGTCCTGAGCTGGTCGGGAGCACCGCCGCGCTCGTGACCACCATGGTCGAGCTGGCACGCGCCGACGGGGCGGAGAGGGTCGGCATCGTCGCCACCGAGGCGGTTCGCAACGCCGCAGACTCCAGCGAGCTGAGCCACGCCGTCTTCGAGCGGTGCGGAGAACGCGTGCGGATCCTCGCCGGCGAACAGGAGGCGCGGCTCAGCTACCTAGGGGCAACCGCCTTCAAGGTCCCGCCTGGGCAGGCGGCCAGCGTGGTCGACATCGGCGGGGGCAGCACCGAGGTGGTCAACGGGCTAGGAACCCGCCCCGGCGCCGCCACCAGTCTCAAGCTAGGTTCAGACCGCATCCTCAACCTGATTCGCGCCTCTGACCCGCCCACGCCGCGGCAGCTGGCCGATGCCGAGGCGCGCATCTCGATGGTGCTGGAAACGCTTGCTCAGGCGGAGATGAGCGGCTCTCTGATCGCTACCGGCGGCACTGCTGCCAACCTGCCGGTGCTGCTCGGACTGCGGCCTGCTCCCGACGAGGGCAAGCTAGAGCTCCAGACCGAGTCCGGAGAGGCCTGGACCAATCTGCAGCGCGCCCAGGTGGAGGCGGCCGCCGTCACCCTGGCCGGGGAGCCGAGCGCCTCGGTGGCGGAGCGCACCGGGCTCAGCCCGCGCCGCGCCCGGCTCATGTGCGGCGGGGTGGCGATCCTCCTGGGGCTGCTGGAACGCTCGGGAGTACCGGAGGTCACGGTCACCGAGCGCGGCCTGCGCGATGGTGTGGTGCTGGCGATCGGGGTGACCGCGGAGCCCAGCGCCGCGGGGGGCGTCACGGTCACGTAGCACCCCGGCGATCAGCGTCTCCCCGGCCATCCGCCTAAGCTGAAGTGGTGCCCGTCTTCGACTTCCACACCCACACCACCATCTCCGACGGCCACGCCGCGCCGCTGGCGATGGCCCAGCGCTGCCAGACCAACGGCTACGCCGCCTACGTTTGCAGCGACCACGTCGACGAGTCCTCGGTCGAGTACCGGGTGCCCGAGATCGTCAGTGCCTGCGCGCACGTCGAGGCGGAACTGGGGATGGCCGCCATCCCCGCGGTCGAGGTGACCCGGGTCGCTCCCGGTCGGGTGGCGGCCGTGGCCGCCCGAGCCCGCTCGCTGGGCGCGCGGCTGGTGGTGGTGCACGGAGAGACCATCGGTGACTTCCCTCAGCCCGGCCTCAACCTGGCGGCGGCGCGGTGCTCCGACGTCGACATCCTCGGCCACCCCGGCCTGATCTCGGCAGCAGCGGCCGAAGCAGCCCGTGAGAACGGCATCCACCTCGAGATCAGCGCCGCCGGATTGCACGGCCTCACCAACGGCCACGTGGCTCAGGTGGCGGTGCGCTTGGGGGTGCCGATGGTGCTGGACTCGGACGCCCACCGGGTGGAGAGTCTCTTGACCGAGGAGCGTGTCCGCCAGGTGCTCGAGGGTTGTGGGCTGGATCCGGCCGCCGTCACTCGCGCGGCGGCACTGGCCCCCTGGGATGTGCTCGCGCGGCGGGGGATCGAGTTGCCGACGGCCGTGCCCAGCCGCTGAGGAGCCCGGCTAGACAGCTCCGAGGTACTTGCCGGTCATCCGCTGTTGCCATTCCCCTGGCCGCCGCCCCCACTCGGTTGACCATTCCCTCCGCCGGGTGGACCACTGCCACCCGGGCCTCCGCCGGCCTTCGTGGGCGTGGGCGTTGGCGTGGGGGTCGGGACCGGCGTCGGGGTCGGAACGTAGTTCGTCGGCACCGACTCCACATCGTTGAGGCTGGTGACAACCAGGGTCCCGCCGGAGCCGGCGGCGAAGGTCACGGTCACCGCCTCCCCCGGAATCAGTGAGGCGAGGTTGGCGGCTGCCCCACCACGGGTGATCGTGGTCTTGGCCGTGACGGTCGCCTCAACCGTCCCCTGGCCCGCCAACTGGACCGCCACCACGTTCTGGCTCACCAGGACCGCGACCAGGGTTCCCGAGATGGGCTTGCCCACCAGAGCGGCCAGCTTGGCCGAACCGGGGTGTTTCGTAGCTGCAGGGCCGGACCCGGGGACGGGGGTTGGATGGGTGGCGAAGATGGTTTTGCTGGCGGCAACCAGCCCCGCCGCCAGGACCCCGGCAGCGACGATCGCCAGCAGGGCCATGAAGAGCAGGCCCATGCCGTGGAAGCGGGTGCGCTTGCGGGGCGCCTGGCGCTTGCCGGCGCGGACCCTATTCTCTCGGGGGAACGCGGGCTGCGCCTCGGGGAGCTCGAGCTGAGACAAGCGCATTTCCTCCTGGGCCGGGACCGGGCGCCTAGCGGCGGAGTATATCGGCGCCCGCCGATCGGGCCCCGCAAGCGACTGTAGAATGGGCAGCCCACCCATGGCACCGCTATACGACCACGGCGCGATCGAGGCGAAGTGGCGGCGGCGCTGGCGAGATAGCCATCTCTATGAGCTGCCGCTGGCTGATGTCCCGCGTCCCTACTACAACCTGATGATGTTCCCCTACCCCTCCGCCGAGGGGTTGCACGTCGGGAACATGTTCACGTTCTCTGGCGTCGACGCCCACGGCCGCTACCGGCGCATGCAGGGGTTGGACGTCTTTGAGCCGATCGGCTACGACGCCTTCGGGATCCACAGCGAGAACTTCGCCCTGCGGGTCGGGCGCCACCCCAAAGAGCTGATCGCCAGCAACGTTCGGCGCTTCCGGGCACAGCTGGAGCGCTTGGGAGCTCAGTTCGACTGGAGCCGGGCGGTGGACACCACAGACCCTCGCTACTACCGCTGGACCCAGTGGCTGTTTCTCACTCTTTGGCGGGGAGGGCTCGCCTACCGGGCTCGGCGCAGCGTCAAGTGGTGCCCGCAGGACCTCACGGTGCTCGCCGATGAGCAGGTCTTGGCGGACGGCACCTGCGAGCGGTGCGGCGCTCAGGTCATCGAGCGCGAGCTGGAGCAGTGGTTCCTGCGCATCACCGCGTACACCGAGCGGCTGCTGGAGCACCTCGACTACCTCGACTGGGCGGAGAGCACCAAGCTGCTGCAGCGACACTGGATCGGCAAGAGCGTCGGCGCCCTGCTGGACTTTCCGGTTGACGGGTCGGACCCGGTGAGGGTCTTCAGCACACGCCCCGACACGGTGTTCGGCGCCACCTTCATGGTGCTGGCTCCGGACCACCCCCGCACCCTGGAGCTGACGGCTCCGGAGCGCCGGGGCGAGGTCGAGCGCTACGTCGCCGAAGCCGGACGCCGCCGGATCGCCGGCGGGCTCCAGGATCAGGCCCCCACCAGCGGGATCGCCCTGGGACGGTATGCCCGCCACCCGTTCACCGGCGCTCCCGTGCCCCTCTTCGCCGCCGAGTACGTGCTGGCCGGCTACGGGACCGGCGCGATCATGGCCGTCCCCGCCCACGACGCCCGCGACCACGCCTTCGCCGAGGACCATGGGCTCCCGATCGTCCAGGTGGTGGCCGGCGGAGCCAGCGCCGGAGGAGTGCACTCGGGGTCGGGGGCGCTCATCAACAGCGGGCACTTCGACGGTCTGGGAGCTCCCTACCCGGCGGCCGAGCTGCTCACCGCCGCCCTGGCCGAGAAGGGGTTGGGCCAGAAGCACGTGACCTACAAGCTGCGCGACTGGGGCATCAGCCGGCAGCGGTACTGGGGTCCACCGATCCCGGTGATCTACTGCCCGGAGCACGGCGCCCTGCCGGTGCCCGAGGATCAGCTTCCCGTCCTCTTGCCCTACATAGAGGACTTCCGCCCCCTGGGCACCGGTGAGTCGCCTCTGGCCCGGGATCCCGAGTTCCTCAACACCACCTGCCCCAGCTGCGGTGGGCCGGCCAAGCGTGAGACCGACGTCTCCGACACCTTCTTGGACAGCTCCTGGTACTTCCTGCGCTATCCCTCAGCCGACCGCGACGAGGTCGCCTTCGACCCCGCACTGACCAAGAAGTGGCTGCCGGTGAACACCTATATCGGCGGCAACGAGCACGCGGTGCTGCATCTCCTCTACTCCCGCTTCGTAACCATGGCCCTGCACGACATGGGCTACTTGGACTTCGAGGAGCCGTTCACCCGATTCCGGACCAACGGCATGATCGTCATGGCTGGCGCCAAGATGTCCAAGTCACGCGGCAACGTCGTGGGACCGGACGAGTACCTCGAGCGCTACGGTGCCGACGCCTTCCGTCTGTACTTGCTGTCGGTAGGCCCGTTCAGCGAGGGGGCGGACTTCAACGACAAGGGCATCAACGGGCCGGCGCGCTTCTTGGCCGGAGTGTTCTGGGTACTCGACCTGAGCCAGCGCCAGGGTTACTTGGAGCCAGAGCCGCCGGAGCTGGCCCGCGCCCGCCACCGCTGCATCCGCCAGGTGACAGCGGACACCCCGGAGCTCAAGTACAACACCGCGATCGCGGCCATGATGACCCTGCTGAAGCGGCTGCGGGAGCATGGGGGCCCGGCCCCCAAGGTTGCCTTGGAGACGCTGGCGCTGCTGCTGGCACCGTATGCGCCCCACGCCGCCGAGGAGATGTGGGAGCGGCTGGGCGGCGCCTACTCCGTCCACCAGCAGCCTTGGCCCGAGGCCGAAGAGCGCTGGCTGGTGGAGGATCTGGTAACGGTCGTGGTCTGCGTCAACGGCAAGAAGCGGGACGAGCTGCAGGTGAGCCCAGAGCTGCCGGCGCCGGAGCTTGAGCGCTTGGCGCTGGAGCTACCCAAGGTGCGCAAGTGGATGGACGGGGCCCGACCCGAGCGGGTGGTGGTGGTGCCCCAGCACCAGATGGTGAACATCGTCCTTCCCGGCAGCTAGCCCGAGGGCGCCTCTCCCGACGACGGGTCCAGCTCCAGGCTGGTGGAATTAATGCACCAGCGTTCGCGACTGGGCCCCGGCCCGTCGTCGAACAGGTGCCCCATGTGGCCCCCGCAGCGCGCACAGCGGACCTCGGTGCGGCGCATCAATAAGCTGCGGTCCTCCCTAAGTTCCAGAGCCGTGCGCTCCACCGGGCTGCTGAAGCTGGGCCAGCCCGATCCGGAGTCGAACTGCGCTTCTGAGGAGAAGAGGACAGCGCCGCAGCCGGAGCAGCGGAACACCCCTTTCAGGCCGGGATGGGTGTACTTGCCCCCGAAGGGACGGTCGGTGCCGCCGCGCCGCAACACCTGATACTGCTCGGGGCTCAAGCGCTGACGCCACTCGTCATCCGAGAGTCCGACCGCTTCGAGCTCTACCCGTTCCGAATCCGCCATCACGCACCCTCAAAAAGCTTCCCAACCGCCCTGGCCGCCGAGGACTCCTCCCAATCTTGCACCGTCCGCTCGTGAGACCTGCCGTTGAGTAGCGGCAGGAACGCGCGATCCGCGCCTGAGACGGGCCGGCGACGGTCATTGCCCGCTGGAGCTAGACCGAGTGGGTGATAACCTCAGCGCATCCCCGGCCCGTAGCTCAGCCGGTTAGAGCGGGGTTCTTATAAAACTCAGGTCGTGGGTTCGAGTCCCACCGGGCCGACCGGCACTTCGGGTGCTGGCTCTGGCCAAACGCAGGCTCTGTGTCTGGGGCTGAAGAGGGCCGCCGAGCCGGGAGGACCCACCTGGCTTCGCCCTGGAGGCTCAGCGTAGGAGTCGCGAACGTCTAGATGCGCGCCCGCCTGATGGCGAAGCGCGCATCTAGACCCCTCGGTGGTGCCTCTGCGAGGAGCTCGCCGCTGGTTGCGGCCGGGACTTCAACCAGGAGTCGAAGTCGTCATCCAGTTTGTTCCGAGCTATTCCACGTAGTCGACGGCCGTCGCCACGATAGTTGGTGGCCCGAAGAAGAACCCGCCAGAGCCGGAAAATGGGAGGGACACAGTGATCCTGCATCCGGTCGGGCTTCCCAGACTGGCGGGTCCGGTCACGGCGTAGTCGCCGAGAGTGGTCGTGGTGATCGAGGCGGCGTACGGTCCGGCCGCCGCCCGAGCGGCGGTAACCATCCCGGACGGCGCAGTTCCACCGCACTGCGGCGCATTGGTAGTTGACGAGTAGTTGGAGACAACGACGGCCCAGCGAGCTGCAGCCTGCGCGGCCTGGTTGGCCACCTGAACTTCGAACACGTACATCACCGCCATCACCAGGCCCACCATCGCAGCGAAAAATATGGGAGCGACTAGGGCGAACTCGACCATTGTCGCCCCCTTCTCATTCCGGTGAGCCCACCTCATCACCGGCGCAGGAAACCGCCACACTCGCAACGCTCGGATAGGTGGCGGCACAGCGCCCATCACCCGATGTACCCGGTCGCAGTCGCCGCTATGTGGACCGGTGATGGAAAGACCGGGGTGAGAAGCGGCATCGCACACGAGACCACCACCTGCTGGTAGGAGCCTGAGGTGGCCGGAATCGTCACCGTGAGGTCCCCGCTCGGGCAGGTCAGCGGTCCTGACCCAGCGTTGTTGCTGGCAACCACCTGTAGCTCCGACGCACTGTAGCCGGAGCTGTTATTGGATGCGTACAGGGCCGCTTGCCTCGCCGCATCAGCCATCTGGATGCCTATGAAATAGGCGCGTGCTAGGTCGCAACCCCCCGCGATCAGCAGAAGCAGCAACGGAAACGCGAGAGCAAACTCGACCAGGCTCTGCCCGCGCTGCCGGGCAGCACCTCGACGCTTCCTAAGACGTCTCTGTGGATACGGCACGTTATTGATAAAGGACCACGGTGGGCGGCAAGTAGCCTGACGGCGGTTGGGTCAGACACGACGAGTTCGTGCAATACCCGAGCCCAGCTGCCGATGGCGCCAGCGCAACTACCTGAGCGGTCCAGTCAGTGCTCGCGGGGGCCTGGTAATTGGAGCAGGGAGCAAGAAGTTTCAGTGCGACGAAGCCGCTTACGTCCAGCACCAGACCGGTACCGCTGCCGGAAGACCCATCGACGACGGGAGCGATGACTGGCGTCCCCGCTGCGCAGTCTGCCTGCAGCATGGCCGTCGGCTCCTGCCCAATGGTGTTGCCCCCCGACGAAAGCGTGGTGCCTGGAGTTAGCGGGTAGCTACTCGGATTGTGTAGATACCCCTTGAAGTCGTTGGACGTAATTCCGGACTGGCCACACGATGCGTTGGTGTTCCACGAGTTGGAGCGGAAGGTAATGATATCGCCGGGAGATATTTGCTGTTGCGCGGGGTTCCCATTGGACAATCCGCAGTCGTACCAAATGGCATAAGGGGCGAAGTTGTTGGCCCCTTGGCCGACGCTGTCAACAACAGTGAACAGGGAGGTTCCCTGACCCCCTTCACGCCCTGACCCGATATTCACGATTGGGAGAAGGAAGGTGGAGTGTGCATCTGCAACCTTGACTTGGACTCCCTCAGGTGCCTGGGAACTCCAACCATTCTGGGACGTGCAGAAGGTGCTAGCACTTGGCGACGTGGCGATCGGTTGCATGACGGTTCCGGAAATTGTGGTGTAGTCGACTGCGGAGATTGTGGTGGCTCGACCCTGAGCGGCCGCCGCGGCTGTTGCAGATGTCTGTGCTGCAGTTTCGATCTGGGCGTTCGTGTAGGGCAATACCGCTTGCTTGTTGATGGTGCAGGCGGTGAAGTCCTGCGCCAACATCCGAGCGCCCGCGTCGGAACCTGTGTCCGCTGCCGCTTGCAGAGCACGCTGATCGACGAATGCTCGGCCGATGTCCAGGCTCATGCCGGCGACTGCGATGAGTGCCACGGCGGATAGCGCCAGCAGTGGGATTATTTGACCCGTTTGGCCACGTGGCGACCTTCGCGGGATTAGGTTGCGGTGCCTCATCTACTTCTCAAACCCGCAGCTTGCAGCATCCACCCACTCCCCTACCTAACGAATAGGTAAAAATTCTGCAACAGATTCTAGCGTCGTCCAGTGGGGCACGGACTCGCAGGCCTGGAGCTTTCATCTCAAAGTCAGCTGGAGGCTACTGAAATAGTTCAACAAAGGTCATCCCGCCCGGCGCGTTCCAAGGACACGAGCTACTGCGTACTACAAGGCAGACACCGTAACCGCTGTTCGGGCCGGTGGGGTTCACCACTGTCCCCACCAGTGCGGAGGGGCAGTTGGAAGTGGTGATCTGGATGGTCGCCACTCCCAGCGCGTGGAAGCTATAGCCACTTCCGGTCCCCACTAGGGAATCGATGACCGGCACGGTGACGGTTTGGCCGACCCCTACGGATGACGGCCAACTGCTGCAGGAGGAGCCGGAGCCGGTGAGACTGCCACCCGTTCCGGGCACGGCGATGGGATCGGGAGTTGGGCTCGTAAGCAAGCCCTTGAAGTTGGATGAGCCGGCCACCGCGTTGGGGCCACAGGTGTCTTGGGTGGCCCAGTTGGTACCCTCCAGGGTCACCGAGTCGCCGACCGCCAGCGGTGGAGTGCCGCTGAGGCCGCAGTCCAAGTACCAGGCGGTGAACGGGGCGTAGGTGGCTTCGTCCACCAGTCCAAACACCGCGACTGACTTGGCTGTCTCGGTCGCAGAGGTGATGCCTATCAGGCGGAGCAACGTGGTCCCATGTTGGTCCGAGGCTCCCGTCTCCACTCCGGTCGGCCCGGACCACTCCCAGGCTTCGTCCGCAGAATTGTACGAACATAGCGACGCGCTGTAACTTGCCACTGGACTGACGATGGAGTAGCTGGTGGCGGAGGTCACGTCCACGAAGTTGACTACGGGCGCTCCCGTCGCGTGGCCTTGCTCCGCGGTGGCACTGGCCACCTGGCCCAGGACAGCGCTGTCGATTGCAGCCGACGAAAAGGGAAGCGTGGCAGGAGTCTGGCTCGGCGGCGTTGAGATACAGGCGTTGTAGTCCTGCCTCAACATTGTGGCTCCGGCGGTGGACGCCGTGTCGGTGCCAGCCTGCAGCGCCCGCTGGTCAACGAAATCCCTGCCCACGTCCACGCTGAGGCCGGTAATGGCCACCAGCGCAACCAGAGCGAGCCCTGCGATAACCGCAACTTGACCGCTGTCGCGCCTCGGGTAACGATGGCCGCGTATCAAGACCGTGGACTCCTCATGGCGAGCTCGACCAGCAGGGTGCCTGACAGCGCCCCCCGCCATTTCGGATCAAGGTAAGCGGGCGCGTTCGGGGCGTTTGTGGGTTGTTGCGGGCACGTCTCCGAAAATTCAGTCGCAAAGCGGTCGGAGCTTGCGCTGGCGACTGGATGGTGTCGCGACGGAGGCGGGGCGCGTCAAGGCACCGGACTAGGACGGACTACCGGTAGCTGTCCAGACGGACGGCGCGGCTAGGGTCAGGGAACCTCGGGACGGTCGATGATCCTCAGCCATGAACCGGGCTGGGAGCGTTCAGCGGGTGGCTGCTACCGCTGTCCCACTCGGCGGTCGGCTGGGGTGTGGGCGCAGTCGCGCTGGCGGCTGCTGCCGGCACCCTGCTGGTCATCCCCACAGGAGCCGAACTCCCCATCATCCTGGGCCTGCTAGCCCTCGGGTTTCCGGCTGGCGTCACCGGTGCACTGCTCATATCGCTGCCGGCCCTTAGCCTGGCCTCGATGGCTATGGTCGGTCGCGCCCTCTCGTGGCGGGTGACGGCCACCATGGCTGGCGCCGTCGCAGTTTTGGCGCTGGCCTCGGGAGGTTTGGTCGCGATCTTGTGATCTGGCGGTAAGAGGTCGGGCTTAAGCCGCGTACGGCCAGACGTGTCCAGCTCCACCCCGCTCGTGGTGGCCGCGAGGGCAGGGTACCTCGGCACGGAGCGGCGCACTCGCTCGACAGCCCAGCTGCCGCCAATACGCCACTGATCAAGGGGATGGCAGACGCAACGCAGATAGCTGCGATGGCCCTCCAAGCGCCCCGCAGCCAGTCGACGGTGAGACGTCGGGAGACGACCGCCGCCGGGAGACAGCCCATGCCGACAAAGCGACTGCGACTATGACTGCAGCCACCCGAGCAGTCCCGTCTGCGGCTTCGAGTCCAAGGGCAGCAGGACGGCCCCACGCCGAGACCGGCAGCGGCCAAGCGCTCCGTCGGCGGGGCCACGCCTACTCTGCGGCCGCGGCGGCTGATCCAATCGGCCCGGCCCACTTGCGCTAAGACCGAAGTTGACCCGCAGCCACGTTGCCGAGCGGATCGGTCGGCTCTGCGACCAAACAGACCTGCTCCCGGGGTCTTCAGGTGCACGCCTACGAGTGCACCGAAGCAAGATCGAGTCTGGCTGCGGCAGCGGATGGAGCTTGCGGCTAATGCACACGGCAGAATCCGGCGGTTCGTGACCGCGGAATGCTTGCCGAGCGCGGTTGGCGGCCCCTACCATTTCGGGCTCGTGGCGGGCTGCTCTGCCGCCCGACACCACCGTAACCTCCCTGAGCGGCAAGACTCGGGAGCGGCCACCGAAGGAGGGGCGCATGGTCAAAGGGTTCAAGAACTTTCTAATGCAAGGCGACCTGATCGTGATCGCCGTGGGTTTGGTCATTTCGCTTGGCTTCAGCACGCTGATCAAGGCTTTCACCGACAGCATCATCACGCCTCTGATCAACGCGGTTGCCGGCGGGGGGGCGGCTGGACGGGGAGTTGGTTGGACACTCAACGGTCAGCGGGTGGAGGTGGGCGCCTTCATCGGCGCGCTGGTCTACTTCGTCATCTTCATGGCAGTGGTCTACTTCGTGATCGTCGTCCCCTATCGCAGCTACATGCGCAAGCGCGGAAAGACGGTCTTCGGCGACCCACCACCGACCAAGACCTGCCCCAAGTGCAAGTCGGGAGATCTGCCGATCGATGCCACTCGGTGTCTCCACTGCACCACCGACCTGACCTCGGAGGGCTCCCCAGTTCCGTCCTGACGTAGTACGAGCGCCTGACCGGGTACGGCCGATGAACCAGGTGGGCACCAAGTCACAGTGCTGTCTCGGCGAAGGCACAGCCAGCACCAAGCGACCTGGCCTGTAATGCAGCCACGGGGCCCGATTGCTTCGCCCCGGTTGATACCAGCATTGCAGGAGTCAAGCCGATGGAAGTGGCCGCCTACGAGAACAACACCGGTGCGCTGGTGCCGGAGAACGGCGTGTGGCTGAGCGAAGCGCACCTGCACGCCGTTGACATCAAGCTGCGCCAGGGCGAAACCTTTCCGGTCTGCCGGGAGTGCCAGCAGGCCGTAGCATGGAGACGCGAGATCCCACCGCCTGGTGCGGCGCGCTCCTGGAGAGCGCTGTTTGGCTGAGCACCCCCGGTGTCTGCAGCCCACCACCTTGACCAAGCCCAAGCGGGTTCGGCGAAGTGTTCGGCTCAGGCGCGGCGGTCGCTACCATCGGCGGAAGTGGTCGCTGTCGCTCTGTGCTGTGCAACCCAGTTGGGCGCGGTACTGGCCCGGCGGGGGCTGGGCCGCTGCACGCTGCAGCCACCTGAGTTGGGGGCAGAGGTGTGACCCGGGTCTACCTGGAGTCCGGAAAACGGTGGGTGTTTGCCGCGGCTGTTGACTGGCCCGGCTGGTGCCGCCGGGGCCGTGGCGAGGATGCCGCCCTGGAAACCCTGCTCAACTACATCGAGCGCTACCGGCAAGTGGTGGGGCCAGAGTTCAACCCGAGCCCTCCCGAAGTGATTGGCCGAGTCGACGGCGGCATGATGGTCGACTTCGGTGCACCGGGGGTGATCGGACCTTGGGATCTGGAGCCACCGGAACCTGAGGAGGCGTCCGCGCTGGCCACGGTGCTGGAGGCCAGCTGGGCCGCTTTCGATCAAGTGGTCGCGGGCGCTCCGAAGCTGCTGCGCAAAGGACCCCGTGGCGGCGGGCGAGATCGGGACGGCATCGTGGAACACGTGGCCGAGGGCGAGCGCTCCTACGCCGGGCGGATCGGCCTTCGCCTCCCCAAGAGCACCCCCTGGCCGGAGCGCCGGGTTCAGTTGGGGGCGGCGCTGCGGTCGGGGTCCGCGGGAGCCTGGCCCACCCGCTACGCCTACCGCAGGATCGCCTGGCACATCCTCGACCACGCCTGGGAAGTCGAGGATCGCTCCTGAGCCATCCCCGACTTCCGGGTTCTGGTGCCCTGCGCGTAAGATCGAGACCGCACTGTTCAACTGGGGGTCAGACGGGTTACGGAGCTGCTTCGAACTGAGCGGCCGCGCCGCCGTTGCCGACAAGCCTCGACTGCGGGCAATGGCCCCCGCCTTTTCCCCCTAACGGTCTCCCTGACTTCGTTCGTCGGCCCGTGGCCGGCTTGCCGCGTGGGGATTTAGGAGAGCGCATGGCCAGGATTAAGGTCGCGGGTCCGGTGGTGGAGCTAGATGGCGACGAGATGACTCGGGTCATCTGGCACAAGATCCGGACAGAGCTGATCCTCTCCCACCTGGACGTCGAACTCCTCTACTACGACCTGGGCATCGAGAATCGCGACGCCACCGACGACCAGGTGACCGTGGACGCCGCCCGAGCCATCGCTAAGCACGGGGTCGGCGTCAAGTGCGCCACCATCACCCCCGACGAGGCGCGGGTGGCCGAGTTTGGCCTGAAGAGGATGTGGCGGTCTCCCAACGGCACCATCCGCAACATCCTGGGCGGCGTGATCTTCCGCGAGCCGATCGTGATCGACAACGTGCCCCGGCTGGTGCCTAGTTGGAAGCGGCCGATCGTGATCGGCCGTCATGCCCACGGCGACCAGTACCGGGCCACTGACTTCGTGGTACCCAAGCCCGGACGGGTGACGATCACCTACACCCCGGACGACGGTTCGGAGGCCCGGAGCTATGAGGTGGCGCAGTTCGCCGCCGGCGGCGTCGTGATGGGTATGTACAACTTCGACGAGTCGATCCGCGACTTCGCGCGCGCCTGCTTCCGCTATGGGCTGGCGCGCGACTACCCGGTCTACCTCTCCACCAAGAACACGATCCTCAAGGCATATGACGGGCGCTTCAAGGACCTTTTCGCCGAGGTCTTTGAGCAGGAGTTTCGCGGAGAGTTCGAGCAAGCCGGACTCACCTACGAGCACCGGCTGATCGACGACATGGTTGCCGCGGCGCTGAAGTGGGGGGGCGGGTACCTGTGGGCCTGCAAGAACTACGACGGCGACGTGCAGTCCGACGCCGTGGCCCAGGGATACGGGTCCTTGGGGCTGATGACCAGCGTGCTGCTGACGCCCAACGGCCAGGTCATGGAGGCGGAGGCGGCCCACGGGACCGTGACCCGACACTTCCGCCAGTACCAGCGCGGCGAGCCCACCTCCACCAACCCGATCGCCTCGATCTACGCCTGGACCCGCGGCCTCGCCCACCGCGCCCTGCTGGATGGCAACGAAGAGCTGCAGCGGTACTGCACCGCCCTGGAGCAGGTCTGCGTCGAGACCGTCGAGAGCGGTCAGATGACCAAGGACCTGGCGCTGCTGGTGGGTGGCGAACAGCCCTTCCTGAGCACAGACGAATTCATGGCTGCCTTGGCTAGCCGACTGGACGCCAAGCTCGCCTGACCGGCTACCGGCCGGATGGGGGTTACACGCGGAGCTGCCTGGCGTCCATGGTTGGCTCCGCGCTTGCCTGCGGAGCATGTTGTCCACTGCGATCTTGGCGGTCTGGGCCAAGGACTGAACACCCTGGTGCTTGGGGGCGAGCACCCTTCGGGCCTTGACCAGCTCATGCGGCGGGGGCCGGTTCAGCCTCCCTGGCTCGGTCCGAGGGTGCCGGGCTGGCGGCGCAGCGTCGAGCGCCCGGGCGGTTTTGAGGCGAGTAATGATCCGCCAGTGGAAGCGGCTCCCCAACAGCCGGTCCGGCCAGGCCGGGTTGTCGGTCTCGCCGCGCGCAACTTATGGCTTCCCACCGGCCGTCCGCGAGGATAGCTTGTGGCGGTGCTCACGTACCGCATGCCTGGTCACCGCTCTCGCTTTTGGGGCCAGAGACCCGTGGTCGACTGGTCCTGCCCGCGCGGCTGCGACGCCGGCGCCGAGAACTGCTCTCCGGTCCGGCGCGGGCCCAGCGCTCCGCCACCGTCTTCATTCGGGATGGCGCCTCGGAGCTGGGCGGACGGGCGCACCCGGTCACACTCCTACCCCTTCGCGTCTGGTACTTCGGGCGGCACCGATGACGCTCCCAACGTCCCCGCAAGAGAATCCGCTGAACTCCGTTCCATAAGCAGGAAGCTACGCTGGGGTCCTTTGGCTCTGGCGGGCCTCCTGCGCCTCTCCGACCATGACTGAGTGGCGGTGCGAGCTGGCGTGAAATTGGCCGCGCGGTTGCGAGCGCACCTTTCCCTTTGGGTGTTGGGGGCCAGCTGCACCGGCCTGCTGGTCGGGGGGGCGTTCCATTGGGCCGGCGCAGTTGGGGCCGGCTGGGCTTGGATGGCCAGCGGCTGGGTCGGGGGCGCTTACGCCCTCGAGGCCATGCTGGCGGGCCTCCGCCGCAGGCACCTCGGAGTTGACCTGATCGCGCTCCTAGCCGTGGTGGGGGCGTTGGCGGTGGGTGAAGATCTCGCCGCGGCCGTGATCGCGGTGATGCTGAGCAGCGGTCGCGCGCTGGAAGACTGGGCCAGCCAGCGGGCCAAGCGCGACCTCACCCAACTCCTCCAGCGCGCCCCCAAATCAGCGCGCCGCTACGGCCCGGTGGGGCTCGCCGAGGTCGAGCTGGAGACGGTGCGTCCGGGGGATCGCCTGATGGTCGCCACCGGCGACCTGGTCCCAGTCGATGGGCGCCTGCTTTCTCCCGCCCTGCTGGACGAAGCGGCGCTGACTGGTGAACCGCTGCCAGTGGACCGCGCCCACGGTGACGCCGTGAGAAGCGGCGTGGTCAATGCTGGCGCGCCGTTCGACATGGAAGCGACTACAGACGCCCGCAGCAGCACCTACTCGGGAGTGGTCCGCCTGGTTTCGCAAGCAGAGTCGTCGCGCGCACCCTCGGTGCGCCTCGCCGACCGCTTCGCCGCCTGGTTCCTGCCGCTTACGCTCGTGGCCGCGGGTGCGGCCTGGACCGCCGGCGGAGCCACACGAGCAGTGGCGGTCCTGGTGGTCGCGACCCCTTGCCCACTGATCCTGGCTGTGCCGGTCGCCATCGTTGCCGGCCTCTCCCGCTCCTCCCGCCTCGGAGTGGTCATGAAGGGAGGGGCCGTCCTCGAGCGCCTGGCCGCCTGCAGCACCCTGCTCCTGGACAAGACTGGCACCTTGACCCTGGGTCAGCCCCGGGTCGAGCGGGTGCGGACGTTGGGCAATCTCAGCGCCACCCAGGTGTTGCAATTGGCCGGAGCGCTGGAACAGGGATCCTCGCACGTCCTGGCTCGCGCGATCAGCGACGCCGCCCGCCGGGAGGGTCCGCTGCCACTGCCGGCGGAAGTAGAAGAGGTCCCCGGCAGCGGGATCCGGGGACGCGTGGGACGGCACCAGCTGGCGGTGGGCAAGGCGGCGTGGGTTGGCTTCGCGGACGCTCGGGGATGGGTGGAGAAAGTCCAGGCGGAGGCAGCGGCGGAGGGCGCCACAGCCGTCTTCGTCGCCAGCGACGCCCGGACGTTGGGCGCCGTCCTCCTGACCGACCCGCTGCGCCCCGACGCCGCTCAAACCACCGCTCAGTTGCGCCGCCAAGGGATGGCGCGCATAGTGCTGCTGACCGGCGATCGCGCGGAGGCCGGCCGGCGCGTGGGCGCCGCGGTCGGGGTCGACCAGGTCTATGCCCAGTGCTCGCCAGCGGACAAGTTGGCCGTGCTGAGGGAGGAGGCCGGCAAGGCCCGGACGGTGATGGTCGGAGACGGCATCAACGACGCTCCTGCCCTGGCGGCCGCTGACGTCGGGGTGGCCATGGGTGCCAGGGGCGCCAGCGTCGCCTCCGAGGCCGCCGATGCCGTGCTACTGGTGGACCAGCTGGCGAAAATTGGGGAGGCCCATTCGACCGCCGTGCGCACCCGGCAGATCGCGCTGGAGAGCGTCCTGATAGGCATGGGGATGTCGCTGCTGGCGATGGCGGTGGCCGGCGCCGGCTATCTCCCGGCGGTGTGGGGCGCAACCCTGCAAGAGGGGATCGACGTCCTTGTGATTCTCAATGCGCTGCGGGCGCTCGGCGAGGGCCGGCGTCTCTGGCCTCAGCCGCACGGCCGCGCCCGCACCGCGGCGATTGCGGAATGAAGTTGACCACGCCGGGCGGGCCGGCCTGAAGACGCCTGCCGGTGGGCTCGGACCGAGAGCCGCCGACGGCTAGCGGCGCACCCGTGCCGGGCCCGATAGCCGCTAGCCGGGGGCGGCGGTTGGCGGCATGAACAGGCGACGCGCCAGCCACCACCCCAGGCTGCCCAGCACGGCGGCGGCCGCGGACTCCCCCACCACCATGAGCAGCACGGAGGGCGGCGGGAGTTGGATGGCGAAGATGGACTGCGCCAAGGGCACGAACGCGGTCGCGGTCGCTCCCGCGATCATCAAGAGGACCAACACCAGCCGCCACCGCTTGAGTGGCCAGCTGAGGTAGGCCAAAACCCAGAGCCCAACCACGCAAAGGCCGACTGCCGCCGCGGTGCGCGCCTGTCCCGCGGCGGTTAGCACCGAGGCGGACGCCAGGAGGTACGCGCCTACGCAGGCACCGCCGGCGGCGAGCCCCAGGGGAATGGTGAAGGTCAGCACCCGGCGCAGAAAACCGGGCTGAGCCCGCGCCGCCGCCGGGGCGAGGGCCAAGAAGAACCCCGGGATGCCGATGGTCCAGGCGGCGACCACCGTGAAGTGACGCGGGAAAAGCGGGAATGGGACGGCGATCGCCCCGATCACGGCGGCCAGCACCGCCGCGTAGACCGTCTTGGTGACCACCACCCGGGCCACGCGCTCCACGTTGGCGATAACCCGCCTGCCCTCGGCCAGCAGACCGGGGACCGCGCCGAAGTCGCTCGCCACCAGCACGACGTGAGCCACGGCGCGAGTGGCGGGACTGCCAGACCCCATGGCAATGCCGATGTCGGCCTGCTTGAGCGCCGCCACATCGTTCACCCCATCCCCGGTCATGGCAACCACGTGTCCCCTCTTCTGCAACGCGGCCACCATCTCCCGCTTCTGCTCCGGGGCGACGCGCCCGAAAACGGAGGCTCGCTCCACCGCCCCGCCGAGGGCGTCGTTGGTGAGCGAGCGCGCGTCGATCGGCGCAGCAACCATCCGAATGCCCGCCCGCCGGGCAACGGTGGCCACCGTGCGTGCGTCGTCGCCGGACAACACTTTCACCGACACCCCCTGCTCCTGCAGGAAGTCCAGCGTCGCGCCCGCTTGCGGTCGGAGCCGCTCCTGCAGGAGGACCAGCGCCACTGCGGTGAGCGGCGTGGGAAGCTTCTCGGTGAGATCAGCCCCACTTCCGCGGGCCAGGACCAGGACCCGGCTGCCAGAGTGCGTCTCCTCGGCGACACGCTCGTCCAGGCCGGACGGCCGAGCCAGGTGGGGAAGCAGGACATCGGCGCCGCCCAGGACCCACACTCCCAGGCCCTCGAGGACACCACCGCTCCAGCCCCGCTGCGAGGAAAAGGGGATCTGGGAGACGACCTTGGCAGCCTTGGCGGCGGGGAACTCGAGTTGCAGCGCTCGCATGGTCGCGTTGGGCCGAGGGTCTGACGCCGCGAGAGCCGAGATCACCGACCGAGCCGAGTTGCTCGCGTCCAGGCTAACGAGTGCGGCACCCATGCCCGGCTCGGTCAGGGTTCCCGTCTTGTCTATGCAGAGAACATCCACCCGCGCCAGCCCCTCTACGGCCGACAGCGTCTGCACCAGAACACCACGCCTTGCCAGGCGGAGCGCACCCAGGGCGAACGCGATCGTCGTCAAGAGCACCAGCCCCTCCGGCACCAGCGAGACCATGCCGGCCACGGATCCCCGGATGGCGTCGGGTAAGTCCTGGTGTGCGCGCAGCACCTGGCTGGTGACTAGCAGCACGCCAAGAGGGACCATGAGCCAGGTGGCCATCCGCAGGATCCGATTGATGCCGACCTGCAGCTGTGATTGCCTGATGTGAAAGCGGCGCGCCGCCACCTCTAACTGGGAGGCGTAAGAGTCGCGGTTGTCGCTGGTGGCCCTGACCAACCCTTGACCGGCGACGACGAAGGTGCCCGACATGAGCCGGTCACCGGCAGACTTGTCCACGGGATCGGCCTCGCCGGTGAGGAGCGACTCATCCAGCTGCAACCCGGCGCTGCGCTCCACCTCGCCGTCCGCGGGAACTTGATCCCCGCGTGCGAGGTCCATGAGGTCATCCCTCTGGACCGCGCGGGTCGCGACCTGCTGCGCCAGGCCACCGCGCGTGACCCGGATGGTGGGCTCGGTCAGCACCGACAGGCGATCCAGCGTCCGCTTGCTGCGAAATTCCTCGACGATTCCAAGTACTGAGTTGACCAGTGGAACTGCGATGAACAGCCCGTCCTGCCAGGGTCCCACTGCGGCCACCAGGCACAGCAGGCTGCCCAGGATGGCGTTGAAGCGGGTGAACAGGTTGCTGCGCACGATGCCCCACCCCGTCCGACCCAGGTGGTCTCCCGTCCCCGCTCGCACCTTGCGTGGACGCCATCGCCCGGCGGCTGGTCGCTCGGGCACGTCGGCGCTGGATGACGTCAGCAGATCAGGCGTATGCAACTGTCACGCTCCCTGTAAGCGGCGTAAGCCGCAGCCAAGGTAGCTGGCACCGGTGCCAGCCGGGGTTCCGGCTACCGGTTACCAGCTCAGGTTGAGGTGGACTTGCACCACG
Source organism: Candidatus Dormibacteria bacterium (assembly GCA_046703825.1). Lineage (GTDB taxonomy): Bacteria > Chloroflexota > Dormibacteria > Aeolococcales > Bog-877 > JBJKSO01. The sequence goes on from JBJKSO010000102.1 coordinate 37,480, forward strand.
TCGATCCGTGAGCCGTCTTTCGCCGAGATGTCGTAGACGGTCAGCGTTGCTGGTCCAGCTGCGCTGGCGGGGAACTGCACCGAGGTGGAGAACGAACCGCGGGTGCCGCTTCCAGAACTGGCGAGGATGCTCTGATCGGCGAGCACCGCGCCGCTCGCACTCCGCAGCTCCAGATTGAGCTGAGCTTCGAAGACGTTCGCCGTCCCCCAAACGACGAAGGGGTTGGTCACGGTAAAGCCATTCCCAGGCCACTCGACGAGTATGGCTGGGGTGATGGACTCGAAGCGGTCGCGGCTGACCTGCTCCCCCGAGGGAAACCCGTAAGCGCTGAAAGCCGAGGTCGGCCGGCCGTCGACCCAGAAGACGACCCGCGACACGGTCGAGAACTGGGTCAAAGTGAACGTCACCTGCGCCAGGCGAGCGACCATGGCGGCGGCTGGAGCCGGCTGGGCGAAGGTCGAGCTGAAATCGATTGTGACCTGGCCGTCCTTGAGGTTCAAAGACCGCAGCGTGGTGCCGCTCGGAATCTGCGTGACTAGTCCCGACCCCGCCTCGAGAGTCGAGGGACCCTTGAGCAGCTGCCTGATCGCCGCCTGCGCCGGGGCCGGCGAGCGCGCGTCTTGGCGGTAGGTCACGGCGATGCGGCCCTGATTCATGAAGTAAAGCCGGACCGCGACCTTCTGGTTGGACGGGGACGGGGATGGGCTGGCAGTGCTGGAGGTAGTGGGCGTCGGTGGGGAGGCGGAGGGCGATGGGCTGGGGGTGCTGCTACCACAGGCGACAAGGCCGACGGAGACCGCCGCCGCCAGGGCAATCGGCGGCCCGACCCGTCTGGTTGGTGTCCAGGCCTTGCCGGCGCCGTATCGGGATCGCCGACCGCGGGGCGGGAACGTTTGATTCACCTCCTCCCCCAACCTGGAGGGCCTGCCTGGGCGGCGCAAGGGTGGGAACGCCGTGACGGAGCACTGGTATTCCCGCGCCAGGAAGTACGCGCTCGCGCCCATGGTTTCCCCTCGAGGACGCGCCGAGAATTCGCTGTTTCGCGCTTGCCGGAAGGCTTCGACAGTAGGTGCCAGTTCGACAGCTCGTTTGGTGAGTGAGCGTGCAATCCGGATTACCCGGCGAGGACTATCCAGTCAGACTGCGCGGCCGGCTCGACCCCGGCACGAGCCGGTGGCTCTGGCTCTTCAAGTGGCTCCTAGCTCTGCCGCACCTGGTCGTGTTGGCGGTGCTCTGGGCGGCGGCCCTGGTCTTGACAGTGGTGGCGGGGTTCGCCATCCTCGCCACGGGCCGCTATCCCCGGGGGCTGTTTGACTTCAATGTCGGCGTCTTGCGCTGGACTTGGCGGGTCGCCTTCTACGCCTACAGCGCACTGGGTACCGACCGCTATCCGCCATTCAGCTTGCAACCCGACCCTGGCTACCCGGCCGACTTGGCGGTCGCGTACCCGGAGAGGCTGTCGCGGGGCTTGGTCGTCGTCAAGTGGTGGCTGCTGGCGCTGCCGCAGTACCTCGTGCTGGGACTGCTGGCAGGCGGCTTCCACCTGGGCGGCGACAGTGGGTTAATTGCGCTCCTGGTGCTGATCGCGGCCGTGACCATGCTCTTTACGGGGACGTATCCGAAGAGCATCTTTGAGCTGGTGGTCGGCCTGGACCGCTGGTGCTTCCGCGTCTTCGCCTACGTCGGCCTGATGACCGACCGCTATCCACCATTCCGACTCGACCTGGGCGAAGAGGAGCCTCCCACCCGCCATGGGGCGCCCAGTGCTTCACCGGCTTAGGCCCGAGGCAAGCCCCTGGGCGGCTGCTGGCGCCAGCCGTCCGGACTGCCCCGGAAACGGTCTGGACCTGGCTGGTGCAGGTGGGCTCGGGGTGCGGGGCTACCACAGCTACGAGCTCCTGGGGCAGCGAATCCACCCGGCGCGCACCCTCATGAGGGACTCGCGCGAGCAGCGGTGGGAAGCGTTCTGGTCCGTCAATCGGCGTCCCGTAGACGGTGGCTGGCGCCTGCGACCGCGAAGCCGCGCAGCCCGACCGCGCCGGGTGGGCAAGTCACCGCTGGCCTCAGGGGGATAGCCGTGCTGAACCAAGCAGCAACTAGCGAGGCTCCGCCCGGGGGACCCGGTGCGCCGCCGGCAGGGGGCAACCCGCCGGGACGTTCGGCCGCCTGGAGGATCACCGCGGCGGCGCTGCTGGCGGGATTGCTGGGAGGAGCGGCCGCTCTGGGGCTGGCGTGGGCGAGCGGGTGGGGACAGAGGACCACAGTGAGGGAACTGGTTCCGACCACCAGCCCGATCAACTCCAGACCGGCCAACATTCCCTCGATCTTGAGCCGGATCTTGCCCGCGGTGGTGTCGATCCAGGCGGTGTCCGATGTCGCCAACCCCTACTTCCCGTCCTACACCACCCAGGTGGAGGCTCAAGGGACCGGGGTGATCGTGACCAAGGACGGAGAGGTGATCACCAACAACCATGTAGTGGAAGGGGCCTCCTCGATAACGGTGACTCTCAACGGCTCGAGCAGGCACCTAGCGGCCACGCTGTTACGAGGCGAGCCCAGCCGCGACTTGGCGCTGCTGCAGATTCAGGGAAAGCAGAGCCTTCCCACGGTCAAGTTCGCGGCCACACCGCAGGTGGGGGCCGACGTGATCGCGGTCGGCTATGCGCTAGGTCTGAGCGGTGGGCCGACGGTGACCGACGGGATCATCTCCGCCACCGGCCGCCAGGTCAGCACGCAGACCGCCGAGGGCACCGCCGTGACTCTCACCGACATGCTCCAGACTGATGCGGCGATCAATCCTGGCAACTCGGGCGGCCCGCTGGTAAACGGGCGCGCTCAGGTGGTGGGCATCAACACCGTGGTCGCCACGACCACAGCCAATCAAGAGTCCGTGCAGAACATCGGGTTCGCCATCCCCGCCAAGGCGGTGACCGGATTGGTCGGATAGGTGCGGTTGGCCGGGTTGCGCAGCGCGGTGAGCGGCGGCCGGGGACGCTTCGGGCGGAGATGCCGCCAGCAGGATTCGAACCTGCGACCCTGGGCTTAAAAGGCCCCTGCGCTACCACTGCGCCATGGCGGCTCAGCTGCAGCCTAGCGCAGGCCCGCTCTGGGGTGGCCCTGGGTCCAGCAGCGCCAAGACTAGAATCGGACCGAGCCCGGTGACCCGCCTCAGGCGCCCAGGCCACGAGAAAAGGAAGGTTGGACCATGACACAGAACGGACACCTGGAGACCGGCACTCCCAGGGTGAAGCGCGGCCTCGCCGAGATGTTGAAGGGTGGGGTGATCATGGACGTGGTCACCCCCGAGCACGCCACCATCGCCCAGGAGGCGGGCGCGGTGGCGGTGATGGCTCTGGAGCGGGTGCCGGCGGACATCCGCACCCAGGGCGGGGTGGCGAGGATGAGCGACCCCAAGCTGATCAAGTCGATCATGGCGTCGGTCTCGATTCCCGTCATGGCCAAGTGCCGGATCGGCCACTTCGTCGAGGCCCAGATCCTGGAGGCCCTGGGCATCGACTACATCGACGAATCCGAGGTGCTCACGCCCGCGGACGAGGAGAACCACGTCGACAAGTGGCGGTTCAAAGTGCCCTTCGTCTGCGGCGCCCGCAATCTGGGCGAGGCGCTGCGGCGGATCTCGGAGGGCGCGGCCATGATCCGCACCAAGGGCGAGGCCGGAACCGGAGACGTGGTCGAGGCGGTTCGCCACATGCGGGCGGTGAGCCAGGGCATCCGGCGGCTCCAGACGCTGCGTGAAGACGAGCTCGCCAGTGCGGCCAAGGAGTTGGGAGCATCGCTGGACCTGGTCCGGGAGACCGCGCGCCTGGGCCAGCTGCCGGTGGTCAATTTCTCCGCCGGGGGCATCGCGACTCCGGCGGACGCAGCTCTGATGATGCAGCTGGGCTGCGACGGCAACTTTGTGGGCAGCGGCATTTTCAAGAGCGGCGACCCGCTCCGCCGCGCCAAGGCGATCGTTGCCGCCACCACCTACTTCGACAAGCCCGAGATCCTGGCGCAGGTGAGCGAGGACCTCGGGGAGCCGATGGTGGGAGTCGGCGTCTCCAGCCTGCCCCGCGAGGAACTGCTGGCCGGGCGCGGAATTTAGGCAAAGTCTCCGCAGTCGGCGTGGGCCGTCCCAGAATCGGCGTCTTGGCCCTCCAAGGCGACGTGCGCGAACACCTGCGCCTGCTGGCCGAGTGCGGCGTCGACGCCATGCCGGTGCGCCTGCCCGGCGAATTGGAGGGTCTGCAGGCCCTGGTGATGCCGGGAGGTGAGAGCACCACCATGGCCCACCTGATCAACACCTTCGGGCTGCTGGACCCTCTGCGCCAGGCGGAGGCCGCCGGGATGGCGGTGCTGGCGACCTGCGCGGGCACCATCCTGGCCGCCCGCGAGATCGAGGACGGCCTCCCGGATCAGCTCCACCTGGGCTGGCTGGATATCAGCGTCCGTCGCAATGCGTTCGGTCGCCAGATCCACTCCGGGGAGGTGGAACTGGCGGTGCCGGAGGTGGGGCCGGAGCCGGTGCCGGTGGTGCTGATCCGAGCGCCCTCGATCGAGAAGATCGGCGCCGAGGTCGAGGTCCTAGCCTGGCACAACGGGCAACCCGCCGGTGTGCGTCAGGGGCGCCACATCGGACTCATCTGCCATCCTGAGATCACGGGCGACGCGCGCCTGCACCAGCTCTTCCTCTCGCGGCTCTGATCTCGACCAGGGCTGGTCGCGGACCTGTTCTAGCGGGGGCGCTCCCAGCCCCAGTTCCTTTCCGTACCGGTAAGGTGGGCCCCGCCGAGCCTTAAGCGCCGGAGCCCCGAGCTGCTTGCCCCGAGGCGCAGCCGTGCGCCCGACACTTCAGTTCTAAACCCCCGCCGGCAGCACCCTCGATCGCCCCAGCCGTCAAACTACGGCCATGCAGGTTAGATCAGCCAGTTACCGTGATCTGAGCCAGGTGGACGAGCTCTACCGGGCCTCGATGGCCGCGGAAGCCGAGGTGTCGCACCGCCTGCAGCGGGCGGGGCCGCAGAGCCCGGTGCCGGGGCCAGCCCTGGCGCGAGCCTGGTCAATCCTCACCAAGAGCCTGTCGGCGCTGATGCCGCTGGCGGACATGGGCGATCAGCTCTACGTCGCCGAGGAACACGGCCACATCGTCGGCTTCGTGCAGGCGGAGGCGGCGCCGGGCAAACACGCCTGGCAGGTGCTGAACCTGAGCCTCGCACCCACTGCCGAGGGGCACTTCGCCGGGACCCCCCTGCTCCAACACCTCTTCAACGAGGGCCTTGAGCGCGGCGTGACCCGCTTCCTGGTGCGCATCCCCGAGAACCACCCGCTGGAGGGGCTGCTGCGGGAGCAGGGCTTTCTCCCCTACACCAGCGAGCAGATCCAGTTCCGCGAGCTGCCCAAGCCACCCAACACCTCGGCGGGTCCCTGGACTTCGGCGCACAGTGGCGACCTCAGCGCCATCTACCTTCTCTACCTGCGGACCGCCCCCCGCACCGTCGCCCAGGTGGAAGCCCCCAACTTCAAGCAGTGGCGCGCCACCTTCCAGTTGGGCTGGCTCAGCCGCTTGGGGGGTCGAGCCGGGGACTCCCGTCACTACGTTCTGCACCGGGACGGGCAGGTGGTGGCGTGGGCGGGCGTGCGCTTGCCCGCCCGGGCCCGCCCAGCGCTGGTGGGAATGATGCTCGACCCCAATCAGGGGGCAATCGCTGTCGAAGCGGTGCACGGTCTGCTGGGTCAGATCCCAGCGGGACCCACCCTCTGCCTGCTGCGGCACTACGACGACGATTTGGCTCGCGCGGTCTCGGCCCGGGGGTTTGAGCCCATCGCCACCCAGCTGCTCATGGTCCGTGACCTGCCGCTCAAGCTGCCGTCCAAGCAACTGGAGCAGAAGGCGGTGCTGGCCGGAGCCCTCCCGGTGGCGCAGGCGGTAGCGGTGCCCGAGAGCGGCGGCTGACCGGGAAGGGAGACGCCAGCGTCTGCGCTATATTCGACAGGTGAAGCCCGGTGGGGCTGCGAGCCTTCTCCATCCTGCTGGCGCACCGCCGCCCGGGGGGCATGGCCGCTAGCCGCGAGCCGTGGGACCGGGAACTCCCCGAGGACCCGCCAGTCGCCGGAGGCGGCAGCCTGACTGAGGCTGACTCGGCCTTCGGGGCCAACTTTCCCGAGGAGCTGGAGCTCCTGATCAGCACGCTCCCCCATCAGCTCTATGCGGCGGTGCGTAATCTTTCGCCGGAGCACGGAGATCTCTTGGAGATCGTCCTGGACCTGGGCCGCGAGCCGGAGGCCCGCTTTGAGTCGGCCGAGGTGATCCTGGACGCGGCGCCGGTCAGCGCCGAGGACATCGCCTACGTGGCTGGCCGGGTGGGCGCCTTCGGCGGCGACAACCGGGCTGGGATTGCCCGCACGCTTCACCGCATCAGTGCCATCCGCAACCGCCGCGGCGAGATCGTCGGGCTCACCTGCCGGGTTGGTCGCGCGGTGACGGGTCGGGTGGAGATCATCCGCGACATCGTCATGAGCGGGCAGAGCCTGCTGCTGCTGGGCAAGCCCGGGGTGGGCAAGACCACCATGCTCCGCGAGGTGGCCCGCATCCTGGCCGACGAGAGCCGCAAGCGGGTGGTGGTTGTGGACACCAGCAACGAGATCGCTGGCGACGGCGACATCCCCCACCCGGGAATCGGCCGCGCCCGGCGCATGCAGGTGGCCCGCCCGGAACTGCAGCACGCGGTGATGATCGAAGCGGTCGAGAACCACATGCCCGAGGTGATCGTCATCGACGAAATCGGCACCGAGCTGGAGGCGGCGGCGGCGCGCACCATCGCCGAGCGCGGGGTCCAGCTGGTGGGCACCGCCCACGGCAACACCCTGGACAACCTGCTGGTGAACCCCACCCTCAATGACCTCCTGGGCGGGATCCAGTCCGTCACTTTGTCCGACGAGGAGGCCCGACGCCGAGGTACTCAGAAGTCGGTTCTCGAGCGCAAGGCCCCGCCGACCTTCGACGCGCTGGTGGAGATCGTCGACCGCCACCGGGTGACCGTGCACATGCCGCTGGCGGACGTGGTCGACGACGCGCTGCGCGGCCGCCCCCGACCGGCACAGCTGCGCGAGATGCAGAACGGCCGGCTCACGAGTCGCGTGGTCGAGCCGCAGAGCTTCGACGATCGTGGTGCCCGGGAGTTGCTGGGGGAGCTCGATTGGTCGCGGGGCCGCCGTCCCACCAGCCTGGCCGACCTGCACGGCGGCGGCAGCGAGGGGATCTCGATCTTTCCTTACGGTGTCTCCCGGATCTACCTGGAGCAGGCGGTGCGCGAACTCAAAGTGCCGGTGCACATCCAGCACCACGTCGACGACGCCGACATGGTGCTGACGCTCAAGAACTACTACCGGCGCAAGGATTCGCCCCTGCGCGCGGCGGAGTCCGAGGGCATTCCGATCTCGGTTCTGCGCAGCAACACCGTGTCGCAGATTCGGTCCTTCCTGGCCAGCTTCTACAACCTGGAGCCGGTGGACCCGACCGACGACGCCATGCGGGAGGCGCGCGAAGGGATCGAGCGGGCGCTGCACGGGAGCATGGTCGAGCTCTCCCCCCAGAACGCCTACGTGCGCCGGCTGCAGCACCAGCTGGTGGACGAGCACGAGCTGGTGGCACGCAGCACTGGCAAGGAGCCGCGGCGCCGGCTGCGCATCTACCCCACCAGCCAGGCATCCTGAGCCGGCCGTGAGCGGGGGGCTGTTCGTCAGCGTCGAGGGCATTGACGGGTCGGGCAAGAGCACCCAGGCGCGGCTGCTGGCCGAGGAGCTGCGCCGGCAGGGGCTGACGGCGATGCTGGTGCGCGATCCCGGCACTACCGAGCTGGGGGAGCGAATCCGCGAGCTGCTGCTGACCGGGGCGGGCGGCTCGGCGAGGCCTGAGGCGCTGGCGGAGGTGGCGCTCTTCCTGGCGGCGCGGGTACAGCTGCTGGCGGAGGTGATTCGCCCCGCCCTCGATCAGGGCGCCGTGGTCGTCGCCGACCGCTACCTCGACTCGACGCTCGCCTACCAGGGCGCGGGCCGCGGCATCGGCTGGCAGCGGCTGCTGGAGCTGCATCATCTGGTGGGCGCCTCGCTGCTGCCCGACCTGACTTTGCTGCTGGACCTGCCGGTGGCGGCGGCGCGCGGGCGCCTCGACCTGGGGCTGCCGCTTGACCGCCTCGAGTCGGAGCCGACCCCCTACCATGAACTGGTACGGGAGGGGTACCTGGCCCTGGCGCAGCGGTTCCCGGGCAGGGTGGTGGTTCTGGACGCCAAGCAGGCGCCCGAGCTGGTGGCACAGCAGTGCTCCGCCCTCACCCGCGGACGGATAGAGGCGAGGAGGTTGCGGTGAAGCTGGTACTTGCGGTCGTCCACGAGCAGGATGCGGCCCGGGGCATCGAGGCGCTCGGCTCGCACGGATTCGGGGTCACCCGGCTCACGAGCGAGGGAGGCTTCCTCCAGCGCCGCAACTCGCTGCTCCTGCTCGGGGTAGACGACTCGATGGTGGAGGACGCCATCTCCACCCTGCGCTCGGTCTGCAAGCCAAGGCACGAGCAGCTCAACTCCGGTCGCGACGCCGGCGAAGGGGAAGCCGAGGTCGAGGTGGAACTGGGCCGGGCCACGGTCTTCGTCCTCGACCTCGGTCGGGTCGAGCGCCTCTGACCGCGCTACCGAGCAGCTGAGAAAGCCAAAGTGTTGACGGTCGCGAACCCTGCGGACCTGCTGGACCACCGGGGGGCGGACCTGGGCATCACCGGGTGGCAGGGCATCTCGCAGGCCCAGGTGAACCAGTTTGCCGATGCCACCGGGGACCACCAGTGGATCCACGTGGACCCAGCCCGAGCCCTGGCTAGCCCCCTTGGTACGACGATCGCCCACGGGTACCTGACGCTGTCGCTGATCCCCTCGATGATGAAGGAGTTGATCGAAGTCAGAGGGGCGGCGATGAAGGTCAACTACGGCCTGAACCGGGTGAGGTTTCCCACGCCGGTGCCGGTCGGCTCTCGGATCCGCGCGAGCGCCAGGATCCAGGAGGTTCAGGAGGTGCCCGGAGGTGTCGCCGCGGTGCTGGAGGTGACCATCGAGTTGGAGGGGGTGAGCAAGCCCGCTTGTGTCGCCGAGTTGATCTCCAGGTTCTACACGGGCGGGATCGCCAGCGGCCGACCATGAGCCTGGAGGGCAAGGTGGCGCTGGTAACGGGCGCCAGCCGAGGTATCGGTGAAGCCAGCGCCCTGGAGCTCGCGGGCCGCGGCGGCCGAGTTGCCATCAGCGCCCGGCATCGCGAGCCTCTGCAGGCGGCCGCGCAGAGAATCCGCGAGCGCACCGGGGGCGAGGTGATGGCGGTGCCCGCCCACGCCGGTCGCGAGGCCGACCAGCGGGAGTTGGTGGAGCGGGTCATGGCCAGCTGGGGGCGCCTAGACATCTTGGTCAACAACGCTGGCACCAACCCCCACTTCGGGCCCACCCTGGAGGTGGAACCCACGGCCTGGGACAAGACCTTTGAGGTGAATCTGAGGGGACCGCTGCTGCTCACCGCCCTCGTCTACCGGGCCTGGATGCGCGAGCACGGAGGCGCAGTGGTGATGGTCTCCAGCATCGCCGGGATCAATCCCGCCTTGGGCCTGGGCGCCTACGGCGTGAGCAAGGCAGCCCTCAACATGCTGACCCGGCAGCTGGCGCGCGAGCTGGGGCCGGAGGGGATTCGGGTCAATGCGGTGGCGCCAGGCATTGTGGAGACGGAGTTCGCCCGCGCACTCTGGCAGCCGGGGCCTTTGGCCGACCGCAACCGCCGTCGCAACCCCCTGGGCAGATTCGCCAGCCCCCAGGAGGTGGCCCGTGCCGTTGCCTTCCTGGCCTCGGATGAGTCCGCCTACGTAAGCGGGGCGGTCCTGACCGTGAGCGGCGGCGAGTGAGACGGTGACCACCGCTGGCTGAGCGATAGGGCGCTGGCACAGGCGCCAGCCAGCTGCGTCCCTGACAGTGGGCACCACCCCCCGATTCGGAGTCGGCGAGGTCGCGATTTATACTGCGGCCGGGGCGGCGTCGACGGAGGTGACATGGCGGGAGGCCGGGCAATGACATCGTCGATTGGTGCCACCCAGACGCTCAGGCGCTTGGTCGACGCCGTGGCGACCGTCATCGTAGCCGACCGCCGCCAAATCGAGCTCTGCGTGGCTGCCTGGACCGTCGGGGGCCACGTCCTGATCGAGGATGTGCCCGGGGTGGGCAAGACGGTTTTGGCCAAGACCCTGGCCCGGGCCACCGGTTGCCACTTCGAGAGAGTGCAGTTCACCCCCGACCTGCTTCCGGGCGACATCACCGGGGCCAGCATCTACAACCCGGTGCAGGGGAGCTTCGAGTTCCGGCCCGGTCCCGTGTTCGCGCAAGTCCTCTTGGCCGACGAGATCAACCGCGCCACCCCCAAAACCCAATCAGCACTGCTCGAGGCGATGGACGAGCATCAGGTCACGGTCGACGGGCGCACCCACGCACTTCCGCGCCCGTTCTGTGTGCTGGCGACGCAGAACCCGGTCGAGTTCCACGGCACCTACCCACTTCCCGAGTCGCAGCTGGACCGCTTTCTGGTCCGCGTGAGCCTCGGCTACGCGGATCTGGAGGGGGAACTCGAGATTCTGGACCGGTTTGGCGAATCGTCGCCCCTGGACGCGCTTTCCGCGGTGACGGGGCCCTCCGAACATCCCGAGCTGGCCACGGCCAGCTCTAAAGTCCACGTGGCCGATACGGTGCGCGCCTACCTGGTTCGTCTGGTGCAACGCACCCGTGAGCACCCGGAGCTGGCCCTCGGCGCAAGCGCCCGGGCCAGCCTGGGCCTCCTGCGACTCTCCCAGGCCCGGGCACTAATGAGCGGACGCGACTACGTGCTTCCCGACGACGTCAAGGAGCTGATCGGCCCGGTGCTGCTGCACCGCCTGGTGCTGAAGGCCAGCGCCGAACTTCGCGGGCTTTCGGCGGCTAGCGTGTTGGGAGAGCTCTTGGAGTCCGAGCCAGTGCCGGTCTCCGGGCGCCGCGCGGCCAGCTGAGCGAGAGCGCAGGTGTCGCGCACCGCTCTCCTCGCCATCCTGCTGGTCACCGGCTTCTTCGCCTACATCAACGGCGTCCAGCTGGCCTTTCTGCTGGTCTACGCCGCGCTCTTGGTGGGGCTGGTGGCGGTCGCCTGGAGCTTCTGGAGCGCGCGCCACATCCGGCTCATCCGGCTCGCCCAGTCAGGACGGCACCAGGCGGGGGAGCCGCTGCAGCAGCGCATCACGATAGAGAACACCTCGTCGCTGCCCGCCGTCTTCGTCGAGGTGACCGACCTTTCCGCGGCGACGGTCGGCGGTCACGGTCGGCGGCTCTCCCTGGGGCCTCGGGAGGCTGCCACCTGGACTTTGGTCACCTCCCCGCTCAACCGGGGGCGCTTCGCGCTCGGACCCACCGAGGTGCGCGTGACTGACCCCTTCGGGGTCGTGAGCCGCCGAGTCAAGGTGGCTGCCGAGCAGGAGATCCTGGTACTGCCTCAGGTGCACTCCATCCCTGATTTCGGGCCCAGGCAGAACGGGGGCGGCGACAGCGCCCAGCACTCGTCGGGCCTGGATCTGCCGCCCAGTGCCTCGGGAGTGCGGGAGCACGATCCCGCCGACGGGATCAGCCGGATCCACTGGGTATCCACGGCGCGGCGCGGTCGGCTGATGAGCCGAGCCTTCGAGGCCGACGGTGGAGAGGATCTGCTCATCGTCCTCGACCTGTGTCGGGGAACCCACTTCGGCGCTGCCCCGGAGAGCAGCCTGGAGTACGCGGTCAGCCTCGCGGCGTCCCTGGCGCAGGCGGCGCTGCGTCAGGGACGCTCGGTGGAACTCGTGGGCACCGGCGGAGTGCCCGTGCGGGTGGCACTCGGCCGCGGCGACGGCCAGCTGGTGCGCGTGCTGGAGG
>JBJKSO010000103.1:0-3659 GCA_046703825.1 Candidatus Dormibacteria bacterium
CGCGGGGACGGCGGCTTCGGCGAGTCCGTGCTCTCCTACCACGACCAGAGCCAGATCGGGCGGGGCGAGCCCACCCCCTCGCAGACCGCCTGGGGGCTGCTGACGCTGCTGGCGGCGGGGAGCGAGGGCACGCCCCAGACCAAGGAAGCGGCGTCGGCGGCGATCGGCTGGCTGCTGGGAGCACAGGCCCGGGACGGGGGCTGGGAGGATCGGTGGTTCACCGGAACCGGGTTCCCGCGGTTCTTCTATTTGCGCTACCGGATGTACGCCACCGTATTCCCGGTGATGGCGCTGGCCCGGGCACTGCGTCCGGGCTGGGAGCTGCGGGCCTGAGGCCGACCGTGCCAGCCACGACCACCACCGAAGCGCGGGATCGCCTCCCCGACTACTCGCTCGGACGCCAGCGGCGCGCCCGCGGCAGCGAAAACTTCCCAATCGCCGCCTGGCTGCTCCGGCCCGGACGCCGCCAGGCGCGGGCGGCGATCTACGGCTTCTGCCGGCTGGTCGACGACCTCGGCGATGAGCGGCTGGGCAACGCGGAGGCACAGCTGGGAGAGTGCCGGCGCGAGCTCGAGGCCTGCTACTCCGGCGAGCCGCAGCACCCGGTCTTCCGGCGCCTCCGACCGGTGATCCAGCGCTACCGGCTGCGGCCAGAGCCTTTCCAGCGCCTGATCCAGGCCAACCTGCAAGACCAGCACCTGCTCAGGTACGGCACCTGGGAGGAGCTCGACCGGTACTGCACCCTCTCGGCAACGCCGGTGGGGCAGCTGGTGCTGGCGCTCGAGGGCATCGATGACCCGGAGCGGGTGGCGTACTCGGACGCCATCTGCACCGGCCTGCAACTGGCCAACATGTGGCAGGACGTCGCCTCGGACCGCGGAAGGGGGCGGCGGTACCTCCCGCTGGAGGTCCTGGCGCGCCACGGTGCCAGCGAGGAGGAGTGGTGGAAGCCGGACCACGTCTCCCCCGGTATGCGCTCCGCCCTCTACGAGGCGGTGGGGCGGGCTCGCGAACTGCTGCGCCGGGGGTGGCCCTTGGTACACCAGGTTCCCGGGCTGATGAAGATGGAGATGGCCACCTTCATTCTCTGCGGCTTGGCGGCCACTGACGCAGTCCTGGAGGCAAGGGACTCCGTCTTCTCGGAGAAGGCAAGGCTGTCCGGCCGGGAGCGGCGCCGCCAGACGCTGCGGGCAGCGCTGGCCTGGCGCCTGACGCAACCGCCCCCGAACCGGCCGTGAGCACCGATCCCGCCCCGGTCCTGAACGCGGAGGAGGCGGCCCTGCGCGCCGCCCACCGCCTGTGTCAGGCGGAAGTACGTCAGCAGGCGGGCAACTTCTACTACGCCTTCCGCCTGCTGCCGGTGGGCAAGCGCCAAGCGCTGCATGCCGTCTACTGCTTCTGCCGAAGGGCAGACGACATCGCCGACGGGGACGGCACGCCTGAGCAGCGGCGAATCGGGCTAGAACACTTTCGCTCCCAGCTGGCCGCGACCCTGGCGGGCCAGCCCCCGGATGAGCGCTGGCTCGCGCTCGGGGACGCCCAAAGGCGCTTTGCGCTGGAGCCGGCCCGGCTGCACGAGGTGATCGACGGGTGCGCCGCCGACTGCGCGCCCCTCGAGATCCGCACCGAGGCCGACCTCGACACCTACTGCTACGGGGTGGCGGGAGCGGTGGGCCGGCTCAGCGCCCAGATCTTTGGCTACAAGGATTCCCGGGTGGCGGAGCTGGCGGTGGTCCTGGGCCGGGCAATGCAGCGGACCAACATCCTGCGCGACCTCCGCGAGGACTGGCAGCGCGGGCGCTGCTACCTGCCCACCTCTGAGCTGGAGGGCTTGCACCTGGAGCCCAACGACCTGGCCCGCGGCCCCAACGGCCCAAAGGGGCCGGCCTACGTCGAGCTGATGCGCTCGCAGATCGCCAAAGCCCGGAGGGATTTCGCCGAGGGCAGGCGGCTGGTGCCGCTGGTGCAGCGCAACGCGCGGGGGTGCCCGGCGGCCCTGGCGGCGCTGTACACCGCCCTGCTGGCGCAGATCGAACTTGCCGGCTACGACGTCCAGACCAAGCGCGTCCACCTCTCAGCACCGGCCAAGCTGCGCCTGGCGCTCGGCGCCTGGGTGAAGGCGACCCTCCACTGAGCCGGGGCGGCTCCGGGTTGCGGGTAGCGGTCGTCGGGGGAGGGCTGGCCGGCATCAGCTGCGCCCTCGCCCTGGCCGACCGGGGAGCCCGGGTGACGCTGGTCGAGCGCTCAGCGGTCCTGGGCGGATTGTGCCGTTCCGTGTCCGACCCCGTCGCCGGGCGGGTGGACACCGGGCAACACGTCTACCTGGGCTGCTGCACCGCTCTCGAGGGCTTGCTGGCCCGCGTCGGCGCCGAGCCCTCGCTTTCCCAGCCCGGACTGTCGGTGACCGTGGCCACAAAGGGAGGGTCTGCCCGAGTGCAGGCGGCCCGCTTGCCCGCACCTGCCCACCTGGCCCCGGTCTTGCTGCGCTGGCCTGGTTTGGGATGGCGGCAGCGGCTGGCGGCTGCCGCCCTGGCCCGGGCCGCGGGCTCCCTTGGGGAAGGGGATCTGGCCAGCCTGGACGCAGTTCCGGCGCGGGGCTGGCTCGACAGCCTCGGCCAGGACGACCAGCTGGTCCGGCGCCTCTGGGAGCCGTTCTTGGTCGCCGCCTGCAACCTACCGCTGGAGCGATGCAGCGCCGGCGTGGCGGTGGACGTCATCCGCCGGGGCCTCCTCTTCAGCCGCGGTGCAGGCGCCTTCCGCGTGCCAAGTACCGATCTGACTCGCTGGCTGGACCCGGGCTCGCGAACGGCGTTGGCTCGGGTCGGCGTCCGGCTCCGGCTGCGGGCCCGGGTGGAGTCGCTCGGCCGCAGCGCGACCGGGTGGAAGCTCGCCGTCGAGGGCGGCGACCCTTTGGACGCGGACAAGGTGGTGCTGTCCACCTCCGCACGGTCCGCCCAGCGGCTGCTGGAGCGCTCGGGACTCGCCGACCGCAGGGTGCAGCGGGCGGCCGCCCTGGGCACCGCTCCCATCGTCAACATCCACCTCTTTACCGACCGGCCCTTCTTGCCCGGGCCGGTGGTGGTGGCGCCCGATTCACCTCTGCAGTGGCTCTTCGACCGCTCCCGGCTCGACCAGGGAGAGTTGCGGATGGCGGGAAGCACCGTCTACCACTCAGCGATCTCTCTCTCGGCGGCGTTCGCCGAGGTGGGAGTGGCGGAGCAGGAGCTGAGCGAGCGCTACTGGCGGCTCTGCCAGACGACGTTCCCCAAGGCGGTGAACGCCCGCCTCCAGCACGTGCGCGTCACCCGCGAGGCGGCCGCCACCTTTGCCGCCGAACCGGGCGCCGCCGCCGACCGGCCCCTGCCGGGCACGGCGCTGCTGGGCGGATCCGTCCTGCTGGCGGGCAACTGGACCGACACCGGCTGGCCCGCGACGATGGAGGGAGCGGTGCGCAGTGGGGCCGCTGCCGCGGCCTCGGCCCTGGGAGCGTGAGATTGACCGTCAGGGAAGGTGGTGAGCGCTGGGCTCGACCACATCGCCCGAGGTCGCTGCCGCGCCCGGCGCGGCCGACAGCGCGGCCCGGGCGATCCGCAGCTGCCCGCCGAGCGCCCTCAGGGCCCGGCGCTGCCGCCCACCGAGCTCGATGAGCGACCCCAGCG
>JBJKSO010000104.1:0-3709 GCA_046703825.1 Candidatus Dormibacteria bacterium
GGACGGGGCCTCTGCGGTCATCGCGGTTGGATAGGGCGCGGTGCGCGTGTTCATTGGCGGCCCCATGCTGGCTCCGATCGCGACCCGCCCGGTGGCGCGGGTCGTCGGGGCGCCCCTGGCCGGAACCCGGGGATGGCCGGGAGGCTGGGACGCGCCAACTGCCTGCGCAACCCCCGCCGGACCGCCCAGGGAGCGACAGCGCGGATGGTCGGCCTGGCGGTGGTCTGCGCGGTGGCGGTACTGGGAGCATCCCTGGCTCAGTCCTCCACCAACAGCGTGGTCAATGCCGTCCGTGCCGACCTGCTCGTCACCAGCTCCACCGGGACCCCTAGTCCGGCTGTGGCTGGCCGGGTCTCCCGGCTGCCGGGAGTGGGAGAGACCTGCGCCGTCTACGGAGCCCAGTTCGAGGTGCGCCAGGCGACGGCCACGGTCGATGGGGACTGCACGGGTGGCCTCGCCCGGGCGGTGAACCTGAGCATGACAGCGGCAGCGGCAGCCCCGGCGCTGGCCCGGGGCGAGCTTCTGGTGGCCGCCACCACCGCCCGAGCCGAGCACCTGGCGGTGGGGTCGCTAGTGCCGGTGTCATTTCCTCAGCGGTCGCGGGCGACCATGCGAGTGGGCGGCGTCTACCGGCCCAATCTTCTCATCGGGAGCTACGTGGTGGGCGAGGGCTTCTTTCGTTCCCACTTCCCCGGCCAGCGACCCGGCGGAATCCTGGTCACCGCCAGTCCCGGCTTCCCCCACCTCGAGCGCACCGCAAGGGACGCCCTCAAGCCCTACCCGACGCTGAGTGTGGAGACCCGGAGCCAGTTCGAAGCGCAGCAAACGGCGGCCATCAACCAGGCCCTGGGACTGGTTTACGCGCTGCTGGCGCTAGCGGTGCTGGTGGCCTTCATCGGTATCGTGAACACGCTGCTGATGGCGGTTATTGAGCGCACCCGGGAGATCGGCCTGCTGCGAGCGGTCGGCATGCAGCGGCGCCAGATTCGGCAGATGGTGCGCACCGAGGCTGTCATTCTTTCGCTCTTCGGCGCGCGGCTGGGGGTGTGCCGGGCACCGGGTTGGGGGCGGCGCTGACCTTCTCCCTGCGGAAGCAGCCGGGCCTCACGGCGGTCGTGGTTCCTTGGGGCAATCTCCTTCCGCTCGTGGTCATCCCTGCGCTGCTGGGGCTGGAGGCTGCAAGTTGGCCCGCTCGGAGAGCCTCGCACCTGGATGTGCTTCAGTCCGTAGCCGCCCGCAGTAGCCTCGAGATCCATCCCAGCCGGCTACCGCGGTCTGGGCTCGGTCTCGGCCCGGCTACCATCGATCACAGCCACCCCGGTTCGGGCACCGGAGTCCGGGCCGGTTTGATGTAAGGCAGCCGGTCACCATGTGCCCCTTTACCACGCCGAGGGGAGGGCTACACCAGGTCACGCGACTCGAATCTTCCTTCCGATTCACAGGGCGGAATCTCTGAGGGAGCCGGGGGCTGGGCCAGCCGAATGAGACAGCGCCTTCAGGAACTGGGGAGGCAGGCTTCCGCCGGTGCTGCGGCCTGAGAGCGCGCAGGTGCGGAGCTGCGGCGGGCCGCGGCGGCGCTGCGTCTGCAGTCAACCAGCGCCTCCCCTGGCCCACGATTTCCTTGGACACCTGATTGGGAAGATGAGGGACTCAAGTGAGCCGATGCCCTGATCTTCGGGCAGTTTCAATGTACTGTCTCGCGCCAGACTGAAACAGCGAGGAGGGCTTTCCTCGAGCCCGGTACCTAGTGCAGGGAGAAAGGCGGGTATCGATCTGTGATGAGCAGGAAGGCGTACGCCTGGACCCGGAGTGCCCAGCGTGCAACGCCGACCACGTAGTCGAAAAGGGTCCGGGGGTATCGACCGGTGAATAGGATGGCGAACCAGGCGAGGAACACCGAGACTATCGCGGCGATCACAAGAAAGAAAAGCAGGACATAGTGCGGGATGGCAAGGAGCCACTTCACCAAAGGGGCCCACCGGTTCAAGTCCCGCTCGACGTTGGGGTAGTCGAGGTCAAGCGCGACAGACTGCTGTTCCACCGTAGAAGGGTATTGGTCGGTCAGGAGCGCTAGGTACGCTCCGATGCGGGTCGTGAAGCGGGTGAGCTCGAGAGTGAAGTCGAACCACCAACGCGGATATCTCCGGCGGAACAGGATGAGAAGCAGCGTGGCCACGGACAGGCCCCCGGCAATGCCTGCCGATGTGGTCGAGACGAAGGTGCCGCTGCTTGTCTGGACGCTTCGGGCACCCTCGCCGGTCAGGACACTGCTCACAATCACGATCGGTATCGCCAGTATGAGTCGGAAGGCGGTTGCGGCACGGCTTAGCCGGTCAGGGTAAGCAATCACCAGGCGCGCCGGGTACGGAACCGCGGTTCCGGGCATGGCCGGCGGGCTAACGGGCGGCGATTGTGAACTGTCGCGGAGGTCTGACATCAGCTGGCCCTCGTAACGCCTGTGATGGCGGGATCGTCCAGTCCGCATATGCGCCGCCGGGGCAACCCGGCGCTCACCTCCCGAGGAGACCAACGTAGCTGCCCCGCCCACGCGACTCACGCGTGTTTGCCGGCGAGGTGCCTGGATGCTTCTACGTGGTGCCAGTCGGTGTCGGGAGCGCCTTCATGCCCACAGGCCGAGGATTGAAGATGACTCTCGGGCCGTCAGCATTCGCCGGCTGGGGGCGAACCGAGCCGGGTACCGACTGTGGAATGCTGCCACATGCTCACCGGTTCGATCTCGCACCCCTCCGATCGAACTGAATCAACTCAGACCACGCCGATCTCGGCCCCAACACACCTCCCCGCTTTCCAGCTCGGGCTGGCCACCTGTCTACTTTGGGAAGGCCACTTCGCCCGAGGGGAGCCTGAGTTCCCGCTTCGTACGCCCCCTTGAAGGTCGCGCTGAGCGGGGTGGACGCCGAATAGGCAACCTGGGATGCTCCGGCCACCGTTGCCGACAGACCGATCCCGCGGGCTCCGGCCAGTCCCAGAAGGGTGATCCCGGCCCTCAAGGAAAGATGTCGAACACTCGCCAAACCAATTCCTCGCAATTCGCTCGGAAGGCCGGCCATGTGATGGCTCCCCAGCGCCACAAGTCGACCGGTGGCTGCACCCCGCCACTGCGGTTACCGCCTCAGGTTGCGGCAGTACCCTCAACTGGCGGCGCTGGCGCGTGGCCCGACCGCCAGGGGGAGTTCCCGTGTGGGTTGTTGCCCCTGAGATGAGTGATCGGCTCGGTCGCGTGGACGGGAGTCTGAGGCCGAGCTCCCCGGGCCAAGCGACCACGACGTTGCCACGAACCTGCTCAAGGCACTCCCCAGCGCGGCTCGCCCCCTGCCGTACCTACGTCTTGTCAGGGCCAGCTCGCGTCGGCCCCGAGCCTTGGGAGGGGACGCTCGGCCAGGGGCGGAGGCCGAGGCTCCCCTGCTCGCCTCGGGCGTTAGCCAGGAGCAGTCTCCGACCGTCCCGGGAGAATGGCGTGGAGACCCAGGGCAGACTGCTTTGCTGACCTGAGCTATCCCTCGGAGTGCGCCTGGCTCCGGAGCACGGATTCGAACCGTGAACCTTGCGGTTAACAGCCGCCTGCTCTACCGTTGAGCTACTCCGGAAGGTGCGTCGCTACAGTTTAGTCTGGCCGCCTGCGGAGACGGCTGCCGGCGCCTGCTCCTCCAGTTGGTGGGACTCCCATGCGCGGGCTCCACTGCACCTC
>JBJKSO010000105.1:0-67145 GCA_046703825.1 Candidatus Dormibacteria bacterium
ACCCTCCCGTGCGTACCGGGAGGGGGCGAAGCTCTGGGCCACGACCCGTCGCACGCCTACTTTTCGGGCCGCGGCGAGAACGTTGTCGATTCCCTCGGTTCGGAGTCGATTGGTCGCAGCGAAAGGGCGGTCGAGGCTGCGCAAGATGCGTACGCCGGCGAGACCAGTTGCCTGGTAGACGATCGCATCAGGCCGGGCCGCGGAGACCGCAGTGTGGACTGCGGCCGCGTCGAGCGCGTTCAATACGATGGGGTGAGCGCCCAGGGTGTCGAGCTGGGTGGCTCGTTCTTGCGAGCGGGACGTACCGATCACCTCATGGCCGGCCTCACGAAGCTGATGAATGAGCGGGATTCCTATTGCTCCGGAGCCTCCGATGACCATGACTCGCACGCGCCTCTCCTCCTAGTCAGGGCCCTGGAACAGCCTCTCCGCACCCCGTCACATCCGAGGTGTCTATGGGGTCACGTATATAGACACTTGAACACGAGAGGATGTGACCGGTGAACGAGACTTCATGGCTGGCAGAGCAGTTTGAAGAGCAGCGCGAACATCTCCACGCCGTCGCCTATCGCATGCTCGGGTCGCTCGCGGATGCCGACGACGCTGTTCAGGACACCTGGCTGCGGGTCGCCAGATCGAGCCCTGAGCAGATCGAAAATCTGCGTGGTTGGCTGACCAAGATCCTGGCGCGGGTGTGCCTCAACATGCTCCGTGCCCGCAACCTTCGCCGTGAGCAGCCCGTGGACTTCCACGTTCCCGACCCCGTGATCACCCACCAGCCAGAAGAGGAGGCGCTCCTGGCAGACTCGATCGGCTTGGCGCTCCTAGTCGTGCTCGACAGCCTCGCCCCGGCCGAACGCCTGGCGTTCGTGCTCCATGACCTCTTCGGCCTTCCCTTCGGCGAAATTGCCCCGATAGTGGAACGGACCCCGATGGCGACGAGGCAACTGGCAAGCCGGGCACGGCGCAGAGTCCGAGGCGCCGCAGCCAGCAGGCCCGAGGATGACCTCACGCGCCAACGCTCGCTGGTCGATGCCTTCTTCGCCGCCACCCGCAACGGCGACTTCGATGCCCTCGTCCGGCTGCTCGATCCAGACGTCGTCTTGCGCATCGACGCGGGCGTAAGGCTTCCCAGCGCCTCGATGCTAATCCGTGGCGCCGAGGCGGTCGCGCACCAAGCCGGCCGGGGCCTGCAGACGTTGTTCGTCAGACCGGGTTTGGAGTTGCGGCCTGCGCTGGTCAATGGGACCGCCGGAGCCGTCGTCACCACCGACGTCCGACTCGTGACGGTTATCGGATTCACTACCGCCGACGGCAAGATCGTCGAGATCGACGCCATCGCGGATCCGCAGCGCTTGCCCACCATCTCAGCGGCCCTCTTGGCCACCGGCGGTCCCCGCCATCCTCGCGCCAAGGGTGCGTCGTGAGTCAGCCACTTGTGGCCGGCCCAGCCATTTAGGCGCCGCCAGTATAAGGCTGGCTGAGAATGCGGAGGTCATCGGTTCGAAGTTTCCGCAGAGCGTGTGCACGCGGCTCGCGTTGAAGGCTCTCGGTTTGACACGGCCACTGAGTTCGCTCTAGCCGTCAGCGTAGATACACAGAGCCTCGTGCGGATGTTGGATAGGCGGTTGTCGCGGCGGGAACGCCGCGGGTACAGCGAGATAGTCGGATCATCGTCTTCCGCAATTGGCAGACCTGTGGACCTGACCGCGGCCCAGCCGGCGATCCCCCCGTATCGTGTTCGTGTGCGAGTGCTGCGTCATGGAATTGGGGCCGACACACAACCGGTGCGACCGCTTCGGGGGGACGGCGACGTTGGATCGCTGCACTGATTATCAGTCCGAACCCGAGCCTGTGGCTCCAAGGCGGACTGGGCAGGCTCACGCCGATAGTGCCCTACCGCCTACCACCTATTGGACGGATCTCAGGGAAGAGCTAGATCGTGGTAGCCTCGCAGCCGGCCACTCACCTACTCGCCGAAAATTCGAAGCTGCGTAGCCAACGTCCCGTAGTATCCGACAATCGAGGTAAGCTCCCACGCGTCCACAGCTTGCAGCTCCGCAGTCTCTGACACACCATATTCGCGGTCACCCGTAGCTTGGCTCAGCAGGTCGACAACGAAGGCTAAGCTTGCTCGCTCCCTGGCGTCCCGACATTCCGGTGCCGCTCCAGATCTCAGCTGCCTGATCTCATCATCTAGAACACCACTTCGCCGCGCCAAGGCCTCATGGGTAGCCCTCTCGAATCCACAATCCCAATGAGCCGCAACAAGAAGAATGGCCATCTCCCGGATCCGCGCTGGCAACTGCCCGGAGTAGCGGATGGCGCAACCAAGCGCTTGCAGGGCATCGCCAATCGCAGGAGAAAGAAGCATGGAGTTAAAGGGTCCTCGCAGCGACCCGTCAGTCTCAACCAGCGGGCTGGCCCGCTCATCTTTAATGCGAGGTCCGCCCACTATCGTTTTGTAGAGCGCCATCTGGTCCACGCTCATCTCGTGAGGCTTCAGGCGCGGTACCCGCATACTCATCTAGCTCTAAGCTCACGCAACGCCGTCAACTCCGCAACACTTGGTGGCTCACTCCTAGCGACTCTGTCCGAAACCCTCAGTTGCCATCCGGTGGCGGCCCGTGCGCCCTCTACTGTCTGGCCAGGGTGCAGGCTTACCAAGGTCAGCTCGACGCTAACAGGGTCTGGAGCCAAAATGCCTATATCTGTGACGACTCGCCGCGGGCCACGGCCAATCATACCGAGCCGCGCGCGATCGTCACGATCGGAGCCGAATCCGACCGAGGTCCGAAAGTCCAAGCGCTCTACGAATACTCTCGGACTCTGGCGCATTACGATGACTATCTCCTTGCACGAGGCCGCAATCTCCGGCGCACCACCAGCGCCTGGAAGGCGCACCACCGGCTTGCGGTAATTACCGCCCACCATCGTCGTATTCAGGTTTCCAAATCGATCTATCTGCGCCCCGGTCAGCAATCCGATGTCGATCCTGCCCGGCTGCAGCCAGTAATTGAATATTTCGGGTACCGAAACCACTACATCCGCAGTCTCAGCCAAACCTCCATCTCCTATCGATAGAGGCAATGTCGACGGCTTGGACCCTATGGTTCCAGCCTCGTAGACTAGAGTCATCGACGGGGCGTGCGTGACCCGTGCCAGATTTGAGGCCGCGCTCGGCACGCCAATGCCAACGAAGCAGACGGTATGATCGTGCAACTCGCGGGCCGCAGCTATTGTCATCATCTCTTCAGAGGAATAGTCAGTGCTGGCCATCAGGCTGACTCACTCATGCAGGACGTGGGTCCGCATCCAGGACATAAACGCATCGCGGTCGCGGCTTATGGCATCCCACTGCTGATAAAAGTTGTTGTCGCGTTCGGAGTAGCCCGCCGCATATGAGGGATGGCACCCATTTTTCGACTCAGATACACAACTTATGACGAACCCTGGGAGTATTATGTCGCCGGGTCGCCGATCTAGCACGTCTACCACCTCTTCCACCGTGACCAAGGATCGCTTCGCGGCGAGTACTGCTTCCTTCTGGACTCCAATGATCCCCCACATCTGTACATTGCCGTGCCTATCGGCTCGCTGGGCGTGAATGATCGCCACGTCGGGATTCATCGCCGGTACAGCGGTCAGAATCTCACCGGTGAATGGACACGTGATCGTACTTATAGTTTTCGTTTCGCGCGGCAAATCCGTGCCAACGTATCCGCGGAGTAGCGCCAATGGCAAGCCCGACGCTCCCGCGACGTAGCGATTTGCCATCCCGGCGTGGCTGTGTTCCTCAATTGCTAGAGGAAACGGCCACCGACACTCAACCGCGTCGCGAAAGCGATGCAGAGAGCCGACTCCAGGATTGCCAGCCCAGGAAAACACCAAACGCTCAGCGCACCCCATTCCAATCATCTGATCGTAGATGATGTCGGGAGTCATCCGCACCAACGTAAGTCGCCGGCGTTCTTGACGAATGATCTCGTGGCCCGCTTCGAATGGTATTAAATGAGTAAATCCCTCCAAGGCCACCGTGTCTCCATCGTGGACGAGTTCAGCTACGGCCTGAGCGAGGCTGACTATCTTGGCCACCAGCTCTACCTTCCCGCGATCGCAGGACCACCCAGCACAACTTTAATGGTGCGTTGCGCGCCTTTGACCGAAGCGCATCCGCGAGTCGACACGCTGTCGCCACTCGCAGTCCAGGCGCGCACTTCGGGATGACGTGCCGCTCTCACGCAACCTCCTCAAGAGCCATCGCAAACGCCTGTAACAGCTGATCGACATGTGCATCCGTCATTACGGTGGATACGCATCCCAAGCCGTCTTGCCCTATTAAGATGCCCGCTTCCAGCAGGCTTCGAGAAATTCGTCCAACGGCTTTGCGATCCTGGGCCTTCATCGAGCGATAATCGTAGACCGTGCCGTCGCCGATGTGAAACCGAAACAGTGACCCCTCGCCGGTAACACTGCCGCATCGACCCGACCGAGCCAGTGCCTCCGTCATGCCCACCCTGACCGCTGCTCCGAGCCGGCCGAGTCGGTCAAACTCCTCACTCCCTAGTCCGGCAAGTGTAGCCTCGCCTGCGACCATCGACACCGGATTAGCGTTGAACGTCCCACCGTGATGTAAGGCGATACCAGCCGGCGTCTCGTCAAAGACAGTCATCACCTCCGCGGATCCCCCAACGGCCCCGATCGGGTAGCCGCCGCCTATCAGTTTCCCAAGGGTGGTTAGATCAGGCGACACCCCGTGCAGGTCCTGGGCTCCGCCAGCGGAGAGCCGAAAAGTGATAATCTCATCCGCGATCAGCAATGCGCCAGTCGACGTGGCACACTCTCTCAGAGTAGCTAGGAATTCAGGCGTCGCTTGAGGGAATCCCAACCGGTTAGGAAGCACGTCTACAACGATCGCGGCCAGTTGATCGCTCCTACTTAAGAGAAGCTCTCGCGTCGCAACAGAGTCGTTGAAAGGGATAACCACCACGTCTGCCAGAATCCCGCTGGGCGTCCCGGCGTTGTACGCTACTCGCTCCGGTGCATTTGGGTCACCCCAGTTGCTAGATGAGCTGTCAACGCTCACCTCTACCCAATCGTAGCTGCCATGGTACGCGCCCTCACACTTTGCGATGAGCGTTCTGCCGGTGAAGGCTCGAGCTGCCTTAACTGCTTGCATCACAGCCTCACTGCCAGAATTAGTAAAGCGGATGCTCTCGATGCTCTTTACTCTGCCCACAATCAGTTCAGCCAAATCGATCTCGGCCTCAGTCGGAAGCCCGAAGCAACTTCCTCGCGAAGCTTGCCGCTGCACGGCGGCCACGACCGGCTCGTAGGCATGCCCATGAATAAGAGCTGTGTAGTTGTTCAGAAAGTCCAGGAACTGGTTTCCGTCCACGTCTGCTATATATGGACCTTCGCCTGCTACAGCGTATATCGGAAACGGCTTTGCGTACAGCGTCGTGCGACTGTTACCACCGGCGAGGACCTGCTGGCCCCGCTCGTGCACCCGGCGAGACCCGTCAAACTGAACTCCTTGCATCTCCCTCTACACTCGAATCCTACGGCAGGAAGTCCCCGCACTCTCGGGAAGACGTCCGGCCATGAGCCTCCGAAGGTGCCCCCTCCTCGGATGAAAACACTCGCCAACTCGCCGGGGGGAATCTCGACTACCAAAGGGAACATTCGGGTACCAAGGACGCTTAATATGCCTTGCGCAGCAAGGTAATCGGTTCTACCCGTCGGGTCATACTCAGGATCTACTTCGCACATGTCTAAACCGACGATTTTTTCAGACTCACCCAAAAGCGCTAGCATTGCCAGCAGGTCCGGAGCACTTATGCCGTCAAATACCGGCGCGGCCGTCCCCGGAGCGTCAGCACCGGTAACAATGTCGATGTCGACACTGATATATACTCCGTCCACTCCGCTGGTCGCATAGTCCAGCGCTTCTGCGACAGCCGATTTGACTCCGACTCGGTTCACGTAGTGAGAGGTGTACGCCTTGAAGCCTTGCCTCTGCATCTCCCGAAACTGGTTAGGCTCGGACGCAGTGTTCAGTCCTAGCCAGGCGACTTTCGCTACTCCATCCATTTCAGCGATGCGGCGCACGCAGGTACCCTGATTGTGGGGGCCAGTGTACATCCCGTCATCACGGAAGTCGGTGTGTGAGTCAAGGTGAATGTGGGCAAGCCTAAAGTCTGGTTTGCGCTCCTTGCATGCCTCAAGTACGCCGCGGCAGGCCGGATACGCCACGTAGTGGTCGCCGCCAAGAGTCACTGTTAGTGCCGCGCGGCGCGCGACTTCTCGTACGTGAGCAACCGCTTCGCGCAATTGCGCGTCCCGGTCCGCGGGAATGACAGGCACATCGCCGGAGTCCACGATCGGTAGCTCTGCCGGCCACCCGGTGACGCGGCCGTCGAAGATGTTGAGCAGTCCCACGTCTGTCTGGAAGGCGTAGTACCGGACCGCGCGCAGAGAAGCCACTCTGATCGCCCTAGGCCCATGGCGCATCCCCGTCCGCCCACCAGTTGTGGCATATTCATCGAAGGGCATCCCTACGATGCCTATCGAACCTTGCGGCACTTCGGAAGGCTCTACCCATCGACTTCGTGCGAATGACGAAACTCCTGCGTACCAAGGAGCCGCGAGATCGCGCACCCCGAATCTGTTCTGTCCCGGCACTAACACCATCCTCCCTTCAACAGGCCGTTCTGCGTATCCCTAACTACCCGTGAATTAACTGCCACGACTTAAGACGCTTACCTCTAGGGTCAAGCATTAGAAGCGCGCCCCGCAAAATGCCGTCGTTGTATTCGCTGCCCGGATTGATTGCCGTGGTCTGACCCAGCTTTTGAACGGCTGCAGACTCGTGGATGTGACCGTGCAAACTTAGCATAGGCTGGTAGCGGTCAATCACTGACCTTACCGCGCTGCTCCCGACACCGCCCACCAGCACCTGGCCGCCACGCATTCTCGGGTTGAACTCCTCATCCAAGAGCGCTGCTTGATCCAGTTGTGTATCTCGTGGCGGACAGTGCACGTTCAGGATAGCCGTCTCGGGCTCGCTGAGTTTATCCATGAGCCTATCCAACCTAGCTGCGATTTCGTCCTCCGGCAACTCGCGCGGTGTCTTCCAAGGGGTGGGGTTGGAAAAGCCAAGTGACGCCATTTGGACGCCCCCCGGCAACTCGACAACCGCCCCATCAGTCAAAACAACGGCAGCCTCAGCCAAATCCTCAGCCACTTCTTCATCATCATCGTTGCCAAGCATCATGTAAGTCTGCGTGCGCAGCCCGCCAAGCCGGTCACCGATCAAGCCGACCCATTCTCGAGTCTGCTTGGATATTACTGGCTTGAACAGGTCACGCTGAACTAGCTCCGGATGGGCATCGTAGGTGGCCTTTTCTTCCGGATCCAGGACTACCGGGTACTTTCCGGCGGCACGCAGTTGGCTCTCGAAGGAGGCGAGCTCCTCCTCTGACTCAATTCGGCCGTTGGGTTCATAGAGCTCTGACCGCCACTTGCCGCCGGCCTCCCTGACAATCGGTACTACGAACTTTCCAGTCAAGTCGCCGCCGAAAACGAGTGCGTCCAGTTCAAAGGTCTTCGCGGAGTTAACCCACTTCCTAAAGGCCCGCTCCGACCCGTGAATGTCAGCGGCATAGAACACCCGCACATTCTGACTGCTTTCTCGGCGATGCCCGAACAATTGGCTACTCCGGGGGAAGTTCGGTGAAGGCTACCGACAAATTCACTCCACGACGCTCATTGACCCATTTGCTTGTCAGGTACATCAGAACGGCAACGACGAGCATAATCGGGAAGGAGATAAACACCACCGGAGAATTCGCGCCGAGCGCATTATTGGTTAGATACTGCTCGAAGAAGAAGGCATAGGAAGCAAACGCCAGACCGCCCACCACTGAAATGGCCGGCAATCCGAAGATCTTCCGCCGAGAGATCGGCGCAAGGTTGTACAGGGCTTGTCGGCGCCAAGGAATCACGATGGCCACGAGGGAAACAAGTAAGAAGATCGGCAGTTGCCCAAGCAGCGCCCCAAATGCCAACTGTAGGATCGTGCTTGGTCCCCAAACCAACACTGCGCAGATGACGCAGTACACGAGAAAGAGTACAAAGTTTGTGATGAGTGGGCTATGAGTTCTTTCGTTTACCTCAGACAGCTTCGCGGGCATAACCCTATCGAAGGACCACGCAACCATGCTCCGCGTGGTCAAGAAGAACGCGGGGCCTTGACTCACTATGATCAGCAGCACGAGCAACCCGTTCATAGCGATGATTAGAGGGGTGTTGGACGTGAGCAGCGACGCAAAGAGCATGATGCCAGGCGGGGCAGGGAACGGGTATGCCTTCGGGTCTGCCGATGCGATGTACGTAGCTGACCCGATCCAGTTCTCTCCAAGGCTGTGGGCGGCGAACCCGAGCAAGAGCAGCAGCCCGACTACGCCGATCCCTATTGCTGAGAGGTAGGCGCGAGTTACGGTGCTCGAAGGTCGACGGATTTCTCCTCCCAGGTAGGCGGCCGTGAACCCGAACCCCATGAACCCGAATACGACTGGCGTTGCCGCAAAATCGGCACCGAGGTTGAACCCGGAGCCGGGATGATAGCCAGCCTGTGCCGCTGCCGAGAGAATCTTACCGTAGCTAGAGTGAAACGACTTCAGCACCGGTGTCAGTGCCGCACTCGTGTGCGTCGCCAGTACGAGAACGGCAAGGAGCAAACTCAGTGCACCAAAGGGGAGCAGTATCGCATAGACTTTCGTAAACGTGCGTAGCGGGAGGCTCGCGACAATAAGCGCCGCCAAAATGCACCCTATCCCAATTAGGTAGGTTGGAGCCGGGCTACTTAGTGTGGTAGCGACGTTTAGAAGGCCCGCGTTGTGGGATCGAATGCCTACAGCAGCAAAGACGGCAGCCAGGTACTGAGGAGCGATAGTCGCGAAGACCGACCCGACACTGAAGATGACGAAAAGGTTAAGCACAACGCTCGCCACAAAGCCAATGGGTGCCGACAGCGTCCTGCTTACGAATATGTAGTCCCCACCCGTCCGGGGCATCAACTGTGAGAGCCACCCCCATAGTAGAGCAAACGGTACCGCGAGCACCGCGCCGAGGACTATAGCTGCCGCCCAGTTTGATCCCGGCGCTGCGATTGGGGCGATCGTGACGATGAAAAGAGCGTAGGGCGGAGACATCACTGCGAGCGACATTAGAATAGCGCCACCCGTGCCTAGCTCTCGCACTAGTCCCGTTGTCTGTCGCGCATACACCCCGACTGCATTCGGAATGCCAGATACCCCGCCAACCGTGTCAGATGCCACGACCCATCCCTCCCGTCCTCGTGGTTATAGGGGATTCCGTAGTGGCCGGACTCATCCCCTCTTCGCGAGTCCGGACCTCCGGATGGAGCCAATGCTCCATTGCATGACGTATGTGCGTGCGCGCGGCGAGTTCCGCGGCGGAAGAGTCTCCAGACGTGATCTCAGCCAGTATCTGATGGTGCTCCCGCGCTGAGACACGCAACCGGATCTCCTGGTGTCTCAAGCGAAGATAGGTCGCTTGGGACGAAGCACGGATAATGTGCGCCATCCTGCGCAGCCAGCTGTGGTCGAGGTCCTCCAGCAGCCCGATATGAAATCGGGTGTTCGCTTGCATGTACGCCTTGCGGTCGTCGGTCTCACTCGCCGCTTCCATCTCGCCGACGCAGGTCGTTAAGGCTTCACGCGCCGAGGAGCTCAACCCCTGCGTCGAAAGCAGGCGCGCGACCAGCCCATCAATTACCTCGCGTACTTCCAGAAGCTCGCGTGCTGCGGGCCCTGAGAGATCTACAACTGTGCTGGTGCCGTGGGAGTTCGTTTCTATAAGCCCCTCCCCTTCCAGGGTCCGCAGCGCAGCCCGCAGGGGGGTTCGGCTGACGCCGAGCAACCTAGCGAGATCGTCTTGCGGGACGGAGGTGCCAGGGGCCAGTCGGCCATCGAAGATCAGTGTTCGAAGCTGGTCGGCGGCGAGCTCCGGCAGTTGGGATGGCCGGCGGACGGCCCAGCCACCGGCGATCGAGGCGGTCGACTCAGCCTGGTCAGTCCCGTGGTGGGCAATCGGTCGGCTCAAGCGTTTCGTCCTCCAGAAGCTGCGTATACTGGATCCAGGACACGGTCGGCGTCAAGTGGCTGCGGCTAGTGAAGTCGGAGGCTCCAAACTGATGTTCGATCAACGCGTATGCCCTCAGTCATTGGACCCGCGGGATCAGCTGAGAGCGACGCGTGCCTCTCTAGGCGTAGCCTGGCGTCCGCCGTGCTTGCACCTGGAGATGATGGCGGTGAGCCATGAGTGAGGATGGAGGACACCGCTGGACTGGTGAGGTCTTGTTGGAGGACGCCAGACGGCTGGTCGAGGCGGCGCAGCGCAGAGGCGTTCGCGCCCGACTGTTGGGGGGCGTTGCCTTCTTTCACGTTTCCCCAACAGCGAGGGAGGGATCGCTAAGTCGGCGGTATCGCGACTTCGACCTGGTGGTAGGTCGGCGCGCTGGACGGGATTTGGCGAGACTGTTCCGCGAGTTGGGTTACGGGGAGAATCGGAACTTCAACGCCCTGCACGGTGCCGATCGACTAATCTTCTTCCACCCAGACAAAGGGTTTTCGATAGACATTCTTGTTGGCGACTTCAAGATGTGTCACAAACTCGCCCTCGACGGGCGCCTACCGGCAGAAGGTCTAACGCTAAGCCCGGCCCAGCTGCTGTTAACCAAGCTTCAGATTGTTCAGATTGAGGACAAGGATCTGGGGGATGCGGCCGCGCTGGTCGCCGACGCAAGTGGGCAGGATCCGCCGATTCTGGACGCCCGGCAGTTCGCAGAACCATTAGGTCGAGATTGGGGTTTTTATCACACGGTCGAAATCAACCTTCGTCGTCTCAGCGACTTCGCTGACAGTCGCCTGCCTAGCCATATAGCCTCGACCATACGTCAGCGCGTCTCTGCCTTACGAGCAGCCATGGAAGGGGAGCCCAAGAGCTTCGGCTGGCAAACACGCGCGCGCGTCGGAGAGAAGCGGCGCTGGTACGACCTGCCAGAGGAAGTCTAAAAAGCATGCGATCCGTCCGTTGAATGGTCTGCGGTCTCTAATCTGCCGAACCTCACATTGAGAAGGGTGCCGTGCGACACAAGAGGTGGTTGGCGGTGGAACCGACCGATTCGCTAGCTCACCATGGGGAGCTAGTTCGGCAACTCCGTCACTGGGAGGCCTGGAGACGCTGGCTGGGCGCGAGACTCAAAGCCGCGCAGACCGCCGGATACCCTCGTGCTAGCGCCACGCGTATTTTTGAGGCCGTTGCAGCACGTGGCGTCATGGCGCCCCGGGACGCGGTGGCAGATCTGGCGGTGAGGAGGATGGCGCCGATTGAGAGTACAAGCTGGCCGCGCGCACCGTTGCCGTAGTGGCACCGTCGCTCACGCACCTGAAAGCGATCGTTCTGCACTGCGACCCGCCCACTCCGATTTCGGCCGGATCAAGGCTCTCAGGTGAGATGGAAAGCGGGAGACGGGTCTCGAACCCGCGACCTTCTGCTTGGGAAGCAGACGCTCTACCAACTGAGCTACTCCCGCCAGCCGGACGAGAGCCGGAGTATAGCTCGTGCCTGTGATACCTTCGGGCGGCCATCGGTTCGCGCCAAGGAGGAGCCGACGATGATCACCGCCTTCATGCTTGTCACCGCCGATCGCTCCCATCTGGCTGAGCTCGGTCCCCGGCTAGCGGCGTGCGAGGGGGTCGCCGAGGTCTACACGACCACCGGTGACGTGGACTTCATAGTTCGGATCCAGGTCGCTGACCTGGAGGAGCTGTCGGTCTTGGTCCAGGACCGGTTGGGACGAATCGAGGGCATCCTGGCCACCAAGACCCACCTGGCGATGCGTCGCTTCGCCCCCGCAGAGATCGCAGCCGCCTTCGACCTCGGCATCGACTGAGGGATCCCGGGCGGTCACCGGGCTCAGATGCCGGCCGAACCCAGAAGATGACCCACCCCGGCGGTCACCGCCATCGCAGCGCCCCCGCCGAGCAGCACCCTGAGCCCGCCTCGGCGCCAGTCAGCGCCACCGGCCAGCGCGCCCAGGACGCCGAGCCCCACCAGCGCGATCAGTGCCACCACCACCAGGGCGATGGCCCGGGCCACACCGGTGGAAAGTAAGCCGGTGACCACCGGAATCGCGGCGCCACCGGCGAACGCCGCTGCCGACGACACGGCCGCCTGAAGTGGCCGCGCCCGGCCGTACTCGGTAATGCCCAGCTCGTCGCGAGCGTGGCTTTCCAGAGGGTTGCGCTCCATCAGTTGCCGCGCGACCTGCGCCGCCAGCTCGCGATCCAGGCCCCGCTCCACGTAGATCTGGGTCAGCTCTTCCCGCTCCCACTCCGGGTTGGCGTGCAGCTCCAGCTGCTCGCGCGCCAGCTCTGCCTGCTCGGAGTCCTTCTGGCTCGACACCGAAACGTACTCGCCCGCCGCCATCGACATTGCGCCCGCCACCAGCCCGGCCACTCCCGCGACCAGTACCTGGGGTGAGCTGGCGTGGGAGGTGGCGACACCCAGCATCAGGCTCGCGGTGGAGACGATCCCGTCGTCGGCGCCCAGCACCGCGGCGCGCAGCCAGCCGGTCCCCGACAGGCGGTGGCTTTCAGCTACCGGCCTCACCCGCTCCCCAGCACAGCTACGCTACTGAGCGGCCGCGGCCTGCTGGATCGCGGTCGAGACCTCCCCCATCCAGCGCTCCAGGCTCGCCTCGGCGGCGAGCGGATCCGGCCCGGATGCGATGACCCGGTAGCGGGGGCGGTCGGCGTCGGGCAGCAGCAGCACCCACCCTTGCTCCAAGCTCAGCTTCAACCCATCGGTGAGATCGACGCGGTCGTTGTGATGCGCCTCCACCATCCGTCGCATCACCTCGCCCTTTACGTCCCAGGCGCAGGGTAGCGAGCGCTCGAGGTGCGCCCCCACCGGGAGCTGATCCACCAGGTGGGACACCGTGTCCCCGCTCTCGCACACCAACTCCAGGGTGGCCAGCAGGCTGTAGATGGCATCGTAGGCGGCCAGGTGCGCCGGCCAGACCAGCCCGTAGTCCTCGTCGGCGCCCAGCAGCGCCTGGGTCCGCGAGGCCGCGCGCAGGACCGACGTCCCCGCTGCCCGGGCGGAGACCATCCGCCCCCCGGCGCTGTTGACCGCCTGCTCCAGCCGCCAGGGAGCGGAGACCGGAGCCACCACAGACCCCGGCCCCCGCATCTTTAGCGCCAGGGTCGCCAGCAGGCTGGTGGCCTGATCATGAAGAAGCACCCGGCCCTTATCGTCGATCAAGGTGACGCGCTGCCCGGAGGGGTCGATCCGCACGCCCAGCAGGGCGCCGACGGTGCGGGTGATGGCGGAGGCCTGCTCAAGATCTTCGTCGCGGTTGCGCGAGGAGAAGAGCAAGGCGGAGTCCTCCTCCATTCCCGGGCGCAGGCTGATCACCTCCACCCGAGCCTGCTGGAGCAGCTGGCGCAGAACGGAGGTGGCGCTGCTGTAACCAAAGTCGACCAGCACGGTGGGCCGGGCGGAACGGATCGCGGCCACGTCGATCTGGTTGAGTACATGCTGCTCGTAGGCGGCGACCACACCGCTCGGGTAGTCGATCCCCGCGATCTCGCGGGTGACCACGCGCCGGAAGTCCTCGCGGAAGAAGGTGTTCTCCAGGCGGCGCTCTTGGCGGCGGTCGAGGGCCATCCCCCGATCGTCCAGGAGGAGGACGTCGGCCGAGCGAACATCCAGGGGGGAAGAGAGGATATGGGCCGCTCCCACCGCTGACGACTCCCGCGCGAAGTAGCAAGTCACCGGCACCGGCAGCTCGGTCAGGTCGAGCACGTGGGCACCGGCGGAGAGCATCCCCGAGATGATCGCCCGCTTGATCATGCGGGATCCCTGGCTCCAGTCGCGGCAGATGGCCAGGTCCACCCCGCGCGGCTGGTTGGCGGCCCACGCCGCCCCCAGGCGGGCACACCACTCGGGCGTCAGCTCCACGTTGATCAGCCCGGTGATGCCGGCCGAACCGAACAGGCTGGAGCGCCAGGCGCCGGCCCAGATCACCGACTCGTGCACCACCGAACCGGGTTCGATCTCCTTCCCGGGCCAGATGCGCACGCCCTGCTCCACCACGGTTCCGGCGCCGATGGTGCAGTCGTCGCCGATCACGGTGCCGTCGTCCAGCAGCACCTCGGGGCGGATGGTGGCGCCACCGCACACCACCGCCTGGCGCAGCCGCGAGCGCTCACCGACGTAGGCCTGCGTCCAGATCACGCTGCTGCTGACCTTGGCGCCGTCGTCGACGACCACGAAGCTGTCCAGCACCACCGGCCCATTGAGGAAGGCCTCCGCCCCCACCACCGCGTCCCGGCCCACGTAGGCCGGACCCTCGATCCGGGCGTTGCCGGCCACCTCCGCCCCCTCGACCACCCACTGCGACGGCCCCACCTGCCGCCCGGCGATCTCGCACTGCACGCGGCCCTCGAGCGCATCCCAGTTGGCCTGCAGGTAGCTGGCGACGCTGCCGATGTCGCACCAGTAGCCGCGGCCCTGGACCGCCCAGAGCTCGTCCTGGCTCGCCAGCATCTGGGGGAAGACGTCCTGAGACCAATCGCAGGGGCGGTCGTCCGGGATGTAGTCCAGCACCTCCGGGTCGATCACGTAGATGCCGGTGTTGGCGAGGTCCGAGAAGACCTCTCCCCAGGACGGCTTCTCCAAGAAGCGCTGCACCCGTCCAGCTCCCTCGACGATCACCACCCCGTACTCCAGCGGGTTGCCCACCCGTGAGAGCACCACGGTGGCGCGGGCGCCGTGGTCGTGGTGGAAGGCGGTGACGTGGCTCAGGTCGATGTCGGTGAGCGCGTCGCCGCTGATCACCAGAAACGTGGAGTCGAGCAGGCTGGCGGCGTTCTTGACGCTCCCGGCGGTGCCCAGCGGCCGGTCCTCGACCGCGTACTCCAGGCTCATCCCCAGCTCGGCGCCGTCGCCGAAGTAGTTGCGGATGCTGGCGCCCAGGTACTGCAGGGTGATCACCACCTCCGTGATCCCGTGGCGGCGGAGAAGGCGCAGCACGTGCTCCAGGCAGGGGCGCCCGACCACCGGCACCAGCGGCTTGGGCCGCCGGCTGGTGAGTGGGCGCAGGCGGCTGCCCTCGCCTCCCGCCATCACCACCGCCTTCAACTCAGCACCGCCTCACCGAGCCCCTGCCGCCCCGCCGCGATCATACGAAGAGTCGCCGGCCCCGGCGGCGGTCGAGCCAGAGGAGCCCCGCCACCGCGACACCGAACAGCACCGCCACCCCGGCCGTGCCCAGGGCCTCCGCCAGGCCCGTACCCCCCGAGTAAACGGGGGGCGCCGGAAGTGTTTGCAGCCGGTGGAGGAAGACCCGGTGGGGGGCGGCGGCAATCACCTCTCCGTGAGGTCGTGCGGCGAACACCGGCCCCAGAGTCGCCAGCGCCAGGACCGAGGAGCTGGGAGCGGTGCGGTACCAGCTGAATCCAGCGTCGGGGGTGAGTAGCGTGCCGAACCCACGAGTGGCCAGGTAGGCGGCCTGGGGGCCGTCGGAGGCCAAGGCGGTGATCACGGGGATGCCGCCGATGCCACCGTAGGGCAGGAGTTGGAAGACTGCCTGCCACCTGCCGCCGGGGTCAGCCCAGACAGTGCCGGATGGCTGAGCCACGAGCTGGGTGCCGATTCCCAGCTCCGCGATCCGGCTTCCTTGCGGCACGGGTGGTGCCCCGGGGGCGGCGTGAAAGGAGCTGCCGTCGCCGAGCACGATCCTGCCACCGACCGATGCCATCCAGGGAAGCCCGCCTCGGGGAGGCGCCAGCACCGCCGTGGCGTCCCCGGCCATCCGCCTCCTGAGGTGGCGGCCCAGGCGGCCGAAGTAGAGGCCAGCCCGGCTGGCGACCGCCAGCTGCGCCTCCCCAGTCCCACCCAAGGCGAGGCCCTGCACCGGAGGGGGAACGCGACCCAGCCAGCGCGACGGCCCCCCGTGGCTGACCCGCGCCAAGGTCCCGTTCGAGAAGGCGACCACGCCGGTGCCGCCCACAGCGGCCACCGCGACCGGCCGCTCCGGCGACGCGCGGAACGGGTCGAACTGGCCGGTGGCGGCGCGGTACCAGGCGGTCCGGCCAGCGGCCGTCAGCACCAAAGTCCAGCCGCCGACGGGGTTGGAGGCGACCTGCGTCAGGCTCAGGGCCGGGCCACCGCTCTGGCTCCACCAGCCTCCGGCCAGCACCAGCGGCGCTGAGAGCACCAGCCCGAGCCCGGCCAGCAAGAGCGCCAGCGGAAGCCGCTTCAACTCAAGCTCCGTAGAGCCCGCTGACGATCACCGCCAGCACGAAGAGGTCCGCCACCACATGGACCATAGCCGCCGGCAGCAGGCTGCCCGTCCTCTGCGTCATCCAGCCCCAGATCAGCCCCAGCAGCACCACGATGGGGATGAAGGTCTCCGCCGGCCCCTGGTAGGTGATGGCGACGTGCGCAACACCGAAAATGAGCGCCTGCAGCCAGAGCGCGGTCGCCGGTCGGTGGTGGCGCTCCAGCGCGGCCATCATGACACCGCGGAACTGGACCTCCTGGGCGATGGCGCTGGTGCCGTTGGCAACTCCATAGGCGACCGCGGCAGGTCCGCCCAGAGCCAGCAGCGGCACTCCCTCCCGTCCGATCCAAGGTCCGGGCAGGGCAAACGCCACCACCAGGAACGCCAGCGTCACCCCCAGCCCAAGGAGCAGCGCTCGCCCCGAGGGGCGGCTCGCGATCCTCAAGCTCGGCCGTGGCCGGGGCGAGATCAGCCAGAAGATGACCGCCATCACCAAAGCCAGCCCGAGCCACAAAGAGCCGGCGAAGGCCTGTCGGTTGAGGCTGAAGGCGGAGGCGCCCAACAGACCGGGGAAGGGGCCGGTGTAGGCGGTCAGGAATGCCCAGACCGAGTAGGGCAGGGTGAGGCTGAGAAAGGCGAAGGCCAGCGGCAGCGAAGGCCGCAACCCGGGCAGGGCGCAGGTCGCCACGACGATGGCGAAGTAGCCGGTGAGGCGCCAAACATAGGGGTCGACGCTCTGGGGGTCGCCGAACAGCCGAGGCACCAGCATCACTCCGGCCGCACCGGCAAGGATGAGCAGGAGCGGCGCCCAGCCTGCCTCCGGAGCTGAGCCCAGCGCCGACAGCCGGCGAACCGCCGCGGCGGCGCTCAACGCGGAGGCAGGCCCGCCCGGCGGCTAGGAAGTGGTTTCGCCGGAGCCGCTCTGCGCGGACGCGCCCGTGCCGTTGCCCGATGGAGTGATCTCGATGTCGTCCATCTCCTCGCCCCGCAGGCGGTCGACCAGGTCGTAGACCTTGTCCTGCACCGTCCCCGAGAAGAGAAAAGCGACGCCAGCGCTGGCGAAGACGCCGGCCGCCACCCACTTGGAAGAGATGTGGCGGCTGGACTTGGGCTTGACCCCAGCCTTGCGCAGCGAGCTCTGCACCTTCTTGCGGGTGTCGGGCGGCAGCGAGTTGCTCGCCTCATAGGCAGCCTGGACCACCCGCTCGGCCAGGTCGCCGGAACGCTCTCTGGCCACCTCCACCGCCTCTGCCGCCCGCTTCTGGGCCTCCTCCGCCACCGGCTGCATCTCCTTCGCGATCCTCTCGGCAACCTCGGGGATCTGGCGGCTCACGGCCGCCAGCGCCGGCCCCAGCGCCTCACCAGCGGTCTTGACGCCGGTGCCGAGGACATCAACCACTACTTCCGCCGCATCCCCGGCAGAAATTCGCTGGGGACGCTGCCTTTGACGCAACTTCACACCATTTCCTCCTCTTGCTTACGCGGCTGATCTTACCTAGAGGAACAACCCCGACCCCGGCGCCATCGTCTCATGTGGCGGCGCACAGTGGACTAGTGGAGGGGAGTTCGCCCAGTCAGGCAGGGGGCGTGAGCCACCTTTGGCTCGGGCAGTGCCCAGCGTCAGTCGGGCCGGCGGGCCGGGGTCGGACCGGGCTCGCGCCCGGGGAAGTGCTCCAGCGGCCCGTGGCCCGCACCCAGACCCGGCGCCCGGGCCAGGCACCGAAGCTCGTACGCCTTCGCGGCCCGCACCGCATCCAGGGGAGCGTCGCCTCGGGCCAGATTCGCGGTTATGGCCGCGGAGAAGGTGCACCCGGTCCCGTGGGTGTGGCGCGAATCGATCCTCTCCGCCTCGAGTTGGGTGACGGAGCCGTCATGGACCACGACATCCACCGGAGGTCCCGGGGCGTGCCCGCCCTTGACCACCACCCAGGGGACCCCGAGTTCAGTGAGGGCGTGGGCCGCGCTCTGGGCCTCGGCGCCGTCGGTGACGGGCAAACCGGTCAGCGCGGACGCCTCCGGCCAGTTGGGAGTGAGGACGGTGGCGAGCGGGATCAGCCGCTCGCGCATCAGCCGCACCGCGTCCGCCTGGAGGAGGGTGGCCCCACTCTTGGCGACCATCACCGGGTCGACCACCAGCGGCCCCCAGTCGCGCCGCGACAGCTGGGCGACGACCTCCCGGATTAGGTCTGCCGAGTAGAGCATGCCGGTCTTGACCGCCGCCGGACGGAGGTCTTGGTCGAGAGCCTCGATCTGCGCGGCCACGAATTCGGTAGGCAGCGGCTCGACCGCGGTGACGGCGACGGTGTTCTGGGCCGTCAGCGCCACCAGCACGCTCACCCCATAGGCACCGTTGGCGGCAAAGGTCTTGAGGTCGGCCTGGATGCCGGCCCCGCCACCACTGTCGCTGGTGGCGACGGTGCACGCGATCGGGCGGGTCATTGGGCCGCTCCCGGCTCGACCGCAGCGGTGAGCCGGTGCTCGCGAGCGGTCAGCAGCACGTAAGCCACCGCCGCCACCAGAGTCCCGACCAGGCTGCTGATATCGGCCGGCTGTCCTTGAAAGAGGTGCTGCGCCAGTGGTGAGACGAACCCCCACTCGCCGGGTGGAGGCGGCTCGTTGAAGAACAGGATGGTCGCCGCGGTCCCGATCAGGAAGGCGGCGAGCACCGGCCACCTGACCCCACCGCGAAACCAGTAGCCACTGCGGGTGGTCAGGCGATGGGGCTCCATCCGCGGCCGGCGCCAGACCGAGTCCAAGACCACCACCGTCGCCCAGGCGGGGAACCAGACGTAGGTGAGAGTCAAAAAGTTGACGTAGTTCCCTTGGAAGCCGCTTCCGGCGAACAGCACCAGCGCCGCGATCAGACCTCCCAGGAGGCCGACTGCGGTGGCCGCCATCCAGCGTCGCAGACGGATCCCGATGGCCAAGGCGCACAGAGCTGAGGAGTAGACGTTCAGGTAGTTGGAGCTGAGTTCGGCCAGGATGATGAACGCCGCGAAGCAGAACGCGAACCACAGCGGCACCGAAGAGACGATCAGGTTGGGTAGCAGCTTGGCGGGGTCCGCCGTCTGCAGCGCCGCTCCCAGCAGGCCGCAGCCGACCAGGCTGAGCGTGCTGCCGCCGGCGCTGGTGAGGGCCACGCGGCGATCGGAGGAGTTCACCGGCAGGTATCGGGAGTAGTCGGCCGCGTAGGTCACCCACGAGACGATCAGCGCGAAGGTGAGGGTGAACCCCAGCGCGGCCGCGGCGAGGTGAGGACCGAACGGAAGCCGGCTCTGCAGTCCGAGGTTCCACCGGTGGAAGGTAAAGACGGCCAAGAGTCCGCAGACCAGCAGGAACGCGGGCACCTGTATGTGCTGGAAGACCGAGATGGTGCGGTGGCCGTAGACCGCCACCAGAAACGAGATGGCCGTGATGGCGACCAGCAGCAGCGCCTCGATCGAGGTCGGGGTTCCGCTGAGTATGGGCAGAGCCTTAACCGTGGTGACGGCGATGGCGCAGTCATAGGCGAACCAGCCGATGGCTATGGTCATGGTGAGGAAGCCACCGATGTAGGCACCGCGCCACCCGAAGACCATCCGCGACTGCACGATCTGGGGCGCACCGCTGCGCACGCCGGTGATGCTGAGCAGCCCGAGGAAGGTGCTGCCGGCGGCGGCGCCGGCGATCAGGACGAGGGCGGCATCCCAGAAACCCAGCCCGGCCGCGGAGACCAAGAGCGCCCCGGCGAAGAGCGAGAAGAAGTCGGCCAAAGCGCCCGACCAGATGAAGAAGAGTTCGCGAGGACGTCCGTGGCGTCGCTCTGCCGGAACCGGCTCCAAGCCCCGGAGCTCGACGCGCAGGAACTCGTCGTCATCCTCGGGGATCGCACCGTCTGCAACCGGAACCGCTGACTCCAATCTGCTCTCCCTCAGCCATGTGCCGCTGGAGCTCCGGCAGGCTGAGGCTTCCCGACGCTGGTACTAACCAGATCCGGTCATCAGGGTTGGCGTTGCCGCCTCTCAGCGCCTGCCGGCGCACCCCTAGCTGGAGCTGACGCTCCGTGGCGAGTATAGGGCTATCCCCCTGCGGCCGGCCTCGGGTGAGCCTCGGTGAGTCGATGAGCGCAGCCGACCCCGGCACCGACCAGGCGGTGCCGGGGGGCTCTCGGGGCGATCAGGTTAGGGTCGATTCCCGCGGTGAAGGCGTCGCTCCACGGCCACGCCGCCCAGCAGCACCGTCCCGAGCACCACCATCAGCAGGCCCCAGACCACCTGCACGCCGGCCCCGGTGGCGGGCAGCTGGGTGGTGGAGGCAGCCAGGACGCCGCCCGCCGGGGTCGCCATCGTGTACGCAGCGGCACCGCCGTCGGACACCACGTCCTTGCCGCCGCAGAACATGTTCACGGTCACGTTGGTCAGCTGCGAAGAGCCGGCCGGGTTGTTGCCGACGGTGAAGTTGAATGTCTTGGTCGTGACGGCGGGCGTGGTCGTGGTGAAGTCGAAGTAGTAGCAGCTCACCGATGTGGAGGAACTCTGGCAGCAGGGGGCCGGGCCAGTCGGAGCACCGCTGGTCGGGCACGTCGCCATGCCCGCTGGCGCCTGGAACGTCTGGCTACCACTCCAGGTCAGCGTGATCTCGCCCTCACTGGAAGGGACGGTCGTGGTCTGGGTGGTGGTGACGCTGAGGGTGGTTGAGCCACCGTTGGCAAGTCCTGTGGCGGGCTGGTAACTGGCGGTCACGTTCGGCTGAACCACGTTGAGGGTGAGTGTCTGGGGATCGAGCTGTCCTTGCGGGGACTGCTCGGGCGATGAGTAGGCGGCAGCCACCGTTATCTGATACGGGCTCCCGGTCACCGCCGTATAGACATTCGGACTTGACTGCGTGTCCACCGGGACTACTACAAAGTCGTGAGGGATCGTGAACGTGCTCTGGTTGCTGGGCCAGTTGTCGTAGTAACAGGTGATGGAGGTTGGGCTAGTGAGAGCTGAAGGGCAAGAAGCGTTGGGATCGTTGCCCGTGTAGTAAATGCGAGCGTTGGAGCTGTTCGACGTGAGAGTGAGCATTCCGTACGGGCCCGCGAGATCCCCCGTGGCGGCTTGGACCTCCACGGCGATCTTTACCACGGTCCCGGGATATGCGGTGAAGCTGGCCGCCGGGGTCGTGGTCCCGGCGTAGAGGCCGGTGCCAGGGGCGGCCACGACCGTCGGGGTGGAGCTGGTGGTGTCTGCCGAAGCCGTCATCAGGCCGACGATGCCGAAGGTAAAGGCGCCCATGGTGGCCACCACCGGCAGGACCAATCGCCGCATCACTCCCCTCCTCTCTGGTCTCGCGTCAGAATCTCGCTCAGGAGCGTCTGCCCGACTTGCAATCGCCAGGTCGGCGATCTCCCGTTGACATGCTTCGCCGGCCTAGCCATGGCCGCCTTCTCCTCCAACCGGCCGGCAAGCGCATGACGCCCGGGTGGACATTCCTGTTCTCCCTTTGGGCTGATTGTGCTGGGTTCTGGGCCGATCCGTCCAGTGTTTCCGGCAGCGGAGCTTTCGCTAGGCCAGTGGCAGCGGGGCGGAATCGAGTTGCAAGCAGGTGAGTGACACCGCATCGCTCGGCCAAGGCACCCGCAAGCGCGTTGGATCAGCTGCCGGTTGCGGCACCGATCGGTTGCGGGCCTGCCACGGACTCCTTGCTCACGCTCGCGCCCAGCTCTCGCCGCTCAGCCAGCACCGCGATCACGGCGACCAGCGCCAGCAGAGGGATCTGGGCCAGGTACTCTTCAAGGCTTCGCCAGTTCAGCCAGAACGCCGACAGCGTCAAAACCGCAGCAGCCACCCTCCATCGGGGCCGCGCCAGGCCCCAGGTGAAGACGGCCAGCATGACCAGGGCGGTGAGGGCGAACGTCAGCAGGCGCGGGGGCGGAGGGATGACGTGGGCCAAGACCAGCTCAATCGGCCCGTACCCCAGAGGGAAGGTTGGCCCCCTCAGCACCCCCCAGACCTGCGCGATCGCATCCGGATAGCGCACGACCCACGGCAATACAGCCACGGCGATCGTGACCGACCCGGCGACGAGCCGCCGGGAAAACTGGCCCAGGTCGAGGCAGAGCAGGAAGTAGCCGGGCAGGAAGAACCAGGCCAGCTCATTCGAGCCCAGCGCCAGGGCCAGGCAAACCGCCGAGAGGATCGGTCTTCGGATCCACAGGACACTGAGCGCCATCAGGACGTACGCGAAGGCCTCGGCGTTGCCGTTGGCCGCAAAGTTGAGCGCCGAGCCGGGAATCGCGTATGTGAGCAGCACCACGCCCACCGCGACCGGCCAGAGAGGTCCTGCCGCCAGGGCAACCGCCACCAGTAGCACCACAATGCCGCCTAGGACCCAGATGGCTCGGGCTGAGGCGCCCGCGTGGGCCACCGGAATCATCGAGACTGGATCCAGCGGCGGTTTGCCCAGGCGCGAGAAGTAGCCGTAGTCGGCCCTGTTGCTGGCGGCGGCGTCGATCTGGGCGGGACTGGGGTAGACGCGCACGTCTCGAAAGGGTCCCGCCTTCAGCGGGGTGGCCAGCGCCGGCGGCAGCGCCATGCTCTTCAAACAGCCGATCTCAGTCACGTGGTAGGGATCTCGGCCGGCGACGATTGCCCGGGCTCCGCAGACTGCCATGGCGTTGGCATCGTCGATCAGCAACTGGCCGGACGAGATCGGCCGAGAGAGGCCCCACCCCACTCCTACCGCCACGACGAGGGCCAGGAGGGGGCTCACCAGAAGCAGCCGACCGGGCTTAAGCCGGGTGAGCCACCCGGGCAGGGTGCGGACGCAGCAGAGTGCGACCACCGCGACGAAGGCCAGGAAGGCCACGTATTGGAAGACCAAGTTGGCGGTGAGGGCCGCCTGACCGGGCACCCGGTCAGCCAACCACAGCCAATTGGCGAACCGCAGCGCCACCAGCGCGACCACCAGAAGCACGAGGCGGTCCGCGAACGCGCCCTGGGGCGCCCAGGACGGCAGGTACCTAGATCTCGATAACCGATCGACCACCCCGCTGATCATGTGTGGACCTAGTTTGACCGCCTCAGCGCCATAGGGTGTGCCGGCACCGCCCATCCTGTTCTCGATAATGGGAAGGTGGC
The DNA here is from genome assembly GCA_046703825.1 of Candidatus Dormibacteria bacterium. Lineage (GTDB taxonomy): Bacteria > Chloroflexota > Dormibacteria > Aeolococcales > Bog-877 > JBJKSO01. The sequence goes on from JBJKSO010000105.1 coordinate 23,479, forward strand.
AGTCGATCCCCTCGAGTACACCGCAAGGTGGTCGGTGCGCCAGTACGAACTGGACGTCAACGGTCACGTCAACAACGCTGTCTATCTCAACTACGCGGAGGAGTTGGCGGTTCAGCACGCCGCCCGGAGCGGATTCGGTCCCGAATGGACCGCGGCGCACGACGGTGCCTGGTTCATCCGGCGCAACGAGATCACTTACTACGCTCCGGCGAGATACGGGGATGAGCTCGAATTGACGGTGCGGCTGGAGCTGGTCCGCGGAGCGAGAGGCCACCGAAGAACAACGATTCGGCGAGTGGGCGATGGTGCGCTCATTGCGGTTGTCTTCACCGAATGGGTCTGGACGCGACGCTCAGACGGCAAGCCTGCGCCCGTCCCGCAGGAGCTCGTGGAGCTGGCCGCTAGCGCCGCTCGGGTTGCACGGCAGGCGGCACGGCGTCCGCCCAACTGACCTCCTTACGGATCCGATCCACAGTCGCTCCCTTGGCTGTAGCTCTCACAGATACCGTAAGAAGTCCGCCTGGCTGGAGCTCCAGCAAACAGTCAGTCCCCGGAGAAGGCTGCTACTGGTTGGGGGCAGACGGACCGCAGCGACCGGGGCACTACTCTGGTCGCCTCACCATGCCTATCCCGCCAAGGGCGAGACGCAGCCCAGGCGCGAACGTACACCGTCGGTAGCGCTCACCTCTCGGCGCTGGAGCGCGCCGTGCAATCGCCTCGCTCCCCTGCTTGGAGAACACCTGTCATACGCTGCGTACCGCAGCCAATTCCCTCCTGGCTTCACGCCCGAATTAGGGTCCGCTTCGAATGCGGCCCCGCTCACTTGACCCGCCAATCCTGTGGGTAGATGTTGAGCATCGGGTCTTGGGGCGCCCAGCCTTTGATGGTGGTCCGGACTGCCGAGACCTGGAGTGGCGGAGTGGGAGGAAACAACGTGGGGACCAGTTTCACGATCAGATTCTCATAAGCCTTCAGCTGACTGACGCCAGCACCGCCAGCGTAGGAAGCCTCGATCGCTCTGGTAACTGCGGAGTTCGAGTAGCCGTCTCCGCTGTCGGCCGCCTTAGGCGCGTAGATATCCTCACCAGTTGGGTAGAAGTCTGGCTCGTATAGGAAGCGTGGTGCGACCAAGAATGCCATCTGCCATGTGCACTTGGCAGAAATAGCGGTCGTACCGGCGCAGGCGGTCTCCTCTCCCAACAACGTAGACAGCGTGCCCGACTTTAGGGTAATGTGCACACCCGCCTTTCCAAACTCGATTGAAGCAGTGCGCTCTCGGTCTGCAGCGCCAACATTCCGCTGGAGTACAAGAATTGGAACTGCAATGGGTCTCCCTCGCCTATCCCCGCACCACACTCATTGGCGCCGGCCCCTGGTCTAACGCAGCTCGAGGTTCCGCCAGGAACAACTCTCCAGCCATGCTCTTTAAGCACACTTTCAGCCCGTTTCGGATTGTAGGAGTAGAGCCCTTTCCGCTCTAAGCTGGACACAAAGTTGCTCGCGGGCTTCAGCGGGACCGGTCCATTGGTGATGGTAGCCAAGCCGTCGTAGACGGCCTTAATGAGCTGTGGCTGATCTATCAGCATCTGAAGCGCCTGCCGTACGTAGGGCTGGCTCAGGATCGGTCCGCTTTGTGGGTTGAGGTAGTCCAGATCGATATAGGTGAAGGCCCATCCCCACCATGGAACCACGCTGTAGCCGCGCTTCTTCAATACCCCGGCTTGAGCAGTGTCTTGAGGAGGGATGTAGCCGTAGTCCACGGCACCGGATCGCAACGCATTAAATTCGGCCGTATCCGAAGTGAACGGCTCCAAGATGAACTTGGAAACGGAGCCACTGACCTTCCCGGAATAGGAATGGTTCCGAGCAAAAACGACATAGCCATTCGAATCGTAGGTCTGTAGTCGCCAGGGCCCGTCGACGACGCGCCAGAGTGGGTTCGTGTCGTACGTAGGCAAGTTCTTGGCTTGTCCAATCAAGTAGTTGTAGACGGCCCGAGCGCCCGAAGGGGTGGCGTCATACGCACCAGGTGCAGTGCCCGCTTCGCGATCCCACGCCATAGGCATGGGCGTGACCTGGCTCAGCTCGTTGTAGGTGAACCAGTAGGGAGAGAACGAGTGTTCCAAAGTAAACCGGACCGCATCTCCGGCCACCATCTTGTAGGCTTTGACGTTGTCTGGGAAGGTGCCGGCTGCGTAGGGTCCGAAGTTAGTCTTCTCTTGTTCCAGCAGATTCATCCAGAAGATCACGTCACGGGCGTCTACAGTCTCGCCGTTCGACCACTTCCAACCCTTCATCCGCACCGTAACCACCGTGTCGCCGTTCGAGTAGACGGGAGGGTACGCTGCGCTCAGTGACGGGTTAAGCACAGGTTTGCCGTCCTTGCCAAACCAGTACAACGGCAGGTACATGAGATATTGAAACTGTTCCTGATTGGTCGAGTCGAAGTAGGCACCACTCATCATTGGAAAGATGTAATTAGGTGGAGAACCTGGCTGCTCGGCGAATGTGACGCTGCTAGCAGATGTACCCTTGGCTTGAGCAGGAGCCCCTGGCACAAGGACCACGGCTACCATAGCGACGATCCCAGCGATCGCTAGACCCAACTTGCGTCCGAGGCTGTCCCCGATCGACGCATCCCCCATCAACCTCCCTCCCAATGTCGAGTGTCGTCAATCATAGCTGGCGCTTTGGGCGAGCGCCATACACCGAGAGGTGATCCAAGCGTGCCTGAGGCGTCCCGGGCGGTCAGGGACCGGGCGGCTGCCGGGGCGCGAGGAATAGAACGGGCCCGATGAGCGGGCGGGTGAGTCGAAGTCAACAAATTGGCATATCCGCCTTGCCGGTTGTCCGTTCGGCGCAGTTACCAGGAAACCCCTTAGGTCGCCAACGGGATGGGGCTTCACAGCCGTGGATCGGGGCCGGTCGGCAGAAGCGGCAGGCCCACCCCAGGCAGGGCCCGAGTCGCAAGTCACCCTAGTCGGACGCCACCGGTAGGGCCACGCGGCTTTTGAAAGGCCGAGCTGGGCTGGGCACGCTGTCGCGCAAATGCTCCAACCGGTACCACCCGACGAGCGCGGCCGGGGTCAGCCAAAAAACTGGAGAGTAGTAATAGAGGAGTCCTCGCCAGCTGAGTGCAAAGCAGACGAAGACCGTCGGCACCATGCACCACCTCAGCTGTGGACGCGCCACGGCCAGGGAAGCACAACCGACTATGCCGGCAGTCAGCAACAAGCCGCATAACTCGCGAGACGCCGCGGTGTTGGGCAGCAGCGGCCCAAGAGACGCGCCCATGGCAAACTCTGGGAGGCTGATGAAACGCCACAACTCGGCGACCAGGTGGTGATCCCAGAGCAGCCAGGGCACGGTGCCTGCGGCGACGCCTCCGACAAGCCAGGCCACGCGCTGGGAACGATCCCGCTCACCCAGAAGGATCGCAGCATAGACGGGCGCTGCGATCCAGGTGAGGGGGTTCGAACATACAGCAGCGGCGACTGCCAATGAGCTCACTCGGGGACGGTCCAGCAGTCCAAAGCCAACCGCCAATAGCAGGTAGCTGATGTCCTCGGGATTCCAGCCAAAGGCAACCAACAACCACCACATCGCCAGGCTCTGCCAGAGGACCAGATACAAGCGACCCGGCACCGGACGTCGCCAAAGCACCAGCATCAGCAAGAGGCAGACTGCGGCGACCCAAACATAAACCAACGTCCATCCGCCGTAGGCCACAGGCACCAGCAAGAGAGTGGCCTCGGGCGGGTATCCGAAAGCCGGGTACCCGCTGTGACTTCCGGTCGACTCGTCCTGTCGAAGAACCGCCCCCTGTTTTTTGACACTTGGGAGCCGATTGGATCTCGCAAATACGCCACGATGGATCGGAGTGGCCCCGGGAAGATTGAGATTCAGTCGTCGGAAGCACTGAGGTTCATAGGTCGAGTAGGGATCGGCGCCGTGCAGCACGTCCTGAGCGGCACACAACATGGTCGCCGGTGGATCGTTCTGTGGTGCCCCAGCGCTGAACTCCAAAATGCTGGCGGCAGACACGATGCCCAGAAGAAGCACCGCGATGAGCGCTGCCGACCGGGGTGAGAGCACCGCGGGTACTCGCTCGCCCCAGGGTTTCCGACTGAGACTGTTGGCCGTGAGCGCTACGCAGGGTACGGCCAGCAAGGGGCGAGCCCACAGTACGAGACCGAAGTGATTGACCAGCAGCGTGATCGCCATCCAGACGAAGAGGGCGAAGATGCCCTGAGCCGTTCGGATGGGTAGGGTGTGGGGCTCGAGCCGGTGGCTGGGGCCGGGAGAACGGGGCGTCCTCCTAACCCATCCGGCGAATCGTCGCGGCCTCCTCCATCTCAACTTCCCACGGTGCATCTAGCCGTCGAGGCTAGCCAATAGCAGCTCAGCAATCGGTTCGGAGCCGGTCACGACGTTGTCAGCGAGTTGACGTTTGTGTAACAGGTCGATCGGCACCCCAGAGTACGAGCGCCTTTTGCGAAATAGTCGGCTGGCAGTGACAGTCGGTGCGCGGGGCGGAGCCTCGCCCCTTTCAAGGTCTACGGTCGCGGTGGGGCGGGCGTGACGTTTGGCGCGATCGCTCGCACTTCCCGGAACGTGCTGTCGCGCCTTCAACCATGGCATCCGCCCAGCGCTTCGGCTGACGCCCTGGGATTGCTCCTGCTGACGGTCATCGCGTGGGATCTGCTGCTGACGTTGGACGCGCACCTCACGGCGGCCACCTCAGGCTTCTTGCATGTGGTGACCTTCGCGGCCTATCCGCTCCTCGTCGCTCTCTGCATCGTCTGTGTCGCCGATCCACCGTTGACCTTTGTGAGCCGTCTCCCATTCCGACGAGTCCTCTCGGTGGCCCCACTGGTGGTTTTGATTGGGCTTGCATGCCTCGTGGTCCAGGTGCCATCTGCCGTCAGCAGCTCGAATCGAATCCAGGATGATGTGACGCCATCCATACTCTGCGCCGCTCAGGACGTGATGCGCGGGAAAGATCCCTATCTAACGCCGGAGCTCAGTTGCCTCAATCGCCTACACGTCACGCCCGTGGTGGGAACTCCCCTGATGCGCGGTCCTCTGGCGCACCAGAGAACGTATCCCACACATAGGCGTATCCTGCAAGTGGCCGCGGCCTCCGAGCACAAAAGCTTTAAGAGTCCGGCATTCCCCGTGTTCGGCTATCCGCCGATGAGCTTTATCTGGATGCTGCCGGTCGCGCTACTGGGACATGGTGCCTGGGTGGCCTGGACGCTGCTCGGAGGCGCCATTTGGCTGGCGGCCGTGGCCAGGGGCTCACGCGCTTTGTGGCCGGCGGCGGTGCTGCTGATGATCTTGCAGTTCGGTGCAGGGTCGGTGCTGGCCGCGGCAACCCAGGGTGATGGGGAGTTCTTTGGTTTCGCGTGCGCCAGCCTGGCGATCTTGTTCATGGACCGCGCCCGCACGTCATCAGTGCTGATGGCTCTGGCCGTGCTCACCAACCCGTTGCTGCTGTTGGTCGCGGCTGGCTACGGGGCAATGGCCAGGCACTTTGGCGGGGCGTCGAGGCGGCTCGCTGTCTTCTTGGCCACATGCCTTCTCATCGGGCTCCCGTGGATCGTCGTGGAACGCAATGCCCTAGCGTCGATGGTGGGCCTGGTCACCCAGCCCACCTTCGCCTTCGGGTTGGGCCTGGTGCAGGCGTTCGGCAGCTCGCCCGACCCCACTTGGGTGAAGCCCCTGCTCGACAGCCTCGTTGTTGCAGCGATGCTGGCGGTGCTCACCCTCAGCTGGAGGTCGGCCCGATGGTCAGCTCTGGCCGTTGTGCTGGCACCAGCGCTCATGTGGTTGAGCTGGAAGAGCGATGCCAACTACCTGGCCCAGGTCTTCCCCTTGGCGGTAGCGGCGACAGTCGCCGTGTACCGGCTGCGCGATAGCACCACCTCGCCGGCCAATGAGCCGGCTCCGGCGCGGCCGGGAGCGGGCCTCGAAGGCTTGGCAGCCACCTGAGCTGGGCATCTCGGCGGTGGGCGGCCGCGCCGCCTGAGGACACCTAGACCGCTAGCGGGGCCGAGTTGATCGCGCTGGCTTCTGTGCCGGTGACTTCGCCGGTGGCCGCGTCGGTGGCGTTCTGAGCCCCTTCCGACAGGAGGAGCAGCTCCATCTCCATCGGGTGCAGGGGCTCTGCGAAGAAGAACCCCTGGAGTCGGGACTCGGAGCTCAGGCTTTCGATGATGGCCACCTCGGCCTCGGTCTCCACGCCCTCAGCCACCACCTCCATCGAGAGCGCGCGGCCCAAGTCGACCACGCTGCGCACCACGGCCGCGCCCGCCTGGCTCTTCGACATGCCCGAGATGAAGGCCCGATCGATCTTGATCTGGTCGACCGGCAGCCCCTGCACTTGCGCCAGCGACGACTGGCCGGTGCCGAAGTCGTCGATCGAGATCTTGACCCCCAACTTGCGCAGCGCCACCAACCGCGCCCTCACCTTCTCGATGTTGCTGATGATCATGCTCTCGGTCACCTCCAGCACCAGCTGTGAAGGCGGGACCCCGAACTCACTCAGGGCATCCTCGACATCCTGCTTGAGCCCGTCGAGAAGCTGGAAGGCTGAGACGTTCACCGAGATGGCGAAGTCGGCGGGCAGCACGCCCCGCGAACGCCAGTCGCTGAGTTGCCGGCAGGCCTCGCGCAGGACCCAGCGCCCGATCTCGACAATCTGACCGGTGGACTCGGCCACCGGGATGAAGTCCTGGGGCGAGATGGGGCCACGCTCGGGGTCATCCCAGCGCAGCAGCGCTTCGGCTCCCTGGATGCGGTGGCGCACCGCGCTCAGCAGGGGCTGATAGGCGAGGCGGAACTCGCCGTTGCGCAGCGCGTGGCGCAGCCCCATCTCCAGCCGCAGGCGCTCGACCGCCTGCTCGTGAAGCTCCTTGCGGAAGACGACGTACCGGTTTTTTCCCTCGCGCTTGGCGGCGTAGAGGGCGATGTCGGCGTCGCGCAGCAGTACGGCTGGGTCGCTCTCGCGCGCGGCCGGGATGACGATCCCCAGGCTGGCGCTGACGGTCACCTCGGCGCGGTCGGGAAGTGAGAGAGGCGTCGAGAGCGCGCCCAGGATGCGCTCAGCGACCATCCCGGCGCCGGCGGCGCCGGCCACGTCGTCGACCAGGATCGCGAACTCGTCTCCTCCCAGACGGGCGAAGGTGTCGGTGGGCCGGAGCGCGTCTTCCACCCGCTGGGCCACCTGGAGCAGGGTTGCGTCGCCGGCGCCATGGCCGAGACTGTCGTTGATGTCCTTGAAGTCGTCCAGGTCGAGTGAGAGGAGTGCGACCTGGTGACCCTTGCGGCGCCGGCCGCGCAGGGCCTGCAGGATCCGGTCGGTGAGCAGCACCCGGTTGGCGAGTCCGGTCAGTGGGTCGTGCAGGGCCTGGTGGCGCAGCTGCTCCTCCAGCTGCTTGCGCTCGGTGACGTCGTGCGCGGTCAGCACCACCGCCCGCACGTCGGGGTCGTCGACGAGGTTGCTGGCCAGCACCTCCAGGTGGCGCCAGCTGCCGTCCCGGTCCTTGAGACGGCATTCCACCTTGCGGCTGGACCACGGGGCGTCGATGGCACGCCTGACCGATTCCTCGAAATCGGCCACGTCGTCGGGATGCATCACCGGCGCCAGGTCGAGCCGCTCACCCTCCCTGAGGCCATCGCCCAAGAAGGGCTCGACCGAGGGGCTGCAGTAGGTGACCGACTCGTCTTTGTCCAGGGCCAAGATCAGATCCGACGAATTGAGCACCAGCGACCGGAAGCGGGCCTCCCTCCGCGCCAGGCTCTCGGCCAGCGTCACCCGCAGCAGGGCCAAGGAGCACTCGTCCGCCAGCACCCGGAAGGCGCCCAGCAGGTCGTCGGAGCACGGCTGCCCGGTGCTGATCGCCAGGACCCCGAACGACTCGCGCTCCACCGCCAGCTGCAGGAGCTGCAGGTGCTGGCCCGCTCCGTCGGGTAGGAGCGAGGACGCCACCCGGACGGTCAAGTCCTGGTCCTCATTGAGCGGGGAGCCCTCCACCAGCGCCTTGAGCACCCCCGGCTGCAGGTCCCGCTCCGCCAGGGTGCGCCGGCGCACCAGATCGACTCCCAGCGGCGAGGGGGCGAAGACCAGCAGGCCGGCGCCATGGGGAACTCCGAGCGCGACGGCGACGGCTCCGCCGCTGGGGGCCGCGACCGCCTGCACCGCCCGGCGCACCGTCCGGTAAACAGCTTCCGCGCTCTCGGCGGCCAGCAGGTCGGTGCTGGACAGCCGCAGCATGCGTTCCCGCAGCATTGCTTCCCGGTGGTTGTCGATGGTGTGGCGCAAGATCTGCGCCGCCACCACTATCACCACCACCGCCACCGCACCGGGGAGCAGGTGCTGCAGCTCGGGGCCACCCGAGGCGCCGACGTCCTCCAGAAGGCTCGCGGCGGTGGTACCGCCGACCAATCCCCCCGCCAAAGCAGCGGCGATCCAGCGGCCACCGTAGAAGGTGCGGAAGCAAAGGCCAGCGTAGAGGACCGCCAGGGCGTCCGCGGGCGTGGGCGCCCCCAGCGACACCAGCACCATCGCCACCAGCGAGAGGAGGTCGCCCCACCAGTGGAACTCGTCCCGCCAGTAGCCGCGGCTCCACCAGAGGGTCAGCCAGATCACGCCTGCCAGCGCCGCCTCGCGCAAGGGGGTGGGGCGGCCGGATCCCAGCAGGACCAACGGCACACCCAGCATGAGGTCGACCAGGGTGGCGATGAGCAGGATGTGCTGGACCTTGGCCTGAAGGGTCTGCCCCGGTCGCAGCCAGGTCCTTACCGGGTCAACCCCTCCCACCACACCGTCCCGCACAGGCCCAACCTCGTGAAGCCGCTGGTGAGGGGCCGACACCGATAATGGGCCGGCCGACTCCAGCGACTTTGGCCGTTGAGCGACTGAAGGCGGGTAACGCAGCCGTGACGGCTGTTAAAGGACCGTTGCCAAAGATCGCTAGAAGGCCAGCCGCGCCGCCGGCACCGCTACCAGGCGTACGCCTCGGGCGCGTGCCCACCGGGCCCTGGAAACAGCTGATCCAGACGCTCCCGGTCCTCACGGCCGAGCCCGATCTCCGGTGCTCGCAGCGCCGAGGTGAGCTGGTCCGTCGTCCGGGGGCCGATGATCGGCGCCACCACCCCAGGCTGGTGCAGCAGCCAGGCCAGGGCGATGTTGGCCGCGTCCTCGCCGCGGTCCCGGCAGTAGGCCTCGTACGCCTCCAAAGATGCGCGGCGCTCGTCGACGCGCCTCTCGAGCTCGGGCGAGCTGCGCCGACCTTGGTCGCGCTTCTCCAGTGCCCCAGCCAGGATTCCCCCAGCGAGCGGGCTCCAAGGGATAACCCCCACCCCGTACTCGCGGCAGGCCGGCAGCACCTCCAACTCCACCTCCCGGCTCATGAGGTTGTAGAGGGACTGCTCGCTGATCAGCCCCAGCCGATGGCGCCGGTGGGCCTGCTCCTGCGCGCGGGCGATGTGCCACCCGGCGAAGTTGGAGGACCCGAAGTAGAGCACCTTGCCCTGGAGCCGCAGGGTCTCGAAGGCTTCCCAGATCTCGTCCCAGGGAGTGTTCCGATCGATGTGGTGCATCTGGTAGAGGTCAAGATGGTCAGTCTGCAAACGCCGCAGCGAGGCCTCGCAGGCGCTGCGAATGTTGCGGGCTGAGAGGAAGGTGTCGTTGGGCCAGTCGCTGGTGGAGCCGTAGACCTTGGTCGCGATCACCACCTTCTCGCGCCGCCCTCCGCCCTTGGCGAACCAGCGCCCGACGATCTCCTCGGTGAGCCCCATCCGGACCTGGCGGCCGTAGACGTTGGCGGTGTCAAAGAAGTTGATGCCCGCCTCCAAGGCCCGGTCCATGATCCGGTCGGCCTCCTCCTCCGAGGTCAAGGGTCCGAAGTTCATCGTCCCCAGGCAAAGCCGGCTGACCTCGACACCTGCGCGTCCGAGATGCACGTATTCCAAGGGCTGCTGCCTCCTGAGATTGCCTTTGTTGCTCCGGTCGCCGCTTGCCGACCGCCGGCGCCGGCGAACTCAGATTCCGGTACTTAGTGCGAGAGGCGCTCCGGCGCAGGTCGCGCCTGAGCCGGCCCCGACCGGTCCCCAGCTTAGGCGGCCGCGGCCCAGGGCGCAGCGCGCAAAGCCGGTTCCGCCCCGGTCAGCTGAGCGGCAGCATCGGCGTCTCCTCCTGCGGGGAGGTACGTGCCTGCGGCAGCTCCAGCAGCTCGGCCATCTGCGCAGCGTTGACCACAGCGTAGTTCGAGCGGTTGTTGTTGAACAGAAGCTGCACCTCCTCCGCCTGCTCGGCGAGCTCCCTGACCCGCTCTCGCCAGCCCTCCAGCTCCTCCTTGCGGTAGAGGTAGTTGAACCGCTCCCCGGACGTCTTCCCGGACGTGTACCAGGTCTTGTGGTTGCGGCCGTGAAAGCGGACCACCGACAGGCGGCGATCACTCACCGCCAGTAGCGGCGGAAAGCTCCCCGAGCCCAGCTGGGGCTCGTCGACGATGCAGAAGGAGATCTGGGATTCCTGCAGCAGGTCCAGCAACTGATCCCAGCGCTGCTCGGCGGCCCAGCCCCGGTTGCGCATCTCCACCACCAAGAGATCGTCGGGATGCCGCTCGCGCAGCCGGGAGACCCGGTCGAGATTCAGTGGGGAGCTGGAGAACCAGGCGGGGAACTGGTAGTGGACGGCCCGCAGCTTTCCGCTGGCGCGCAAGGGCTTGAGGCACTCGAGGAACTGAGTCTCCTCGTCCGCGGTCGGCTCGCGCGGCTGGCCGCCCTCGCGTTCGTGGTAGGTCAGCGACCTGAAGGCCTTGATGTTGAACTCGAAGTCGGCGGGCGTGATCGAGGCCCAGGCCTGGGTGCGGTCGGGCGTGGGGATGGCGTAGTAGCTGCTGTCGATCTCCACCAGCGGGAAGAACCGCGCGTAGTAGGCGAGCCGCTGCCTCTGTGGCAGGCCCGGAGGATAGAACGGCTTATGGTCGTTCCAATTGCAGGTGCCCACCACAACCCGGCCCGGCATGGGCCGATGTTGGCAGGTCCGCCCACCACAGGAGGTACAGCAGAGCATGGTCCAGCTCAGCAAGGCTCAGATCGATTTCTTGCGTCAGCCCCAGTTCGCCCACGTGGGCACCGTGGGCAGCGGCGGGCAGCCCCAGGTGACGGCGGTGTGGATCGACACTGATGGTGAGCGCGTGATATTCAACACCTCACAGGGCCGGCTCAAGGCCCGCAACCTGAGCCGCGATCCCCGGGTCTCGATCTCGATCACGGACGCTCAAGATCCGTACCGGCGGCTGGTGATCCAGGGCCGGGTGGCAGAGATGGTGGAAGGGGGCGCGGTCGATCACATCAACTTCCTGAACCAGAAGTACCACGGAAACCCGGTCTACCCTCTACCCCCAGGGCAGGTGCGCCTGATCGTGAAGGTGGATCCGGAGCGGGTCTCGGGGAACGTCTAGCCACCGCCGTCCGGGCGGGTGGGGCCTTCGCCGCTGGCAGCTGCGGCGGCGGCGATCTCGTTCATCTCCTGCTCGCCCAGGTGGACACTCGCCGCCCCCAGCCAGCCGTCGACCTGCTCGGGGTTGCGGGCTCCCACGATGGCGGCTGTCACCCCCGGCCAGCACAAAGTCCAGGCGATGGCGACCTCCGCCACCGTCACCCCCTGCCGGGCGGCGATCGGCCGCAGGCGCTCCACCATGGCCAGGTTGTGCTGCAGCCGCTCGCCGTGGAACTCGGGATCGCGGGAGCGCCAGTCGTCGTCGGGTAGTTGTCGGGCGCGCTCCTCGGTGAAGGCGCCGCTCAGCAAGCCCGACTGCATCGGGCTGTAGACGATCACGCCGGTCCCATGGCGCCGGCACCAGGGGATGACGTCGGCGGCCGCCTGCCGGTCGATCAGCGAAAGCGGCGGCTGGAGCGAATCGACGTGGCCCAGGCGCTCGGCGCGCTCCAGCTGGGGGACGCCGTGGTTGCTCACACCGACGGCGCGGGCCTTGCCCTGCTGCTTCAGATCCAGGAGAACGCCCCAGTACTCCTCGATCGGGGTCCCATCCTCGGCGGGCCAGTGCATCTGGTAGAGGTCGACCCGGTCGGTGTGGAGCCGGCGCAGAGAGTCGTCGATCTCACGGCGGAGGGAGTCCGGTCGGCCCAGGCGCAGGGCCGGGCGGGAGCGGTCGCGCTCGTCCCAGACCAGGCCGCCCTTGGTGAAGACGTAGGGGCGTTCCGAGTCCGACATCCCCTCAAGTGCTCGCGCCACCACCTCCTCGGAGTGGCCCAGCCCGTAGACCGCGGCGGTGTCGATCCAGTTCACCCCCGAGCGGACCGCGTGCCGGATGGCGTCGATCGAGCGCTGGTCGTCCTGGCCCCCCCAGGCGAAGGCCCAACCGCCACCTCCCAGCGCCCAGGCGCCGAAGCCCACGCGCGTGATCTCCATGTCGGTGGAACCCAGCCGCCGACGGCCCAGCGCCGCCCGTCTCTCAAGCGCCATGGCCTTCCCCTTGCTGCTCTACGGTCGACCCGGACACGAACATACCGCTGGGATCCACGGTCCGTCGCCGGGCGCGGCGGAGCGGCAACTGCCGGCTGGACTGGGCAACCATCGCCGCGGAGCGGCGATACGATGAGGTGGCGATGGACGGGGTTACTTCGGTGCGGGGACCGGAGACCGCGATCGACTTCAACTTGGTGGCGGCCACCGTCAACGGGTCTGGCAGTCAGTCGGCCAACCTGGTGCTCACCCGCGCCGTATTCGCGATGGGCATCCCGGTGGCGCCGAAGAACCTGTTCCCCTCGAACATCGAGGGCCTGCCCACCTGGTTCTTCCTGCGAGCCAACTCCGCCGGGTACCGGGCGGGGCGACGGCAGGCGGACCTGATGGTAGCCCTGAACCGGGCGACCTTCGCCCAGGATCTCGACCGGCTCAACCCGGGCGGGGCACTGGTCCACGAGGCGTCCTTCGGTGAGCCGGCCGCTCCCAGCCCACCCGGCGTGCGGCGCTACCCGGTCCCGTTTTTGGCGCTGGCCAAGCAGCACGTGGCCAGCGCCGACATGCGCAAGTACCTCACCAACATGATCTACGTGGGCGTGGTGGCCGAACTCATGGGCATTCCCGAGGAGGCGCTGGAGCAAGCCCTGGGCCAGCAGTTCCGGGGCAAGCCCAAAGCGATCGCCCCAAACCGGGAGGCGATCGCTTTGGGCCGCCAGTACTTCGTCGAGAGCTTCGAGCGACCCACCACGGTGCCTTTGCAGCCGATGGCTTCGCCGCAAGACCGCCTGCTGTTGGAGGGCAATCAGACCGCGGCGCTCGGGGCGCTCATGGCCGGCTGCACGGTCGCGGCCTGGTACCCGATCACGCCAAGCTCCTCGCTGGCCGAGCATCTGATCGCCTTGAGCGAGCGCTTCCGCAGGGATCCGGAGAGCGGTGAGCGGCGGATGGCGGTCATTCAGGCGGAGGACGAGCTGGCGGCGGCAGGCATGGTCGTTGGCGCCGGCTGGGCAGGCGCCCGAGCCATGACCACCACCTCCGGGCCGGGAATCTCTCTGATGGCTGAGTTCGTAGGACTTGGCTACTACGCCGAGATCCCGGGAGTGTTCGTGGATGTTCAGCGGGTGGGGCCGTCGACCGGGCTGCCGACCCGGACGATGCAGGGAGACGTGAGCTTCGCCCACACGCTCTCCCACGGGGACACCAAGCACCCGGTGCTGCTGCCGGCGGACCCGCTCGAGTGCTACCAGTTCGTCCAGGAGGCGTTCAACCTGGCCGAGGAGCTGCAGACCCCGGTCTTCGTCCTCTCGGACCTGGACATCGGCATGAACCTCTGGATGACCGAGCCGCTCCCCTATCCCGACCAACCGCTCCGCCGTGGCAAGGTCTTGCGCGCGGAACAGCTGCGCCAGCTGACCCGGTTCGAGCGTTACCGGGACGTCGACGGCGACGGGGTACCCTGGCGGACCCTGCCGGGCACCGACCACCCTCTGGCCGCCTACTTCACCCGCGGCTCGGGGCACGACGAAGCGGCCCGCTACACGGAGAGCGAGGTGGTCTACTCGCGGATCATGGACCGGCTGGCGCGCAAGCTGGAGACTGCGCGCGCGATGGTTCCCCAGCCGCTGGTGGACGAGCACGGGGCAGAGCTGGGCATCATCGCCTTCGGCTCCTCCGACCACGCGGTGCGCGAGGTGCGCGATCGACTGGGGAGCGCGGGCACCGCCTCCGACTACCTGCGGCTCCGCGCCCTCCCGGTGGCCCAGAGTGTCAATGATTTTGTCGAGGCGCACTCAGTGGTCTATGTGATCGAGCAAAATCGCGACGGACAGATGCTTCAGATCCTGAAGTCGGAGCTGCGCCCCGAGCTGGTGGCCAGGCTGCGCTCGGTCCGCCACTACGATGGTCTGCCGCTGTTCGCCGACGACGTGCTGGAGCAGATCAGAGCCAACGGCGCGGGCGCAACCGGGCCCCAGCTCAAGGTTGTCAGGGGGGCGTGATGGCGGTCCAGGCCAAGACCAACCGGCTCGGGCTCAGCCGGGACGACTACCGGGGGCTGGCAACAACCCTGTGCGCCGGCTGCGGCCACAACTCGATCACCAACCACATCGTGAAGGCGCTCTTCGATCATGGCGTGGAGCCGCACCGGCTCGCCAAGATGAGCGGGATCGGCTGCTCCTCGAAGGCCACCGCGTACTTCGTGGAGCGCTCCCACGCCTTCAACGCCGTGCACGGAAGGATGGCCGCCGTCACCACCGGCGCCGCCGCTGCCAACCGCCAACTGCTCTTCCTGGGGATCAGCGGGGACGGCGACACCGCCAGCATCGGCCTCGGCAACTTCGCCCACCTGGTCCGGCGCAACGTTGACTGCACGTACGTGGTGGAGAACAACGGGGTCTACGGCCTGACCAAGGGGCAGTTCTCCGCCACCGCCGACGTCGGCTCGGTCCAGAAGCGGGGCGCGGTCAACCAGCTGGAAACCATCGATGTGGCGGCGCTGGCGATCCAGCTGGGCGCCACCTTCGTCGCCCGCAGCTTCAGCGGGGACGGCCAGCAGCTGGTGCCCCTGCTCGAGGCCGCCTTCTCGCACCGGGGCACGGCGGTCCTGGACGTGATCAGCCCCTGCGTCACCTACAACGACCACGAGGGGTCGACCAAGAGCTACGCCTACGTCAAGGAGCACGACCTGGTGCTCCAGGAGCTGGACTTCATCCCCGAGCAGCGCGAGGTGGAGGTCTCGTACCCGGAGGGGGAATCGACCGAGGTAACCCTCCACGACGGTTCGCGTCTGCGGCTGCGCAAGCTGGGCGCGGACCACGACCCCGGCGACCGCATGGCGGCCCTGCGCGTGATCGAATCCGGCCGGCAGAGCCGCGAGCTGATCACGGGCCTGCTCTACGTCAACCCCGAGTCGGTCGACCTGGCCACCCGCGAGCAGCTCGTCGACACGCCGCTGCGGGATCTGACCGAACCGGAGCTGCGCCCCAGTGCCGAGCAGTTCCGGGCACTGATGGAGAGCTGGCGCTAGGCCGATCCCGGGGTGGCGGGAGCGCTCGAGGCCCCCTGGCCCGGAAGCGACGCCAGCGCCTGCTGCACCCGCTCGGCGGCCTCGGCCGCCACCGGCTCCAGCGCCGCTCGTCCCGTCACCGACGCGAGTATCTCCGGGTCCAGGGCTTGGACCAGCGTCTTGCCGCCCTGCTCCCGGACAACGACGTTGCATGGCAGCAGCATCCCGATGTCGCGCTCGACGTCCAGGGCCCGGTGCGCCAGCTCGGGGTTGCAGGCACCCAGGATCAGGTACGGCTCCATCTCGAGGCCGAGCTTCTCCCGTAGGGTCTCGCGCACATCGATCTCGGTGAGGACACCGAACCCCTGGGACTTGAAGGCTTCCCGCACCTTGCCCACCGCTTCGGCAAAGGGAAGGGCAAGCTGCACGCTGCGTCCGTACTCCACCTGGCCACCTCCTGGCTTCCGACCCGGGCCCTAGCCGTCGGGGGTGCCGCGCGGGCATCCATTGCGAATGTAGCGTCGGCGAGCCTCGATGGGGCGTGTGGATCGTTGAATCGCGGCTGGCCGCTCCCGTGGTCCGGCGGGACCGGCGTCCGCCGGGCGCTCTCAGCCGAGATTCAGGACGGTCCTCCGGTCGTCCGATAGTTTTTGCTCGCACTCGAGTGATTTCCCGCGGATACCTCGAACAGAAGGAAAACCCATGAAGAGATTGCTTGTCACCGGTGTCGTCGCCGGGCTCCTCGCGACCGGCGCGACCGCCGCCATCACGGCCGTATCGGCGTCCGGGACGCCGAGCAGTTCCCCGGCGCCGGGTGCCCGACCCCGGCACCATCCCTTCCCGCCCCGGAACCGGGTTGCCGGTAAGGTCCTCGATCTCACGACCACCGGGGGCAGCCGGGGCTACGGGTACTTGGTGCTGAGCCAGCCCAACGGCTCCCAGCTGGACATCGAGTTCGCGGCGCGCACCAAGGCCTTCAGCTACCAGGGACTGGGGATCAAGCCCAGCTCGGAGAGCCTCGGGTCAATTCAGACCGGCGAGGTGGTCATCGCAGGCACGGTGGTGGTGCAGGGCACCCGCTATGCGGCGCGCATCCTCGACTTGGGTATCAACGCGGGCGGCTGAGCCGCCCTCGCCGCAGCCGCCGGGGCCCGGCTCCCCGGCGGCATGGCGGCCGGGGCTCAGTAGTACCCGTAGCCAGCGGGCAGCCGGCGCGGCGGCTCGGGTCCGACGTAGATGGCCGAGGGGCGGATGAGGCGGTTGTGGGCCCTCTGCTCGCAGGTCGCGGCGGTCCAACCCACCGTGCGGCTGCTGGCGAAGGTCGGGGTGAACATGTCGCGGGGAATCCCGGCCGTGTTCATCACCACCCCGGCGTAGAACTCGACGTTGGTGTAGAGCCGCCGTCCCGGCTTGAGCTCGTTGAGCACGCGCAGAGCGGTCCGTTCCACGTGCTGGGCGAAACGTGCCTGCTCGCCGCCAAGCTCGAGCGCCACTTCACGCAGCAGCGTGGATCGGGGATCATCGGTCTTGTAAACCCGATGTCCGAAGCCCATGAGCCGGTCACCGGAGGCCACCTTGTCGCGCAGGTAGTCGTAGGCCCGCTCCTCGGTGCCGATCTCGTCCAGGGTCTGCAGGGCTCGGGACGGAGCGCCGCCGTGCAGGGGGCCGGAGAGCGCCCCGATGGCCCCGACCAGGCAGGAGCCCAGGTCCGCTCCGGTGGAGGCGATCACGCGGGCGGTGAAGGTGGAGGCGTTGAAGCCGTGGTCCATGGTGAGAATCAGGTACTGCTCGACCGCCCGGGCGTGGACATCGTCGGGGCGCTCACCGGTGAGCATCTGCAGGTAGGCGCCAGCGTAGCCCAGGTCTGGGTCGGGTTCCACCGGGGGCAGGTCCTGGTGGGCGCGGTACAGCCGCATCAGCAGCACCGGCACGACAGCCGCCAGCTTCAGCGCCTCGCGGCGCACCTCGGCCTCGTCCAAGTCCATGATCGGGCGCAGCCCGAGCCCCGAGGAGGTCAGGGAGACGGCGGTGCGCAGGGCGCTCAGCGGGTCGAACGGCTCGACATGCGCGATCTCGGGAAGCAGCTTCGCCACTTCCTCCGGCAGCCGCCGCAACTCGGCCGTGTGCTTGCGGAACGTCTCCGTCTGCTGCCGATCGGGTAGCTCGCCCTCGATGAGCAGGTGCCAGACCTGCTCGAACGAGGAGAGTCTGGCCAGGTCAACGGCGTTGTAGCCGCGGTAGTGGTAGAAGCCCTCCTCGCCGCGGACGTCGCTGACTTCGGTCTCTGATACCGCCACCCCCTCGAGCCCAGCCGGAACCCTGATGGGCTGCGGCGATTCGGGCTTGGCGGGGCTTTCGGTAGCGTTGGTCATGGCAGCCTCCAATTGGCCGGTCAGGTCTGTGCGGATCCCTGCGGCGGAGGCCCCTTCCGCTCGGACTTGTCGCCCGTGTAGAAGAGCCAGAGCCAGGCGATCAACGAGCCCCCAGCGACCACGACGAGCATGGCCAGAGTCACGGCGATCTCGACTGGTGTGGTCATAGGGTCCCTCCGTTCAACTCGTATTCTAGGCCACCCGGTTTTGCTCTCCCCTGCCCGGGCCTTACGCTCAGCAGTCGCACCGGGCTCTAGCGCCGAAGCCCGGCGCCAGCGATGGCAGTTAGCGGCGCCGCCTCCTTCGGGAGCTCAGTCTCAATGACCGACAGCTTCGGCGACCCCCGCACCGCCCGCGTCGCCGTGCTCGGGCTGGTGGGAGCGAGCCTCATGGACGCGGTTGGGGCGACCATGGTGCTTCCCATCCTGCCGGTCTTCCTGCGCCACGGCGGCGCCTCCTACGCCGAGATCGGACTGGTGACGGCCGTCTTCTGGGGAGCCGGTCTCGCGGTCCGCTACCCGCTCGGGCTTTTGTCAGACCGCCTGGGACGGAAGTGGTTGATCGCGGGCAGCCAGGTGGTCTATGCCCTGGCGACGGCGGCATTCGCGCTCTCGCCCTCGCCGGTCTGGTTCGTCGTCTTTCGTGCCGTCCAGGGCGCCGCCAGCGGCGCGGCGATGGTGATCTCGATGGCGGCGGTAGCCGACTTCGTCCCACCGCAGCGCCGGGGCCGTGCCTACGGCTGGCTCAGCGGCACCCAGATGGGCGGCACCGTGGTCGGGCCACTGATAGGCGCGGCTGCGGCCCAGGTCTCCTTCGCGACCATCTTCCTGGGCTCCGCCGGAGCCGTGGCCATCGAGGCGCTGATCATCCTGGCCACACTGCCCCGGGGCCGGCCCCAGCACCTGGAGACGCCACCTGGCCACGTGGCCCAGTCGATCTGGACCAACCGGGTGATCCTGGGGATTCTGGCCTCGTCGATCGCCATCGGCGTGCTGATCGGGATGTACGACACCGACTGGAGCCTGCTGATGCATGCCCGCCACGCCAGCAACTTCGAGATCGGGCTTTCGTTCACCGTCTTCGCCCTCCCCTTCGCGGTCGCCTCCTGGCCCGCCGGCTGGATCGCCGACCACTTCGACAACCGATGGCTGATCGGCATCAGCACCGTGACCGGGGGCGCGTTCGCCGCCACCTACCCCTTCCTGCCCACCCCGGCCTGGCTGATCGCGCTGGGCTTCTTCGAGGGCCTGATCTCGGTGGCCGGAGTGCCGGCGCGCCAGGCGCTGCTCTCCCACCAGGTAGCGCCCCGCGAGATGGGAAAGCTCCAGGGCGTGTACGGCTCGGTCCAGGTGGGGGGCTCGGCCGCCGCGGCCTTGCTGGCCGGACCGCTGTTCGGGGTGAACCTGGCCATCCCCTTCCTGGGCACCGCCGGGGTCATGTTCCTGGCCGCCCTGACCATGGCACCTCTGTGGGCTGGCACCAGCGGCCGCCCACCGGCGAAAGTGGAGGGCCCGGCGCCCCTGGCGCCAGGCCCTCCGCCGACTGCCGGAAGCTAGTTGGTCGGGAGGATGATCCGCTTGGCCGTTGCGTTCAGCACGTCCGCGAAGGACGTGTACATGGCGGCGATGGCGGTAAGCACGCCCACCCAGCCGGCGATGTGAGTCCAAGTGGAGCTGTTGCCCCAGGCCCCGAAGGCGAGCAGCAGGAAGGTCAGCGCCAGCAGGAAGAAGACGGCCTGCACTGCCCGAGTGCCGTGGAGCGCGGCGACGAACATGTAGGCGGTGAAGATGGCCCACATGAAGAAATACAGCCCCATCATCGGCGAAACCGCCGACTTGGCGAAGACGTCGTTGATCAGGTAGTAGCTGAACCAGAAGAGTCCGTATGAGGTGAATGCCGTCGCGGCAAAGGTGTTGCCCCGGCGGAATGCCCACATCCCGGCCAGAACCTGGCCGAGACCGCCGAAGGCAGCTGCCATCGCCAGCACCACGCCTCCGGAAGCCGCAGGGACCACACCGTTGGCCACCCACATGGCCAGCATGGTGGTCATCCCGAAGGCGACCAGCCCGAGCGGGGCGGGATCAGCGATTATCGCCTCGACCTCGGTGGTGTGCATGACGCTCGGCATCGGCGCCGCCGCGGCTGGAGCCCCAGACATTGGGGGATTCTGTGCAGCCAATTCAGAAGACCTCCTCTATGAGATACAGAACAAGACAGAAAGAAGCCGGTGCTAGTTCTCCTTGCCCTCCTCTGTGACTGCCCGCGAGCGCAGCTCGTTGACCACCGACTCGTCAGCGAGGGTGGTGGTGTCTCCAAGCTCGCGGTGCTCCGCTACATCCCGCAACAGCCGGCGCATGATCTTCCCGGACCGGGTCTTGGGAAGCTCGGGGGTGAAGACGATGTTGGCCGGCGCGGCGATCTTGCCGATCTTCTTGCCCACGTGTTCGCGCAATTCCTGGAGCAGCTCGACCGAGCCCTCCTTGCCGCCCTTCAGAGTCACGTAGGCGACGATCGCCTGGCCCGTCTGCGGATCGCTGCGGCCGCAGACGGCCGCCTCCGCCACCGTGGAATGGTCGACCAGGGCAGATTCGACCTCGATGGTCGAGATCCGGTGGGCTGAGATGTTCATCACGTCGTCGATCCGGCCCAGGAGCCAGAAGTCGCCGTCGTCGTCCTTACGGGCGCCGTCACCGACGAAGTAGGTGTCCTTGTAGCGGCTCCAGTAGGTCTGGACGAAGCGATCTGGATCTTTGTAGACGCCGCGCAGCATGGCCGGCCATGGCTTGCGGATGACCAGGTAGCCGCCGCCTCCGGGTGGGACCTCGTTGCCCTGCTCGTCGTAGACCGCGGCGTCGATGGTCGGGAAGGGCTTGGTCGCCGATCCCGGCTTCAGCGTCGTGACCCCCGGGAGCGGCGAGATCAGGATCATGCCGGTCTCGGTCTGCCACCAGGTGTCAACCACCGGCGTCCGACCGCCGCCAACGTGCTCGCGGTACCAGATCCAGGCTTCCGGGTTGATCGGCTCGCCGACGGTGCCGAGCAGGCGCAGGCTGCTGAGATCGTGCTTCTTGGCGTGCTCCGGGCCCCACTTCATGTGGGTGCGGATGGTGGTGGGTGCCGTGTAGAGGATGTCGACCTTGTAGCGCTCGATGATCTCCCACCAGCGCTCCTCGTTGGGGAAGTTGGGAATCCCCTCGTAGATGACTCCGGTGGTGCCGTTGCAGAGCGGCCCGTAGAGGATGTAGCTGTGGCCGGTCACCCAGCCGATGTCGGCGGCGCACCAGTAGACCGAGTCTGGCTTGACGTCGAAGATGTAGTAGTGGGTAGTGGCCACCCCCACCAGGTAACCCCCGGTGGTGTGCACGATCCCCTTGGGCTTGGCGGTGGTCCCGCTGGTGTACAGCAGGTAGAGCAAGTCCTCGGAGTCCATCGGCTCGCAAGGGCAGGTGGCGGGGTCGTCGCTGCAGTCCTGGAGCAGATCGTCGTGGTAGACGTCCCGGCCCTCTTGCATGTTGACCGCGCCACCGGTGCGGCGCACCGTGACGCAGCGCTTGACCGTGGGGCTCATGGCCATGGCTCCGTCGGAGTTGGCCTTGAGCGGCACCCTGCCGCCGCGCCGCCAACCCTCGTCCTGGGTGATCAGGACTTCGCACTCCATGTCGTTCATCCGGCCCGCCAGCGCCTCGGACGAGAAACCCCCGAAGACGACCGTGTGCGGAGCACCGAGCCGAGTGCAGGCCAGCATGGCCACTGGCAACTCCGGGCACATTCCCATGTAGATCGCGACCGGGGTGCCCTTGCCGACGCCGAGCTTCTTTAGGCCGTTGGCGAACCGCACCACCTCGTGCTGGAGGTCCGAGAAGGTGATGGTGCGGCGCTCGTCGACCGGTTCGCCCTCCCAGTAGAAGGCGACCTTGTCTCCCTTGCCGGCCTCGACATGCCGATCGACGCAGTTGTAGCAGACGTTCAGCTGGCCGCCCAGATACCACTTGGCATAGGGCGGGTTCCACTCGTAGAGCTTTTCGAACGGCTTGAACCAGGTGACCCGCTTTTGCGCCTCCTCGGTCCAGAAGTCCTCGTACGAGCGCTGGTAGATCTCCGGCTGCGCGTTGGCCTGAGCCGCGAACTCCGCGGGCGGCGGGAAAGTGCGGCTCTCTTGCTGCAGGGCCTCGATCGTCCTCTCGACTGTCGCCATCCTCGCCCTCCTGTGCGTGACGGTGCCGCCCCTGCGGGCGCAGTCCCGAAAGGCAGCCTTAACCACCCCTCTGGCAGGAGGCTAGGGGAGAGCACCGCGGTATGACCAGCGGCGAGCGGCCGAGCGGTCCATATCAGCGGGCTAGCGGCCGATCCCCGCGGCCGAGCGGCACTACCGCTCCCGGGTGGAGACCAGCTAGGCAGACGGGTTGAAGATGTGGCGCACGGCCCCGGCGGTAGAGCCCTCGCGGTCGGCGCTGGCATTACCGACCATCTCCAACCCGGCTGCGATCGCGGATGCCGAGCCGAACTGCGCGGCGCTGGCGTCCCCCTCCGTCTTCGCCGACCTTCAAGAACTCGACGATCTCTTGGTGTTTACCGCTCGAGCACAGGTCGGACCTAACTCGCTGCTAAGTCGAGGTGCAGCAAAACCAATCTGGGCGCCTATCGCTGGCGACCACCGGTCCAAGGCCTGCCGAGAAGCAATCAATCGGGTTTGCAGCAGCCCCGGGGCGGTGGTGGTAAAAGTAGTCGCAGGTCAAGGAGGCACTCCTGTGGTTGACCCAACCACCGTCACCTTTCCAGCCTCGGCGTACCCGCCCATAGCGCTTGGATTCTTCGGGCTGGGCACCGGTTACTGCATCTACGGACCCCAGGAGCTGCTGGGCTACCCCAGCCGCAACCCCTCTGTGGACTTGAGCACCGGCGTCTGGGGCATCTGGCTGCCGGGTTTCTGCCAGTTCATGACCGGCACCTACCTGTTCATTGGTCTCGCCTGGTTCCACAGCTTCACCGACCCCGCCCTCTACATGGCCGCTCTGGCGTTCAGCGCCTACGGCATTCACTGGTTCGCGATCGGCTTCAACCGGGCCCGCGGTGCCGACCCGAGGCCGAACGCCTTCATGGCCTTCGCCTTCTTCTGGATCTCGGTGCTGGGCATGATCGTCTTCTTCGTCGACAGCGACATACCCGTCGGGCTGCTGTTCTTCGGCCTGACCCTCGTGTACCTGGCGGACATCTTCGCCAGCCTCAAGGTCTCGCTCGGGGAGCGGGCGCTGGGCCTCTTTCACGTGATCACCGGGGCCTGGCTGCTCTACCTGATGTTCGCCGCCGCCCTCAACTTCGCGGCGGGATTCCAACTCTGGCTCTAGGGCTCGCCCCGCTAGGCTCCAGGCCACTGCTCTCACCAGCCGTACCAGGTCCCGCCGCCAGGTCAGAGCTTCTGCCGAGCCTCCAGGGCATCGAGACGCTCTTTGGCCGCCTGCCACCGCGTCCACGCCACCCAAGCCGCCACCTGCAGGTGGCTGACGCGTTGCGCGAGCCGGGAGCGGCCGACCAGCGCCAGCCACTCCAGCCGCAGGCCTTCAACCTCTAAGCGCGCCTCTGCGAGGGGCTGGGACGTCGCCAGGGGCCGAAGGTCGGTGCGGGCTTGAAATGGATCCATTCGAAGTGTCCCCTCTATTGTCGCGCGCCCGTCAAGCCCCGATCGGATTGCGGCCGAGCCTTTGGCTGGGCATCATCCCCACATGTCCTGGACAGACGCGGTCCTGCTGGAGTTGGTGCTGACCGGCGCGGCCAGCCTCGGCATCTTTCTCTTGCTGCGCCGGCGGCGCTTCGCCTACACCGCGATGGAGGAGCGGGCGATGGTGCGGGCCCTCGACTTTGCCGGGTCAGCAGTGGCCACCCTCCGCCAGGGCCTCAACCCCCGCAGCGCGCTAAGGGTGCTGAAGACTTTGGTGCGCCAGTCGGGGATCCCGGCCGCCGCCCTCTATCAGGGTGGCATGCTGATCGCCTTCCAGGCCGCCCCAGGCAGCCGGGCCGAGGAGCACGCCCGCCACTCTCCACTCGAGCAGGCCGCTGTCACGGAGGCGACCGCGGCATCCCGGGCGCAACTGCTGGAACTTCACCCCGAGGAGGTGGTGCCGGTCTGCCCCCTGCGCTGGGCGCTGATCGTGCCCCTGGCGGCGGTCGAGCAGCCGCGGGTGGCGCTGCTCACCTACTACCCGGCGCCGCCGAGCCAGGCCGCTTTGCGGGTCAGCACCGACCTGGCCCAGCTGCTGGCCACCCAGCTGCGGCTCCAGCGCGCCGAGCAGCACCAGGCGGCCCTGGACCGCTCGGAGCTGAAGGCACTGCGAGCCCAGATCTCACCCCACTTCATCTACAACACGCTGGCCACCATCGCCAGCTTCATCCGGACCGACCCCGAACGGGCTCGGGAGCTCCTGGTCGAGTTCGCCGACTTCAGCCGGCGGGCGTTTCGCGGCCCGACCGCCGAGCTCACCACCTTGGCCGACGAACTGGTCTACGTGCACCAGTTCCTCAACATCGCCCAGGCCCGGTACGGCGACCGGCTCACGGTCCGCTACCAGGTCGAGGCCGAGGTGCTGGGAACCGCGGTGCCCGCGCTGCTGGTGCAGCCTCTGGTGGAGAACGCCGTCAAGTACGGCATCGAGAAGCGGGCGGGACGGGCGGAGATAGTCATCGAGGCGGCCGAGCACGGCGGGGAGTGCGTCATCTCCGTGGGCGACGACGGCGAGGGTTTCGAGCCGCCCGCGGACCTCTCCGAACCGTCCGGGGCTTTGGCGAACATCAACCGCAGGCTGAGCTACACCTTCGGGCCGGCCCACACGCTGCACATCGACTCCTCCCCGGGGCGGGGCACTGTGGTGTCAGTGCGGATACCCAAAGCCAGGCCCCGGGCCAAGGCCTCCTGATGCCCGCCGGGCTGCGCCTCCTCGTGGTGGACGACGAGCAGCCGGCCCGCGAGGAACTCGCCTACCTGCTGCGCGGTTTCGCGACCGTGCAGGAGGTGCGCGAGGCTGAGGACGCCGGCGCCTGCCTCGACCACTTGGCGGCGGGCGAACTGGACGCCCTCTTCTCGGACATCCGCATGCCAGGACTGGACGGGCTCCATCTGGCCCGGGTGGTGCGCGAGATGCGGCCGGACCTGCCGGTGGTGTTCGTGACCGCCTTCGACGAGCACGCGGTGGAGGCCTTCCAGATCCCCGCCTTCGACTACCTCCTCAAGCCGGTCCGTGCCGACCGTCTGGGGCAGACCCTGGAGCGCCTGCAGGCTGCCCGCCAGACTCCGGACAACGGCCAGGAGGATCACCCCTCCGGCCAGCTTGATCGGCTAGCGGTGCTGCATCGGGGTCAGATCGTTTTGGTTCCGGTCGAGGACATCCGGGTCGCAGAGGTGGAAGGCGACCGGGTGATGCTGATGACTGACAGCGGCCGGTATCCCGCCCGCCTCAGCCTGCAAGAGCTGGAGGCCCGGCTGGCCGGACACGGCTTCATGCGGGTGCACCGCCACTTCATCGTCAACCTGCACCACGTGCGGGCGGTGGACCCGTTCTTCAACGGGACCTACCTGCTGCGGCTGGACCGCCTACCCGAGCTGTCAGTGCCCGTCTCGCGGCGTCACGGGCCGGAACTGCGCCAGGCCCTAGGGCTCTGAGCGGCCGGCGTGCCACGTGCCGCACGAGCTGAGCCTGCCGTCGGCCGAGGAGGGGTTCAGGTCGCTGGGGACGGCGCGGGAAGCGGCTGCGGCATGCACCCGCTGCAGCCTCTATCAGCGGGCGACCCAGACGGTGTTCGGCGAGGGACCCCAGCCGGCGCAGGCGATGCTGGTCGGGGAGCAGCCGGGGGATCGTGAGGACCTAGCGGGCCGGGCGTTCGTGGGACCCTCAGGGCACCTGCTCGACGCCGCCCTGAAGGAGGTGGGCATCGAGCGCGAAGGCGTCTACCTGACCAACGCGATCAAGCACTTCAAGTGGGCGCCGGCCGCCAGCGGCAAGCGGCGCATCCACAAGCGGCCCTCCGCCAGCGAGGTCTCGGCCTGCCGCCTCTGGCTCGCGGCGGAGATCTCACTGGTGCGGCCCCGCGTCATCATCTGCCTGGGGTCGACCGCGGTGGCCGGGGTCCTCGGTACCTCGGCGCCCATCTGCGCTCTGCGCGGGCGCCCGCTGGACGTCGGCGGTGTGCGGGTAGTGGTCACGGTGCACCCGGCCTCGATACTGCGGGCCCCGGACGGGGAGAGCCGCACGGTCGCCTTCGACGGTTTCCTGGAAGACCTCCGTACGGCCCACGCCTGCCTAGCCCCGGCGAAGGGCCGTTCACCAGGTCCGGCCCCGGTCTAGCCGCGGGCCGAGGGGCGGCTCGCCGGTGAGGCGGCAGCGGTGGAGGGAGTCGTTGCCGACTCGCCGCCGGTCGGCGCGGCCGGCCCGGCGGCGGCACCGCGACGGCTCAGGTCGCGGTACCCGGATTGAACCGCCGCAAGCGCCATGAAGACCATCGAAGCGTAGAAGGCCGCGTGCAGACCCGAGGTAAAGCTTCCGGCCAGTTGGGGGCTGAGGCGGAACGTCCCGACGAAGATGGCGAAGGCTACCCCGCGGGGAATGGAGCGGGCGGCGATCAGGATCGCCACGGAGAAGGAGAAGACCATGCCGACGTTGGCGAAGGTGCGCAGCAGTCCCGAGGCGGTGCCGAAGGCCCGACCGGGAGCCACCTTCATCACGGAGGCGTTGTTGGCGGGGAAGAACGCCCCCGCCCCGACGCCGTTGACGATCGAGGCGACGACGATCAGCCAGAGGCCGGTGGAGACGCCCAGCTGGGCGTAGAGCAAAAGCGCAACCTTTTCGAGCACGAGTCCGACCGTTGCCGGCCAGACCACCCCGATACGGTCGGAGAGCCGGCCCGCGGCCGGTCCCACCACGCCGCCGAGGAGGTATCCCGGCACCAGCAGCAAAGAGGCGTCGAGCGGGCTCAGGCGCCGCACGCCCTGCAGGTACATGATCACCAAAAACAGGACCGCGAAGTTGGCCAGCGATTGCAGCAAGGAGGCCAGCAGGGCAGGGGTCATGGTCGGGATGCGGAACAGGGAAAGGTTGACCATCGGGGCGCGGATGAGCCGCTCCAGCAGCACGAAAACCAGCAGCAGCACTATCCCGCCAACCAAAAACCCGATGGTCGAAGGCGCCAGGTTGGACGTCGCCAGCGAGGTCATGGACCAGAGCACGCCGAAGAGGCCACCCCCAAGCGCCAGCATTCCGGCCCAGTCCATCCGCTGCCGCACCCGGGGCCCATGGTCGTGAAGCACCCGCAGGGCCATGGCGAAGGCGATCAGCCCCGCGGGAATGTTGATCCAGAAGATCCAGCGCCAATCGACGTAGGTGATGATCACGCCGCCGAGGAGGATGCCGAGAATCGCGCCGACGCTCCAGCCCGCGCTGTTGAAGCCGTAGGCCCGGCCCCGGAGGTGGGCAGGAAAGTTGTCGGCGATCACGGCGCCGCTGTTGGCGCTGATCAGCGCCCCTCCCACTCCTTGGACGATCCGGA
Organism: Candidatus Dormibacteria bacterium; assembly: GCA_046703825.1. Classification (GTDB taxonomy): domain Bacteria; phylum Chloroflexota; class Dormibacteria; order Aeolococcales; family Bog-877; genus JBJKSO01. Next base: position 50,885 of record JBJKSO010000105.1, read on the forward strand.
ATCCGATGATGGTGGCTTCGTTGACGGCCAGGGCGCAGAGCGCCGAGCCGACGATGAAGATGATGAAACCGGCCTCGTACATGCGCACCCGGCCGAACATGTCCCCGAGCCGGCCAACCTGGGTTGCCAGCAGGGTGATCACCAGCAGGTAGCCGATGATGACCCAGACCACGTGGGCGAGCGGGACATGCAGAGCTCGCTCCATCTCGGGGAGCGCCAACACCACGATGGTCGTGTCCACGGCGGCCATCAGCACGCCGATCACGATCACGGTCAGCGCCAGACCGGGACGCGTCCGCGGTCCGGCGGGAGCGTCCGCCACGCTCACGCAAAGTCTCCTACGGTCTCGGCTCCACTGGGGCTGTCACGCTGGGGCGCCCTGCGCTCATCGGCGAAATCGTCCGCCGAGCCACCAGCGGAACCGCCCCGGACGAGTATGGCACGGGAGCCGCGCCGACCGGTGCAGCCTCAGTAGCCCAGAGCCGGGTCCACCCGGTTCAGCAGCGGCTCGCCAGCCAACCAGCGCACCATCTGCTCGGCGAAGAACCGCGAAGTCCTCCTGGCGAAGTGCTCCGAACTCCAGCTCACGTGGGGGCTGACGTAGACGCCGGGGGCCCGCCAGAGCGGCGAGCTGGCCGGCAGCGGCTCCTGCGCGAAGGCGTCCAGATAGGCGGCGGCCGGCCGCCCCTCGGCCATGGCCACCAGGAGACCCGGCTCGTCCACGATCGCGCCCCGGGCAACGTTGATCAGGACACTGCCTTCCGCCAACTTCGCCAGCACCCCGGCGGTGACCCGGCCGCGGGTTTCGGGAGTCCGCGGGGCGGCGATCAGCAGGGCGTCTGCCCCAGTCACCGCCTCCTCCAGGCGCTCGGCACCGAACACCTCCTCCACCCCGGATCCGGAGGGAAGCTGGGGGTGGCGGCGGACTGCAACCACCCGGGTGCCGAACTGGTACAGCCGCCGGGTCACCTCCTGGCCTATGCGCCCCATCCCCATCACCGCCACCCGCAGATCAGCCAGCTCCCGCATTCTAACTTCCTGAAAAAAATGCTGTTGCCGGAGCCGGTCCAGCTCCGGGAATGCCTTCACGTGGTGGAGAAGGCACGCGATCACGAATTCGGAAATAGGCCCGGCGGTGACTCCTGCAGAGTGGGTAAGCACCGCCTGGTCGAACTGGTCGAACAGCGGCTCCAGGTCATCGATGCCGGCGCTGACGGAGTGCACCCAACGCACTTCGGGATGCGCTGCCAGCGCCTCGCGAAACGGGTCTTCAGGCAGGCCGCCAAGCCGGCCCGGGAAGAGCCGCAGGATGACGTCAACCCGGCCGAGCCGGTGCATGTTCGTCTCCGGGCCGGCAACGATGAACTTGACCCGATCCCGGCCCACCATCTGGGCCGCCAGCACCAGGTCCGGTTCGGGCAGCCGACCGACAACCAGACAGCGAGCCGGATCTGCCACCGCCACCTCAGCCTCCGATCAAAGCCCGTTGCTCGCACGCTTCGCCCAGCGCCCGACGGTCCCCGCCGCGATCATGGTGCCATGCCCGCCTTCACCAAGCCCCTGGTGAGCCCCGAGTGGCTCATCGCCCACCTGCAGGACCGCGACCTGGTCGTGCTCGACGCACGCTGGGACCTGGCCAAGGGTGCCCGTCGCGACGCCTACCAGCTCTCCCACATCCCCGGGGCACAGTTCGTTGACCTGGACCGGGATCTGGCGGGGCCGCCCGGGGCTAACGGCCGGCATCCGCTGCCTGAGCCCGAGAACTTCGGGGCGGCGATGCGAGCGGTCGGCATCTCGGCCGCCAACCGGGTGGTGGTCTACGACGAATGCACCGGGGCGGCAGCCCGGTCTTGGTGGATGCTGAGGGCGGTGGGGCTGTCGGAGGTCGCGGTGCTGGAGGGCGGCTGGCAGGCTTGGCTGGCAGCATCTGGACCCACCCGGGGAGGTGACGAGGCGGCCACCGCCGGCGGCCTGACGGTCACCAGCTTTGCGGGTCGGGTGGATGCCGACGAGGTCCAGCGGTTCCTGGACGAGGGCCTGCCCGTTCTCGATGCGCGCTCCAGCGAGCGCTTTCGCGGGGTGCCGAACCAGCTCGACCCGCGGCCGGGGCACATCCCCGGCGCCACCAGCCTGCCCTGGACCGAGGCGCTACCTGGCTGCCATCCCCGGTCGCCGCAGGAGCTTCGCGACCTGGTTGGCCAGCGCTTGGGCGGCGCAGCTCCCGCCGCCGCGTACTGCGGATCGGGGGTGACCGCAGCGGCCCTGATTCTGGCCCTGGAGACCGCCGGCATCACCGGCGTCAAGCTGTACCCCGGCTCCTACAGCGAGTGGGCCCTGGATCCGCGCCGCCAAGTCGAGACCGAGCTGGCCTAGCGCCGGGCCACCTTGTAGGAGGTCGCCTGCTGGACCGGGCGGATCACGATCTCGTCCAGATCCACGTTCGGCGGCCTGGTGGCCGCAAACACCACCACCTCGGCCACATCGTCCGCCGTGAGCGCATCCACCCCGGCATAGACCCGCTCCGCCCGCTCCGCGTCTCCCTGGAAGCGGTTGATGGAGAAGTCGGTGCGAACCAGCCCGGGACAGAGCTCGGTGATCCGGATCGGCCGCCCGACGAGCTCGAGCCGCAAGGTGCGGCTGATCGCCCGCACCGCGTGCTTGACGGCGGTGTAGCCGGCTCCGCCCTCGTACACCTCCATCGCGGCGATCGAGGACAGGTTGAGGATGAGCCCGCGTCCGGAGCGCTCCAGGGCGGGGATCAGGGCCTTGGTCATGCGCACCAAGCCCATGACGTTCACTTCCCACATCCAGCTCCAGTTCTCCGGAACCGTCTGCTCGATCGGCTCCAGCCCCCTGGCCCCGCCCGCGTTGTTGACCAAGACGGCGAGTTCCTCGACGCCCTGGCAGAACTCCGAGACGCTGACCGGATCGGTCACGTCCAGCACCCGGTATCGGGCGCCGAGCTCAGCCGCCAACGGCTGCAGGCGCTCCTCCCGGCGCGCGCCGAGGAGGAGGTCGAATCCAGCCCGCGACAGGTGCCGAGCGCACGCCTCGCCGATCCCGGCGCTCGCACCAGTGACTACCGCCAGCGGCCGCCCTGTCGCCATCAAACAACCTCCCCGAGAAGACTCTTGCCTAGCGAGGCGGCGCCGCCTCGAGGCGACCTAATCCTCCGTCGCGGAGGTGGCTTGGGATGCCCATCTGCTCGCCCAGCTAGCGGGCGGGGTGCCCGATCCGTCGCTGCGCGCTCTAACAGCGTGCCTCTGGGTGCCGCGCAAGCAAACGTTCTGCCTGTTCGCGACCGCCGCCTTGCGAGAAGGGAGTTGCCGACTCTCATGGGTCGGCTGCGCGTGGCTCAACCACTCGCTATCGTCGCGGTCATGGTCGCTTTCACAGAAATCGCCGACCGGGTTTGGGTTGCACGCTACGACTGGGCGGACGTCAACATCACCGCGATTGGCAGCGAGCGGGGCCTCGTTGTGGTGGACACGCACGGCTCTGCTGCGGCAGGGCGCAACGTGCTCGAGGACCTGGATCGGCTCGGCGCTGGCTCCGTGGTTCACGTCGTCAACAGTCATTGGCACTGGGATCACACCTTCGGCAACGCAGCTTTCCGTGAGGGCACTCGGGGAGCGCCGATTCATGCTCACGAAGAGGCTGCGAATTGGCTGGCCGACAAGGGCGAGCACATGAAACGCCTCATCGAATCTCGAGATGATGCCCACGGTGCTGAGGTCGCGGCCACCGAAATCGTCATTCCAGACGAGACCTTCGCCGATGCGCGCACGCTAGATCTAGGAGATCGGGCGGTTGAACTGGTGTTCCCGGGCCGCGGCCACACTTCCGGCGACATCGTCCTCCGAATCATGGACGTAGACGTTCTGGTCGCTGGAGACTTGATCGAGGAGTCGGCAAAACCCTGGATAGGGATGGATTCGTGGCCCCTTGAGTGGCCGACCACCCTCGACAACGTGCTCAGGCTGACGACGGACGAGACCTTGACCGTCCCGGGGCACGGCGTGGTGGTGGATCGTACATTCGTCCGAATGCAACGAGATGAGATCTCTCAGATCGTGAAGACAGTCGAGGCGCTCGCTGGCCTCGGTGTGCCGGTTGACGACGCGTTGGCCGAGGGAGAGTGGCCTTGGGAGGCAGACGCACGTATCCAAAACGCGGTTCGGCGCGGCTATCAGGCGCTCATGTCGCCAAGGCAAGTTCTGCAGGAGTGAACTCTGCAACTCTACGGCTCGGTGTTCGCCGCAAGGAAGTCGAAGAGCCCAGTCCTGAGCCTCTCCTGGCGCGACAACCGCCCGTGTACGTCGGCCTCCTCTTCTTCCTGGGTATCCGTGCTCGGGCCACCTCCTGACCAAACAGAGCCAGCGCCGACCCTTTGTCAGTGGTGGCGGTGGGCTGCCACTTCGGTAAAGCAGTGGCGTCCTCGTCGCCTACGGTGAGCCCGATGAGCAAGGAGGACAAGTTTGGCGCCGCCGCAGACGCATGGTTGTCGGGCCTCGGGCTCGTCCGCGACGCCGTTCGCCAGGAGCTCGTGCACCGCCAGCTTGTCGCCGACCTCCCACGGGCAGGGGGACCGCTCCGGGTGCTCGACGCCGGCTCCGGGCAGGGCACCCAGGCCATTGCGCTGAGCCCGGCTCGGCCACGAAGTAGTCGGCCTCGACCTATCGGGCCAGCTGCTGGACGAGGCGCGCCGTGCCGCTGCCGACGAACCGTCCAGCGTCCGCCGTCGCCTCGCGTTCGTGCGCGGCGAACTGCTCGCTCTCGGGCCCGAGCACACAGGCTGCTAAGACGTCGTGTGCTGCCACGGCGTCGCCATGTACCTCCCCTGCCCTCGACCCGACGGCTGCCGCAATGTGCGAGGCGTGCCGGCACCGGCGGGCTCCTCTCAGTGGTGACGAGGAACCGGGCAGGCATTGCCATGCGGGCCGGGATGACGGACTGGGAAGGTGCCGTGAAGGCCTTCGACACCCGCTACTAGCAGAACCGCCTCGGCATCGAGGCTCTCCGCGCGGACGAGCCGGGGGAGGTCCGGGCGGCTTTGATAGCAAGGGGAGCCACTGTCGTCGCCTGGTGCGCAGTGCGGCTCTTCAGCGACCACTGGGGCCCCGCGCAGCCAGGCCCTGACTTCGCCAAGTTGGCGGCGGCCGAGGAAGAGGCCGGGCGCCGGGACCCCTACCAGTCGCGCAAGGCGCTGACGCACACCGTCGCTCGGTTGAACGGGACGCCCGGGTAGTCGTTCGAGTTTTTGGGCCCAAAGGCTTACATCGGTAAGTGCGGAGCCTGAATTAGGTGCAGAACTCAGGTGTGTCAGGAGCCGCGACGGTTGTCGCAGCCACGCGTAGTCGGCGAGCTGCGCGCACATGCCACCTCTGCCAGGGAGCACTAGGCGGGGGCGGCCGCCTCCTCCAGCTCGGCCTGAAGGGCTGCTGGTTCCGTCACCGGTCGTCGACAGGCGAAGTTCGAGCACACGAACGCGGTGGCGGCGACGCCGATCGGGTCTCGGTCCCGTGTCAGCGCTGGTGCGGACCCCAGCGCCGGGACACCGGCAACTCCCACCACCAGCTGCGGCAGGTGATGGCTCCGGGCTTGGCGCAGCAGGCTCAGGTGGCTCGTGCCCGGGGGCACCACCAGTGCCAGTTCAACCAGACCCCGCTCCGCCAACCACGCACCCTCCAAGAGCGCACCGAAGGCGGCGGGATACCGGGTCAGAGAGGGACCGAGCGCCCGCAGGACAGAAGCCGCCGCGTCGAAGTGGCGAGAGTCGCCGGTGAGGGCGTGAAGGCGAAGCAGGAGCTGGACCTGTTGGGCGGTCCCGGAAGGTTCCGGGCTGTCCTCGAGGGTCTTCGGCCGCACCACCAAATTGGGATCGTGTCCCTGCGGCGTGTCGTACCAGCCGGGCCCTGCGGGATCGCAGTACTCCTCGTCGCCAAGTTCGGCCATCTCCCGCGCCAGCTGGAACCAGCTGGAGTCGCCGGTTGCCTCGTGCAGCGCGAGACCGGCCAGCCCCAGGTTGGCCACGTCTTGGAGGGTGGCGGTCAGGCGACCCCTCCCGTTCTCCACCAGCCGCGGCAGGCCGGGCGCGGAGCGGGCGGAGCGGATGGCGTCGGCAGCTTTCACCGCCGCATCCAGGTAACCTGGCTCGCCCAGCGCCACCGCCAGCTCAGCCAGGGCGCGGATGGCCAGAGCGTTCCAACCCACGACCAGCTTGTCATCGCGCGCCGGCTCGACTCTTTGCGAGCGCGTCTGGGCCAGGCTCTGCACCAGTTGCGCGCGCCGCTGCTGGAGTTCGGGGAGCGCCAAACCGGTCCGGCCGGCCAGCCGCTCCAGATCAGAGACGCCCCGGAGCACATAGCCTCCATCGCCCAGCGGGGCTGGGTCGAAGAGCTGGCGCGCCAGCAGAGATGGCTCCCTTCCCAGGGCCGCCTCGAGCTGGTCCCCGGTCCAGCGGTAGTAGGCGCCCTCGCCAGCCCCGGTGTCCGCGTCCAGGCTGGCGCCGAATCCCCCGGTGGGGAGTTGCAGATCACGGAGGAGAAAGTCGGCCGTGCTCCGGGCCACCTCCAGGTGACGCTGTTCTCCCAGCGCCTGCCAGCCGTGCAGGTAGAGACGGACCAGCTGGGCGTTGTCGTAAAGCATCTTCTCGAAGTGGGGAACCGCCCAAATGCCGTCAACGCTGTAGCGGTGGAACCCGCCTCCCAGCTGGTCGTGGATACCCCCGCTGGCCATTCCCGAGAGCGCCTCCTCCACCACCGCTCGCGCGCCCGGATTGCGCGCGCCCATTGCGAGCAGGAACTCCCAGGCAGCAGATTGAGGGAACTTGGGCTCGCCTTTCAAGCCGCCGTGCTCCCGGTCCGACGCCTCCACCAGGCGCTCGGCCGCATGCTCTAGCAGCTCCGAGAACTCGTGGGGCTGATCCGGGCGATCCAGCAACGACGGGGCCCGGATGGCGCCGCTCAGGCGCTCGGCGGTCGCCTCCACCTCGGATCGCTGGTCCCGGTACGCAGCCGCCAGCGCCCGCAGCACCCGCGGGAACGCGGGCAGGCCCTGGCGCTCTTCCGGCGGGAAGTAGGTGCCGGCGAAGTAGGGCCGCCCGTCCGGCAGCAGGAAGACGGTCATCGGCCAGCCCCCGGAACCGGTGAGCGCCTGCAGCGCTTCCATGTAGACGCGGTCCACGTCGGGTCGCTCCTCTCGATCCACCTTGATGTTGACGAAGAGTTCGTTCTGGAGCGCTGCGATCTCGGCGTCCTCGAAGGACTCGTGCGCCATCACGTGGCACCAGTGGCAGGCGGCGTAGCCGACGCTGAGCAGGACCGGCCGGTCCTCGAGGCGCGCCCGCGCGAACGCCTCCTCGCCCCAGGGGTACCAGTCCACCGGGTTGCCCCGGTGCTGGCGCAAGTAGGGACTGGACTCGCCGGCAAGACGGTTCATCGGTCCAACCTACTCCGCTGGCCCCGCTGAGGCGGCTGAGACAATCGACTGGTGCCTGAGCGCTCAGCGGAGTTGCCCCCCTGGCCCCTTCGGACCGGGCTGGATCTCACCGCTGCCGTGCTGCACCTGCTGGGCCGGCGTCGCTATTTCGTATCCGATGCCGTCGCCAACGCCTGCTTCGCTCTCCAGCCCTCGCGGCGCGAGGCGACCATCGCCAACTACCGGGCAGGTTTTCCGGGGATCGGGCGCCGTCGGGCCAGGCGCTACGCCGCCCAGAGCTACCGCCGGTACGCCCGCACCGCACTCGACTTTGTGTACCTGCACCGTTTGCCTCGTCGCAAGCTCATACCCCTATTCCAAGTGGCGGGGGCGCACCACTTCTTCGAGGTTCAGGAGGGAGGACAGGGAGGCATCCTGGTCCTGATCCACCAGGGAAGCTGGGACGCGGCGGGCGCCTACGCCTCCACAGCGCTGGGTATCCCGATCACGGCGGTCATGGCCGACGAGCAGAACCACTCGCTGGCGCGCCTTGTGATCTGGGCCCGCAGCCTGCTGGGCATCGAGGCGGTGGCCGCCGCGCGCTCACCCCGGAAACTGATCGCGACACTGCGGAGCGGCCGCTGGCTGGCGTTGCTGGCTGACATCCCCGGCGACACCCCCTCGGTGACGGTTGACTTTCTCGGCCGGCGCACCTACTTCTCCGTGGCACCGGGCTTGCTGGCCGCCCACAGCGGGGTCCCGCTGGTGGCGGTAACCACCAGCCACACCCCAGCTGGTGGTTACCTGCTCGAGGCCCACCCGCCTTTGCGAGTGGCGAGGGGCACTCCTCCGGACCAGGCTCTGGCGCCAATCATGCGCTACTTCGAGGCGGCGGTCCGCCGCTGGCCGTACGAGTGGTTTCCCTTTGACCGCGACCGCTTGTTCACTGCCGATGGCCACGCACGGCCAGACTGAGCGTCCGGGTTCGGGCCCCCACCTGCGCGTGGCCTGGTTCGGCCACGCCGTCGGCCGGCGCAGCGACGGCCTGACCACCTACTCGAGCCAGGTGGTCAGCGGCCTGGTGGATCGTGGTTGCGAGGTCTACTTTCACCACGCCAGCGCGGACGGGGACTGGGTTCCGGTAGATCAGCGTCACAACTTCAGCTGGTGGACCAGGCGATTCAAGACGGTTACCGTCCTGGCGCCCGGGGAGCGGCGGCGGATCTCCGCATGGCTCCACCAGCAGCGCCCAGACGTGCTTCACTGCTCGCTCAGCTTCACGCTCAGCGACGGCTGGCTGGGAAGGGAGGCGCGGAGGGTGGGCGCCTGTGCCGTGTGCACCTTCCACCTCCCGTTCGGCCGCCCCGGCAGCCGCCGGGAAATGGTGATGCACCAGCTCCACCGCTACTGGGCGCCCAGACTCCGTGAGTACGACCGGGTGATCGTGTTCTCGGAAGACCACCGCCGCCGTCTGTCCGAGATCGGGCTGGATCCGGGCCGGATCGAGGTGGTACCCAACGCGGTCGACACCAACCAGTTCAGTCCCGGCCCCTCGCGCCTGCGCCGCGACCGGCTGCCTTCCAAGCGGCTGGTAGTCGGCTACATGGGGCGGCTGGACCCGGAGAAGGGAATCAGCGAGCTGCTGCGGGGATTCACCGAGGCGGCCAGTGAGGACTGCTCGCTCTTGCTGGCGGGAGGGGGCTCGCTGCGGCGGAGCGTGGAAGCGGCCGCCCGCAGTGATCCCCGGATCGTCTACCTGGGCCAGCTCACCACCCTGCGGGAGCGGCTCGACTTCTGGAGAGCCCTCGACGTCTTCTGCTTGCCTTCCAGCGCCGAGGGGCTCTCGCTCTCGCTCTTGGAGGCGATGGCTTGCGGCCGAGCTCTTGCGGCGACCCCGGCGGGCGGGTGGGACGCGGCACCGGAGGTAATCGCAAAACTGGCGCCGCAAGACCTGGGGCAATCGCTGGCGGAGTTGATCCAAAGTCTCACCGCCGAGCCCGAGCGGGCTCGCCAGCTGGGGCGGCTGGCACGGCTGGAGGCGGTGCGTCATTATGGCGTCGAAGCCATGCTGGATCGCCTTTTGGGCATCTACCACGCATGTCTGAGTTCGCCTGCAACCGTTGCCGGAGGCCTGGAGCCTTGAACGCAGCCCACCCAACCGCCCTGGTGGTGGACAGCGGGGCGTGCCTGCCGCCGTCCTTGGGCGAGGCGCCCTGGGTCAACGTCGTGCCGATGTCGATCGAGGTGGACGGGCGAGCGCTCCGGGACGGAATCGACATAACCTCGGAGGAGCTCTACGCGCGGCTGGCATCCGATGCCCCGCTGCCGACCTCCAGCTCCCCTTCGCCCGGCGACTACCTGCGCGTCTTCCGCCAGCTGGAGGCGACGCAGATCGTCTGTCTCGGCATCCCCGAGACGTTCTCCATGATGGGCAGGTCTGCGCGGGTGGCGACCGAGATGCTGCGCAGCGAGCAGCCGCACAAGCGGGTGGAGGTGATCGACGTCGGCACCGCGGCGGGAGGTTACACCTTGGTGGCCGAGGCGGCGGCGGCGGCTTGCGAGGTGGGGCTGAGCTTAGAGCAGGTCGCGGAGCACACCCGGGCCGTCGCCCGCAGCGCCCGTGTGGTGGCGGCCCTGGACACCCTGCGCTTCCTGGTGCGCAGCGGTCGGGTACCGGCCCTGGCGGGTCGCGGCGGCGACCTGCTCCATGTGCGCCCGCTGTTCTCCTTCACCGGGGGCGACGTTCACCGCCTCGGGGTGGTGCGCGGAACCAAGCGCGCGGTCCGCGGGGTGGCCGAGCAGCTGCGCGAACAGGTGCCCACCGGCGCCAAGTGCCGCCTCGGGGTGTTCTGCGGCAGCGTGCCCCGCGCCGTGCCGGAGTTGATCTCGCATCTGGGCGAGCTCTTCGGCGACAGTCCGGTGGAGCGGCTCAGCCTGACCCCGGTGATCGCCCTGCACACGGGACCGGGGCTGATCGGCGCCGCAGCCGTCGCCGACCTTCCCCTCCCCGCGGCGTGATCGCCGCCGCGATGTCGGGGCGGGAGCCGCTCGAAACCGGGCTGCTCTGGCTGGGCGGCTACCTGTTTGGCGGCATCCCAGTGGGTTGGATCGTGGGCCGGATCGCGGGGGTGGATCTGCGCCGGGTCGGCGACGGCAAGATCGGCACCAGCAACCTCTTCCACAGCGTGGGGCTCTTGCCCGCGGCGGTGGCCGGTCCCCTGCAGTTCGTCCAGGGGTTCCTGCCGGTGCTCGCCGCGGACCTGCTCGGCCTGCCGGACTGGGTCGCGGCGGGTACCGGGCTGGCGGCCGTGGTGGGAAACGGCTGGCCCATCTACTTCCGCTACAACGGGGGCCGGGGCGTGGCGGCGGCGACCGGTGCCGTGACCCTGTGGTCGTGGCCCGGGTTCGGCTACGTCCTCTTCATGCTCGGGGCGGGCGGCGCCGTGCGCCGCAGCGCGTTGGGGGTTTTGCTGGCCTACGCCGGGCTCCCGGTGGTGGTCTGGCTGACCGCCGGCCGCGCGGCCTACGCCGTAACCGCGGTCGGCGTGGTGATCTGCTTGGTCCTGCGCCGTTTCGAGGGATACCACTTCGGCCGCCGCCGCGAGGGTTCCCCGCCCGACGACTGGCGCCAGCGCCTGATCAACGACCGCCCGGCCAGGATCGCCCCCAGCAGCCGATAGACTCGGCCCATGGCCGCGACGCGGGTGGAGCGGGACTCCATGGGCGAGCTCGAGGTTCCCGCTGACGCCTACTACGGGGCGAGCACCCAGCGGGCCGTGGTCAACTTCCCGATCAGCCGCCTCCGGCTGCCCCGGCGGATGATCGCGGCGCTGGGCGCCATTAAGCGGGAGGCAGCGCGGGTCAACCTGCGCCTGGGCCTCCTGGACCAGGAGCGGGCCGACGCGATCGCCCGGGCCGCCGACGAGGTGGCAAGCGGGCAGCTGGACGACCAGTTCGTGGTCGACATCTTCCAGACTGGAAGCGGCACCTCGTCAAACATGAACGCCAACGAGGTGATCGCCAACCGAGCGCTGGAACTGCTGGGTGGCAAGCGGGGGGACCGCAGCCGCGTCCACCCGAACGACCACGTCAACCTCTGCCAGTCCAGCAACGACGTCTTCCCCACCGCGCTCCACCTGGCCGCCCTCTCGGCGCTGAGGGAGCAGTTGCTCCCCGCCCTCGAGACACTGGAGGCCAGCCTCACCCGCCAGCGCGACGCCCTCTGGGGAGTGATCAAGACCGGACGCACCCACCTTCAGGACGCCACCCCGATCCGACTGGGCCAGGAATTCGAAGGGTGGCGGGGCCAGGTCGAGCGGGGCCGCGCCCGCTTGGCACAGGCCCAGGCGGGATTGGCCGAAGTGGCGTTGGGAGGAACGGCGGTGGGGACGGGCGTGGGCAGCCATCCGGAGTTCGCGGCCCAGGTGCTCGAGAGGCTGGCGCCGCTCTACCACCCAGACCTGCGGGAGTCGGACGACCACTTCCAGGCCCAGGCCAGCATCGACGCCGCGGTGGCCGCCTCGGCCGCGTGCCGATCGGTGGCCGTCAGCCTGCACAAGATCGCCGCCGACCTGCGTCTGCTGAGTTTCGGCCCTCGCGCCGGAGTGGCCGAACTCGAGCTGCCCGCGGTGCAGCCGGGGTCCTCAATCATGCCGGGCAAGGTCAACCCGGTCATCTGCGAGTCGACGCTGATGACCTGTGCCCAAGTCTTCGGCGACGACGCCACGCTGGCCTTCTGTGGTGCGACCGGCTCGCTGCTGGAGCTGAACGTGATGCTCCCGGTCGCCGCTCACAACCTGCTGGAGGAGATCGAACTGCTGGCCGCCGCGGCCGCCAATCTGGCCCACCAGGCGGTAGACGGGCTGACCGCCACCGACCGGGGACCTCGGATGCTGGAGCAGGGGCTGGCCATCTGCACCGGTTTGGTTCCAGCGATCGGGTACGACCGCGCCGCCGCCATCGCGCACCAGGCCTACGCGACCGGCCGGACCGTACGCGAGGTCGCCCGCGACCAGACCGAGCTCAGCGAAGAGGAACTCGACCGGCTCCTCGACCCCGAGCGGCTGGTGCGACCGAGCCTGGACGCCGCCCCGCAGGCGGGCTGAGTCGGTCCGGGGCCGGCGCTCCCGGGATCGTCACCGGGGGCGCAGTACGGTGGTCACGTACCAGCGTCCGCCGATGCGTCTGGCGCTGAAGACATCCGGCAGGTTGAGGGGAGCTCGGCTCAGCTGCTGGCATGAGTAGTGGCTGTTCGGATCGGGCTTGAAGCACACCACGATCGAGACGGTCACGGTGGCGTGGCTGCCGCTCACGACTGCGCCGCCCAGCACCGGGCTTTCGAAGTAGGTGTGGTAGCGAGCCAGCTCGCGCAGCATGGTGGGGGTGCGCGAGCGCTCGGCCGGGGCCAGGTAGGCGCTGACCTCGCTGGCCTTCTGCTTCTCCAGACCCTGCAGGTACCCCGAAACCGCTCCGACCGGGCTGGCGGTGGAACCCTTCAGGTCCGCCCTCCCCACGATTGCCCGACCCAGCACCAATAAGAGGAGGATGCCCAGCAGGATGCCCGTCAGGCGCCAGTTGGCGTGCCGGGTGGGCGGAAGCAGCACCGGCAGGCGGCTGGGGGGGACCGCTTGCCTCCCGCTGGTCAGTGGGGTGGGCTCTTGGTCGCTCTCTGGCATAGTCTCGACAAGACGGCAGCATAGGCGCCCGGCTTCGAACAGGTGCCCGAGCGTGGCTCTAAGGTGGGGCCAAGGATTGTTGAGAAACCAAACCCCGCTCGGGGGCGTTCTGGTGTGTAGGGCACGGCGCGAGAACGGCGCCTCCCCCGCCTGGCCGGGTCCCCCAAGGTCGACCCACTGGCCCCGCGCCGTGCCCAATCGTCTATGCGTGAAGTAGATCTGGAAGGTCGCGCGAGCACTCCCCCAAGCGGCGGCCGCCCGCGCCGGCACGCCGGGGGCGGTCGGCCGCCGGGCTGGAGGCGTTGGCTGGCGATCGGCCTACTGGGAGCGGTGGCCGCGGTGGTGGTCCTGGCGGTGCCGCTGACCGCTCTGGGCCGCTCGCTCGGGGCCCTCCCCGCCGCCGCTGCCGAGCCGACCGACACCATGATCTACGGGCAGGGCGATCAGCTGATCGCGGACCTGCATCCCAGCGGCAGCAGTCGCATCCCGGTGCCCTACTCGCAGATCGCCCCGGTGATGCGTCACGCGGTCGTGGCCATCGAAGACCACAGCTTCTGGACCGCACCGAGCTTCGACATCGCGCGGATCATCCAGGCGGGAATCTTCGACGTGATCCACCACAGCGCCGCCCAGGGAGCCAGCACCATCCCCGAGCAGCTCGCCAAGATCCTCTACCTGCACGACAACAAGTCGATCATCTACAAGGTCAAGGAGATTCTGTACGGGCAGGAGCTCAGCTCCAAGCTCTCTCGCCAGCAGATCCTCGACCAATACCTCAACGACGTCTACTTCGGAGACGGGGCCACCGGGGTCCAGGCCGCCGCCGAAATCTATTTCGGCGTCCCCGCCAGCAAGCTCAGCCCGGCGCAGGCCACCCTGCTCGCGGGGCTGCTGCCGGCGCCGAGCTACCTGAACCCCTTCAGCAACATGTCCGGCGCCCGAGATCGGCAGGCGGTGGTGCTGGCCGCCATGGTCAAGTACGGACAGATGAACCAGAAGGAGGCGGCTCAGATCCGCAGCACGGCGCCCCAGCTCGCTTCCGGGCAGGCCATCAGCGTCAACAACGCCCCCTACTTCGTGGGCCAGGTGGAGTCGTGGCTCTCGAGCCACTACGGGCCCAACTACCGATCGATGGGGCTAAACGTCTACACCTCGCTCAACGTGGGGCTGAACAACCAGGCACAGCAGATGGTCACCTCGACCATCCAGAACGACTCCGCCATGCACATGACCGACGGCGCGCTGGTGGCCGAGGATCCCAAGACCGGGGACGTGATCGCCTGGGTGGGAGGCGCCGGCTCAAACGTCCCCGGCGGGCAGATCGACATGGTCGACCAGCCGCGCCAGCCCGGGTCCACCTTCAAGCTCTTCAACTACTCGACCGCCATCGCCGAGCGCAAGGTGACCATGACCACTCCGGTGCGGGACTCGCCGCTGACCCTGCCCACCGGTGGCCCGGGCGGCGGCCCCTACGTGGTCCACGACTACGAGGGCACCTACGCGGGTGTGGTCCCGATCCAGGTGGCGCTGGGGAACTCGCTCAACGTGCCCGCCGTCCGGGTGGAGCTGAAGACCGGCGTTGCTCAGGTGGTTGCCACCGCCCGAAACATGGGGGTAACCACGCTGAACAACTCCGCGTCGAGCTACGGGCCCAGCCTCACCCTGGGCGCCTACCCGGTGCCGCTTTGGGAGATGACCCAGGCGGGATCCGTGTTCGCCACCCTGGGCACGCTCCACCCGCTCCATTACGTGCTGCGGGTTACCGACGGCCAGGGCAACACGCTGTACACCGCACCCAGCACCTCACGGCAGGTGCTGTCGCCGCAGGTGTCCTACATCATGGACACCATGCTCTCCCGCAACAGCAACCGCCTGATCGCCTTCGGTGCCTACACCCCCCTGGTGCTTCCCGGGATCCCAGCCGCGGTCAAGACCGGAACCTCCAACAACTACCTGGACAACCTCGCGGTCGGCTGGACGCCCAACCTGGTGGTGGGCGACTGGGTGGGCAACGCCAACGACTCGCCCATGTACGGGGGCGGCCTCAACGGGATCAGCGGCTCGGCCAGCCTCTGGCACGAGTTCATGATGGCCGCCCTGGCCAACCAGCCCAAGGACTGGTACCAGACCCCGTCCGGTCTCGTCACCAAAACGGTCAACGGGCAGACCGCCTACTTCCTGCCAGGAACCGGACCCACCTACAACGTGCTGGGCGGAGGTTCGACAGCGCCGACTCCCACACCGACGCCGAGCCTCACCCCCACGCCAACCCCCACCCCCTCCCCGACGCCAACCCCCACCCCCTCCGCGTCGCCGCCGCCGTCACCGTCCCCCAGCCCGCCGGGGCCGCCGACTCCCCCCGGCTAGGCTCGGCCGGCTCGGGTCAGAGCCCGGGCGCCGCCCCGGCCGCCTGCTCCAGGATCTGGCGGCGCTTGGCAACCGTGCCCGAGGTGGTCGCCGCCCCCGCCAGGGCGTCGCCGACCGCGGCCATCAGGTGGTCGGAGCGAAAGGGCTTGCTCAAGTAGGGGAAGCCCCCGGAGTCGATCAGGAGCCGGAGGTCGGGCTGTGGCTGCCGGCTGCTGGTGAAAACCAGCGGGGTCGCCGCCCAGACGTCGTCGTCCAGCAACCGTCGGCAGACCGCGAAGGTGCTGAGTTCTGCCAGGTTCAAGTCGAAGATGGCGCAGGAGAAGACTTGCTGCGCGTTGGCGAGGGCCTGGTCCGCGGATCCTGCCTCCACCACGTGGAATCCCAGGCGGCGGAGGATCGAGGCCGTGGTGATGCGGCTGCTCTCGTCCCGGTCGGCGACCAGGATGCAGCGACCCGGCTGGCGCCCCCGAGAACCATTTCCGCGAGGCGGCGTAGCAGCCATTGGGGTCAGTGTAGGTGGGGATCAAGTCTTCCGAAGTGCGATTTGCGCATCAATTGAGAAAAGGGCGGCGCGCGCCGCGGTGACGGTCTGTCGCGTCCCTGTGACGACGGCCGGGCGGACTTCGCCTAGGTGCAGCCCTCTCCTGGAGGCGAAACAGGTGGCTGGCTCGGCCCCACCCTGCTGATGGCAGCGGCGGTCGCGACGTTGGCCGCCCACTGGCTGGGGCCGCACCTGGGAGGGGTGCGCACCGGGCCGGCCGCGGCGGCGGCTGGGCTGGCGGCTGCCGCCAGCGTTGCCG
>JBJKSO010000106.1:0-6894 GCA_046703825.1 Candidatus Dormibacteria bacterium
CTCGAACGCTGGGGAGCCCGAGGCGGCGCGGCAGTCGTCACCGCCGATCTCGACCCGGGCTGGGTGGAGGCGGTCGCCCCCGTCTCCCGGCCGGGGCGCCGGACGCTCGCGGTTTTCGTGGACCCCCGCAGCTTCGAACCCGGCGCCGCGCCTCAGGGGGTGCCGGCCCAGTGGCGCCTGGTGGTCGACCTCTGGGTGGTCCGGCGCGGCGACGATCCCGCCCGGCTGGCTCCGTTGGTCCGACGTGCCGTGGGCTGACCTGGCGCCGCTGGCGCTCGGGTTACTTTCGGCTGCGGCGGCCGCGGCCACCCTCCTCGGGCCGAGCCCATGGCCAGCCCGGAAACGGTCGCCGCACCGGCGGGTGCACCCCGTCACCCTGGCACTCTGCCTGGCGCTCGCGCTCTGCTGCGCTTGGTCTTTGGCGGACACGGTGCTGGCGGAGACTCCGCTGGCGCTCGACGGCTTCCTAGGCGCCGGCGGCGGCGTGCTGGTGGCCGCCGCGACCGCTCGATGGCTGCCGCGGCGCGAGCTGGGTATCATCACCCTGCTGGCGCTCTCGATCGTCGCCACCTTGGCGATGGCCATGGCGGTGGCCGGGGCCGCCGCCAGCTCGGTGAGCCCAATCTCGGTGGTGACCACGTTCGCCACCGGTCAGAATCCCGCCGTCGGCCACTACTTGGGACTGCTCCTGCTCTGCTGGTCGGCAGGGGTCTGGGTGGGGTGGTGCACTCTGGCCGAGGAGTCGGCGGCGGCGGCGACCGCGGTGCCGCTGATCGTGCTGGTGGCCGACCTGGTGAACGTTCCCGACAGCCTGGCCTCCGCCCCCTTCTGGCCAGTCGTGCTGAGTGTGCTGGTGGCGCTGGGGCTCATGGCCTTCACCCAGGCTCAACGCGCCCTCTTCAGCTGGCACCGGCAGATGGTGGTGGGCGGGGTGGTGCTGCTGATCACCGCCATCGCCATACTCTTGCCCCCGCTGAGCCAGGCCAACATCAGCGGACGCTTCTTCCACTACAGCCCGTACCAGCCCAACGCCGCCCACAGCCGGGGCCGAAGCACACTTTCGGGCTTCTCCGACCGGGTCAGACCCGGCGGGCCGCTGGTGGAGGACGAGGCACCGGTGCTGGACTTCAGCACTGATCCCGGCAACCTGCCCGTCTACCTGCAGGGAGCGGTGATGGGCGGATTCCAGAACGGCGACTGGTACGAAGTGTCAAACGGACGGCGCACCCTGCGACCCGACCAGCGGCTCGCCTACGCGGGGTCGGCGGTCGCTCCGGCGAGCCTCTCGGGCGCCGCCCACACCACCACCATCGGGCTGACGGTCACGTACCTCCGCCACCGCCAGCAGACCATCAACCAGCTGCTGTACGCGGGAACCCCGCTGAGCAGTCCGTCGGACGCGGTCAGCTACCGCCTCCAGGGGCTGTACGCCCAGGGCCAGCTGGTTTCGGTCACCCAGATCACGCCAAGCAAAGGGCTCACCTCGCTCTTGGCGCTCTCGCCACAGGTGAGCACCTACGGCACCGTCGTCAGCGCGGCGCCGCGGCTGCTGCAGCGGGCAGGCACGAACTACCCCGCCTGGGTGCGGCCCCTGGCAAAGCTGCCGGAGTCCACCCCCGCCCTCGAGCGCGGAGAGCTCTACCGCTTCGCCCAGAGGATGGAGCGCGGCGCCAGCGACCCCTACCAGGCGGCCGTGAACATCGCCAACTCGCTGCGTCAGGATGAGCTCTACTCGCTGGCCCCACCCCCTGCCCCGGCCGGCACCTGGCCGATCCTCTACTTCCTGAGCCGGTCGCACCGGGGCTACTGCCAGTACTTCGCATCGGCCATGGGCGCGATGCTGCGCGCCATCGGCGTGCCCGTGCGCCTGGTGAACGGCTTCTTGCCCGGGACGGGGGGCTCGGCCCAGACGCCGGCGGTGGTCACGGAGGCGGACGCCCACACCTGGGTCCAGGTCTTCTTTCCCCACTACGGCTGGGTGACGTTCGACCCCACCCCGGGCAGCACCGGGCCGCGGCTTGGCGTTCCCCCGGCCAACGCCTACGTCGGCCGCCCGGCGGGATCGGCGCCCGCCTACCACGCGCCCTCGGTGCGACCGCCCAAGCCTGCGGTGAAGTCCAACACCGGGGGCGGCTCACCACTTAGCCTTGCGTCCGTGCTTTTGGCAGCGGTGTTGATGCTGGCGGCGGCAGCGCTCGCCTGGTGGCGGCGGCGACTGCGTCATCCCGAGCAGCTGCGCCGGAGGCTGTCGTGGCTGGTGCGCCTCGGCGCTCGGGGACGGCCGGCGGCGATGACGCTCGGGGAGATGGCGGCGGTCTGCCAGGGCCTCTTCCCCGAGGCCGCAGGCGGCCGCGCCCTGGCGCTGCAGGAGTTGGTCCGCCGCTGCGACCGGCTCAGCTTCTCGGCCGAGCTGCCCACGGATTCGCAGTGGAGCGACCGCTGGTCCGAGGTGCGGCCGGCCTTTCTCTGGCTCGCCTGGCGCGCGTGGCGCACCCGCGGCCAGTTGCAACAGGCACCACAGTGGACCTGACGGTGCTGGGCAGCGGCAGCGCCTTTTCGGGGGCTGGCCACAACGCCGCCTACCTGGTGGACGGCCGGCTTCTGCTCGACTGCGGCGCGCCGGTCAACCCCCTGCTGGTGGCGAGCCAGCGCCGCGCCGAAGAGGTGCAGGCCATCCTGGTCTCACACGAGCACAACGACCACATCGGCAACCTGCCGCTGTTTTTGGCCTCACGCGTGGCCAACTTTCCCGACGCCGACAAGGTGCGCATCCTCGGTCCCGTCGGGTTCGACAGCTACCTGCGCCAAGTGAGCGAGCTGACCATGGGCGACTTTCTTTGGCCGATGATGCGCGACAGCTTCCAGGTCGAAGAGTGCCGGGACGGAGACGAGGCGGAGGTGGCGGGATACCGGGTGCGCGCGTACACCGTCGAGCACTCCCCCAGGATGAACTGCCTCGCCTTCCGCATCGATGACGGCCGAACCAGCCTCGGCTACTCGGGCGACACCACCTTCTGCAGCGGCATCCGTCAGCTGGCGTCGAACGTGGACTTCCTGCTCTGCGAGTGCACCGGCATGCGTCAACCCGTGCCAGTGCACCTCTGGCGCGGCGAAGTGGAGCAGCTGATGGCCGAATCCCCGTCCACCCGCTTCATCCTCACCCACCTGGAAGAGCGCCAGCCTGTGCCCGGCGCGGTGCTGGCGTCCGACGGGATAACCCTCAAGCTGCTGCGAACCGCCCCGGACTGAAGTCCGCCAGCTCGGCGGGATCGTGACCCTCAGTGACGGCGCGCGCCAGCAGCCGGGCTGTCAGCGGAGCCAGCAGCACCCCGTTGCGGTAGTGGGCGGTGGCCAGCAGCACCCGATCGCTGAGCGGGCTGCGCCCCAGCAGGGGCAGCCCGTCTGGGGACCTGGGTCGCAGGCCTGCCCAGGCGTAGGCGAACGGCGCGGTCTTCAGCACAGGCATCATGGCGGCAGCCGCTGCCCCGAGCGCGGCTACCCCCTCCAGGGTGGGCCAGGGGGAGAATCCCACCGTTTCCTGGGTGGCGCCCACCAGGACCAGACCGCTGCGCTTGGGCACCAGGTAGCCATGGTCGGAGAAGACGATCATCTCCAGCGCCTGCGGCTCCGGCCGGGCGGCGACGATCTGCCCCCGCACCGGCTCGATGTCAACCCTCAGCCCCAACTGATTCAGCAGCGGTCCACTCCAAGAGCCGGCCGCAATGAAGGCTAAGTCAGCCTGGTAGTGGCGGCCGCCGGCGGTCGCCACCGCGACGCCGGTTCGGCTCGGGCGGAGCTCGGTGACCTCCGCACCGGTCTCCACCGCGACGCCCTGGTGCCGGCACCAGGCCAGGAGAGCGTCCACCACCCGGTGGCTGTGGACGTGGCTTTCGGTTGGGTAGAGCACTCCCCCCTCGAACGAGTCCCCCACCCCGGGCAGCTGCTCCTTCAGCTCAGCCGGACCGAGCAGCTCGGACGCTGGGATCCCCTGGGCTATCTGCCAGCGTCGCCGTTGCGCCAACCGCTCCAGGCCGCCCGGGTCCGAGGTGACTCGCAAAAGACCGCTCGACTCCAGCTCACAATCCACGCCCGTCTCGGAGCCCAACGCGGCGGCCCACTGCGGCCAGAGCGCTGCGCTGGCCTGACAGAGGTCGAAGAAACCACCGCCCTCGGTCGCCTCCGTGGCTGGCGCCAGCATCCCGGCCGCCGCCGCCGAGGCGGCGCGCCCGCACTCGGGATCCCGTTCCAACAGCCGCACCGAGTGACTGGCGGCTCTCAGCTCGCGGGCCAGCGCCAAGCCCACTACCCCACCGCCAACCACCAGACAATCAGAGCCTGGTTCTGGCATCTTCTGAGAATAGCCGTGCGGCCGGCGGCAGGTGGGGCCGGCGGCGGTTGGCGGGGTTGCGCTACTGCTTGACCGCGCTGCGCAAATGCCAGGACAACAAGGGGCACGCGGTTGTTCGCCAAGCCCGCAGACGCGCAGGGGCGCAAGCCGGATTGAGTCCGAAACGCCTTGCGCATGTGGGCCGGACGGTGCGCAGTCGGCTGTGATGGCGGTTGTTCCGGACTGGTCCGGGTTGCGCGCGGACGGCCCTGCCGCGTGGCTGTCCGCGGACTCAGGTCAGCCCAGGCAGGCAATGCGGGCGGCTTGCCACCACCCGGCCTCGTCCAGCCGCAGCAACTCTATGGCGGCCGCTTCCTCCGCCGCCTGCTCCTCCAGCTCCACCCGAACCGCCAGCCGACGCAGAGCGGCGCGAAGCTCGTGCGGCTGGCGACGCTCCGAGGCCTGGACCCAGGCGGCCAGGACCGCCAGGTCATGGAACCGGCCGAGAATGTTCTGGACGCGGCGCAGCTCGTCCAGAACCACCCGATGGCCACCGCTCAGGACCGGGGCGAACAACTCGACCCGGTACCGCAGCCGCCGCATGGCGATCCGCCGCTGATGCAGTCCGTCCCGACCCCCGGGGCGCTCCGCCCTGCGGAAGAGCTTTGGCAGCTCCTGACCGGCCAGCGCCTCCGCCATCTGGGCACCTTTGTGGCGGGGCTGCAGGCGCACCGGCTCCGCCAGCTCCTGCAGACGCCGGATCGACTTGGCGCGCACCACCCTGACCCGCTGCGACTCGATCTCGTCGGCGGTGGCGTCGGCGAGCGCGCGGCGCGCCTCCATCTCGAGACCGCGCAGCCCGGGCCGGAGGCGGCGACGCTCGCCCGGGATCACCTCGGGGGTAAGGCGGGGCACCGCCGCGGGATCGTCGCTGCGGTCTCTCCAAACCGCGACCGGTCCCAGCACCTCCTCCAGCAGGTCCAGGCGCACCTGCGCGTCACGCATCGGCCCCAGGCGCCGCTCGGCCTGACGGAGGTCAGCGCGCGAGTGGGGCTGGCGCGACGCCAGACACGATGCGAAGCCCCGATACGCCTCGCGCAGCCGGCGCAGGGCGACTCGGACGTCGTGTACCGCCTCGGTGTCGCCCGGAATCGGCAGCCGGGCCACCGCCCAGCGCAGCTCGTCCTGACGCTCTCGGAAGCGGCTCTCGGCCAGCTCGCAGCAGAGGAGGTCCTCAGGCACGGCCCGCCGCCAGCTCCTCGGCGAGGTGCTGGGGGTCGGAGGTGGGGGCAGGTGCTGTACCCGATCCATTGAGCAGCCACCAGTCTGAGCCCCTGAGGGCCAGTGCTTCCACCATTCCGTCCCTTAGTCCACGCTCCGAGGCGCGCAGGCGGCCCAGCTCCAGCAGATCCATCATCTGGGCGAGTATCAGCGCTCCCCCCCAGCAGAGCCGGACACGCTCTGCATCAACTGCGCAACGATCTCCCAGCACTTGCGACGGCACCTCGCGAAAGATGTCGATCAGCTGCTCGATGTCGGTCGGGGTCAGCACCGAACCCTTGGGGCGGCCCAGCAGGCGCGGCAGGTTGGTGATCGTGCCCCCGGTGCCCAGCGCCAGAACTCCGGCCGGCGGGGGCAGCAGCTCGGGGATCGCCGCGGCCACCCGGTGCTCCATCTTGCGCCAAGCCTGGCTGGTGGGCGGGTCGCCGTCGGCCAAGCGCGAGACGGTACCCGAACCAATGGCGAGGGAGTGGTTGGCGCATCTGCCACCTGCCAGGCCGGAAGCCAGCTGGCTCGAAGCCCCGCCGATGTCGAGCAGCAGCAGCGGCGATCCCGCAGGCAGGGTGAGACCCGCCCCATCGAAGGCCAGCTGCGCCTCCACCCTGGGGGGCAGGATGTGCACCGAGTCGACCTGCGCCTGCGCCGCCAGCCGTCGGGCGCAGTCCACCCCGTTGCTGGCGGCGCGGAGCGCTTGGGTGGCCGCGACCGCGATCGTCTTGGCCCCGTTGCGCCGCGCCTCAGCCACCTGCCGCCGCAGCGCCCGGCCCGCCATCCGCAAGCGCTCCTCCCCCACCCTGCCGGTGTCGGCGACGTCCAGCCCGAGCTGAACGAACTCCCGCCGACGCGCGACCGGAGCCGGCGGCTTCCCCGGCTCGCGGTTGGCCAGGAAGAGGTGGACAGTGTTGCTGCCCACGTCGATGGCGGCTAGGCGCTGGGGCTTGGCCATGCTCGGCACGGATGGGTTGGGACGGGCATCCCCATAGTCTGCCCGACCGCGGAAATGTGACCTCTATACTCCATTGATCGGATTGCGCCGCTTGTACCTCGTCCGTCACGCCATCGCCCGGGAACGCGGGGAGTGGGCGCAGCCCGACCGCCTGCGCCCACTCAACCGGGCTGGCTGGCAGCAGGCTGCAGCCCTGGCCGAGCTGATGTCGGAGGCGGGCCCGGTCATCCTGCACACCAGCCCGGCGGTGCGCTGCCGTGACACCCTGATCCCCTGGGCGCACAACCTCTCCACCGAGCCGCTCGACGACGAGCGGCTATTGGAGCGCGGTGAGCCGACC
>JBJKSO010000107.1:0-5099 GCA_046703825.1 Candidatus Dormibacteria bacterium
TTGCTCAACCACCAGCCGATGGGCTTCTACCACCCGTCGGTGCTGGTCGAGGACGCCAAGCGGCGTGGGGTTAGGGTGCTGCCGGTGGACATCAACCGCAGCCGCGCCCACTGCCGCCTGGAGCCGCTCCCGGCGGGGGGTGGACTGGGAGTGCGGCTGGGTTTCAACTACGTTCGCGAGCTGGGCAAGGTGTGGCGAGAACGGCTGGAGCGGGAGCGCGACCGGGGCGAGTACCAGTCCCCGGAGGACTTCTGGCACCGAACCCGCCTGCCCCGGCCGGCGCTGGAATCGTTAGTGCTACTGGGCGCCTTCGACGGCTTCCAGCCGCGCCGCCGGGCCCTACTGTGGCGGCTCAAGACGGTGGAGGAGGAGCTGAGCACTGCGCCCGCTCAGGCGGTTGCCGTTCAGCAGAGCTTGCTGCCGCTGCCGGCGCCGCCGCCCTCGCTCCCGGAGGCAAAGAAGCTGGACCGCGCCGCCGAGGATTACCGGCTGATGGGGCTGACGACCGGTCCCCAGCTGGTGTCCTTCTTCCGCGAGGGGCTGGCCCGGCAGGGGGTAACCGCGCTGGCGGTGGCCCGGGGGTCTGCCTCGGGGACCCAGCTGCGAGTGGCGGGTCTGGTGATCACCCGACAGGCGCCCCACTCAGCCCACGGAATGCGGTTCTTCACCGTCATGGACGAGACCGGCCACCTGGATCTGGTCTTCCGACCCCAGGTCTACCGCGCCAACCGCCGCCTGGCCCGGGGCCAGGCGCTGCTCTGTGCCGAGGGGGTGCTGCAGTCGGCGGACGGGGCGGTGAGCCTGGTGGTGCAGAGGCTGCTGAGGCTGCCTGAACCCAAGAGCTCCACCCCGACCGCATCCACCATCGCCACCCTCGACCTCTCCCACGACTACCGCTGAAGCACTCAGGGGCCGACTACCCGCCCCCGGAACCAAGAAGGCTGGGAGTACTCCTGGACCGCTCACGCGTCCTTCCCGCGGCTCTATCCCCGATCGAGGTGCCTCAGGTCGGGGATACTGAGAGCGATGCGGGCAAGGGCGAGCGAACCCGCCAAGCGGCCTCCCGGCTCGGCGGCTGAGCTCTTCGATGGGTCGGTGCAGGCCTGCCTCTTCGACCTGGATGGTGTGCTCACCGACACCGCCAGCGTCCATGCGGCCGCCTGGAAAGCGGTCTTCGACCGCCTCCTCGCCGAGCGTGGCTGCCGACGGGAATTCGACCCGGCTGCCGACTACGATCGGTTCGTGGACGGGAAGCCGCGCTACGACGGCGTCCGCGATTTCCTGGCCTCTCGGGGGATCAGCCTCCCCGAGGGAAGTCGGGATGCGGCCCCCGGCCTCGAGACGGTGTGCAGCGTCGGAAACCTCAAGGAGGAGCACTTTCTGGAACTGCTGGATCGATCCGGTGTCCACCCCTACCCCGGCTCGGAGCGGCTGCTGCAGGAGGTGGTCAAGGCAGGGCTGGGGACCGCGGTGGTCTCGTCAAGCGCCAATACGCAGAAGGTCGTAGCCGCCGCTGGTCTCACGGCCTGGCTGCAGGTGCGCGTGGACGGCCTGGTCATCCGCGAGCGTGGCCTGCGGGGTAAGCCCGCCCCCGACAGCTACCTGGAGGCCGCCCGCCAGCTGGGCGTCGACCCCTCCCGGGCAGCGATTTTCGAGGACGCGCTGGCGGGGGTGGAGGCGGGCCGGGCGGGGGGGTTCCAGGTGGTGGTCGGGGTCGCCCGCAACAACTCAGCGGCAGCGCTGGCGGCGCATGGCGCCACGGTGGTGGTCAGGGATCTGGCCGATTTGCTGCCGCGGTGATCGGGCACCCCAACTACCCGGTCGAGCCCTGGGCGCTGAGGGAGGTCAGGCTGGACCTCTCGCTCCTGGCGCAGACCGAGTCCCTGTTCGCGCTTTCCAACGGACACCTGGGCCTGCGCGGCAATCTCGACGAAGGCGAGCCCCACGCGATCAGCGGCACCTACCTGAACGGCGTCTACGAGGCCTACCCGCTGCCGGCGGCGGAGCTCGCCTACGGCCAACCGGAGACCGCCGAGACGGTGGTCAACGTCACCAACGGCAAGCTGATACGCCTGCTCGTGGACGACGAGCCGCTTGACGTTCGCTACGGCACCCTGACCCAGCACGAGCGCGTCCTCGATCTCCGGACGGGGTTGCTGACGCGCACGGTCGAGTGGACTTCTCCGGCGGGGCGCAGCGTGCGCATCCACTCGGTGCGGCTGGTCTCGCTGGTGCATCGCAGCCTGGCCGCGGTCAGGTACTCAGTCCAGCCGCTCGACGGTGACATCAGGGTGGTGCTGCAGTCGGAGCTGGTGGCCAACGAGCCGCCACCGGAGCCGCTGGGGGACCCCCGTTCCAGCGCGGGGCTGCACGCGCCCCTGCAGCCCCTGGTCCATGAAGACTTCGGGCGGCGCGCCGCGCTGCTGCACCTGACCACCTCGAGCCAGCTGCGACTGGCTTCCGCAATGGACCACGAGATCGACGGCCCCGGCAACACCCAGGTGATCACCGAGAGCCACCCCAACATGGCCCGGATCACCGCGGCCGCCGACCTCGGCCGCGACGAGGCGCTCACCCTGACCAAGTACTTCGGCTATGCATGGTCCAGCACCCGCTCGGCCCCATCCCTGCGGGCTCAGGTGGATGCGGCGGTGGCGGCCGGCAGGCACCGCGGCTGGCAGGGCTTGGTGGACGCGCAGAAGCAGTTCCTGACTCGGTTCTGGGAGGGTGCCGACGTCGAGCTGGAGGGGGACGAGGAGCTGCAGCAGGCGGTCCGCTTCGGCATGTTCCACGTTCTGCAGGCGGGTGTGCGCGCCGAGCAGCGGGCCCTGCCCGCCAAGGGGCTGACCGGTCCCGGCTACGACGGCCACGCCTTTTGGGACACCGAGACGTACGTGTTGCCGATGCTGACCTACACTGCGCCGGAGGCGGCTCGGGACGCGCTGCGGTGGCGTCAGAACACCGTCCAGCTGGCGCGGGCGCGAGCCCGCCAGCTGAACCTGAAGGGGGCGGCCTACCCCTGGCGCACCATCAGTGGACGGGAGTGTTCCGGCTACTGGCCGGCCAGCGTGGCCGCCTTCCACATCAACGCGGACATCGCGGACGCCGCGGTCCGCTATCAGCAGGCCACCGGCGATGAGCAGTTCGCGGAGCAGACGGCCGTGGAGCTGCTGGTGGAAACCGCGCGGATGTGGGCTTCGCTGGGGCACCGCGGTGCGTCGGGCAAATTCCACATCGACGGGGTGACCGGGCCCGACGAGTACAGCGCGCTGGCCGACGACAACATCTACACCAACCTCATGGCGCGCCGGAACCTGGCCGAGGCGGCCAAGGCCGCGCGTCGCTTCCCGGCGGCGGCAAGTCGCCTCCAGGTCCAGGAGGCTGAGATCGAGTTCTGGTGTCTGGCGGCGGAGCGCATGGCGGTGCCGGTCGACGCCGCCCTCGGGGTGCACTCGCAGGCGCAGGGGTTCACGCACCACGATCGCTGGGACTTTGAACGAACCAAGGACAACCAGTACCCGCTGTTCCTGAACTTCGCCTACTTTGACCTCTACCGCAAGCAGGTGATCAAGCAACCTGATCTGGTGCTGGCACTCTTCCTCTGCGGGGACGCCTTCACCCCGGCCGAGAAGGCACGCAACTTCTCCTACTACGACGCGCTCACCGTGCGCGACTCCTCCCTGGCTGCCTGCATCAACGCCGTGATCGCGGCCGAAGTGGGAGCGCTCGATCTTGCCTACGACTACTTCGGCGAGGCCTCGCTCATGGATCTCGAGGACCTCGAGCACAACGTTCGCGACGGGCTCCACCTGGCATCGCTGGCGGGAAGCTGGCTCGCCGCCGTGGCGGGTTTTGGGGGCATGCGCGATCATTCGGGCCGGATTGAGTTCTCGCCGCGCCTGCCGGGGCCGCTGCGCCGGCTCACCTTCCGGGTCCGGACCCGCGGCCAGGTGATCAAGGTGACGGTGGAGGCGGAGAGGGCCGTCTACGAGCTCGTCAGCGGGGAGGGACTGGTGGTGCTGCACCACGG
This sequence comes from Candidatus Dormibacteria bacterium, assembly GCA_046703825.1. GTDB lineage: Bacteria > Chloroflexota > Dormibacteria > Aeolococcales > Bog-877 > JBJKSO01. The sequence continues at coordinate 4,031 of JBJKSO010000107.1, forward strand.
CGAGGAGGTGCAGCTGGCTCCCCGAGCTCCGCTGGAGCGACCGATCGCGCCCCCACCCCCGCTGCTGCACTGCGAGCAGCCGCGGCATCGGGCGCCCGAGCACCGGCCGGGCCCCGCCGACGCGGGGACCGGGCGGTGAGCCTCTATCCCAACGCTGGATCGGGCGCGGCGAAACTGGCGCGCCGCTGGCTCCGGGCGATGGACCAGCACCCGTGGGTCATGCGCATGGTCGGCCTGATCCCTCTGGCACTGGGGGTGGCGGTGGTGGTGGCCGTGATCTTCGGTCTGGGGGCGGACAAGTTCGTCTCGGCTGCCCAGCACTTCAATCCCGTCTACGCACCCCTGATCGCGGCGCTCTCGTTGCTCTGGTATCTGCTGCAAGGGATCCGCTGGCACCCGATGCTGGTCGATAGCGGTGCCCAGCTCGGCTGGGGGGACACCGCGCTGCTCAACCTGGCCGGCCAGTCCACCGGGCTTCTGCCGGGTGGGGAGCTGACGCGGGCGGTGCTGGTCAGCCGCTGCGGCGCGATTGGGATCGGGGTCTCGGTGGCGACCATCACGGTTCAGGAGATGAGCTACCTGGTGCTGCTCATGGTCGCTGCCATTCCCGGCGCGCTGCACTACCAGCTGGCCGAGGTGGGAGTCCTGGTGATCTTCTTCGGCACCCTGGGGGCGATGCTGGTGCTGCTGGAGCCGGCCGCCTTTCGCCTACTGATTCGGCAGGTCGAACGGCACCGCCTGACCCGCATATTTGGGCCGGACCTGCGCCAACTGCACGAGGAGGTGGTGTTCCTGCTCCGCCGCTGGGACACCTTCGCGTGGTCCCTGGTCAGTGTGGTGCAGGTCTTTGTCCTGGCCACCATGTTCTGGCTGGTTCTCCGCGCCTTGTCTCCCGGTGCCGTCAGCTGGACCAACGCGGCCCTGGTGATCGCGGTCTCCTATATCGCCGGCGCGGTCATCGTCAGCCCGGGCGGCCTGGGCGGCTTCGAGGCGGCGTGCATCGGCATGCTGGTGGCGGTCGGCGCCCCCTACGGGGTGGCGACCGCGGCGCCCCTGATCCAGCGGGCCG
>JBJKSO010000108.1:0-12078 GCA_046703825.1 Candidatus Dormibacteria bacterium
CACCAGGACCCGGCCCCGGTGCACCACGTACTGGACGTTGACCAGTCCCAGCGCCCCCGTGCCCAGCGCGAGCTGCTCGGTGACCCGTACCAGCTCCGCCACGGTCGCGGCCTGAAGCCGCTGCGGGGGGAACACCGCCATCGAGTCGCCGGAGTGCACGCCGGCGCGCTCAACGTGCTCCATCACCCCGGGGATCAGCACCTGGGTGCCGTCGCAGATGGCGTCCACCTCGCACTCCAGCCCGAGGATGTACTTGTCCACCAAGAGCTCGCCGCCGGCCTCCCCGGAGGCTGTCAAAGCGTCGCGCAGGTACCGGCGCAGCTCTCTTTCCCCGTGCACCACGTCCATGGCCCGGCCGCCGAGCACGTAGGAGGGGCGGACCAGGACCGGATAGCCGACCCGGGCGGCAATCGCGACCGCCTCCTCGGGGTCCAGGGTGGCCGCTCCCTCCGGGCGGGCGATGCCCAGGCGCTCCAGCAGGGCCTCGAACCGGCCCCGATCCTCGGCCGTCTGGATCGCCTCGGCGGGGGCGCCCAGCAGGGGCACCCCGAGGCTCTGGAGCGGCCCCGCCAGGTTGACCGCGGTCTGGCCGCCGAACTGGACCACGGCGCCTCGGGGGCGCTCTACCCGGCAGATCAGCAGCACCGACTCCAGGTCCACCGGCTCGAAGTAGAGACGGGAGCTGCAGTCGAAGTCGGTGGAGACCGTCTCCGGGTTGCTGTTGATCAGCACCGCCTCCAGTCCCCGGCGCCGCAGCGCGGCCGCCGCCTGCACCGAGCAGTAGTCGAACTCGATTCCCTGGCCGATCCGGATCGGCCCCGAGCCCAGCACCACCGCCGACCCTTCCCGGCCCCGGTGCTCGTCCTCGCTCTCGAAGCTGGAGTAGAAGTACGGGGTGGAGGCGTCGAACTCGGCCGCGCAGGTGTCGACGCACTTGAAGGTGGGCTGGATGCCGAGCTCCTCCCGCAGTCGGGCGACCTCCTCCCAGTCCAGTCCGGAGAGCTCAGCCAGCCGCCGGTCCGAGAGCCCGAAGCGCTTGGCCCGGCGGAGCAAGTCGGCCTCCAGCCCGGGAAGACCGAGCGCCCGCACCGCCGCCTCGAGCTGGACCAGCTCCTCCAGCCGGTCGCAGAACCAGGGTGCGTAGCCCGAGCGCAGAGCCACCTCCGGGCCGGGCACACCGCGCCGCAGCGCCTCCAGCACCGCCCACAGCCGCAGGTCGTGCGGCTGCTCCAGGCGCTCAACCTCCAGCGAGAGGAGGGCCGGGTCCGGCGGCGCCTGCTCCAGAGAGCGCAGCGCCTTGCTCATGGCCGCCTGGAAGTTGCGGCCGATGGCCATCGCCTCCCCGGTGGACTTCATCTGGGTTCCCAGCCGGCGGTCGCCGTGGGGGAACTTGTCGAAGGGCCAGCGCGGCACCTTGATCACGCAGTAGTCGAGGGTGGGCTCGAAGGCGGCGCAGGTCTTGCCGGTGACCTGGTTGCCGATCTCGCGGAGCCGGCGTCCCACCGCGATCTTGGCCGCGACCCGGGCGATCGGGTAACCGGTCGCCTTCGAGGCCAGCGCCGAGGAGCGGCTCACCCGGGGGTTGACCTCGATCACGTAGTAGGCGCAGGAGTCGGGCGCCAGCGCGAACTGGACGTTGCAGCCGCCTTCGATGCGCAGGGAGTCGATGATGCGCAGCGCCGCCGACCGCAGCTGCTGGTGCTCCTTGTCCGTGAGGGTCTGGCTCGGCGCCACCACCACCGAGTCGCCGGTGTGGACGCCCATGGGGTCGAGGTTCTCCATGTTGCAGACGCAGATGCAGGTGCCCTCGGCGTCGCGCATCACCTCGTACTCGAGCTCGCGCCAGCCCAGCAGCGCCTGCTCCACCAGCACCTGGGTTATCGGGCTGGCGCGCAGCCCCCGGGCGACGATGTCCTCCAGCTCCTCTGGGGTGTGGGCCATGCCGCCGCCGGTCCCGCCCAGGGTGAAGGCGGGGCGGACGACCAGGGGCAGGCCGACGCCGGCGGCGAACTCCCTCGCCTCGTCCACGCTGTTGACGGTGCGCGAGGGGGGCACCGGTTCCCCGATAGCCACCATCCGCCGCTTGAAGCGGTCGCGGTCCTCGGCGTCTCGCACCGCCTCCAACGGGGTGCCCAAAACCTTGACCGAGTAGCGCTCGAGCACCCCCGCCTCGTCGAGCTGGGTCGCCAGGTTGAGCGCGGTCTGGCCGCCCAGGCCCGGCAGCAGCCCGTCGGGGCGCTCGCGGGCGATCACCCGCTCCACCGACTCCACCGTCAGCGGCTCCAGGTACACCCGGTCGGCCATCTCCTCGTCGGTCATGATGGTCGCCGGGTTGCTGTTGACCAGGACCACCTCCACCCCCTCCTGGCGGAGCGAGCGGCAGGCCTGGGTGCCGGCGTAGTCGAACTCCGCCGCCTGCCCGATAACGATCGGTCCCGAACCGAGCACCAGTACCTTGCCCGGGCGCGGCTCCGGGGGCGCCAGAGGCACCGGGGCCGCCGGGTCGGCGCCGCGGCACAGGTCCAGGAACTCGTCGAAGAGCCGCTGGCGGTCCTGCGGTCCGGGACTCCCCTCGGGGTGGTACTGGACGGAGATCACCGGCAGCCGCTGGTGCCGCAGTCCCTCCACCGACCCGTCGTTGAGGTTGCGCTCCGAGACGAACCAGCCCTGGTCCGCCGGTAGGCTCTCCTGATCCACCTGGAACTCGTGGTTCTGGGGGGTGACGAAGACCTTGGAGGTGGCCAGCTCGATCACCGGGTGGTTGCCCCCGTGGTGGCCGAACGGCAGCCGGCTCGTGCTCCCCCCGATGGCGCGGCCGACCAGCTGGTGGCCCAGGCAGATCGCCAGCACCGGGTAGCGCTCCAGCAGCGCCCGTACCAGCTCCAGCTCCCGAGGCAGGTTGGCGGGATCGCCCGGTCCGTTGGCGAGCACCACCCCGTGGGGGCGCAGGCGCTCCACCTCCTCCAGGCTGCTGCTGTGGGGCACCACCCAGACCTCGGCTCCCCGGCTGACCAAGGAGCGCAGGGTGTTGCGCTTGACCCCGAAATCCACCACCACCACGCGCAACCCGTCGCCGGAGCGCCGCTGGCCGGCACCGCGCCTCAGGGCGGGGTGCAGCGGCTCGCTGGCCCGGTAGGCGCCACTGCAGGAGACCTCGGCCACCAGGTCCTGCTCGGAGACCGACGGCGCCTCTCGTGCCCGCCGCACCAGCTCCGCCTCAGAGGCGGCGGCGGCTGGGGCCAGGACACCGCGCAAAGTCCCCCGCTCGCGCAGGTGGCGAGTGAGCGCCCGGGTGTCCACCTGCTCCAGACCGGGGACGCCCTGCTGGCGGAGCCAGCTGTCGAAGGTCCGCTCCGCCTGCCAGTGGGGGGAGCTGGGGCTGCACTGGCCCACCACCACCGCCCGGCACCAGGCGCGGTGCGACTCCATGTCCACCTCGGCGGTGCCGACGTTGCCGATCAGTGGTTGGGTGAAGACCAGCACCTGCCCGTTGTAGGACGGGTCGGTGCACACCTCCTGGTAGCCGGTCATGCAGGTGTTGAAGACGACCTCGCCGCCGGCCTGGTCGCGATCCGCGCCGATCAGCTGGCCGGGGAAGACGGCACCCGACTCCAGGACCAGAACCCCTCTGCGCTTGGTCTCACGCATCGGCGCTCACCGGTGCGACCGCCGCCAGCTCGGCGGCCCAGTGAACGGGACGCCCGCCGACCAGGGTGGCCAGAACCAGCCCGGGAAGGCGCCGCCCCCAAAGCGGTGTGTTCAGTCCGCGCGACCGCCAGGTTCGGTCGCCGACGGTCCAGTAGGCGCCGGGATCGAACCAGGTGAGATCGGCGGGGGCGCCCACGGAAAGGCCGGTCGCACGCCCCAGGGCGGATCCCATCACCCGGCGGGGGCCGGTAGTCAGGGCTTCGATCAGACGAGGCAGCACCCGCTCGGCCCCGGCCAGGGAGAGCACCAGAGAGAGCACCGCCTGCACCCCGCTGAAGCCCGCCGGCGGCAGGCTGGCCGGCGCCGCCTCATGGGGGGCGTGGTCGCTGGCGATGGCGTCGACCGTACCGTCCAACAGCGCCTCCCACACCGCCTGGCGATCGCGCTCACCCCGGAGTGGCGGGTTGCAGTGCAGGCCGCCGGTATCGCTCGTGGCAGTGAGGGCCAGATGGTGCGGGGTCACCTCGGCCGTGACTCCAAGCCCGGCGGATTTGGCCTCCGCAACCAGCCGGACCGATTCCGCGGTGCTGAGGTGCTGCAGGTGCAGCCGGCCGCCGGGTACCCGCGCCAGCGCCGCCAGCAGCTGGTGGACGGCCTGGCTCTCCGCGCGGGCTGGGCGGCTGGCCCAGCGGGTGGGATCGGCGTCCGGGCTTTGGTTGGCAGCTGCCAGCAGGTGCTCGTCCTCCGGGTGGGCCGCCACCACCCGATCCAGGGCCGCCGCCCGGTGGAGCACCTGCTCGATCACTCTCTGGGGCGCGGCGTTGCGTCCGTCGTCGGAGAAGCCGGCGGCCCCCGCTTCCACCAGCTCCGCCACCCCCACGGGACGCTCGCCGCGCAGGCCGACGGTGGCCGCGGCAAACTGAAATATGGGGATCTCAGCCGACAGCTGCGAGCGCTGGCACTCCCGCAGCCGGTCCGCCGAGTCGATGGGCGGGCTCAGGTTGGCCATCGCGCACACCACTCCGAAGCCCCCCGCGGCGGCAGCCCGGGTCGCCGCCGCCAGCGACTCCTTCTCCGGCTGCCCGGGCACGCGCAGGTGGCAGTGCAGGTCCACGAAGGAGGGCGTGAGCACCGTACCCGGACGCTCCAGCACCGCCGCCGTGCCGGCGTCCAACCCTTCCCCGATGGCAGCGACCCTTCCGGCTTTAATCAGGACGTCCGCCCCGGTCAGCTCCACGCCCTGCAGGGGGTCGATCAGGCGCACCCGCCGGAAGAGCAGGTCAGCCACGCGCGGCGCGGTCCAGCGCCAGGGGCAGCAGGCTGATGCCGTCCTCGCCGTCGGATTCGCGAAGCCGCACCTGGACCCGCTCCGCCTCGGAGGTGGGCAGGTTGCGCCCCACGTAGGTTGCCCGCAGGGGCAGCTCCCGGTGCCCCCGGTCGACCAGGACCAGGAGCTCTACCGAGAGCGGCCTGCCCAGCGCCGCCAGCGCCGCCAGCGCCGCCCGGGCGGTTCGGCCGTGGAAGAGCACGTCGTCGACCAGCACCAGGTGGTGGCCCTCGACGTCGTCGCGGGTGGCGGCCGCGGGCCGGTCCATCCCCTGCGCCGGCCGCGGCCGGTCGTCCCGGTACGGCCCGGGGTCCAGGCTCACCGCCCGCCAGTCCGGGCCACCCTGCTCTTGGACCAGGCGGCTCAGCCGCCGGGCCAGGTGGGCGCCCCGGGTGATGATGCCGCAGAGCACCAGCTCCTCTCCTGGGTGCCGCTCCTGAAGCTCTTTGCTGAGGCGCCAGAGGATCCGTCCCAGCTCTGCCTCACCGGTGAGCTCTCGCTCGCTCATGCCGCGAGCACCATGTCCAGCAGCGCCATCCGCACCGCCACGCCGTTGCGGGCCTGGCGGAAGTAGGCGGCGCGCGGGTCGTTGTCGACTTCGGCGTCGATCTCGTCGACCCGCGGCAGCGGGTGCATCACGATGGCACCCGCCGGCAGCCGCTCCAGCACCGCCCGATCGATCCGGTAGGTCGGGCCCAGCTCCGCCTGGGCTCCACCGGGCACGGAGAAGCGCTCCTTCTGCACCCGGGTCTGGTAGACGACGTCGGCGTCCTCGACGGCATGGAGGAGGTCGTGATCCTCGCGCACTTTCACGCCCGCCCGGGTCATGTGCTCGACCACGCCCGCCGGCATCCGGATCCGCTCCGGGGCCACCAGCGTGACCTGGACGTCCCTGAAGCGTGAGATCAGGTAGGCCAGCGAGTGCACCGTGCGGCCGTGGGCGAGGTCGCCGACCATGACCAGGTGCAGGCCGTCCAGCCCTCCCAGCTCCCGAGAGATGGTGTAGAGGTCGAGCAGGGACTGGGTCGGATGCTGGCCGGGCCCGTCGCCGGCATTGATGATCGGCACCGGCGCCACCTCGGCGGCGCGGGCGGCAGCGCCCTCCTCGTGGTGCCGCAGCACGATGCAGTCGGCGTAGCCGCCGACGATGCGCACCGTGTCCTCCAGCGTCTCGCCCTTGACCGCCGAGGAGAAGTCACGAGCGTTCTCGGTGCTTATCACCTGGCCCCCCAGGCGCAGCATCGCAACCTCGAAGCTGAGCCGGGTCCGCGTGCTCGGCTCGTAGAACAGCGTCGCCATGATCCGACCCTGGAGCCGCTGGCTACCCCGGCGGATCAGATCCTCCATCGCGCCGCTGGCCGCGAACAGCTCCTCCAGGCGGTGGCGGTCGAACTGCTGGGCGGCGACCACGTGCCGCAGCGGTGTAAGCGCAGCTGGGCTCGAGACCATCGCGTCCTCCTGGTCGGGAGGCCGGGCCACCAGCAGGCGGCCGCAGCGGCAGGGCCGCTGTGCCCTTGCTGGCCTCGCTGGACCGGCTTGAAGGGTGTCCGCAGCAGTGTAGTCGAGAAAGCTGCGCCGACGCGGCCTAGCTGACCCAGCCCCGGCCAGCTGCTGGGGGCCGGCCGCCGCCTCGCTCTGAGTACCCAGGCGCCACCATCTTGGGGCGGTTGCCGCACCCTAAGCGTGACGGGACGGTTGCCAGCAAGGCCCGAGCGCCGGGACCGGCGCGGGGCCGGAGGCTCAGTCCGGCTGGCCGTCCGAGCGTGCCAGCGCCGTGTAGGCCTCCCGCTCCGGACCCGAGGGGTCGGTCGCAGCCTGGACCTTGACCCGCAGGAAGAGGTCTCCTGCCTGCCCGCCCGCCTTGAGCGCGGGGATGCCCTTGCCGGGAATCCGCAGCACCCGTCCGGAGGGGCATCCCGCCGGCACCGTCACCTGCAGCTTTCCCGCCGGTCCGTCGGCGACCACCTTGCCGCCCAGCGCCGCCCGGTAGTCGCGGATGGCCAGGTCCTGGTAGACGCTGCGCGCCTTGACCTCGATGCCGGGACCGAGCTTGAGGTGCACCTTGAGGTAGAGGTCCCCCCGCGACCCGCCGCGCTGGCCGCTCGCGCCCTCGCCGGCCACCCGGATCTTGGAGCCCTCGGTCACCCCCTTGGGTACTGTCACCCGCAAAGTGCGGTGCAGGTACTGGCGCCCGGTGCCGGCGCAGGTGGGGCAGGTCGTCACCGCCGTCTGCACCGCGGTCCCACCGCCAGGTTCGGTCTGCGCGACCTGGCCCGAGCCGCCACAGGTGGGGCAGGTTTCCATGATCGAGATGTGCATGGTCCGCTCGGCCCCGGTCATGGCCTCCTCCAGGCCGATCTCCAAGGTGTCCTCGGTGTCGTGGCCCTTGCGAGGGGTGGTCTGCTCGCGGCGCAGTCGGTCCAGCTGGGACTCCACCCAGGAGCTGTCTCCAGCGCCGTCGCCGTGGCCGCCGAAGAAGGTCTCGAAGAAGTCGCTGAATCCGCCGAAGCGGCCGCCGGCCCGGCCGCCCTGGGTGTGGGTCTGGCCGAAGGGGGCACGAGTCTGCTGGCGCCGGTAGGCGCCGGCCCGCTCGATGTTCTCCCAGTCGGCCCCGAGCTGGTCGTACTTGGCCCGCTTCTTGGGATCCTTGAGGACCTCGTAGGCCTCGTTGACCCGCTTGAAGCGCTCGGTGGCCTTGGGATCCTTGTTGACGTCGGGGTGGAGCTCGCGCGCCAGCTTGCGGTAGGCGGTACGGATCGCCTTCTCGTCGGCGTTGCGGGCGACGCCCAGGGTGGCGTAGTAGTCACGGAACTCCACGTTTCCAAGTTACCGCCTGACCGGGCGCTCGAAACCGCGCTCGGAGGTCACTTAGGACTGGCCTCGGCGTTCCGCATCCGCTCCAGCGCCCGGCCGATCCAGGGCCGGAGCCCGCCCCGCTCGTCCAGGCAGGGCCCCCGGAAGAGCAGGCGGCCCAGCTCGGTGCCGCGATGCTCTCCCCGCCGCCGGATCACCGCCACCTCGTCTTCCTGGGGGCCGTCGAGGTCGAGTCCGCCCACCTCCAGCAGGTCTCCCCGACCGCGCCTCAGGCGGCCGGCGGGGTAGGGGGGAGGCGGCTCCGGCTCGTCGGCGAGCCGGTAGGCGATGACCTGGGACCAGTCGCAGACCGGCCTGATCTCCGGGAGATCCCCTTCGAATGCCGCCAGGTGCAGCTGGAGAATGCCCGGCTCCCCCCGGCCGCGGGAGCTGATGCTCAGCAGGGGAACCGACGCCACCAGCCGCGGGTTGACCTCGATGCACCAGCAGTCGCCCGCTCCGCCCACGACCAGGTCGAGTCCGAAGACGCCGCGGTGCCCCTCCGCGCCCGCCCACTCCCCGGCCCGGCGCGCCAGCCGGATGACCTCCTCCGCTGCCGGCACCCCGCTAAAGAAATCGTTGCCGCATGAGCCGAGCGGGTGGGGAGTGAGCGCCGGGATCCCGGTCAGCTGCAGGCAGGGATTCCCCACCACCACCCGGTCTTTCCCCACCACCCCGGTGATGGTCACAGCCACCCCATCGACCCGGGTCGACACCCGGCAGAGCCGGCCGCGGTGGCGCTCCAGCAGCAGTTCCAGATCCTCGGGCTCGCCGGCGGCGAAGGTCTGCCGGCCCGAGTATCCGTGGGCCAGCTGGACCACCCACGGTCCCCGGAGCGCGACCGCCTCGGCGAGTAGGTCGGGGCCGGCGGGGCCGAAGACCGTGGGCGGAGTGGGCAGGCCCGCCTGGGCCGCTTTGCTGCTGAAGTAGGCCTTGTTCTCGAGCCGGCGGCCCGTCGCCGCCGGAGAGGAGGCGACCGAGGCCCGGGAGCGCTGTGCGGCCCGCTCGGCCCGGGTCGAGGTCTTCCACAGCACGAGCCTGCGGTCGCGCACGTGCGAGGGGGAACGGGGATCCTCGAGCAGCGCCGCGGTGGAGTGGTCGCGCGACCCCAGCACGGTCACCCCGGCTCGCTCGGTGCCCCGGATTCCCAGGTCGTCGCCGCAGAGCACGGGCAGCCCGGAGGCCAGCGCCGGCAGCGGATCCGGTCCCACGAAGATCGGCTGGGTCACCGGCGCCGCGGCTCGAGCCCCTGACCCTGCAGGATCCGGTCCAGGTCCTCGGCGGTTCCCGCCCAGGGCGCCAGTCGCTCGGGATCCGCAGCCGGCCTCAGGTCGAGCTGCGCGGCGGCACCGGTCAGCACCGCGACCCATCGCCCCGGTGCCGACGCCGCGGAGCCGGCCGCCCGGCGCATCGCCGCCAGGACCGCCAGCCCCTCCCAGGATGTGGAAACGTCGTGCGCTCCGGCGAGCTGGCGGATCTCCTCCATGTCGTCCTGCCGCACTCGCCAGCCGCGACCGCCGCTCTCCCGTACCGACCGGCGCAGCGCGGGCGCCAGCCGCGACCGCTGGGCGCCGAGGTCGCCCACCTGAGCAGGCTCCTGGGCGGTGACCGCCCCCGGGTACCAGGGTCGGGTCAGCTCCCCGCCTGGCTCCGCCTGCACCACGTGCAGCTGCGGCCGGGCCGCGCCGAGCAACTGGAATCCTTGCCAGATGCCCAGCGCCGCCGCCCCGCTGCTGCTGAAGACGAAGAGCGCCCCGCAGCCGCCGGCTTGGGCCAGCTCGGCGGAGATTCCCCGGTAGGCGGCCGGGGCCCGCGGGTGGGTGGACGCGCGCAGGTCCACCATCCCGTAGCGGTCGCGCGCGTGGTGCAGCAGTCCGACCGGGCGATCGCTGAGCACGGTCAGCTGGCCCGCAGCGAGCAGGGCCCGCAACTTCACCTCGGGTGTTCTGGGCGACACCAGGGCCAAAAGCCGGATCGCGGCGGCGTCGGCGTAGGCGGCCGCCGCCACCGCGGCGTTGCCCGAGGAGCTGATCACCGCTCGCCGCCCACCTTCCGCCCGGAGCTCCGAGCAGAGCAGCGACAGACACCTGCCCTTGTGCGACCCGGTGGGTTGGAGGTCCTCCCGCTTGAGCCACAGGTCTGCGATGCCCAGGCGCCGCCCCAGCTCGGTGGCCGGCTGAAGCGGGCTGTCGCCTTCGCCGAGGCTGATCTGGGAGCCGGGCTCTAGACTCGTGCCGAACAGACCGGCGTGCACCCACTGGCCGGGCGCGGAGTGGGGGCGCGGCTCAGTGGCTGCCAAGGAGGTGTGTCCAGTTGGCCGGAAGCGGCGACCCCAGGGAGTGCCCCGACTGCGGCGCCCAGCTCGACGTCGGTGAGGCGGAGGAGGTGGGCGACCTGGTCGACTGCCCCAACTGCGGCGCCACCTTCGAGGTGGTGGGCAGTGACCCGCTCACCCTGGCCCCCTTCGAGGACGAGGAGAAGTAGCCTCCCTCACCGCGCTGCGGAACCCTCCCTGGCGGTAGTAGGCGCTGAAGAAGCCGGGGCAGGCGGGGGAGAGCAGCACGGCGTCCCCGGCCACAGCCAGTTCCCGCGCTCGAAGCACCGCCGACTCCAGCTGCGCGCTCCGGCTGACGGTGTGGCCGTGGCCGACCGCCTCCACGGCGGCCAGCAGGCGCTCGGAGCCGGAGCCGGGCAGGAGCACCACCCGCCGCACCGGGTCGGGCATGAGCTGGACCAGGCCTTCGAAGGAGATGCCCTTGTCGTCGCCGCCGCAGATGAGCACGCAGCTCCGGTTCAGCGCCCGGATCGCCGCCACCGTGGACTGGGGGGTGGTGCTGGATAGGTCGTCGTAGAAGCTCACCCCATCCGCCTGCCAGACCAGCTGCAGGCGGTGGGGGAGGGGCATGAAGCGCCCGACCGCCTCGGCGATCTTGGGGATCCCAGCCTGGTCACCGGTGACGGCCAGGGCGGCGGTGGCGGCGGCCAGCACGTTGGCGACGTTGTGGCCGCCGACCAGGGGGATCTGGTCGCGGAGCATCAGGGGCAGGCGGGCGCCCCGGTGGCGCAGCACCAGCTCCCCGCCGTCCAGAAAACCGCCGTCGAGGCGGCCGAGCTCGGCCTCGCCGCGGGCGAAGCGCAGCTCCCCCACCGATGGCGGCGGGGGAGCACCCTCCAGGCTGAGCCGGTCGTCGCCGTTGCGCACCAGCACCTGGCAGCCCGGCAGCTCGAAGATGCGCCGCTTGGCCGCCACGTAGCCCTCGAGGCCGCCGTGCTCATCCAGGTGGTTGGGCGTGATGTTGGTCAGGACCGCGTAGGCGGGGGCGGTACGCAGCTGCACCAGCTGGCGGTTGCTGAGCTCGAGCACCAGGCAGCTGCGACCGTCGTCGCCGGCCACCGCGGCGAGCGCCTGCCGGCTGTGGCGGTCGTTCCCCCCGAGCCACACTTGCTCGAAGTGGCCACTGCGGCGCAGCATCGCGGCCGCCAGCGCGCTGGTGGTGGACTTGCCGTGCGTGCCCGTCACCCCGAGCACCGGTCCCCGGGCCAGGTCCAAGTAGGCCTGGGCCATCGAGTAGAGGCCGAGTCCCGACCGGACCGCCTCCTTCAGCGGGCGGTTGGCCGGTGACAAAAACCAAGCCTGGGTGGGGATGGCCAGCTCGCTCCCCTCAATGTCCTCGAGGTAGCGCGGGCCAAGGCGGAGCTCGCTGAGCGCCGGCAGCAGCTCGGAGAAGCGCGACTGCCGCTCGGGAGCGCGCAGGCCGGCGTGGGCGCGGTCGTGGGAGCGCTCCAAGGCCGCCAGGCTGGGCTGCTGGTCGTGGCCCACCACCTGGGTGAATCCGGCTTTGGCCAGGTAGCGGGCCATCTCCGAGCCCTCCACGCTGGCAACCCCGACCACGTCGACCCGGCGGTGGCGCAGCGGCTCCAGGACCGCCGGGACCCTCAGCGTGGGCGCGGCTCGAGCCTCGTCCCGGCGATGCATCGGCCAGAGGTTACCGTGCGGCGGCCGCCACGGAGCCGATCCGGCGGATCGTTAGCAGCCGGTAGCGGTCGAGAAACTCTCGGAGCGGCTCCCGCCGTACCAGCCAGCGCTGGCTGCAGGCGTGGATCACCTCCTCCGGCGACAGCGCCAGCGCCACGTGGCTGGTGGGGCGCGGTCCCCGCCAGACGGCGCAGACGATGTCCCCGGCCCGCAGCTCGGCCCGGTGCACCCGCCGTCCCGCCCGCCGCTGGGCCCGGCTGTTGCGGGGCAGCAG
>JBJKSO010000109.1:0-2816 GCA_046703825.1 Candidatus Dormibacteria bacterium
GAGCGCACCACGTCGCGGTGAACGCCCAGCCGTGCCGCCGACTGCTCGATGGTCAGCGCCCCGGCCGGTACCACTGGAGCCGCCGCAACCGGTGGCCCTCCCGAGGGCAGTCCCTCCCGGAGTTCCTTCAGATCCAGGTGGTTGACGTAGGTCAGAGTCGTGTTGAGGTTCGCGTGGCCCAGCACCTTCATCACCGCGACGATGTTCCCTCCCTCCCGGAGCGCCATGATCGCGAAAGTGTGCCTGAGTGAGTGCGGACCACGGCCGCGCCAGTCCATCCCCGCCCGGCGGAAGATCCGCTGGAGCGCGGCCTCCAACCCGCAGGATCTGATCGACCGACTGTTGCTGCGGGATGCCGCCGCGCCGTCCTCGGCCACGAACAGCCGGCCCGGGCTCTGCAGCGTCCTCCCCGCCGAGGCCACGTACGTCGCGATGCCCTGGAAGTAAGCCGGTCTCATGGGCACGATCCGGTCCTTGGCCCCTGCCCCTGGTTGACCTTCAGCGCCGGTCCGCCCTCCAGGTCCGCATAGCAGTCCTGGACCCTGAGCGCTGCGACCGCGGAGGCCCGCAGCCCGGCACCCAGCCAGACGCAGCAGGCGGCGTACTCCAGCGGCCTCTGTGCCGCCGCCGCCCAGAAGCGGTCCAGCTCCTCGGGTCTGAGCAGCTTGTAGCGCCGCACGACCGAACCCTTCGGCGTCTTGGGCATCTGCTTGATGAGCCCGACGTCCATCGGGAAGGCCCAGAATATCGACGCCCACTGCAGGAAGCTCCGCAGCACGTCCAGCGCCAGCGCCACCGTCTTCGGTGCCAGCGCCGGGTCCGTCATCAGGTGGTGCCGGTACTCGCCCAGCATCTCGCAGTTGACCTCGCTCAGGCTCCGCACCTCCAGCCAGTCGAGCGCCCTGGTGCAGTACCTCGGGTACGCCCGGACCGAGTGCGGGCTGTCCAGCTGGGTCCGCAGGAAGCTCTCCAGCACCCTCCGCCAGGGAACGTCCGCCGGGACGATGGCCCGCGCCTCCTCAGCCGCACCAGCGCCGGCATGGGTGCCGCGATCAGCTCCGCCGTCCCCATCGTCTGAACCCGCCGAGGAGCGGCTTGCAGCCCTCCTACGGCCATCGGATAAGTGGACACGTTCTTGCTCCTCCTGGCAGTTCGGCCGCAAAACGCTCTAGCGCTGGTAGTTGCCAAGGAGAAGGTCGCGGGTTCAAGTCCCGTCCCCCGCTCCGCTGATCTCAGCGGGACCGGACAATCGGTCAGTGCTCGGTCTGCTTCCGAGAGCTCTCCTTCGATCTGCGCGGGCGTGTGCTTCCTGCGCCGAGCCGAGTCCCTCGTGGCTCCAATTGGCAGCTGAGACACCCTCACCCACACCCGACTAACGGCCGGGGGGCATTCCCCGCAAGGTCTCTGCCACCGACCCGGCTAGCTGGTTCCTGGGTACGTCGGCAGCGGCGGTTCCGCTGGGTTGCCTCCAGCGGCGATGTAGCCGATGAGGGCTTGGTCGGTGAGCCACTCGATGGACGACTGATCGTCGGTCATCGGGGTCCGCGAGCGGTTGGCGGGACGCAGCTCGGAGGTGAACAGCGGCCCCAGGGTGGCGATCCGCGGGTTCAGCTGGGTCCTGAGGCGGGGGCGAATCACCGCATTCTGGTTGAGGGCGATCACCATCTCGTTGAGCCGCATTGCCGGCCAGCTCCACGCATCGGGCAGCACCGAGGCGACCGTGCTCTCGATGGTGTCATCGAGAGCACTGTTTCCTGGGATCCGTTCCACGTTGAGGGCGACGGCACCGCCCGGAGTGAGGTGGTCCCGGCAGAGCTGGAAGAACTCAGTGGTCGCCAGCTGGAAGGGGATGTAGGGCTGCTGGTAGGCGTCGACGATTATCAGGTCGTAGCGAGCCCGGCTCGTCTCCAGAAAGGGACGGCCGTCGGCGGTGATGACGTGAAGGTTGGGGATGGAGGCCTCGCCCATGTACTTCCGGCACAGTCGGGTGACGGTCGGGTCGAGCTCGACCCCGTCGATGTGCGCGTGTGGATAGAAGACCGCATAGGCCCGGGCGATGGTTCCGCACGCGTTGCCGATGATCAGAACGCGGCGCACCGGGCGGGAGATCAGGGGTGGGGCCACCAGGAACATGTCCCACTCGCCTCCGGTGAGCACCGAGTTGGCGCGCCACTCCGAGTGATACACGAGCCCTTCGTTGAGCTGCAGGTAGCGCACCCCCTCGGAGCTCTGCACGATGTCAACGTACTGGTACTGGGACTCGGCCTCGGCCACAAGCCCCGTGATTGACTTCACCGGGCCGGGCGGCACCAGCAGCAGGCTGGCGATAGCGAGCGCGACGATCGTCCACCGCCAGCCCAAGAGCAGGACAGCGGCGATCGCGCAGCCCACCGCGGCTGCGATCATGGTGCGCTGGGTCCCGATGAGCTGGATGGTGACCAGGGCGGGGACGAAGGTCCCAACGATGCTCCCCATGGTGGAGAGCGCGTAGAGGCGCCCGGCCACCCGTCCGGCTCCCGACACGTCCGAGACCGCGAGGCGCACGGCGAACGGGGATACCATCCCAAGCAGCGTGACCGGCACCGAGAAGAGGATGAGGGTGGCGAAGAACGACGCCAAGGTGGTGCCCACTGACAGTCCGTTCAGGGACTGGAGTGCCACTCCCAAGATGGGGTGGGCGGCAAAGGGGACCGCAGCGATGGCGGCCGCAGCGGCCATCAGAAGCGCTCCCAGCAGGCCGCGGGCGGGGCGGCGGTCGGCGACATGTCCCCCGAGCCAGTACCCGGCTGACAGGTACAGAAGGATGAGGCCAATGA
>JBJKSO010000110.1:0-2889 GCA_046703825.1 Candidatus Dormibacteria bacterium
CCACCACCGCGGCCCCGCGCGCTCGTCGCGCCGCCGCACCCAGGGCCGCCAGGCGGGCCGCTCCCGCGCCGGCCCCAGTGCGGCAAGCTCCCCGTCGGCGGGGCCGGATCACCCTGGGAGGGAGTCCCGCTTCGGCCGAGAGCTGAGACCCAAGGCAATTTCCGCAAGGGGCCGGGCGAGCAGCCCGGTCCCTTGTTTTTTTCCTATCGGGTCAAGCCCCGAGCGATGCCGCGATCCGCTCCGCGGCCGTGATGACGTCCTGGTCGGAGACGTCCAGATGGGTCACCGCACGCACGGTGTGGGGCCCGAAGGCACTGAGCAACACCGCGGACGCCGCGGCGCGCCGCACCACCTCCTCCGCACCGAGGCTGGTCGCCAGCAGCACGATGTTGGTCTGCACCGCGGCCGGATCGACGGTCAAGCCGCGGACATCCGCCAGCCGCGTGGCCAGCAGCTTGGCCTTCTCTTGGTCCTCGCCCAAGCGCGGAAGCTGGTGCTCCAGGGCCCAGAGCCCGGCGGCGGCCAGGATGCCTGCCTGCCGCATCCCCCCGCCCACGCGCTTCCGCCACACGTGGGCCCGGGGCCGCTGGGCCGCGGTGCCTGCCCACACCGAACCGACCGGGCATCCTAGCCCCTTGGAAAGCGAGAGCATCACGCTGTCAGCGCCCGCCGCCACCCGCGCCGGCGGCACCCCCAGATGGGTCGCGGCATTCCCGAGGCGGGCGCCGTCGAGATGCACTCGAAGCCCCATCTGGTGCGCCGTGGCACAGGTAGCGTCCCAGGATGTGATCGCGGCGACGGTGCCGCCGCGCCGGTTGTGGGTCTGCTCCAAGCACAGCAGCGACTGGCGCGGTTCATGCGCCGGGTCGTCGAGACGGCGCAGCCCATTCAACTGCTGCGGCGTCGGGCAACCGGCCTCGGGCGCGTCGAAATTGCGCAGCTGAACGCCGGCGATGAGAGAGGATCCCGCCAGCTCGTAGTGGAGAATGTGCGCCTCTCCGTCCAGCAGCACCTCCTCACCGGGATGGGTGGCGGATGCCACCGAGATCAGATTGGCCATGGTTCCGCTGGGGCAGAAGAGGGCCGCCTCCTTGCCCAGCAGGGTCGCGACCCGTTCCTCCAGAAGATTGACGGTGGGATCCTCCGCATAGACGTCGTCGCCGACCTCGGCGGCCGCCATCGCGGCTCGCATCTCGGGTCCGGGGCGGGTGACCGTGTCGCTACGCAGATCGATGAATCTTTCCATTGGCCCCATGGTACGGAGCCCCCCACCGGCTCAGCTCTCGGTTCGAGAGTCCACCGCCGCGAGGTCCAGGAACTCCACCCGATTGCGACCAGCGCGCTTGGCCGCGTACAGGCCTCGGTCCGCCAGGTCCAGAAGGTTGCGAGCCCCCCTGGACCCCTCGGGAAACGACACGCCGCCAATGCTGACCGTGAGGCGCAGCTCCTCACCGCCGTCGAGAGGAACCACGAGTTGCTCGGCGGCGGCACGGATCTTCTCCGCCACCAGGCGGGCGTCGGCGCTGCGAGTGTTGGCCATCACGACGACGAACTCCTCACCCCCGTAGCGAGCCGCCAGGTCCGATCGGCGGATGGTGTCGACCAGGAGCGCCGCGAATGCGCGCAACAGCTGGTCTCCGGCGGGGTGACCGTAGGTGTCGTTGACGGTCTTGAAGTGGTCGAGGTCGAGCATGAGGACCGTCAATGAGGCACCGGAGCGTTCGGCGACGTTCACCTGCTGATCCAGGTATCCAACCAGGAAGCGGTAGTTGTAGAGACCGGTCATGGCGTCGGTGGTGGCCTCGCGCTGGCTGGCCGCCAGGCGCGCGTTCTTCTCCACCGACACCACCACCTGGTCCGCCACCGCCTGGCAGAGACCGTGGTCCTCCTCCTGGTACGGGCGATGCTTGTTGCCGATGACCAGCACTCCGAGGTCGCGGCCCTCCACCCGCAGCGGCACCGCCAGGCAGTCGCGCAGGTTGATGCGCCGCTCCAGGTCCCCGCGCTCGGAGGGGGTGAGGAGCGGGCGCGCCACGAATCGCGGCTCGCGCAGCAGGCGGGCCACCATGCCCTGCCCGGCCTCCAGCTCGGGCCAGTCAAGGGGGGGATCGGGGACACCGCTGGTGATCAGATAGCCAGCCATGTTGAGGGGCATCGGCCGCACCAGGATCATCGCCATCTGCACCTCGAGCAATCCGCGCAGGTTGGCCAGCACCTGGGTCAGCGCCTGCTCCAGGGGGATGTTTCCCGTCAGGGTCGCGGAGATCACGCTGCGGCCGGTGGCCATCAGCAGCTGATGGCGCAGCTGACGACGCATGATCTCGAAGTTGGCCGAGAGGCGGGTGATCTCCTCGGCCCCCTCCACCCGAACCGGCTCCGCGTAGCCGCTCTGTCCCAGCCGCTGCACCGCCTCGTTGAGCCGGCGGAGGGGTCGGTTCAGATAGTGTTCCGCCAGCAGAAAGACCAGCAGCATCCCCACCAGCAGGATCGCGGCCACCGCGAGCGCCAGCGGCACCGCCAGCTGGCCGATGGTGGGCCCGTAGGGCAGCCGGGCCTGGAGCGCGACCAGGGTGGCCTCGGTGCGTCCGTCGGCCCCTCGCAACGGCACCCCCGCCGCCGCCAGCGTGACCCCCTTCACGGACACGGTTCCGCGGGAGCGGGAGCTCTGCAGCACCTGAGAGAGAGACTGCGGCAGGGCGGCACCCGAGGTCGGGATCAGCCCCGGGACCGCCTTCCCAACCACCATGCGGCCGCCGGCGGCGATCAGCAGCTTCGCTGAAGGCGCGTCGATCTGGGCCAGCCTGGTGGCGAAGCCCAAGGTTGCCTGGTCCACCTGGGCGAGCACCACGACCGTCCCCAGCTTCAGCCCCGCCCGATTGACCGGCGCGG
>JBJKSO010000111.1:0-3031 GCA_046703825.1 Candidatus Dormibacteria bacterium
GCACGCCCCCCACGACCCCCCGCACCTTCGCCGCCCAGCGCCCTGGTGAGCGCCCGGCAGCCGGCCACCCCGGCGAACGAGCAGCGCGGTCCCCTCCGCGCCCAGCCCACGGGCCGGCTGGCGTGATATGCGGTCAGGCCGGGCGCGGCCGGGGAGTGGGTGATCTCCTCGCGCAGCGCCCGGCGGTTGTCCGCCCCCGCGACCCGGCCCCAGTGCTCCGGGGCGGTGAGGAACCGCCGGCACCAGCACCACCAAGGGTCCTGGCCGCGCCTGCCGAAGACGGCAACCACGTCATCCCAACTATCCGCGGTGGCGGGCCACACCTCAAGCGGCATCCCCCGATCCTAAGGGCGGCGATGGAGAGGGCACCACCCTCCTGCCGTCGCCTGCGGTTGGCCTTGGCCGGTGAGGAGCTCCTCCGCCACGGACACGGGAACGGTGCCGGCCAGCACCGGGTCAGCTGAGCGCGAGGATCGTGCCGTTGCCGCCCACCGCGAAGCACGAGAGCGGGCCACTGCAGCCGATCCCGTACAGGTCGCTCTTGGTCGGGGTGCGCTGCGAGATCACCCTGGCTCCGTTGGCGATCTCGGCGATCGTGCCCCGGCTTCCGGTCAGGTAGCAGGTGAGAGCCGCCGGGCAGGCGATCTGGTTGAGGACGCTGGACTTCCAGTCCCCGATCTGCACCCAGCCGGCGCCGCTTCCCGCCGACCGGGCCACCGCGATGTCGGGCCCGAAGGGATTGGTGCTCTGGAGCCCATAGCAGACGGTCCTGGTCGGACAGTCGGCCGCGTCCGGCGAAAGCGTGGCGCACTGGGCCGCGGATTGGGCACACGCCCAGGACCTGCCGGGACCGCGGTTCACCAGCACCGCATACGCGAACCCGCAGTGACCGCAGCCGAGCACATGGCCCCCGCCGGCCCGGCAGAGCCCGCTGCCGAGGCAGGACACCCACACCAGCGGGTACGGGTAGAGCCCGCTGAGGCAGTCACCGTTGCAGGCCACCCCGGGCGGCAGCGGCTGGGACGTCCAGTCTTTGCCCCCGTCGCCGGTCATCCAGATCGAGCTGGGGGCGGCCGGCGGCGGCGTTGGCAGGCGGTTCAGGTCGTAGGCCGGAGGGGTGGTGGCGACCGCGTAGCAGGTCCGGGCGTTGACGCAGGCGATGTCGAGCAGTCCCAGGCGGCACAGGGCCAGGCGACCCCGGATCGGCGCGTAGTCGGGAAGGCAGGGCGCGTCGGTGAGGGTTGCGCCGGACACCCCGATCGCGAGCACGTGGGTGCTCCAGGAGGAACCGCCGTCGTGGGTGACCAGGATGGTGTCCGGCCGCGCAATCACGTAGCAGGAACTGGGGGCGACGCAAGTGATCCGATAGAGCGGGCTGGACGACCCCTGAAGCGGATCGGCCTGCGGCCTCCAGGTCCTGCCGCCGTCGGTGGTGGCGACGATGGTGCCGGCGGCCCCCACCGCTTCGCACCGCAGCCGGCTGAGGCAGGCGACATCGTTCAGGGGCTGAAGCGTGCCGCTGGATACGGGTCGCCATACGCCGGGGCCGGCAGGGCCGCCGCCCGGGGAGCCGCCACAGGCGGCCAGCGTCAAGGCGGCGCACAAGCAGCCCGCGGCCGGGACCATACCCCATCGCCAACCGGGGAGGCCGCCCGCCCGGGGAGCCAGGTCCGCGCCCGGGCGGCGCAGCATTCCCGCCAGCAGCACTGCGGAATCATAGCCAAGCTGGGGCCGGGTCCGGCGCTCGCACAATCAGGAAGCGGCGGAACCCCGGCGGGGCGGTCGGCCCCTGCAGCGGTCCCCAGATGTGCCGGGAAGAGGCCTTCCCCGGGGCCTCTGCGGGGGCCGGGACCGGTTCCAGCCGCCGGTACGGTTCGCGGGCGATCTGGCCAAGAGTGACAGAGGGCTGGGACCCGCCCGCATCCAGTCGACGCCGGGCCCGGAGGGGCGCCTGCTGCGGTAGCCCGGATGGCCCACCAGGATCGGGGTCGGGGATCCGGGCCAGGAATCCAGGTGCCCCGGGGATGCCGTCGAGGGCGGGGGCGGCGATGATGTCGGCGCCAGGGCGGGCAGGCCAGCCCGCGTCAGCCCATCTGGTCCGCGATGTGGTGGGCCGTGCGCACAACCGCGTCGCGGTGCTCAGGGATTCTTCTCGACATCCGCTCCTCTGGGCCGGCCACGGCGACGCACCCCAGGAGGTGGCCGGAAGCGAACACCGGCGCCGCGACCGCGGCGACGTCGGGAACCCGCTCGCCGACGCTGATCGCGTACCCGTCCCGGCGGATGTCGTCCAGCTGGGACAGGAGCGATGGGATCTGCTCACGACCGACGTCCGCGTCCTTCAGCACGGCGGTGATCGAGGAGGGGCCAAGGTTCGCCAGGAGCGCCTTGCCCGCGGCTCCCAGGTGCAGCGGGTAGCGCGCCCCCAGCGTGGTCACGGCGCGCACGCTGCTGGGAGAGTCGATCACGAAGGTGCAGAGTCGCCACGGAACGTCCGCGATGCTGAAGGTCACAGTCTCCCCGGTCTCCCGGGCGAGGTCGAGGGCGGGGCCGGCGATCAACTCCTGGGAGCACAGATTGGCCCTGGCCGCCAGCCCCAGCTGGAGGATGCGTGGTCCCAACATGTAGCGGCTGGTGCCGTCCCTGGAAGTCTGGATCAGGAAGGCGCCCTCGACCAAGGTGCGCAGACTGCGGAAGACGGTGCTGCGGGGAAGCCCGGTTCTGGCCACCACGTCGGAGGCGCCCAAGGAGCCCGGAGCGCGGTCAAAAGCCAGCAGGATCTGCAATTGGGACCGCATCTGCCCATGATCCCAAATTCGGCTCGCCGTGTCCAAGGACCGGGCCCCAGCACCCGGTTGCCCGCTCCCTCACAGGTGGCGCCTCACCGCTTCGGGGGCGGCGCCGAAGCGACCCACCCGGCTGACGGCGGGCTCGCCGAGCCGGGCCAGCTCCGCAGCCGCGACCAGCTCCCGGACCAGGATCGGGACGTTGGCAAGAATCGGCAGCCGGCTGCTCTGGCCCAAGCCTCGAT
>JBJKSO010000112.1:0-3338 GCA_046703825.1 Candidatus Dormibacteria bacterium
GGTCAGCGACGAGCAGGGCGAACGCGAATACATGCAACTCGAGTACGCGGATGGGCATCGCCTCTACGTGCCGTCCGAGCACCTCGATCGGGTGCAGCGCTACGTGGGGGGTGCCGGGGCACACCCGCAGCTGTCGCGCCTCGGGACGGGGGAGTGGGAGCGGACCCGAAGGTCGGTTCGGCGGCGGGTGGATGCGATCGCCGAGGACCTGGTGGAGCTGTACGCCCGGCGCCAGCAGGTTGAGGGCCATCAGTTTCCCCCCGACTCCCACTGGCAGCAGGAGCTGGAGGCATCCTTCCCCTTCGAGGAGACCCGAGACCAGATGCTGGTGCTCGACGACATCAAGCGGGACATGGAGTCGTCGCGTCCCATGGATCGGCTCCTCTGCGGGGATGTCGGGTTCGGCAAGACCGAGATCGCCCTCCGCGCCGCCTTCAAGGCCGTGGAGGCGGGGTGGCAGGTGGTGGTGCTGGTGCCGACCACCGTCCTCGCCCAACAGCACTTCCTAACCTTCCGCGAGCGCCTGCGCGCCTTCCCGGTGACCGTGGAGGAACTCTCCCGGTTGCTCTCCGAGGAGGAGGCGGCGGCGGTGCTCAAGGGGCTGGCCGCCGGCACCGTCGACATCGTGATCGGAACTCATCGGCTGCTGCAGCGGGACGTCAAGTTCAAGCAGCTCGGTCTGGTCATCCTCGACGAGGAGCAGCGCTTCGGGGTGATGCAGAAGGAGCGTCTGAAGCAGCTCCGCACCGCCGTCGACGTGCTCTCGCTCTCGGCCACTCCCATCCCCAGGACCTTGCACATGGCCCTGGCCGGTATCCGCGACCTGTCCGTGATCCGGACCCCGCCGGAGGGCAGGCTGCCGATCCGAACCTACGTGACCGCCAAGGAGGACGGTCTCGTCCAGGACGTCATCCGCCGCGAGTTGGCCCGCCGGGGCCAGGTCTTCTACGTGCACAATCGGGTGCAGACCATGCTCCGGGAGGTGGAACTGGTCCGGCGCCTGGTGCCTGAGGCGAGGGTCGCCGTGGCCCACGGGCAGATGGACGAGAGGCAGTTGGCCCGGGTGATGGTGGACTTCGGAAACGGGGATGTCGACGTTCTCTGCTGCACCACCATCATTGAGAACGGGCTGGACATACCCAACGCCAACACCCTGGTGGTGGACGACGCCACCCGGCTCGGCCTCGCTCAGCTGTACCAGCTGCGGGGAAGGGTCGGGAGGGCCGGCCAGAGGGCCTACGCGTACTTCCTCTACGATCCAGACCGCTCGCTCACCGAACAGGCCGACCAACGCTTGGACGTGATCGCCGACCTCCAGGACCTGGGCACCGGCTTCGCCCTCGCCCTCAAGGACCTGGAGATCCGGGGAGCGGGCAACGTTCTGGGGGAGGCGCAGCATGGCGACATTGCCCAGGTGGGGATGGAGATGTACAACCACCTGCTGCGGGAAGCCGTGCTGACGGCCCAGGGGGAGGAGCTGAAGGAATCGCCTGCCCAGGTCGCCGTGGCGCTGCCGTTCCGCAGCCTGCTCCCTCCGGGCTACATCGAGGACGAACGGCTGCGCCTGCGCGTCTACCAGCAGCTGGGTGGCGCCACCAGCTTTGCGGAGCTCGACGAGCTGGCCCGGAATCTGCGGCAGCGCTTCGGCCCGCGGCCGCCGGAGGTGGAGAATCTGCTCATCGGCCTGCGGGTGCGGCTGGCCGCCGCCGAGGCGGGGGCGGCGGCCGTCGAGAGTGCGGAGGGAGCGGTCACGGTGCGCTTCGAACCCGGACACGGCCTCCCACTGGATTCACTCCGCCGGGATTTCCCCGGTCTTGGCGGAGGCTCCAACAACCTGAGATTGGAGGTCCGCAGGCGGGGCGGCGACTGGCCCTCCCTGCTGCTCGCGGTCCTGCGCCGCGCCGCCGAGCTGCGGGCGGCTCCAGCCCTCCAGCGGACGTCGTCGTGAACGCGGGGGCGCTCCAGGAACTGGCGAGGCTGTTCGACCTGATGGCGACGCTGCGCGGCGAGGGCGGCTGCCCCTGGGACCGCGCCCAGACCAGTCAGAGCCTGCTCCCGTACCTCCTCGAGGAGACCTACGAGCTGGTGGACGCCGTGCGCCAGAACGATCCGAAGGCGATGTCCGAGGAGCTCGGCGACCTGCTGGTCGAGGTCGCCATGCAGGTGGCGGTGGCGGAGTCATTGGGACAGTTCGACTTGGAGCAGGTGGCCGGAGCCGCGTCGGCCAAGATGATCGCGCGACATCCTCATGTGTTTGCGGGCGCCGAGGTCCACGACGCCGAACAGCTCCTGGGCAACTGGGAGCGGGTGAAGCGGCTGGAGAAGCCGGAACGCACATCGGCGCTGGACGGCATTCCGGAGTCCCTCCCGGCCCTCTTGCAGGCGCTGGCGGTCCGCCGCCGGTCGGAGCGGGGCTCTCCCGGCGCCGACGGACTGGGAGCCGCCCAGGCGCCCGCGGCCGATCTGGCGACGGCGCTGGATGAGAGCACCACCGGGGGGTCGGCCACCGAGGCGGTGGTGGGGGAGCTGCTCTGGGAGGTGGTCGGCGCCTGCCGGCGCCTCGGTGTCGACCCCGAAGCGGCGCTGAGGCGCGTCACGGCAGACCGGGCGCGGGCCTACCGAAGAGCGGAGATGACCTCAAGGGCCGGCATCTGAGCGGCCGGCGACAGTCGAATCCGGTTCAGCACGCCAACCCCGCATGGCCAACGGCGAGCTCGCACCGACCCCGCCGCCCACCCCAGGCCCCCCGTCGCTCCCAGGTTTCCCGGCCGCCGCGACGGCGCGAGGGGCCACGCGGCGCATCCATCTGGTTCCCCATGGGGGCATCAGCGGCCCGACCCATGCCGCAACTGGATGTCACTACGTATACTGGCCCCAATCGGCCGGAAGTACCGGCTCCGAACAGCCGAAACATCTCAACACGTTCAAGCAGATTCGAGCTGACGGCGACGGGCCCCTGGTGGGTCTCATGCGCGAGGTGCGCATCCGCTGGATCCTCTTCAGGCGCGCCCACCGACCGGCGGCGTGGCAGCTTCTGCTGTTGGGGGCGGCTCTGGTGGCGGCCATGATCGGGGTCGCGGCGTTCACCACCTATCGGAGCGACTCCGCCCTGGCCGGGCAACTGAGCCAGCTGCAGCAACAGACCATCTCCCTGCAGGGCCAGGTATCCGCCCAGCGGCAGGAGTTGGCCGCCTCGGGGTCGCAGGGCTGGCAGAAGGAGCTGGCCCGGGCGGCCGGGCTGTCCGGCCGTGGGGAGTCCGTCTACGTCATCGAGAGTGCGGCGCGGGCGGCTGGCCCGGGTCCGGCGGTGAGCGCAATTCAGCGCGCCGCCCAGGTGG
>JBJKSO010000113.1:0-5823 GCA_046703825.1 Candidatus Dormibacteria bacterium
GCTGACCGAGGGCCTCGCCTGCCCGGGTGAGGCGGGGCAGCCGGCCGCCAGCCTGCTGCTGGCCGACCGGGTGGCGCTCTTGGACCACGATCGGGACGAGTTGGTCCTGACCGTGAACGTACCCCCCGCCGAGGTGTCCCGGGCCCGACGGGCGCTCGCGGAGATGGCAGCACGGGTGCGCTCCGGGTCTTCCCGCGGCGGGGACGCCACCCCACCGCCACGGTGCACCAAGCCACGGGTCTCGCTCAGCGATCCCGACTACCGCGCTGCGGTGACTCGGATCAAGGAGGCGATCCGAGAGGGGGAAATCTTCCAGGCGGTGATCTCCCGCCGGATCTCGTTCGACTACGACGGCACCGGGCTCGACCTCTACTCCCGGCTCCGCCGCACCAACCCGGCACCCGCCATGTTCTACCTGCGCCTGCCGGGCTACCAGCTGGCGGGATCCTCCCCGGAGCGGCTGGTTCAGGTTGGGAGCGATCGAGTTCGCACCTGGCCGATCGCCGGCACCCGCCCGCTCCGGGGCGAGCCGGGCGCCGACTTGCGGCAAGAGCGGGAGCTGCTGGCCGACCCGAAAGAGCGCGCTGAACACGCCATGTTGGTGGACCTGGCCCGTAACGACCTGGGGCGGGTGTGCCGGCCGGGCTCGGTGGTGGTGGAGCAGCTGATGGAGCCGGAGCGCTTCGCCCGGGTGGTGCACCTGGTCAGCCGGGTCGCCGGCCAGCTGCGGGAGGATTGCGACGCCCTCGACGCGCTGATGGCGACCTTTCCGGCCGGAACCGTGACGGGAGCCCCCAAGCGCCGGGCCATGGAGCTGATCGCCGGCGAGGAGTCCTGCAGCCGCGGCCCCTACGCCGGCGCCGTCGGCTGGCTCAGCCTGGCCGGCGACCTCGACTTCGCCATCGCCATCCGCACCGCGGTGCTGAGCCAGAAGCAGGTGCACATCCAGGCGGGCGCCGGCGTCGTCGCCGACTCGGATCCGGAAGCGGAACTGCAGGAAACCCGGGCCAAGGCGTCCGCCGTCTTGGCGGCGCTGCTCGCCGCCCCAGGGGAGCTGCCGTGATCGTGGTGGTCGACCACCACGACTCCTTACTCTACAAACTGGCGCAGCTCCTGGGCGCCCAGGGCGCCCGGGTGCAGGTGGTGCCCTCCAGCCTGGGCTACTCGGAGCTGGCCCAGCTCAACCCAAGAGGCGTCGTGCTCTCGCCCGGACCCGGGCGGCCGGAGCAGGCTGGCTGCTTCATGGCGGTGGCGCGGGAGCTGCCGCCGGAGGTGCCGCTGCTCGGTGTCTGCCTCGGGCACCAGGCGCTCGCCGCCGCCTTTGGGGCCAGGGTTGGGATCGGCGCCGAGCCGGTGCACGGCAAGGCCAGTGCCGTCCAGCACCAGGGACGCGGAATCCTTCGCGGGCTGGCCGCACCGCTGCAGGGAGGCCGCTACCACTCCCTGGTGGTCGACCGCGACGGTCTGCCCGCCGAGCTCGAGGTGACCGCAGAGACCGACGAAGGGGTGGTGATGGGTCTCCAGCACCGCCGGCTGCCGCGGTTCGGGCTCCAGTTCCACCCGGAGTCCATCCTCACCCCGGACGGCCCGCGCATCCTCGGCAACTTTCTCGCCCTCACCGAAGAGCTGAGCGCATGAACCGCTCCCCACTTGACGCCACCCCGCCGAGCCGCCAAGATATGCGCTCACATGCAGGGCCACGGTCCGATCGCGCGGAGCCACGGCGCCATGGGCGCCTTTATCTATCTGGGCTCCGACGCGCCTTCCGCGGCCAACCGTCCCGGCTAGCACCGAGACAGTCCAGAGCGGAAGGCGCGGAGCGGTCTCCGCGCCCATCTCAAGCATCGGCTCGGCCCGCTCCCAAAGGAGGAGTTGGAATGAGCCCAGCCGAGCCCAGCAGCGACGGTGCCCAGCCGCAGCCGGTCTGCCGCGGGGTGAGAGGCGCCACCACCCTGGCGCACACCGGCACTTCGGAGGTCGACGCGGCGGTGGCCGAGCTGCTGGACCGCATGCTGCAGGACAACCAGGCGACGCCGGGCGACGTGGCCGCGCTCTTCTTCACCGTCCCCGAGGACCTGCCCAAGTGCAACCCGGCGGCGTCGGCGCGGGCTCACGGGATGGAGCTGGTGCCGCTGCTGGTGGTCCGGGAGAACGGCGGCGACACCCGGGTCGAGCGCTGCCTGCGAGCCCTGGCCCTGATCAACACCAGATTGCCGCAGGCCGGGGTGCGCCACGCCTACCTGCGCGGGGCTCGGGAGCTGCGCCCGGACCTGGTGGGAGGACGCTAGCCGGTGGTCATCGTGATGAACAGCTCCGCCACCCCGCCGCAGGTGGACGCGGTGGTGTCCAAGGTCGAGGCGCTCGGGTTGAGAACCCACATCTCCCGGGGCCAGGAACGGACCGTGGTGGGGATCGTGGGCGACGAGCGCGGGGTTGACTTCGACGCCTTCAACGTCCTGGACGGGGTGGAGCGGGTGCTGGTCATCCTGCACTCGTACCGGCTCGCCAGCCGCGAGTTCCATCCCCGCGACCGAGTCATCCGCTTCGGCAACGGCGCGGTCCTGGGTGGAGGCGGCGTGCTCTTGATGGCGGGACCGTGCGCCGTGGAGAGCCGGGAGCAGCTGGCCGAGGCCGCCGGCTGCGTCGCCCGCCAGGGGGTCAGGGTGCTGCGGGGCGGGGCGTTCAAGCCGCGCACCTCTCCCTACTCCTTCCAGGGGCTGGGGGAGGAGGGCCTGCGCATGCTGCGCGAGACCGCGGACCGGTTCGGACTGGCGGTGATCACCGAGGCGGTGGCGCCGGAGGACGTCCCCCTGGTGAGCGGCCTGGCCGACATGATCCAGATCGGCGCCCGCAACATGCAGAACTACCGCCTACTTCAGGCGTGCGGCGAGTCGGACCGTCCGGTTCTGCTCAAGCGGGGCTTGGGCGCGACCGTCGAGGAACTGCTCCAGGCCGCCGAGTACATCATCTCCAGCGGGAACGAGCGGGTGGCGCTCTGTGAGCGCGGCATCCGCACCTTCGAGACCTCGACCCGGTTCACCCTGGACCTGGGCGCGGTGCCGGTGCTGAAGCAGCTCAGCTCGCTGCCGGTGGTGGTGGATCCCAGCCACGCCGCGGGGCGGGCCAGCTACGTGCCCCCCCTGGCCCGCGCCGCCGTGGCGGCGGGGGCCGACGGGCTCCTGGTCGAGGTCCACCCCGACCCGCCCTCGGCGCTCTCCGACGGAGCCCAGTCGCTCGACCCCGAGGCGTTCGCGTCGCTCAGCTGCGAGCTGCGCCGTCTCGCCGGCGCCCTGGGAAGGGAGCTCGCGTGAGCGGGATCGGCCGGGTGGCAGTGGTCGGCTGCGGCCAGGTCGGCACCATGCTGGGCCTGGCCCTCAAAGCCGCGGCCCCGGTCCACGGCGTCGAGAGCGTCGGACTGTTCGACCGCGACCGCAAGGTCGCCCACCAGTCCCTCGCCGCGGGCGGCGGCGACCAGGCGCTCCTCGACGAGGAGGAGGTGCTGGGCTTTGACGCCATCCTGCTCTGCGTACCGGTGATGGAGATCCTGGCCTGGGTGGAGCGCCTGGGGCCAAAGCTGAGACCGGAGACCCTGCTCCTGGACTGCGGGACCACCAAGCTGGCGGTGGTCCGGGCCATGGCCGCCCACGTGGCCGCGGAGGCCGTGCCGGTCGGCGGCCACCCGCTGGCGGGCAATGAGGGTCACGGACCCGGTGCGGCACGTCCCGAGCAGTTGCGCGACGCCACCTTCTGCCTCTCACCGGTGCGCTCACCGCAGCAGGACCTCGCCCGCGCCCGGGCCTTGGTCCTGGCCCTGGGTGCCAAGCCCCGAGTGGTCGATGCCGCGGAGCACGATCAGCAGGTCGCCCGCACCATCCATCTGCCCCATCTTTTGGCGGTGGCGCTGATGGGAACGCTCCCGCCGGAGTGTCCTGGTCAGCCACCGCTGGCGGGGCCGGGGTTCTTGGGTGCCACCCGCCTGGCCGAGGCCGAGCCCGAGATGGTGGCGGACTTCGTGGCCAGCAACCTGGTGCCGGTGCGCAGCGCCCTGGCCGACCTGCGCCAACGGTTGTCCGAGCTCACCGAGATGCTGGCGAACCGCGAGCGGCTGAGCGCCGAGGTGGCCGCAGCCGGGCGGCGGCGGCGCCAGCTGGCCGGCCGAGCCTAGCCCGTGCCATCAGCTCCCGCGCAATCGCTCGCCGGCCCCCTGCGCGGGGTGTGCCGGGTGCCGGCGGACAAGGCGATCTCCCATCGCGCCGCCATCCTCGGCGCGCTCGCCGACGGGCGGAGCCGCATCGAAAGCTTCTCCCGCGCCGGTGACTGCCGGTCCACCCTGGGCGCCCTGAGCGCGCTGGGGGTCTCTTTGCGCCTGGATGGCTCGACGCTTTGGGTCGACGGCGCCGGCGCCGTGCGGCCCGCCCCGGAGGCCCGCGCCGACTGTGGCCGTTCGGGTACCACCATGCGCCTGCTGGCGGGCGCGCTGGCCGGGGGACCCGGTCCCGTCATCCTGGACGGCGAAGAGCAGCTGCGACGACGTCCGATGGACCGCGTCGTGCAACCGCTGCGGGCAATGGGCGCCCTGATCGAAGCCGCCGAGGATGACCGTCCCCCGCTCCGGGTGGCGGGAGGGCACCTGCAGGGGATCCGCTGGCACCTGCCGGTAGCCAGCGCGCAGGCAAAGTCGGCCGTGCTGCTGGCGGGGCTGCGCGCCGAGGGCGCCACCACCGTCGGCGAGCCGGCGCAAAGCCGCGATCACACGGAGAGGCTGCTGGCTGCGATGGGTGCCCGGCTCAGCCGTTCCGATGGTCCCTCGGGGCCTGTCACCGTCGAGCCCGGACCGCTTCACCCCCTGGCCCTGGACATCCCGGGGGACCCCTCGTCCGCCGCCGCCCGTTTGGGGGCGGGGGCCCTGGTGCCGGGGTCCGACGTCACCGTGAAGGCGGTTTCCGCCAACCCGACCCGGTCCGGCTTGCTGGCGGTCCTCGAGGGCATGGGAGCCCAGGTGGAGCTGGAGCCGCTGCCGTCTCGGGGGAGCCCGGAGCTCGCCGCCGACGTGCGGGTCCGCCAGGCGCCGCTCCACTCGGCGCTGATTGGAGCGGCCGAGATCCCCGCCCTGATCGACGAGCTGCCCTTGCTGGCGGTGCTGGCCACCCAGGCCGAAGGGACCACCGAGGTGCACGGCGCCGGCGAGCTTCGGGTCAAGGAAAGCGATCGCATCTCGGGGGTGGTCGCCGGCTTGCGTGCGCTCGGGGCAGCGGTCGAGGAGTATCCCGACGGCTTCGCCATCCGCGGGCCGCAGCCGCTGGCCGGGGGACGGTGCGATTCCCTCGGTGACCACCGCCTGGCCATGGCCTTCTCGCTGGCCGGGCTGGCCGCCGCCGGCCCGGTGGAGGTCACCAGCATGGAGCGAGTGTCCGATTCCTTTCCGGGCTTCGAAGCGCAGCTACAGGCGCTGTTGCGGTGAGCGCCCGACTGGCTCTGGTGGGGGATCCCGTCGGTCACAGCCCGTCCCCGACCATGCAGCGGGCCGCCCTGGCGGCGGCGGGACTGGACTGGGACTACACGGCGATGAGGATCCGCTCGGGCGAGCTGGCGGCTCGCTGGCCGGAGCTGCGCTCCAGCCTCATGGGGCTCAACGTCACCATGCCGCTGAAGCTGGAGGTGCTGCCGCTGCTCGACCGCCTCAGCCCCGAAGCGGCCGCCTGCGGCTCGGTCAACACGGTGTGCTTCCGCGGCGGCCGCTCGATCGGTCACAGCACCGACGGCGCGGGTTTCCTGGCTGCGCTGGCTGCGGCCGGGCTGCGCCCACGCCGAGCGGCGGTCCTC
>JBJKSO010000114.1:0-42375 GCA_046703825.1 Candidatus Dormibacteria bacterium
GAAGATCGTCTCCGACCTGCCCGCCTCCGACGTCACCAGCGCCAGCGTGGGGCAGACGCCCGCGGGGGCCTACGCGGTTGACATCACCTTCAACAGCCAGGGTGCCGCCGTCTGGCAGCGGCTGACCAGTGCCGCCTGCACGCACAATCCAGGGTGCTCCGCGTCTGGCACCGGCGGCACCACTGCCGGCGCGCCGCCCACCTCGCAGCTGGCCATCTTCCTCGATACCCAAGTCCTCTCCGCCCCGGTGGTGGCCGGACCCAGCAGCAACCAGACCGAGATCAGCGGCAACTTCACCTTCAAGTCGGCCCAACAGCTGGTCAACGACATCAACGCCGGCGCTCTGCCGGCTCAGATCGGTGTGGTGGCTTCCACCTCGGTGTCCGCCAGCCTTGGCCAGCAATCGGTCCGGCAAAGTCTGATCGCCGGCGCCTTCGGTTTGCTGCTGGTGGTGCTGTTCATGGTCTTCTACTACCGGTTCCCCGGGGTACTGGCCAGCATCGCCCTGCTCTGCTATGCGCTGATCGTGCTTGCCATCTTCAAGTTGATCCCGGTGGTGCTCACCCTGCCGGGTCTGGCGGGCTTCATCCTGAGCGTCGGTATGGCGGTCGACGCCAACGTGCTGATCTTCGAACGCATGAAGGAGGAACTGCGCCAGGGGAGACCCTTGGAGCTCGCCACCGAGTACGGCTACCGGCGCGCCTGGCCGGCTATCCGCGACTCCAACATCTCGACCATGATCACTTGCGTCGTGCTGTATTTCTTCGGCAGCGCCGACGTGAAGGGTTTCGCGCTGACGCTCCTGATCGGAGTGATCACCAGCATGTTCAGCGCGATCATCATCACCCACTCGCTGCTGCATTACGTGCAGCGCTGGTTCGCGTTCGCGCGCAACCCGGGGCTTTACACGCGGTTGGTGCCGGCAGACCGCCTCGCTGGCGCCTTCATGCCCGGTCGCAAGTTCGACGTCGTGTCGCACCGGAACAAGTACTTCGCCGCCTCGCTCGCGATCATCCTGCCCGGGATCATCACCATCCTGGTGGCGGGGTTCAACTTGGGCGTCGACTTCACCGGAGGCGACAACATCACGGTCCAGCTCAAGCAGTCGCCGACCACGGCGCAGGTGCAGAAGGTGGCGAACGCGGCGTATCCGCGCGCGCACGCCACGGTGGTGGAGGAGGGTGGTCGCCACTACATGGTGACCACCCAGCCGATCACGTCGTCGGCATCGTCGGCGATCGTGCATGCGCTGGACAAGAAGTTCACCATCACCCGCAGCAAGTCGGGCAACCTCAACGTGGACGAGACCACGATCGGCCCCACCATCGCCACGAGCCTCGTGGTCAGCTCGGTGTTCCTGGTGATCGTGGCGGCGATCCTGATCTCCTTCTACTTGGGATTCCGCTTTTCCAAGACGCCCATCGCGGCCCGACGGTTCGCTCTCTGCGCGATGGCCGCCCTGCTGCACGACGTCTTTGTGCTGGCCGGGATCTGGGCGATCCTGGGGCACTTCAGTCAGTTGGGTCAGGTGAACACACTGTTCGTGACGGCGATCCTTACGGTGGTCGGCTTCTCGGTCCACGACACCATCGTGGTCTTCGACCGGATCCGCGAGAACCTCAGGGTGCAGGGGTCGCGGATGAGCTTCGAGCAGGTGGTGAACCTCTCGATCGCCCAGACGCTCTCGCGCTCGCTGAACACGTCCCTGACGGTCATCTTCGTGCTGTTCACGCTGGTCCTCTTCGGTGGCTCTTCCATCCAGGGCTTCGCTTTGGCGCTGCTGATCGGCATCGCCTCTGGGACCTACAGCTCGATCTTCAACGCCAGCACCCTGCTGACCGCCTGGCGCCAGCTGGACCGGCGGGTACCGGTCGGCCGAACCAAGAGTCTGCCGGCGGGAGCGGCGGCTGCCGCCGGACGGAGCTGAGCGCCCCGACCGGGCCAGCCCGACCGGGCCCGACGGGCGGAAGACCAGGTGGCTAGCCAGCCCGATCGTCAGCGGCTGGGACAGCTGCTGCGGCCGGTGGTCGAGGGTCTGGGCCTGCAGCTGCTCGACCTGACCTGGGTGCCGCAGCGGGGGGCGGCCATCCTGAGGCTGACGGTGGACCGACCGGGCGGGGTGACCCTCGACGAGTGCGGCGCCGCCAGCGAAGCGGTTTCCTTGCTGCTGGACCGGCGCGAGGAGCTGCTGCCAGCGCACTACTACCTTGAGGTGTCGTCTCCCGGCGCCGAGCGCTTCCTTGCCAGCGAGGAGGACTTTCGCCAAGCGCTTGGGCGCAAGGTGCGCCTGGTGATCGGCGCGGGCGAGACCGAGACCGTGCTCGAGGGCAGGCTGGTGGCGGTCGCATCCGACACCCTGAGCGTGGAGGGGCGCCGGCCGCGCAGTCCCAAGCCGATTACCTGGGAAGTTGAGCGCGCCCAGCTCCGTTCGGCGCGGGTCCTGGTGGACGTGTGAAGTACAGTCCCGCCTCCGGGCGCGAGCGCGCCGCATCCCCGGATGCCAACCAGCTGCTGCAGGAGCTGGAGGCCCAAGAGGGCGTCGACCCAACGCGGCTGCGGGAGCTGCTGCTGGCGGCGGTCCTGCGGGCCTGGTCGGAGGCCGGCCCCGATCAGCCCCCGCTTGCCCTCAGGGTGGACACGCAAACCGGGCGCCTGCAGGCGTTGACCAGCAGGCTGGTGGTCGCCTCTGAGAGCGAGCGGCCGGGGGAGATCTCATTGGAGCGTGCCGGTCTAGTCGACCCCGGCATCGGCGCCGGGGACGTGCTCCAGCTGCCGATCGAGCTGCCCCCCCAGGTCATGGGTAACGCCGCCCGGCTGGCCCGGGCCGCCTTGACCCAGACCGTGCGCGAGGCCCGGCGACAGCGGCTGCTGCTAGCCGCCCAAGAGCGTCGCTGGCAGTTGCTGGACACCGTGGTGGAGCGGGCCAGCCCGGCGGTCGAGGCGTTGCTGCGCGCCGGCGAGCTCCAGCTGCAGCTGCCGGTGGAGGAGCAGATCCCTGGCGAGAGGCTGGACCCCGGCTGCCACTTGGCGGTGGTTCTGGTACAGGTTGACGTGGTGGCGGCCGACCCTGGAGTGCGGCTGCGGGCCTCACGGACCAGCCCACTGTTGCTGCGGCGGCTGCTGGAGCGCGAGGTACCCGAGGCGGCGGACGCCACGGTCGTAGTTCGGGCGGTAGCCCGAGAGCCGGGCGAGCGCAGCAAGGTGGCGGTGCAGTCGCAGCGCCCGGGCATCGATCCCAAGGGGGCCTGCATCGGCCCCCGCGGGGTACGGATACGCTCGGTCGTGGCCCAGCTCGGCGGAGAGCGGGTTGACGTGGTCGAGTGGTCGGCGGAGATCGCGGAGTTCGTGGGCAACGCGCTGGCCCCGGCGCGGGTGGAGTCGGTGCGCACCGACCCTGACGCCCACCGCGCCCTGGTGGAGGTGGCTCCGGACCAGCTCACGCTGGCGATCGGCCGCGAGGGTCAGAACGCTCGGCTGGCCTCCCGTCTCACCGGCTGGGGGATCGAGATCCACCCGCTCGGCGGGTGACCCCTCCCCAACGGACCTGCATCGGCTGTCGCCAGAAGCGTGCCCAGAAAGAGCTGATCCGGCTGGAGCAGGCGGCCGATGGCGTTAGGGTTAGCAGCGTCGCCGACGGGCGCCGGGGCCGGGGCGCGTACGTCTGTGCCAAGATGGAGTGCTGGACCAGGGCCCGGAGGAGGCGCGCGCTGGCCCGGGCGCTGCACGTCGAGGGGCAGCATGTCGATTACGCCGCACTGGAAGCGCAGCTCGTGGGTATGATCTCTGGTCCGCCCTCGGGAGGTGGTGCCGGCTGATGAGGAGGAAGAGCTATCGCTAAAGCCAAGCAGGTGGCGTTGCCCAGCAATCTCACCGTGAAGTCGCTGGCCGACGCCATCGGGGTGTCTCCTGCCGAGGTCTCCAAGATCCTGATGCAGCATCGGATTTTGGCCAGCATCAACCAGACCATCGACCCGGGCACCGCGCGGCTGGTCACCGATCAGTTGGAGATCGAGATCGGGGAGCCGGAGCCCGCTGCCGAGGTGCCCGAGGCGCAGGCCGCACCGCCCGCTCCGCCGCCAGGCAAGGGCCAGAACTTGCAGCCCCGTCCGCCGGTGGTCACCGTTCTCGGCCACGTGGACCACGGCAAGACGAGCCTTTTGGATGCGATCCGCAAGACATCGGTGGCGGAGCGCGAGGCCGGCGGAATCACCCAGCGCATCGGCGCCTCAGTGGTCGAGCACCAGGGGCGGCAGATCACGTTCGTCGACACCCCCGGTCATGAGGCCTTCACCGCCATGCGCGCCCGCGGAGCCAACGTGACCGACTTGGCGGTGCTGGTGGTGGCGGCGGACGACGGGGTGATGCCTCAGACGGAAGAGGCGATCCAGCACGTGCGCAACGCGGGCGTGCCGATCTTGGTCGCGATCAACAAGATCGATCGCGACGACGCCAACCCGGACCGGGTCAAGCAGCAGCTGGCCGAGCACACCGTGGTGGTGGAGGACTTCGGCGGCGACGTGGTCGCGGTCCCGGTCTCCGCTCGCACCGGCGAGGGGCTGGACCACCTGCTGGAGATGATTTTGCTGGTCACCGACTTGAACCAGCCCAAGGCCGATCGGGATCGGGCCGCCGAGGCGGTGGTGCTGGACTCCAACCTGGACCGGGGCCGCGGACCGGTGGCGGCGGTGCTGGTGCAGCAGGGCATCCTGCGCGTAGGCGACTTCTTCGTGATCGGAGCCATCGCCGGCCGGGTCCGGGCGCTGGTGGACGACTCGGGTGAGCGGATCAGCGCGATCCTGCCCGGCCTGCCCGCCTTGGTGGTGGGTTTGCCCGAGGTGGCAACGGCCGGCGATCGCTTGGTGGTGGTGGGGTCGGAGCGGGACGCTCGGGCCCGAGCCGAGTCAGCGCGGATCGCGTCGCGCGCCGGGCGGGCCGACCAGGCTCGCGTCAGCCTGGCGGAGCTCAGCCGCCAGTCAGGAGAGAGCCTGCGTGACTTGGACCTGGTGGTCAAGGCGGACACCCAGGGGTCGCTCGAGGCGCTCAGGAGTTCCCTGCTGCGCTTCTCTGACCCCAGCGTCCGACTGCGCTTGGTCTACGACGGGGTGGGACCGATCAGCGAGACCGACGTCGACTTGGCGGCCGCCGCCAACGCCATCGTGGTGGGCTTCAACGTCCGCCCCGACGCCGGGGCGAAGACGGCTGCCGAGCGGCAGGGCATTGACCTGCGCACCTACGACGTCGTCTACCAGATCACCGAGGACATTGAGCGGGCGATCCGCGGCCTGCACGAACCGACCTTCGAGGAGGTCTTCGAGGGAAGGGCGGAGATCAAGGCGCGCATCCGGGTGCCGCGGGTGGGCTTCATCGCCGGCTCCCAGGTGAGCGAGGGGCACGTGACCCGCGGCTCGTTGGCGGTCGTGACTCGCGAAGGCAAAGAGATCCACCGCACCAGGATCGAGTCACTGCGCCGCTTCAAAGACGACGTACGCGAGGTGGCTCAGGGGTACGAGTGCGGCATCGAGCTCGAGGGGTACCAGGAGTTCGCCGAAGGCGATGTGCTGGAATGCTATGTGGTGCAGCAACGCAACCGCTGACGCGGATTGCTGCGGTCGCTGAGGATGCCGGGCAGTCACTCCGCCGGGCACCGCATGGAGCGCATCAACGCCCAGCTGCAGCAGGAACTGGCCTTGGCCCTGGCGCGCGATGTAAAGGATCCTCGCGTTCAGCTGGTGACGGTCGTCAGCGTCGCGTGTTCGCCCGACCTGTCCTACGCTCGGGTGCGGGTGAGCTCGCTCGGCGAGGCCGCGCAGCAGACCCAGACGTTGCGTGCCCTGCGCTCGATGGTCGGGTTTCTGCGTCACCTGCTGGGAGAGCGCTTGGACAATCTGCGCCGGATTCCGAGGCTGGACTTCCAGCTGGACCAGTCGATTGCCTACGGCGTGCGGGTCGGGACCATGCTGCGGGAACTGGAAGCCCAGGGCCAAGACGGGTCCGATGACTGAGGCGCTGGAACAGGCTCGGGAGGTGGTGCGCCAGCACGACAATTTCCTTTGCGTCGCCCACAAGGACGCCGACGCTGACTCTCTGGGAAGCGCCCTGGCGTTCGCCTCATTCCTGATGAGCCAGGGCAAGCGGGTGTTTGTCTGGGTCCCAGATCCCGTCCCTGCCCAGCTCGACTACCTGCCCGGATTTCACCTCGTCAACCGCGCCGAGGCCCCGGCGGACGCGGCGGCGGTGGCCTTCGACGCGGGCAGCCCCACCCGGTTCGGCAACCTGCGCGACCGCATCGAGGCGGCTCCGGTCACGGTGGTCTTTGACCACCACACCAGCAACACCGGGTTTGGCGATGTGGCCGTGATCGACCGCGAGGCGGCTGCCACCGGGGTGATCGTCTACCGGGCTCTGCTCGCCTGGGGGGCCAGGGTGGACGACGCGGCGGCAACCAATCTGTACGCCGCCATCTTCACTGACACCGGCGGATTTCGCCACGACAACACCTCCGCGGAGGTCCTCCAGCTCGGGGCCGATCTGGCTCGTCTGGGTGCCGACCCTGCCTGGGTGGCGCTCAAGAGCTACAAGTCCAGACCGGAGACCACCCTGCGGCTGCACGCCCTGGCTTCGGTCGCGGCCCGCTACGAACTGGGGGGTCGGCTGATCTGGAGCGAGGTAACCCAGGCG
Organism: Candidatus Dormibacteria bacterium; assembly: GCA_046703825.1. Lineage (GTDB taxonomy): Bacteria > Chloroflexota > Dormibacteria > Aeolococcales > Bog-877 > JBJKSO01. Next base: position 6,679 of record JBJKSO010000114.1, read on the forward strand.
ATGCTGGAGGAGTCGGGGGCGAGGCTGGAAGAGTCGGAGGGGATCATCGACATCCTGCAGACGCTGGACACCATGCAGTGCGCCATCCTCTTCAAGGAGGTGGGCCCAGACTGTACACGCGTGAGCGTGCGCACCCGCGGCGATCTGGCTGCCCACCAGCTGGTGGCGGAATTCGGGGGCGGCGGCCATTTGCGGGCGGCTGGCGCCGAGGTGGCCGCGCCGCTGGCCGAGGTGCAGGGTTGGGTGCTGGCGCTGGTGCGGTCGGCGATCGAGGCGGACGGGATCGGGTGAGCGCCGCCTTGCAGGCCGGACAGCGCGCCGATCGGCGGTCGACCCAGCTGTGCGGCGTTCTCAACGTGGCCAAGCCCGATGGCATGACCTCCTTCGCCGTGATCAGGGAAGCGCGTCGGGTCTTGGGTGAGCGTCAGATCGGCCATGCCGGGACCCTGGATCCCGCGGCCTCGGGCGTGCTGCCTCTCTGCGTCGGTCGCGCCACCCGGCTGGTGGAGTACATCCTGAGCCAGCCCAAGACCTACCACGCCCGGCTGCGGCTGGGTGAGGTCAGCGACACTGGGGATTTGGAGGGGGAGGTCACCAGGTCCGGCTCGGCCGAAGGCTTGGACCAGAACCAGGTCGAGCGAGCACTGGCTGGATTCGTCGGCCTTGTGCAGCAGGTGCCTCCCATGCACTCGGCGGCGCGCTTCAAGGGGCGCCACCTCTACGAGCTGGCCCGCCAAGGGCTGGACGTGGAGCGCAAGCCCAAGACGGTTGAGATCAAGAGCATCGATCTGATCGGCTTCTCCGGGGGTGATGTGGCCGAGGCCGAGGTGCGCGTGGTCTGCGGTCGGGGCACCTACCTGCGCGTGCTCGCCAGTGACCTGGGCGAGCGGCTCGGCACCGGTGGGTTGCTGGCCTGGCTGGAGCGAACTCAGTACGGCCCATTCGCGCTTTCGGAGGCGGTAACCCTGCAGCAGTTGCGGGATGACCCGGACCCCGCCGCCTTGCTCTCGCCTCCGGAGACGGCGGTCCTGCATCTGCCCCGGGTGGAACTCTCACCGTCATCGGCGCTGGCGGTCCAGCGCGGCCAGGGCGCCTGGCTGCAGCGGCCCCCGGAGGGCGAGCCGGTCGCCGAGGCTCGAGAGGTCCGCGCCCATGCCCCCGACGGCCGGCTGGTGGCGGTTGGCGAGCTCCGCGGGCTCCGCTTCCGACCCGCCAAGGTGCTGCTGCCCCTAGGTGCCTGAGACCAAGTCCGTGCCCGGGACGGCCGAGTTCGGCTTCCCGGCGGCGGGTCACCCGCCCAAGTCAAGGGTGGTCCTGGTGGTGGGTAATTTCGACGGGGTGCACCTGGGACACCAGCGGCTACTCCAGGCGGCCGCCGACGAGGCCCGCGGCTTGGAGGCCGAGGTGCTGGCCCTGACCTTTGAACCCCACCCCCGAGCTCAAGACCCCGAATCGCGAGCGCTGCTCACCCCGTTGAACCATCGCCGCGATCTCCTCTTCCGCCATGGCGCGCATCGGCTGCTGGTGGTGCCGTTCAACCGGCATCTCAGCTCACTGGCCGCGCTGGACTTCATGGATCTGGTCAGCAGTCACTTCCAGCTGGCCGGGTGGGTCGCTGGCCCGCGGCTCTCGGTGGGGCGCGGCGCAGACGGCGGGCTGACCTTCGCCGAGGCCTATGCCGCCACCGCTGCGATCCCCTTGCGGATCGAGCCTGAGGTCCTGCTGGGGACGCAGCCGGTGAGCAGCGGCAGGGCGCGCCAGGCGCTGGCCGCTGCGGATCTGGACACCGTGAGGCGCCTCCTGGGACGCCGATTCTCGGTGCGGGGGTTGGTGATCCGGGGCGAAGGCCGGGGGGGCCAGCTCGGTTTCCCCACCGCCAACTTGGGGCTGCACCAGCTGCAGGTGCTACCCCCTGACGGCGTCTACGCGATGCGGTTGGCGGTCGCGGGCGCTGCTCCGATGCCGGCGGTAGGCAGCATCGGGACCAAGCCTCATTTCGGCTCCCAGCCGCTGACCTTCGAGGTCCACTGCCTCGAGGACCCCGGAAATCTCTATGGCCGCCCGGTGGAGGTGGAACTGGAGGCCAAGTTGCGCGAGCAGAGAGCTTTCCCTAGTGACGCCGATCTAGTGGGGCAGATGGAGCGGGACGCGGCCCAGGCCGCGGCTACTTTGCGCGACCAGCGGGACTGACGCCCCGCCCCCTCCCCCTAGGGCTGCGGCTAGCGAATCGCCGGAGACGCTGAGCGGTTGGTCACGCGGGCTACGATCCAGGCCAGCAGGACTGCCACCACCAGGGCGATCACGACGGAGCCGTACTTGCCGCGGATGTGGCCCTCGCCGAGGATGGACAGGCTGATGAAGCCGGCGGCCAATGAGCCCACCAGCCCCGCCACGATGCGCGCGATGGCGGCGGCGCCGCGTGACTGTCGGATGAAGATCGCACCGACGACGACTCCGATGACTATGAACGCGATGAGATGAAGCATCTAATCCCTGTGTTCCTCCGATGTTGCCCGGCTGCTGGTGCCGAGACGCTGCTGATCGCCTGCCCCCGTGGGAAGCTGCTGTCGTAGGGTCTGCAACTGCAGGTCCACCATCCGGTCGGTGCTAGTCGCCTGCAGTTGGCGGTCGATATCATCTCCGGGCTCCTCGAGGGCGCCCGAGGCCATCAGTTGGTCGATGGCGGCTGCCCGGGCCTGCATGTCCTTGGTGCGCTCGCTGGCTCGCTCGACCATCAGGTTGAGATCGCCCAAGTCCCGGGAGATGCCCGTCACCGCCTCGCCGATGCGGGCGGAGGCCTTGGCGGCCGAGTACTGGGCCTTGAGGGTCTCCCGCTGCCCTCGGAAGCTCTCGACGCGAGCCTGCAGCCGCTGCGCGGTCAGCTGCAACTTGGCCTCTTGGTTGTGGAGCTGCTCGGTCTGCTGGGCGAGGGATTGCAGCTCTGACTCGGCCGTCTGGGCGCGGGTTAGTGCCAGGCGCGCCAGATCGTCGCGGCCCTGCTGCACCGCTGCCCTCGCCTGAGCCTGAAGCACCTGCTGAGACCGGCGCAGCTGACCGGCCTGCAGCTCGAGCCGCTTCTCCGCGGTGACCACCTCAGCCACTCCGCGTCGGACGCTCTGCAGCGACTGCATCTGCTTCTGATAGGAGAGGTCCAGTGCCTCGACCGGGTCTTCGAAGCGGTCGAGGAGGTGGGCGAGCTTCTGCTGGAGAATGTTCAGCCCCCTCCGCCCGGGGCGGGTGGCCAACCCCACGAGCCCGAGCACGGGCACCGCCGCAATCAACACATCGGCGAAGACGGGCATCTCGGTCGTCGGCTCCTCGGCTGGGTGCTCGGCGGTGGCGGGGCCATATTACCGTGGGCCGCTATCAGGTCCTCCCGGTCACTAGGGTCAGCTTGCTGGCTGTCCCGCCCGCCCCGGCCAGGTTGTCCAAGCCCGCCAGCTCCCGCCCAGCCCGGCTTCCGCGGCTCGCCGGCGCACCGCCTGCGCCACCTCGCAGGCTCGCATCGGCGACCCGGCGCCGTTTTCGGTCAGCCGTTGCAGCAGGGCCGGCTGGTCAGGACTGCGGTAGGTCCACCAGACGTTGAGAGCCTGGCGGGCGGTCGGGGCCAGAATTGCTCGCCGAACCGATGCCGCCGCCGCTCCCCGGGGCAGCCTGAGCTCGCCGCGGGTCGCGTCGTAGTCCCGGTCCACGAGGGCGACCATGTCCGCCGGGCGCACCCCCGAGCGGAAGACCAGATGGAGGATGGCGGCGTCGCGGAAGCCGACGGGGCTGGCGTCGATGTGGCACGCCGACAGCATGGCGCGTAGCTCTCCCTGTCCGGCGGCCCGGGTCAAACCGACGCCGTCGCGAGCCCGCACCGCCAGCAGTGAGGCGCGGTAGTAGCTGCTGGCGCTCATCAGGCGCAGGCACCATGCCTCTCGCAGCACCCCGCGGAGCGCCGCCAGGTGCCGTTCGGTGGTGGAGACGCTGTACTTCGATGAGAGCCAGTCCCGCAGGCGCAAGGAATCCTGCCTGCGGAACTGCTCCCAAGGCAAGGTTTCGGCACTGCACAGCCCCGCACTTGCCACCTGGGCGATCAGTTCAAGCGCCAGCCCTTGGGTGCGCTGGGCGGTCTCCGACAGCCCGGACAGGTAGGCCGAGACCGGATCCCGATCCCGCGGCCGACTGCGGTTGGGTCGGAGGCCAGCCGGGAAGGCGCGACCGGTACCGCCCCGATCCTCGCTGGCGTCTGCCACATGCAACATTCGCGCTCCCACACTCCGGGGTGGGCTCGCAACCCGCCACCCGGACGCGAACCAATAATTTAGGCCGCCCGGGCCTCGCGCGCAGGCGTCAGGCGCTTTTCGGCTGAATCCCTGGCCGGTTGCGCTAACCTTGGCGGCTGATGCTTTGGCATTGAGTCGGCTGCGAGCTCTGCTGGTCTAGCCCCGCCTGCGCTCTGGGCGGACGCTCTCGTTCGCTGATTCTCGGCCGCCCGACGGCGGCCCACTCTGCCCCGTAAGGAGTTCATTTGCGTCCTCTACCTGCTGCTGACCCCGGTTCGCCCTGGCTTGACTCGCCTTTCCACTTCTTGTGGTGGCTGGCGCGCGCCCAGTGGCAGACGCTGGCGAGCGGGGCGTTCGTGGGTGCCCTGGGTATGGGCGCGACCGCGGCCCTGCCGGTACCGCTCGGCCTGGCGGTCGAGGCGGCGGTGCGAAGGCAGCCGGGGCCGCTGCTGGCCTGGAGCCTCGGCATCCTGGTCCTGGGGGGCGCCGGCGCCGGATTCGGCATCCTGCGCCACCGGCGCGCCGTCTACAACTACCTGCGCGCCGCCACCCGGGTGCAGCAGCTGCTCATCCGCCATTCCGTCGCCATGGGCGCCGAACTTTCCGAGCAGGTGACGGCGGGCGAGGTGGCGAGCCTGGGGGCCGCCGACGTCGAGCGCATCGGCAACGCGTACGACGTCACCGCGCGCTTCAGCGCTGCGGTCGTCACCTACATCGGCGTCACCGTGGTGCTGTTCTTCTACGGCACCGGCTTCGGACTTGTGGCCTCCATCGGCGGGCCGCTAACCGTGGTGGCCTTCCTGGGCTGCCTCGTCCCCTTGCGCCGCCGGCAGACGGCCCAGCGCGAGGAGCTCGCCGGTGCCTCCGCGCTGGCGGTCGACGTGGTTGGGGGTCTGCGCATCCTGCGCGGCCTTGGCGGTGAGGCGGTCTTCTCCGGCAGGTTCCTCAGCGCCGTCCGCCGAGTGCAGGCGGCGATGGTGGCGACTGCCCGGGTCGAGGCGGTGCTGTCCGCCCTCGAGGTGATGGTCCCCGGAGCGTTCCTGGTTGCTGTGACCTGGATCGGCGCCGGGATGGCGCAGGCAGGTAACGCCACCCCGGGCCAGTTGGTCACCGCTTACGGCTTCGCGGCCTTTCTGCTGCTGCCACTGAGCACCTTCGGTGAGGGCATTCACCGCTTCAGTGCGGCGCTGGTCGCTGCGTCCCGGGTGGTCGCGGTGCTCCGGCGCCAGCGCACCCTGCCGGAGGTAGCCCGCGACCGCGCCCGACCGCTCCGGCCCGGGCTCCTGATCGACAGCGAGACCGGCGTGGCGATTCGCCCGGGCGTGATCACCGGGGTCGCCTCGGCCAACCCCGAAGAGCTCACCCGCCTGGCCGAGCGACTCGGCCGTTACCGGGACCCGGCCCCCGAACAGGAGGTGACCCTGGCGGGGGTGCCCCTGCGCGTGCTGAGTTTGGATGACGTACGCCGGCACGTGCTCGTGCTGGATCGAGACGCGCGGCTGCTGGCGGGACCGTTGCGGGCCCAGCTCACACCGCCGGCGGCAGCCAGCGCGGCTCCCTCGATCGAGCGCGTCATCAAGGCGGCAGCGGCCTCGGACGTGATCGAGTCGCTGCCGGAGGGGATCGAATACCGCCTGCCCGAGCGCGGCCGATCGCTCTCCGGCGGTCAGCGGCAGCGGATGCTGCTCGCCACCGCCCTGCGCGCCTCACCGGCGGTCCTGATCTTGGAGGAGCCCACCGGGGCGGTTGACACGCACACCGAGGCACTGATTGCCGAACGGGTTTCCCGCTTGCGCAAGGGTCGCGCCACCGTGCTGCTGACGACGAGCCCTCTGCTTCTGGAAAGAGCGGAGGAGGTGTACTTCCTCGAGCAGCGGGTGGTGGCCCGGGGCAGCCACGAAGAGCTGATGGCGGCCAGCCCGGCTTACCGTGGGCTGATCGAGCGGGAGCTGGGGCAGCCGTGACCGCAACCGAAGGACTGTTGCCGACCGCATCGCGCCGCCGGCTGCTGGACTGGTGCCGGCGGACTCTGGCAGACGAACGGGCTGGCTTCTCGGCCCTGATCCTGCTCCAGGCGGGGGCAACCCTGGCCGGCCTGGTCGGACCCTGGGCGCTCGGCGCCGTGGTGCAGGCGGCCACCCGGGACCAGGTAGGACGAGTTGTGCTGCCGGTGCTGGTGGCCTTCGGGCTGGCGACGGTGGTGCGCAGCGGGCTCTCGTGGCTGGCGCGCCGCCGGGCCGGCGTGCTCGGGGCCGGCATACTCGCGCGGCTGCGCCAGGAGTTCATGGACAACGTCCTCCAGCTACCCCTGGGCGCGGTCGAGCAGGCCGGCACCGGCGACCTGCTGACCCGGTCCACCGCCGATGTCGATGAGCTGTCTCGCACGGTGCAGCGGGCACTCCCGGACATGGCCATTGCACTGGTCACGGTCGTGCTCACCGTGGCCGGCCTGGTCTGGACCGCACCAATCCTGGGGGCGACCCTCGTGCCGGCCGTCGTGATCCTGGTGCCGGTTGCCCGCTGGTACCTGCGCCGGGCCCCCGCCGCCTACCTGCGGGAGCGCGAGGCCTCGGGCCAGGTCAACGGGCTTCTCCAAGAGTCGGTGGACGCCGGTCGGAGCGTGGAGGCATTCCGGCTGGGGCCGCGCCGGATCTCCCAGGTCGACGGCGCGGTTGCCGATTGGGTGGCGGCGGAGCGGGCCACGCTGCGGCTGCGCACCGTCTTCTGGCCAGCTTCCGAGGCTACCTACCTGGTCCCGCTGGTGCTCAGCGTGCTGTTGGGGGGCCTGCTGCATCTGGCCGGGCTGCTCAGCATCGGCGCCCTCACCGCCGCCGCCCTCTACACCCAGCAGCTGATCGACCCGGTGGATGTGATCCTCAGCTGGCTGGATGAGCTGCAACTGGGAGCCGCCGCCCTCAGCCGCCTGCTCGGGGTGGGTGACGTCCCCCGCACCGAGCCGACCGAGCTTGTGCCGGAGGGGGTGCAGATGGCGGCGGACCGGGTGCGCTTCAGCTACCGCTCCGGTCACGACGTGCTTAGGGGACTGAACCTCCGGCCGGAGCCGGGCAGCCGGATCGCAATCGTCGGACCGAGCGGCTCGGGCAAGACCACCTTCGGGTTGCTCCTGGCCGGGGTCCTTGGTCCGCGCGAGGGCCGGGTTACCGTGGGCCAGGTTGATGTACACCGACTGGAGCCTGACCGGCTGCGTCGCGAGGTGGTGCTGCTCACCCAAGAGCACCACGTGTTCAGCGGGTCGCTGCGGGACAACCTCAGGCTGGCGTCGCCCCAGGCGAGCGACGCTCAGCTCCGGCAGGCGCTGCACACGGTCGATGCGCTGGAGTGGGCCGACCGGCTCCCCGAGGCCCTGGACAGCCCGGTGGGCTCGGGCGGAGCGATCCTGAGCCCTGCCCAGGCCCAGCAGGTAGCGCTCGCGCGGCTGGTGCTGGCTGACCCGCACACCCTGGTGCTCGACGAGGCCACCTCGCTGATCAACCCAAGGGCCGCCCGTCGCCTGGAGCGAACCCTGGCCCGAGTCCTGGAGGGCCGGACCGTGGTTGCGGTCTCGCACCGCCTCCATGCCGCCTCCGACGCCGATCTGGTGGTGGTGATGTCCGACGGCAAGGTGGTGGAGGCGGGGCAGCACCACGATCTGCTGGACTCCGGAGGCAAGTACGCCGAACTCTGGGCTGCCTTCCACCAGGGGATGGTGGCCGCCGAATCCTGAGAGATCGCCGCCCCGCGGGGCACGGTTGGAGCCAAACAGGGTATATAGGGATCATGCAGCGTAAAGTCGGAGCCGATTTCGGGCTGACCGCCCGGATGTTTCTCACCCTCTTCCTTCTGGCGATCGTCTATCTGGCTTTCATGGGCGTGCTCTATCTCCTGCACGTCAGCTACGGCGTGATGATCGTGATCGGGGTGGGCCTGATCTTTGTGCAGTACTTCTACTCGGACAAGCTGGTTTTAAATGCGCTGCGCGCGCGGATCGTCACCGCGAGGCAGTACCCGCAACTCTTCGACATCGTGGGGCGGCTGGCTCAGATGACCGGCATGCACATGCCCCAGGTGGCGGTGGTCGACTCCCCGGTGCCCAACGCCCTTGCGACCGGGCGCAACCCCAAGCACTCGGTGGTGGCGGTGACGACCGGCATCCTGAACCAGCTCGAACCCAAGGAGCTGGAGGCGGTCTTGGCCCACGAGTTCAGCCACGTGCTCCACCGCGACGTCAAGGTGATGGCGATGGCCAGTTCCTTCGCCACCATCGCCGCCATGATCGTCCAGTCGGGGATGTGGTTCGGCATGTTCGGCGGGTTCGGATACGGCGGCGGCTACGGCCGCGGGCGCCGTGACGAGGGCCAGGGGATGATCCTGATCATCCTGGTGGCGGCCGCGGTCTGGGCGCTGAGCTTCGTGCTGATTCGCACCCTCTCCCGCTACCGGGAGTACGCGGCCGATCGCGGCTCGGCCATCATCACCCAGGACCCCTCGCAGCTGGCCTCGGCCCTGCAGAAGATCAGCGGCACCATCACCAGGATCCCGGACCGGGATCTGCGCCAGATGCAAACCGCCAACGCCTTGATGATCTTGCCCGCGGTACACATCGGCAAGGGCAGCATCGCTGAGCTGTTCTCGACGCACCCGTCGCTGGAGCATCGTCTGGCACGGCTCCAGCAGCTCCAGAGCCGCATCAACGGCTAGGCGGCTCGGGTGGGCTTCCTCGATTCTCTGATCGGCCGAACCAAGCTGCCGAAGTCCAACGAGGACCGGATCTTCGCCATGAGCACGGCCGTCCTGGCGCTCCAGACCGCCTGTGGGCTCTCGCCCACGGGCAAGGTGGGGGTGATCTTCAAGGCGCTACCGCCGGGACGATTTCAACAGCTGGTGACCGACACCCTGGCGATGATCCGCCTCCAGGATCAGGCTGCGCCGGAGGACGCGCTGCAGGCGCGAGAGGTCAAGGACGACTTGGGCTTCGACTGGCTGGTGGTCGAGGGGGCGGACTTTCAGGCGGCGCTGGCGGCGATCCACAGCCTGGCCCAGGGCTTGTTGGACGAGGGGCTGGGAGACCGGCTGCTGGCGGCGGCGTTCCCTTTCAGCGAGGGGGAGGCCGCCGTGTACTGGATCTACAGCTACAAGGACGGCACCTTCTATCCCTTCTGCCCGAGCGGCAACCGTCGCCGCGACAACGCCGAGGAGCTGCGGCTGGCGGCGCTGGCCAAGGAGGAGCTGCCGGTGGAACCGGCGATGGAGAAGTGGTTTCCCATCTGGGGGGCGCCGGTCTAGCTGGCTGAGCCGGCGCTGGCGGCGGTGCCGCCAGCTTCCACCACCCCGTCGCTCGAGAGCAGCTGCGAAGCCTCGTCCAGGGTCATGTCCTCAGAGGGCAGCACCACGTCCGAGGAGACCAGGGCGTCCCCGGCGACCTTGGTGCCATGCGCCCGGACGAACGCCAGCATGTCTTGCAGCGCTGCCGAGTAGGCGGCCTGGTCTTGGTCCTGAATCGCCTGCGACAAAGCGCGGTCCAGCGGCTCCAGCTGACCCCGCTCGGAAATGCTGAGCCTGTACTGGTCCTCGCCGTGGATGCGAACCACGACGCTCTCGGCCTGAGCCGCGCCGTTACCCGGCATCGCCTGCTGGCCGGCGGCCGGGGCCGGAGCGGGCGCGGGCGCCTGAGGCGACGCACCTTCGATCCGCGGAGCCGCCGATGGCCCGCCCAGCATCTCCTGTTTCAGGGCGCTGAGCTGGGCGTCCACTTGGGAGTCCGTGAGTGTCGTTTGCAGCTGGCGGTCGATGTCATCCCCGGAGGTGATGCCTATGGTGTCCAGGGTGCCGCTGTCCATGAGGGTGTCGATGGCGGCCGAGCGGGCCTGCAGCTGGCGGGTCTTCTCCTGGGCACGATCGACCATAAGGTTGACGTCGGTCATCTGCTCCGAGAGCCCGGTGACCGCCTCGCCGATCTGGGTTGATGCCTTGGCCGCCGAGTACTGGGCCTTCAAGGTTTCACGCTGGGTCCGGAAGGCCTCCACCTTCGCCTGCAGCTTCTGCGCCGTGAGCTCGAGCTTCTGCTCCTGGTCCTTGAGCTGCTGGATCTGAGCGGTCATGCCGTCCGCCTGCTCCTTGGCCTGCTGGGCCCGGGTGAGCGCCAGCCGGGCGAGATCCTCGCGGTTCTGCTGGAGGGCGAGCCGGGCCTGGTTCTGATTCTTGTCGTAGGTCTGCTGCAGCTGAGCCTGCTGCATCTCCAGACGCTTCTCGGAAGTCACCACGTCGGCGACGCTGCGCTTCACCTGCTGCAGCGCCTCCAGCTGCTTTTGGTAGGAGAGGTCGAGCGCCTCGACCGGGTTCTCCGCCTTGTCCAGCAGCTTGTTGGTCTTCTGCTGGAAGAGGTCGGACATCCGACGCATGATGCTCATCGCCGTCTCCAGGTGAACTTAATCAGCAGTGTCCCCGATCTTACTCGCCTGGCTGCGCTGGGACGCCCATCGGACTCGCCGGGCCGGGCTGGCCGAGTCGCCAGGATCCGCAGCACAGCGCCTTGCGCTGACGCCCCCTTCCTGAGGTGCTCGGGTGGCTCGCCTTCGGAGCTGTCGCCACCCTTGTGTCCAGAGCAGTTCGGAAAGCGACCCAAGTTCTCGAATTTGGTGGGCGGGAGAGGATTCGAACCCCTGTAGGCGTAAAGCCTGCTGATCTACAGTCAGCCCCGTTTAACCACTTCGGTACCCGCCCAGCGGGAGTATAGCGGCGGCTGCTACGGTGATCGACCGTGGAGTTGGGCGACCAGGGCGCGGAGATGACCGCGCCTCTACCTGAGATCGACTTTGGGCATTTTGCCGCTGTCGACATCCGGGCCGGCACGGTGGTCGAAGCGACGGACTTTCCCGAAGCGCGCAAACCCGCGATCAAGCTGACCATTGACTTCGGCCCGCGGATCGGAAGACGCCGGTCAAGTGCGCAGCTGACCCGGCGCTACACGCCCGGATCGCTGGTGGGGACCACGGTCTTGGCGGTGGTTAACCTGCCGGTCAGGCGGGTGGCCGGTTACTCGAGTGAGGTTCTGGTCCTGGGCATCGTCGCTCCGCACGATCCTGGCGACGTGGTGCTGGTTCGTCCGGACTGGGACCAAGGCGCCGGCTGGCGCCTTGGCTGACGCCCACAGAGGGGCGAGGCCCACTCGCTACCCTTAGCCGATCGCGGGCTGCCCAGATAGCTCAGTGGTAGAGCGCTTCCTTGGTAAGGAAGAGGTCGCGGGTTCAATCCCCGCTCTGGGCTCCCTCAGGGAGTCCGCGTCCTTTAGTGGGAGCTCTCAGCTACCCCCGCAGGGCCGCTCCATGCGTAGCGAGGCGCCACCGAGCGGTTGTGCCTCGGCGAAGCTCCAAGCCGGTCAGCCTCAGCCGGTCGGGACCCACTCCAGGTTCCAACTCGACGCGTATCCCTTGTTGGGCGTCAACACCGTTCCCTGAGCCACTCCGACTTGAGAGTCAGCGACGTTGTAGCCGTAGCAGGTGAAGGTGGCTCCGGAACCCCAGGACTTGGGCATGATGCAGGAGACCGTGGCAAGTCCCGCGGGATTGAACTTGGCCACCACCTCACTTTTGATGGTGGCCTCCAAGGCCGGCAGGCTAGGACTCGCCGGCACTGCGAACGGGGCCGAACTGGTCAGGCTGCCCGATGCGCCTGCGCCAACGGCACCGATGGCGATCATCAGGGCCATCGAGTAGAAGATGCCGCCGGCGAGCAGCCACATGGCTCTCGCCGGATAGCCGCGGCGCCAGAAGTAGACCATCCCCAGGGCCGCTCCCAGCGGCGCTAGGAGAAGGACGCCCAGGATGGGCAGTCCCCACGACGCCCGCTGGCGCTGGGGCGGCGCTACGGCCATGGCGGGCTCGCGCTGTTAGCCGCTAGCTCAGGAGAGCGGCTGGTGCTGCCGGCTTCGATGGGTGCCCGAGCACTTCCGCGGGATCGTTGACCACGATCGTGCCCACGAGCTTGTCCCAGAGTTCTTGGTTGTTGCGATCCTGTATGAGCCAGAAGTAGATGGTACCCAGGGTCAAAGTAGGCCAGGCTGCCGATCACCCACTTCGAGACGATCTCCCTGAGGAACATGTGGCCCCGGCTCGCGGGCTCCATCGTCCTCAGACTGAGGACCTTCATGTGCAACAGCTGCTTCGCCGGGGTCTGGCCTTTACCCCAAACCACGATGGACCAAATGAACCACCCGATGATGAGTGTGAACACGATCAGGACCACTTCGAGCGGGTATTCCCCAAGGCGCCACCAGCTCCCGTCGTTAGACTGGGCGGCGCCCCCGGGTAGCAGACTTCGGCACCGGGCGAGGCGGCACGGCGACGCACGCCGCGAGCTGGGAGGAGCATGTGACGAGCAACAACCCGTGGTCCGGCGCGCTGCGCTGGCGCTGCATCGGGCCCTCCCGCGGCGGACGGGTCGTCGCGGTCGCCGGCGATCCCCGAGACATTGCTACGTTCTACTTCGGCGGCTCCGGAGGCGGCGTTTGGAAGACGCCCGACGCGGGGCGCACCTGGCGCAATGTCAGCGACGCTGCCTTTGGCTCGCCGGCGGTCGGCGCGCTTGCGGTGGCCCCGAGCGACCCGAACGTTGTCTACGCTGGCACCGGGGAGTCCTGCGTTCGGAACGATGTCATCGCCGGCGATGGGATCTACCGCTCCACTGACGCCGGCCGGCACTGGACGCATCTGGGGCTAGAGGCGACGCGACACATCGCAAGAGTGCGCGTGTCGGCGACCGACCCGGATCTGGTGTGTACGTGGCCGCGCTCGGCGACATCTTCGGACCCACCCCGGACCGTGGGGTGTACCGCTCGGCGGACGGGGGTCGCAGCTGGGAATTGGTACTGCACCGCCATGAGCAGGCCGGGGCATGCGACCTCTGGATTGATCCCGCCAACTCCCGCGTCCTGTACGCAGCCCTCTGGCAGGCGATCCGGCGGCCTTGGGGACTCAGCTCAGGCGGGCCCGAAAGCAGCCTCTATCGTTCTCTGGACGGCGGCGACCACTGGGAGGAGATAACCCGCCAGCCCGGGCTGCCGACGGCGATGCTGGGGCGCGCCGGCATCTGTGCCGCTCCAGCGCGCAGCCAGCGCGTCTACGCGGTCATCGAGGCCGCCGAGGGGCAGGGAGGCCTATACCGCAGCGAGGACGGAGGAGACACCTGGGAGCGGGTGTCAACTGAGAAGGGACTCTTGGGACGGCCCTGGTACTACTGCCACCTGGTCCCCGATCCGCTTGACCCCGACACGCTCTACGCGATGAACTACAACTTCTGGCGGTCGGTCGACGCCGGACGGTCCTGGACCCAGATCGAGACGCCACACGGCGACAACCATGACCTCTGGATAGATCCCAACAACCCCCGCCGGATGATCGAAGCCAACGACGGTGGCGCCTGCGTCTCCTTCAATGGCGGCGATAGTTTCGCGACCATCTACAACCAGCCGACCGGCCAGTTCTATCACGTGGCCGTCGACGACCACTTCCCCTACCGGGTCTACGGTACCCAGCAGGACAACTCCGCGGTGCGGGTCCCCAGCCGCAGTCGGCTCGGGGCGATTCTCTGGGAGGAGTGCGAGATGGTGGGCCACTCCGAGAGCGGTTACATCGCCGTCGACGTCCGAGACGACAACGTCGTCTACAGCGGGGCGACGGGCAGTTCAGGCGGCGGTGGTGGGCCCCTGCTGCGCTACGACCACCGCACCGGGCGCTCACACAAGATCACGGTCTGGCCGGAGTCGGGCTACGGCGAGGACCCCGCCGGCTGGCGCCACCGCTTCCCCTGGACCTTCCCGGTCGGACAGTCGCCGCATGACCCCGGGGTCCTCTACACGGCGGGTGAGCGAATCTTCCGCTCTCGCGATGAGGGTCACAGCTGGGAGGCGATCAGCCCCGACCTCACGCGCAACGACCCCGAGCGGCTGCGCGCCTCAGGGGGTCCGATCACGCTGGACACCTCCGGGGCTGAGGTCTACTGCACGATCTCGTCGTTCGCCGAGTCGCCCTTGCTTAGGGGGCTGCTCTGGGCCGGCTCCGACGACGGCAGGGTGCACGTCTCCCGGGACGACGGCGCCAGCTGGACCGACGTCACGCCTGCGGCTCTGCCCCCGTGGGCCTGGGTAGTGACGGTCGAGCCCTCCCCGCATGACCCCGACGTCGTCTACCTGGCGGCCACCCGCTACCGGTTGCAGGACCGACACCCCTACCTCTTCCGCAGCAGCGACGGCGGAACCTCGTGGACGGCGATCACGGACGGGATCCCGGATGGCGAGTTCTGCCGGGTGGTGCGCGCCGACCCTGTGCGCCGCGGCCTCCTCTACTGTGGAACCGAGGCCGGACCGTACGTTTCTCTGGACGACGGCGCTCACTGGGAGCGCCTCCGCTGCAACCTGCCGGTGGTCCCGATCTACGACCTTTTGGTCAAGGGGGACGACCTGGTGGCCGCCAGCCACGGACGCGGCTTTTGGATCCTCGATGACGTGGGTCCGCTGCGGCAGTGGGGACCCGACTCCCAGACCGACCCGCTGACGCTGATGGCTCCGGCGATCGTCCACCGCTACCCCGCGCCCGCCGGCGGCTCGAGCACGGACCCGGGCCTCCACTACCTGGGCAGCCACGGCGCCTTCGAGGTGGTCACCACGCCCGAGGGCGGCCACGAGACCCGCCTCTACGGCGCTGGCGCGAATCCACCCAGCGGCGTCACCGTGCGCTACTGGATCCGCCAGCCGGTAGCGAAGGAGTCGGTGTCGCTGACGGTCCGGCGTCCGGACGGCCGAGAGGTCATCCGCTTCGGTGCCGCTCGACCAGAGCCGGGGTCGGTGCCGGACTGCGAGCGAGACCGTGTGCAAGTCCTGGGGGCGGAGCCCGGCGCTCACACCTTCACCTGGAACCTGCGTACCCCCGGAGCGCACCTGGAGAGTCCGGGACTGCGCAAAGACCAGCCTGACGAGGACGACCGGCCGCACATGGAGGACGGCCACCTGGTTGGGCCGGGCCGTTACACGCTGGAGCTCCGCGCTGGCGACGCGGTCGCCAGCGCGACCGTCGAAGTCCGCAAAGAGCCAGCCAGCCCTGCCTCGGACGACGACCTGCGCCGCCAGGCCGAGCTGCTCGATGCGGTTGAGGCGGCCCAGGGCCGCCTCAACCGGGGGCTGGCCCGGCTGGCGCGGTTGCGGCGCGCCGCCGAGGTTTGGGGGGAACGCGGCGGACTGTCCCCGCAGCAGGGCGACGCCCTCAAGAGGCTGGTGGAGGAGGCGAGCGGGATCGCGAGCCGGTTGACCCAGCCCCGCATGCAGCACGAGACGGACGGTATGGAGTACCCGGTGGGCCTCGATTTCAAGCTGGCTCAGATTCCCGATATCGTCGCTAGCGCGGACGTTGCCCCGACCCGCCAGGTAGAGGAGGTCTTCGCCGAGCTGAGCGACCGGCTCGAGGCTGCGCTCGCCGATCTGGACCGGTTCGTGACCGAGCGTGTGGGCGCGGTGAGTCGGGAGTTGCTAAAGGCGGAACTGCCACCGCTGCCCACTGAGTGAGTCCGGCCAACCATAGCTGGGTCTGGCGGGATTGCCTCCGGGACGGCCCGCCGTGGCGCGGTGGATGCCGGTGGGCACCGACGGAAGCCGGTCGGGCGGGGTTGCGGCTTCACCTCCGGACCTTCGTCACGCTGGGCTAAGGCTGAGCATCCCTCGACACAACCGGTGGCGGCTCCCACCCCGTGGTCGGTCGCTTAACCACGCTTGCTCTAATCCGCATGCAGGCTCCCAGAGCCTCTGCCCACGAGCGGGCGTTCATTCCGCCACCCGACCGGGCGCGCCCAGCTGTAGCTGCTGCTCCGCCCGCCGCGCTGCCGGTATTGCCGCCAGTACGACGATCACCGCCACCGCCCCGGTCACGGCGGCGTAGCCGTACGCCCAGTCGGCGCCGAGTCCGTAGAGCAGCCCCATGATCAGGTTCCCCAGGAACAGTCCGACGCTGCGGGCGCCGGTCAGCGCCCCGAAGCCCCTCCCCGCACTGTGTCCGGGCCTGAGCACGGACATGAGCGACGGCTCGACGGTCTCCACGACCCCCAGAGCGAAGCCCAGGGCAACCACGCCCAACATGAGGACGACGGGACCCAGGTTGGCCGCGTACCCGACGGCGAGCATGATCGCGCCCAAGACTGAAAACAGGTATCCAAGTGCCCCGAGGTCACGAAACCGCTCGCTGAGCCGGCTACCCAGATGAGGGGCCACAAAGTAGCCGGTGGCGGACGAGACGGCATTGAAGAGCAGGAATGCCCCGATCCCGACGCTGAGCCGCCCGCTGCCCTGAGCGGTGGTGAGAATTGGGAAGCCCACGCTGTACGAGGTAAAGCCAAAGAGAGCTGCGGCTACTAGCAGTGGAATGGTTCCCGGCAGCGGAGTAGACGGGCGCTCCTGGGCCGGGCTCGGCGGTGCGTCGGCCGCGCCGCTGTCACGCCGGCCGGTGGTGCATCGGCTCAAAGAGAATGTCGCGACCACCAAGGGCAGCACCGTGCCCAGAAAGATCCAGCTGAAGGCCACGTGCTCGACAACTGCGATCAGCAGGTAGACGCCCGCGAGGGCGCCGCCGCCGATGTCTAGTGCGTGAAGGAATCCGAAGACGACGTTGCGGTCCTGCACCGCCGGCACCGCCTCCACCAGCATGACCCGGCGAGATGGGGTGCGCAGGTTGCGAGCCCACCAGCCGGCGGACAGCAGGCCGATCGCCGCGGCCGGGTTGGACCACAAGGCTGACAAGGAGAGCAGCGGGATCAGGCTGTTGCCCAAAATTGCGACCCGCCGGTGTCCCAGCCGATCGCCGAGAAGGGCCCCGACCCAGGCGAACAGAGTGCCCCCGCCGTAGGCGATCGCGCTAGCCAGACCGAACTCCCAGACCGGCTGGTGGAGCCCGAGCACGAGAAAGAGCGGAAAGCCCGCGAGGACTGACTGATAGCCGGTGTCGGAGAAGAAGGCGGACAGCGAGATCGCCCACACGTCGGCGCTGCGCCAGTGCCGTCGGGGAGATGGCTCGGAAGTGGCGGCCTCGGCGGCCGGTCGTCCTAGAGGTTTTGCCAGGCTGGGGCTCCGTGGAGGTCTGCCAATCGGGCGCCGACTCGAACTCTAACCGCGCCGCCCGGTTGCTCACGGGAAGGGAAAGGCGGTGGCGCTGGCTGCGCGCCGGCCGATGCTTGACAATTACCGAATGGTTATATAACCTATCGGTAATGTCAGCCCAAGATCCGGTCAGCCAGGCGTTCGCCGCCCTCGCCGACCCCACCCGCCGGGCGATTCTTGAGCGCCTCTTTGCCGGCGAGGCGGGAGTGGTGGAACTCGCTCGGACTGCGAAGCTAAGCCAGCCGGCGATCACCAAGCACCTCAAGGTGCTGGAGCGGGCCGGGCTCGTCCGTCGCGGTCGCGACGCCCAGCGGCGCCCGGCGAACCTGGCTCCCGACGGCCTAGCTCCGGTCGACGAGTGGCTCCGCTGCGCGCACGCCGAGTGGTCGGAGCGGCTGGACCGCCTGGAGCTGCATCTGACCAGCCAGTCGGAAGCGAGCGTCACGAAGGAGACCCAACATGCCTGATTCCCACGCCGCCGTGGACCTGCGCTCCGCGGTCCCGGTAAGGCAGCTCGTTCTGGAGCGCACTATCCACGCGTCGCCTGAGCGCGTCTTCGATGCGTTCACCCAGCCGGATCAACTCACGCAGTGGTGGTGGCCCCGAGGCTTCCACTGTCCGGCTGCCGAGGTCGACCTTCGTGTGGGGGGCACCTACCGGCTGGCGATGAGCTGGCCCGGCTCGGTCCCGACCGAGGCTCGCTTCTCTCACCACCTGGGCGGTGAGTACTACGAGATCGACCGGCCGCGCCGGCTGGTGATGAGCGGCCGCGCCTTCAACGATGAGCAGGGTGAGATCTTCGCGACCCTGATCGAGGTTACCTTGGAGGCGCGAGACTCGGGCACGGCCGTGACCGTGCGCCAGTCCTACTTCGAGCCATTGCCTCCCGCCCAGGCCATGGCCGGAGCTGAGCAGGGGTGGACGGAGCAGCTAGACAAGCTCGACGAACTTCTCGCACGGTGATGCGCGCGGCGTGAGCAGCTCTCTCGGCGAGGCACTACGGGAGCGGCCAGCCCTCACCACCAGCTGCCGAGGGAAGCCGGCCGCTCCGTCTACCTGGCTTCGCGCCTCACCGTCCCATCCTGGTCACCGCCGATCTCGCATGGAGTCCCCTGTCAGGCCTAAGCTCGGGGAGCCCCGACCATATAGTCGCGAGGAGCGGTGCTGGCGGAGCGGGCTGCGACCCTCTCCACCGGCTGGCGCCGCCCCGCTATCTCGGAGAGCTGCCACACCAAGGGGGTGCTATGCGCCACACGTTCTCGGTTGAGGGCCTGCCAGACGGCGCGACCCTCGAGCTGCCCTATGTCGACGTGACCGGCCCACGCAGCGGACCCCATCTCACCGTCCTGGCGGGCGTGCACGGGACCGAGTGCAGTTCGATCGCGGCGGTCCGGGACTTTGCGCGATCGCTGGATTCGGCGGATTCGGCAACGTTGTCCGGTCGAATCACCGCCGTGCCGCTGGTCAATCCGGCCACCTTTTGGGCGCGTTCGCCGTTCATCGTCCCCGTCGACGGCAAGAACTTGAACCGTTGCTTTCCCGGCGACCCTGGTGGCAGTTACACCGAAGTTCTCGCCTACCGGGTCTTCCAGCAATTCATCGTCGGTTCCGACTACCTAATCGACCTGCATGGCGGGGACATCCCGGAAGTGCTTGAACCGTTCGCGATCTACGACGAGTCGCCGGTCGAGGAGGCGGCCCACGATCTCGCGGTCGCCTACGGCTTGGGACACATCATCCGGCAGCCGGCCGCAGGCAGGACCGTCGGCGGTAGCACCCACGCCGCGGCCGCTGAGGCCGGGATTCCCGCCATCGTGGCGGAGGCCGGTCAAAACGGGATCCTCGACCGCACCGCCGTCGAGACGCACCTGGCCGGCCTGGCCAACGTCCTGGTCCACTTGGGGATGACCGCCGGCGAGCGTGCGCGGGGGCTGGCCCCCAGTGAGCACCCCGGCTGGTCGTGGCTGAGAACGCCGGTCAGCGGTTGGTGGGAACCAGCGGTGGCGACCGGCCAGAGCGTCAGGGCGGGTGAGCGTCTGGGCTTGGTCAGCGATCTTCTCGGAGCGCCCAGGCACGAGGTGTTGGCCCCTGCCGCCGGCGTGGCGCTGTTCTTGACCTCGAGCCCCGCGGTTGCAGCGGACGGGCTGCTGCTCGGGCTCGCTCTGGATCCCGACCGCTGACCCCGCGGCCATCGGTCGCGGTCGTCGGTCTGGGCAGTGTCGGCGCCATGGCGGCGTGGCAGCTCGCCCGTCGCGGCGCCGAGGTGACCGGGTACGAGCGCTTCAGCCCGGGGCACGACCGCAGCGCTCACGGGGGGGAGTCGCGCATCTTCCGGACGGCCTACCTGGAAAGTCCCGAGTATGTGCCCCTGCTCAAGCGCGCCCGCGAGCTGTGGCGTGAGCTGGAGTTGGACGCGGGCTTCCAGCTGCTGCACCTGAACGGCGTGTTGACCATCGGCAGCGCCGACACCGACGAGGTGGTCAACGTCCGTGCGTCCGCGACCAACTACGGGCTGGAGGTGGAGGAGATTCCGGTGCGGGTGGCGCAGCACCGCTACCCGCAGTACCACTTCCACGATGGAGAAGTGGCGCTGCTCGACAGAGAGGCGGGCTACTTGCGTGCCGAGCTGGCGGTCCTCCACGCGGCGCTGGCGGCGGAAGCCCACGGCGCGCACCTGCGGCGCTACGTGAGCGTCACAGCCATCGAGCCCTCGGCTCGGAGTGTCGCACTCCGCACCTCGACCGGCGACACGCAGCACTTTGACCAAGTGGTGGTGGCAACCGGCCCCTGGGCGAAGCAACTGCTGGGGCAGCTCGGCTACCCGGCCACGGTTGAGGTTCGGCGGCCGGTGCAGGCCTGGTTCCCCGCACGGGACCCGGCGCTCTTCGCTCCGGAGCGTTGTCCGGTCTTCATCCGGGTCTCCCGGGTGCACTGCTACGGCCTGCCGGCCATGGACGGCTCGGGCCTGAAGCTGGGGCTCAGCGCTAACGACAACCGGCCGGTGGAGGACCCCGACGCGCTCGATCCCAGAGTCGGGCTGGACGAGCTGGCCGCGTTCCGGGCGGCGGCGGCGGCGGTGCTGCCCGGAGTTCATCCCGACCCGATTCGGGTGAGCGCATTCATGGAGGGTTACACCGCCGACGGCCACGGTATTGTCGGCCAGCTGCCCGGCGGCGCCCGCGTCACCTTGCTGGTTGGCTTCTCGGGTCACGGGTTCAAATTGGCCCCAGTCTTCGGTGCGCTGGGAGCCGACTTGGTGCTGGGCCAGTCCACCGTCCCGTCGCTTCCCCTGCTGGACCCGTCCCGCTTTCTTGGCGGATCCGGCCTCCGCGCTCCGAGCCGTCAGGCCGCAACTCCGCGCCTAACATCGGCGGGTGAAGGTGAGGAGAGTGCGCTCGGGTGAGTGGGCGCGCTTGCGCGAGCTACGGCTGAGCGCCTTGGCGGATGCGCCCGACGCGTTCGGTTCCACCTGGGCCAAGGAGTCCCAGCTGGAGGTTGCGGTCTGGCAGGAGCGGGCGAAAGCTGGAGCTCTCGGTCTGGATCGCATCACCTTCGTAGCGGTGGACGGCAGCGGGGACTGGGTGGGGCTGGTTACCGGCCTGCGCGACGATCGGAGTGAGGCGGCGGAGCTGGTGTCCTTGTGGGTTGCTCCCGGCGCCCGAGGTCAGGGCCTCGCTGGGCAACTGGTGGAGTCGGTGGTGAGCTGGGCAGCAGACCTTGGCCTCGGGGCGGTGCGGCTTTGGGTGAGGGCGGACAACGCACCGGCTCGGAGTCTGTACACGCGAAGTGGTTTTGCCAAAACCCCGCCCCTAGCGTCCCAACCAACAGCGCCGGAGCTTCAGATGACCCGATTTTTGGGCGGCGTTGGCAAGGACCGCCCCGGTTAATTGCCGGGGAACACCAGCACTGGCTTCACGGTTTGGCCGTTCAGCGAGTCCTCGATGGCGTCGTTAACGCGTTCGAAGGGATAGCGGCGCACCAGCCGCTCGAACGGGAACCTGCCGGCCCGGTGCAGCTCGAGCAGTTGAGCCAGGCCCCCGGTCCCGGAGGCGTCACCCTGCACTATTCCCCTGATCGACTTGCCCCCGACCATGAGCGTGCCGAGGGGAACGCCCGGCTCAGTGCCGCCTCCAACGATGCCCAGAACGCCCCTTGTAGCCAGGGCGTCCACGCCGGCACGCTGAAGGGTGGGGTCTCCGGTGCTGTCGAGGACGGCGGCGAACCCTCGGGCAGCGATGCTGCGCAGAGCGCGCCCCAGGTCCCGTGACGTCCGGCTGTCGATGACGTGGGTTGATCCGAGGGCGTGCGCGTGCTCCAGCCGGGCGGGAACCCGATCGACGGCGACGATGGTGGTGGCGCGGGCGGACCTGGCCGCCATGATGGCCGCGAGCCCAACCGGGCCGGCACCCAGCACGGCAAGGCTCCCCCCGGGCTCGACGGGGAGGACGTTCAGCACCGCGCCAGCACCGGTCACCATCCCGCAGGTCGTGGCAGCGAACAGGTCCAGCGGCGTGGCCGCGTCCACCTTGAGCGCGTTGCGCTCGCTGGCCAGGGCGAAGGTGGCAAACGCTGACTGACCGAAGAACGCTGACCGAATCGGTTCACTTCCCCGGCGTGCTCGCGGCGACCCGTCCGGGCGTGTCGCCCCAAACGTGCGCAGCGGACTCTCCTCGCAGTACGAGGTCTGGCCAGCCCGGCAGCGATCGCAGCGCCCGCAGTAGTCGGAGACCAGCAGGACTCGGTCGCCGGGTTGGAGCCCGCGCACTCGGCGCCCGACCTGGACGACGGTGCCGGCCCCCTCGTGGCCGAGCACTAGCGGGAAGACCACCGAGCCGTAACCATCGCGCGCCTTGGCGTCGGTGTGGCAGACCCCGCAGGCTGCGGTCCTCAGCAGGAATTCATCGTCGCGGGGATCGTCTAGCTCGATCTCCTCGAGTGACAACGGCCAGCCTCGTCCGCGAGCCACCGCTGCTGTGGCCGTCACCCCCATGGTCGGATCCTCCTATAGCTAGCGGATCGATGCTAACCGGCCGCGCTTCGGCTTTCGCGGCGCTCCCGCCGGTCGGAAGGGCCCAAGTACTACCCGACCGGGGCGGGGAGGAACCCCACCCGGCCGAGGGTCCGAGCGCTCTACCGGCGGGCGGGGCCGCGAGACCCGAAGCGGCTCACCACCGCCGCGGGGCGCGGCCGCGAACCCGGTGAACCCCGGGTGCCCACCCGGCATCGTTCCGCAAGGGCTTAGGCCGCCGGGCGTCGACCGGGCCCGGGGATTTACCGGACTCCTGCCGGCTCGCTGGGCCCGCGAATTAAGGCGCCATCCAGTTGCCCAGCTCATCTCGGGAAGGGGCGCTGTACTGTAGAACGGCACAAGGTAGGCCGGAGGTGACCCGCCGCTTCGGTGAAACCTTTAGCCGCCAAGTGCAGTTGTTCCTCTTAGGGAAGAAGGCGGGTCAGCTATGGGGTTGGCATGGCCATAAAGCATCGCGCCGCTCGTCGGCGGAGCCAGATCACGGTGAGAGCGGGGCAGGACGTCTGGGCGGTCCAGCAGGAAGCCCACATAGCCGAATCGTTGCCGCTGGATCAGAGCTTGGCGATGGCGCGCTTCCCGCTGGGCGGAGTCCCGGAGGCACACTTCGGACAAGCACTCGGGCCCTCGTTCGCCGATCCGCAGGCGGTCAAGGTGGCCCTGCTGCGGCGCGGCCTGGTCGAGCGCCTCCACGACGGGGAGGGTGAGTACCGCTTGGTGCTTTCCCGCAAGGGGATGGGGGTGCGTTCCTCGCTCTGGGGCGCCCAGTCCGTCATGGAGTCCCCAATGCTCAGTGGGCTTGACCCCGACCAGGCGCGGTCGCTGCGGGCCGCGGCGGGGCGGGTGATCATCCCGGCCACCACGATGGTGGCGGCCCCGGCTCGGGTTGACCTACCGAATATCGAACGCCGGGCCTGGCGGCTGCACATGATCGGTTGGCTTTCGTTGCTGCTGGGCCTGATCGGGCTGGGAGTGCTCTCGGGCATCGGGGCGTCCCAGGCGGAACCCCGGCCGGTGGTGACCTGGCTGGCGGCGGCCGTGGGCGTCTTTCTACTGGGCGCGTTGATCGCCTTGGCCTGCGCTGTGGGGCTGATTCTCATGCAGAGGAAGGCGCGCAGGGCGCTGCCTCTGAGCGGCTTGGAGGGCTGACGCCGCCCATCTGAGCCGGCGGCGGTTGGTGCTCGGCCGCGATCTGGGTATATACTTCACCGAGCCTGGCTCGGCCAGGCGTTTTTGTCTGGAGCCTAAGTGCCTGCCACGATCATCACCCTGCAGTGCGGTGAGTGCCGCGAGCGGAACTACACCACCACGAAGAACAAGCGCAACGACCCTGACCGGATCGAATTGCGCAAGTACTGTCGGCGCTGCCGCCGCCACACCCCGCACCGCGAGACCAAATAAGGAGATAACCCAGCGGTCGGTCGAAGGGGCGTAGCTCAGCTGGTAGAGCAGCGGTCTCCAAAACCGCAGGTCGCGCGTTCGAATCGTGCCGCCCCTGCAGACAGACCGGGCAGGCGCTGAGGAGCAAAACTTGGCAAACGTGGTGGGTGAGTACCCCAACGAGCGGGAGCGAGACTCTGGCAGCGGTCGCGAGCGCGGCGGCTATCTGCGCGAGGTCTGGAGCGAGCTGCGCAAGACCGTGTGGCCGACCTGGCCGGAGTTGCGCCAGATGACCAGCGTGGTCATAGTCACCGTGGTCCTCTTGGGTGTATTCCTGGGCGCCTTGGACTATGGACTGACGCGGCTACTGCAGCCGCTGTATACCAACAACAATTCGAGCGTGGCCACGGCGCCGTCTACCACCACCCCCAGCCCCGCCCCGAGCGTTAAGGTCACGCCCACCCCCTCAGCCACCCCGGGCGCCAGCCCCACGCCGAGCGCGACGCCCTAGTGGTCGCCGACCCAGCCGAGATTGAAGAGAGCAGGAGCTAAAGGTGAGCCCGTCGAAGACTAAGGAACCCGTCGAAACCGCCAACTGGTACGTCATCCACGCCTACTCCGGTCACGAAGAGAAGGTCAGAGCGAACCTGCTCAAACGGGTGGAGTCCATGGATATGCATGACCAGATCTTCGACGTGCTGGTGCCCACCGAGGACGTCCTCGAGATCAAGGATGGCCAGCGCCGCCACGTGGCAAAGCGGATCTTCCCTGGCTACATCCTGGTCCGCATGGTGATGTCGGACGAATCCTGGTACGTGGTCCGCAACACCCCGGGGGTGACCAGCTTCGTCGGCAGCGGCACCCGGCCGGTCCCGCTGCAGGAGTCCGAGGTCCGCTCCATCCAGCGCCAGATCCACAACGAGGTGGGGAAGGTGCAGGTGGAGTTCAAGGTTGGGGATGCGGTACGCGTGGTCGACGGACCCTTCACCGACTTCCATGGCAAGGTGGGGGAGATCAACCCGGACAAGGGCAAGCTCAAGGTGATGGTCAACATGTTCGGCCGGGAGACCCCGGTCGAGCTCGACCTGCTCCAGGTCGAGCGGCTGCACTAGGAGACTCATTTGGGAAAGAAGAAGGTAAAGGCGGTGCTCCGGCTCAATATCGAGGCCGGCAAGGCCACCCCGGGGTACCCGATCGGGCCGGCCCTGGGGCAGCACCAAGTCAACATCATGGAGTTCTGCCGCGCCTACAACGAGCAGACCGCCGGGCAGCCCGGGCTGGTCATCCCCGCCGAGATCACGATCTTCGAAGACCGCAGCTTCACCTTCATCACCAAGACACCGCCCACCTCGGACCTGATCAAGAAGGCGCTGGGCGTTGAGAAGGGTTCGGGCAAGCCGCCGCGGGAAGAGGTCGGCCAGCTGACCCACGATCAGGCGCTGGACATTGCGCGCACCAAGCTGCCCGACCTCAACGCTTCGGACCTGGAGGCGGGAGCCAAGATGGTGGAGGGGACGGCCCGTTCCATGGGCGTCAAGGTGGCGGGGTAGGAATCCAATCGAGTGGGAGGACGCTCGGCGTCCGCCAGCACCACTGAAGGAGAGAGATGGCTAAGCAGCACGGTAAGAAGTACCTGGAGGCTCTCAAGCACCTCGACGGCCAAGGGCTCGCCGAGCCGAGACAGGCGGTGAGCCTGGTAAAGCAGGTGAACACGGCCCGGTTCCCGGGAACCGTGGAGTTGCACGTGCGCCTCGGTGTGGATCCTCGCCACGCCGATCAGATGGTTCGCAGCAGCGTCGTTCTCCCCCACGGCACCGGCAAGGAGCGGCGCATCATCGTCTTCGCCCAGGGGGAGAAGGATCGCGAGGCCCGCGACGCCGGGGCCGAGGTGGTCGGAGGGGAGGACCTGGTTAAGCGCGTCCAGGACGGTTTCCTGGACTTCGACGTGGCGTTGGCCACCCCCGACCTGATGGGCGCGGTGGGACGGCTGGGCAAGGTCCTCGGCCCCCGCGGGCTGATGCCCAACCCCAAGGCGGGCACGGTCACCTTCGACATCGCCCGGGCGATCCGCGAGGTCCGCGCGGGCAGGGTGGAGTTCCGAGTCGACCGCTACGGCATCGTGCACGTCCCGGTGGGGAAGACCGATTTCGAAGACGACGCCCTGTTCGCTAACCTCGCCTCCGTGATGGAGGCGATCTTGAAGGCGAAGCCCCAGGCAGCCAAGGGGACCTACGTGAGGACCTGCTACCTGGCGCCCTCGATGGGTCCGGCGGTGGCGGTGGACCCGGTGTTGGCGAGCAGACTGAGCGCCGCCTGAGCCGACACCCCGCTACACTGACCCCTCTACAAACTTGGTAGCCCAAGACCGCGGGGGCAGGCGCTGCTCAAAAGTGACCCCGCGCAGGCGAACCCCAGCGGTGTCGTCGTGCCTTGGGCGGAGGAAAGTGAGGCATGACTGACAGGCAGCAGCGCCGCGGTGCCGCGGCGATCCCGGAGCACAAGCAGCAGGCGGTGGCGGAGCTGGCGGAGAAGCTTTCGCGCATGCGCAGCCTCGTCGTCTCCGACTACCGCGGGCTGACGGTTGCCCAGCTCCACGAGCTGCGCACCTCGCTCAGCGGGGCCTCGGTCGAGTACTTGGTGGTGAAGAACACTCTCGCCCGGCGGGCGGGGGAGCAGGCGGGGGTGGGCGACCTGCTACAGCAGTTCGTCGGCCCCACCGCCCTGGCGATCAGCTACGAGGATCTCGGCGCTCCGGCGCGACTGCTGGTCGAGTACGCCCGCACCAACCGCCGCCAGGAGATGGTGCGGGGCGGGATGGCGGAGGGCCGCAGTCTCAGTCCGGCGGAGGTCCGCCAGTTGGCAGAGCTGCCGTCCCGTGAGGTGCTGGCCGCCCAGCTGATGGGCGTGCTGGAAGCCGCCATGTCCCAGCTGCTGGGCCTGATCGAAGCGCCGGTCCGTGACGTGCTGGGACTGTTGGAGGCCAAGGCCGCGGCCTGACGCGGCCTGGAGCGAAGAAGAGCAATGGAGGAGAGCCAATGGCCAAAGTGAGTGTTGACGACTTTGTTGAAGCGCTGGGCGAGTGGACCGTGCTGGACCTGGTCAACGCCAAGAAGGCGATCGAGGAGCGCTACGGGATCACTGCGGCGGCACCAGTGACGGTGGCGGCCGGACCTGCCCCGGCAGGCGAGGCGGCCGCCGAGGAGCAGACCGAATTTGCCACCATCCTCACCGGAGCCGGTGATCAGAAGATCGCGGTGATCAAGGCGGTTCGCGAGATCACGGGGCTGGGCCTGAAGGAGGCCAAAGACCTGGTCGACGGGGCGCCCAAGCCGGTCCGCGAGGGGGTCAGCCGCGACGAGGCGGAGGCCGCGGCCAAGAAGCTGCAGGAGGCCGGCGCCAGCGTCGAGATCAAGTAGCTTCGGACCAACCTCGCTCGACCCCGGCGGCTCGGTCGGCCGCGTGTGGTAGTATCTCTGTTCCGCCACCCGTGAAGCCTATCGTGCGTCCGCGCTTGCCTGGAGAACTTGAGCTTATGCCGTCAATTCGTGCTGCCCTGCCTGCCTCGCCCCGCCGTGTCAGCTACGGCTCCATCCCAGAGATGCTGGAGGTGGGCAACCTCATCGAGACTCAGCTGAACTCGTTCCGCTGGTTCGTGGAGGAAGGGCTGCGGGAGCTGTTCGACGAGATCAACCCCATCACGGACTACACGGGCAAGAACTACGAGCTCCGCTTTCTCGACTACAGCTTCGGGGAGCCGAAGTTCGACCAGGAGGAGTGCCGCAACCGCGACATGACCTACGCGGCGCCGCTGCGGATCATGACCCGGCTCCACATCAAGACCGGTGAGAACGCGGGCGAGATCAAGGAGTCCGAGGTCTACCTCGGGGACTTCCCGATGATGACCGAGCAGGGCACGTTCTTGGTCAACGGGACTGAGCGCGTCGTGGTCAGTCAGCTGGTGCGCTCGCCGGGGGTGTACTTCACGGCCGGGCCCGAGCACCCGGTGACTGGGCGGCCGCTCTACGCGGTCAAATTCATCCCCAACCGCGGCGCCTGGCTGGAGATCGAGACCTCGACCAAGGACGTGCTGACCGCCAAGATCGATCGCAAGCGCAAGTTCCAGGCCACCACTCTGATCCGGGCTTTGGGCTACGCCAGCGACGACGACATCCGCCAATTCTTCGCCGCGGTCGACACCGACCCCGAGCACCGCTACATCGATGCCACTCTGGAGAAGGACCCCAGCCACGACGTCAACGAGGCGTTGGTCGAGCTCTATCGCAAGATCCGTCCCGGCGACCCGCCCACCGTGGAGAACGCCCGCAACCTGCTGCAGGCGCTGTTCTTCAACCCCCGCCGTTTCGACCTGGGCCGGGTCGGCCGCTTCAAGCTCGACAAGCGGCTGGGAGTGCCCGAGGACGAGGCCCGGCGGCGCGCCGAGCAGCGCGAGCTGCGGGTCCTCGCCCACGAGGACTTCATCAACATCATGCGCCGGCTGATCGAGCTCAACAACGGCCAGGGCGAAGCCGACGACATCGACCATCTGGGCAACCGGCGGGTGCGCGCGGTGGGCGAGCTGCTGCAGAACCAGTTCAGGACCGGTCTACTGCGGATGGAGCGGATCATCAAAGAGCGGATGACGATCTGCGACGCCACCACCGTCACCGCCGCCTCTTTGATCAACGCCCGCCCGGTGGTGGCGGCGATCAAGGAGTTCTTCGGATCGAGCCAGCTGTCGCAGTTCATGGACCAAACCAACCCGCTGTCTGAGCTCACCCACAAGCGGCGGCTCTCCGCGCTCGGCCCGGGTGGTCTCTCCCGCGAGCGGGCCGGGTTCGACGTCCGTGACGTGCACCAGAGCCACTACGGCCGCATCTGCCCGATCGAGACTCCCGAGGGCCCCAACATTGGACTGATGGGGTCGCTGGCCACCTTCGCCCGAGTGAACGACTTCGGCTTCATCGAGACGCCCTACCGGCGCGTCTACCGCTCCATGGTCCCGGGCCGCGACGGTGAGCGGCTGTTGGGGCGGGTGCTGCGCCAGGACGCCGACGGTGTCCAGGCGGGTACCCGCCTGGACCAAGCCGCGGTGGAGCGGTTGACCAAGGCCACGGTGGAGCGGTTGGAGATCGAGCCCTGGGTGAGCAATGAGGTCACCTTCCTCTCCGCCGACGAGGAGGACAAGTACACGGTGGCGCAGGCCAATGCCCCCGTCTCGCCCGAAGGCGAGTTCCTGGTGGCCCACACCCCGGCGCGCACCCGCCATACCTTCAAGGACGTGCCGGTGGGCGACGTCGACTTCGTGGATGTCTCGCCCAAACAGACGGTGTCAGTGGCCACGGCGATGATCCCGTTTTTGGAGCACGATGACGCCAACCGGGCGCTGATGGGATCCAACATGCAGCGGCAGGCGGTGCCCTTGGTCCAGACCGATTCACCGGTGGTCGGGACCGGGATGGAGGTCTACGCTGCCAAGGACAGTGGCGAGCTGATCGTCGCCGAGACTCCCGGCACGGTGTTGGGGGTGAACGTCCCCCTGCGCGAGGTCTCCTCGGACAAGACCCGGATCGTCAGAGGTGGTCAGGACAGCGGCCTCGGCATCCTCTTCCGGCCGGACGGCAAGGCCCCGGAAGTCTGGTACGGGGTGCACAAGTTCGTGCGCAGCAACCAGGGAACGTGCCTGAGCCAGCGGATCGTCGTCAGCCCCGGCGATCACGTCGAGGCCGGAGCGGTCCTGGCGGACGGGCCCTCCACCGATCATGGCGAGCTGGCCCTGGGCCGCAACGTGCTGGTCGCCTTCATGCCCTGGGAGGGCTACAACTACGAGGACGCCATCCTGATCAGCGAGTCGGTGGTCCGGGAGGACGTCTACACCTCCATCCACATCGAGGAGTTCGAGGTCGAAGTCCGCGAGACCAAGCTTGGTCCCGAGGAGGTGACCCGCGAGCTGCCCAATGTCGGCGAAGAGAGCCTGCGGAACCTCGATGAGCGGGGCGTCGTCTACCTGGGGGCGGAGGTCAATCAGGGCGACATCCTGGTGGGTAAGACCACGCCCAAGGGCGAGTCGGAACTCAGTGCCGAGGAGCGCCTGCTGCGCGCGATCTTCGGCGAGAAGGCCAAGGAGGTTCGCGACAGTTCCCTGCGCGTGCCCCACGGCGAGCGCGGGGTGGTGGTGGACATAAAGAAGTTCAGCCGCTCCAACAAGGACGAGCTCCCGGCCGGGGTCAACGAGCTGATCCGGATCTACGTGGCTCAGAAGCGCAAGATCAGCCAGGGCGACAAGATGGCGGGCCGGCACGGCAACAAGGGCGTGATCGCCCGCATCCTGCCGATCGAGGACCTGCCCTTCCTGCCCGACGGCACTCCGGTCGAGATTGTGCTCAACCCTCTCGGGGTACCTAGTCGCATGAACCTGGGCCAGGTGCTGGAAACCCATCTCGGGTGGGCCGCCAAGGCCCTCGGGGTCAAGGTCGCCACCCCGGTCTTCGACGGCGCCTCCGAGGCACAGATCGAGGACGAGCTCGAGCGCGCGGGGCTGCCTCGGGACGGCAAGGTCATCCTGCGCGACGGCCGCTCGGGGGAGGCCTTCGACCAGCCCATCACCGTGGGCGTGATCTACATGATGAAGCTGGCCCACCTGGTGGAGGACAAGATCCACGCGCGCAGCACCGGCCCCTACAGCCTGGTCACCCAGCAACCTCTGGGCGGCAAGGCGCAGTTCGGCGGCCAACGCTTCGGCGAGATGGAAGTGTGGGCGCTGGAGGCCTATGGGGCCAGCCACATCCTCCAGGAGATCCTCACCATCAAGTCGGACGACATCGTGGGCCGGGTCAAGGCCTATGAGGCGATCGTCAAGGGGGAGAACACCCTGGACGCGGGCATCCCCGAGTCCTTCCGCGTGCTGGTCAAGGAGTTGGAGGGCCTCGCCCTCGGAGTCGAGATCATGTCCGAGAACGAGGAGCAGATCGTGTTCACCGAGGACGACATGCCGGACATGCCCCTCGGACTGGGTATCAATCTGGAGCGCGACGAGCGCGACGACGCCGAGGACGTGGGCCGCTGATAGTGCCCTCGTTCCCGGTACCGCTGTGGGGTCGGACGCAAGCCAGGCAATTGCGTCCCGTGCGCACCCAACCTTTCGGCCAAATGCCAGTTCGCCAGGAGGCGGAACCCGTTGCTGAAGCTTGAGAATTTCGACGCTCTGAAGCTGTCGCTCGCCAGTCCCGAGATGATCCTCTCGTGGTCGCACGGTGAGGTGACCAAGCCGGAGACGATCAACTACCGCACGCTGCGGCCAGAGCGGGACGGCCTGTTCTGCGAGAAGATCTTCGGCCCCACCAAGGACTGGGAGTGCCACTGCGGCAAGTACAAGCGCTACCGCTACAAGGGCATCATCTGCGACAAGTGCGGCGTCGAGGTGACTCGCAGCAAGGTCAGGCGGGAGCGGATGGGCCACATCCGGCTCGCCAGCCCGGTCTCCCACGTCTGGTACTTCAAGGGCATTCCGAGCCGGCTCGGGTTGCTCTTGGACATGTCGCCGCGCAACCTGGAGAAGGTTCTCTACTTCGCCAACTACATCGTCACCGACGTCGACGAGCAGGCACGCACCGAGGAGCTGGAGCAGCTCAACCCGGACTCCAACCCGCGCATCAAGGAGATGCGCGAGTCCGCCAGCGAACAGCTGGAGGAGTTCGTCAACTCACGCCGCGCCCAGATCGCGGAGTTGGAGCAGGCGGCCCAGGCGGAGGAAAAGCGGATCCAGGCCGAGGGCGAGGCTCGACGCCAGGAGCTGGAGTCTGCGGGCGAGCAGCTATCGCAGCGCATTGAGGCCGGGATGGGGCGCAAGGCTCCGACGGACCTCGTGATCAAGGACGGCGGCGACCGTGAGGTGATCGCCCGCCGGGGGACCCAGCTGGCCGAGGAGCACCAAGAGCAACTCGCCCGGGTGCTCGAGGGCCGTTTGGCGGCGGTTACCGAGGACGTGGAGCGTGCCGTCAGCGAGGGGCGGGAGCGCGCGGCGCAGCAGGTGGCGGCCCTCACCGAAGAGATCTCCCAGCGCGAGGCGTCCGGCGGCGGCGCCAGCGAGGAGGACTTGGAGGAGTTGCGCGCCGAGCTCGAGGACACCCGCAACAAGCTGGAGGCGCTGACGGTTCGCCAGCTGCTGACCGACGGCGAGTTCCGCGAGTACTCGGAGAAGTTCGGCCGGGTGTTCCGTGCGGGCATGGGGGCGGCGGCGGTCAAGGAGATGCTGCACCGCCTGGACCTGGCGGCGGAGTCGGCCCACCTGCGCGAGGAGTTGCTCTCCACCAGTGGCCAGCGGCGCCAGAAGGCGGTGAAGCGGCTGCGGGTGGTGGAGGCGTTCCGCAGCAGCGAGACCGAGCCCACCTGGATGATCCTCGAGGTCCTGCCAGTGATTCCCCCCGAGCTGCGCCCCATGGTCCAGCTGGATGGCGGTCGCTTCGCAACCTCGGACCTGAACGACCTCTACCGCCGGGTCATCAACCGCAACAACCGCCTCAAGCGGCTGTTGGAGCTGGGTGCGCCCGAGATCATCGTCCGCAACGAGAAGCGGATGCTGCAGGAGGCCGTGGACGCCCTGATCGACAACGGGCGGCGGGGTAGGGCCATCACCGGCACCGGCAACCGCAAGCTCAAGTCGCTCAGCGACATGCTCAAGGGCAAGCAGGGACGCTTCCGGCAGAACCTGCTGGGCAAGCGGGTGGACTACAGCGGGCGCTCGGTGATCGTGGTCGGCCCCGAGCTCAAGCTCAACCAGTGTGGTCTGCCCAAGCGCATGGCGCTGGAGCTCTTCAAGCCCTTCGTGATGCGAGAGCTGGTCAATCAGGGCTTCACCCAGAACATCAAGAGCGCCAAGCGGATGGTGGAGCGGGTGCGACCCGAGGTGTGGGACGTTCTCGACCAAGTCATCCAGGACCACCCGGTGCTGCTCAACCGCGCTCCCACCCTGCACCGCCTTGGCATCCAGGCCTTCATGCCGGTGCTGGTGGAGGGGTCGGCCATCCAGATCCACCCGCTGGTCTGCACCGCCTTTAACGCCGACTTCGACGGCGACCAGATGGCGGTGCACGTGCCTTTGTTCAGCGGCGCGATCGCCGAGGCCAAGAACCTCATGATGTCCTCGAACAACATCCTCTCCGCCAGCGACGGCA
This sequence comes from Candidatus Dormibacteria bacterium, assembly GCA_046703825.1. Classification (GTDB taxonomy): domain Bacteria; phylum Chloroflexota; class Dormibacteria; order Aeolococcales; family Bog-877; genus JBJKSO01. The sequence goes on from JBJKSO010000114.1 coordinate 39,655, forward strand.
ACCCGGTGGTCGCGCCGACCCAGGACATGGTCCTGGGGGCCTACTGGCTGACGGCCGAGCCCGAGCCGGCCGATGGGGATGGGGCGCGGCCGGCCCACCAGTACAGCTCCTCGGAGGAGGCGGTCCTGGCCTACGAGACCGGCGCCGTGCGCATCCACCAGCCGATCGCAGTGAGGTTGCCGCGGCGCAAGGTGGAGAACAGCCAGGACGGCCGTGAGGATGCGGCCGTCACCCTGCTGTCCACCACCCCGGGCCGGGTCATCTTCAACGATGTGCTCCCGCTCGGCGAACCGGTGCGCGAGGGTGCGACCGGTGCCCCCATGGTCTTCCAGAACCGGGTGTTCGATCGCAAGGAGCTGCGGGCGCTGGTGGCGGACTGCTACCGGCTGTACGGCAACCAGGTCACCTCGGATGTGGTCAACGAGATCAAGCGCCTGGGCTTCGCCTACGCGACCAAGTCCGGGACCACCCTCTCGGCCATGGACATCAAGACCCCGCCGGAGAAGCTGCAGATCATCGCTGACGCCGACCTGGCGGTGGAGGAAGTGGCGGTCCAGCACCGGCGCGGGCTGATCACCGAGGACGAGCGGTACGGCAAGACGGTGGAGATCTGGACCCAGGCCACCGAGGCGGTGACCCAGGCGACCATGGATCACTTCGACCCCTACAGCGCAGTCCTCATGATGTCCCGCTCGGGGGCCCGGGGCTCGGTGCAGCAGATCCGTCAGCTGGCGGGCATGCGCGGCCTGATGGCCGACCCCACCGGGCGGATCATCGACATGCCCATCAAGGCCAACTTCTCCGAGGGGCTGGCGGTGCTGGAGTACTTCATCTCCACCCACGGCGCCCGCAAGGGGCTGGCGGACACCGCTCTGCGCACCGCCGACTCCGGGTACCTCACCCGGCGACTGGTGGACGTTGCTCAGGACGTCATCGTCCGCGAGGAGGACTGCGGCACCACGGCTGGGATCTGGCTCACCGACCTGAGCCAGGAGGGTGAACCCTTCTTCGAGCGGCTGGCGGGCCGAATCACGGCTGCCGAGGTGTTGGCTGGGGACGGCGAGCTGGTGGCCGGCCTGGGTGAGGAGATCTCCGACAACCTGGCGCGAACCATCATCGACCGCGGGGTGGAGCGGGTTAGGGTGCGCAGCGTGCTCACCTGCGCCAGCAAGAGCGGCGTCTGCCGCTACTGCTACGGGCGCAATCTGGCCACTGGCCGGCTGGTGGAGATCGGGGAGGCGGTCGGGGTGATCGCGGCCCAGTCCATCGGGGAGCCCGGCACCCAGCTCACCATGCGCACCTTCCACACCGGGGGAGTGGCGGGCCTGGACATCACCCAGGGCCTTCCCCGGGTGGAGGAGCTCTTCGAGGCTCGCATCCCCAAGGGCAAGGCGATTTTGGCCGAGAGCGGCGGCGAGGTCGAGGTGGTCCGCAACGAGAGCGGGCGCAAGGTGCGGGTGGTCAGTCGCGAGCAGTTCGGCGTCACCCACCCGCTGGAGAAGGGTATGGAGCTGGACGCGGCCGTGGCCGAGGGCTCCCTGATCAGCGAGGGACAGCTGCTGGCCCGCTCCACCAAGGAGGGGCAGCTCCACACCGTCACCGCCCGCATTGGAGGTCGGGTCACCCACGCCAGCACCGGTAGGTCGGGCGGCGAGGTGCGGATCACGGCGGTCGAGGAGGAGGTAAAGGAGTACCCGATCCCGCACGGCGCCCAGCTGCGGGTCGGAGACGGCGACCAGGTGCGGGCCGGAGACGCGCTCACGGTCGGTTCGGTCAGCCCGCAGGAGTTGCTCTACATCAGCGGACGGGAGGCGGTCCAGGACTACCTAGTGCGCGAGGTGCAGAAGGTGTACCGCTCCCAGGGAGTGGACATCAACGACAAGCACATCGAGGTGATCGTCCGCCAGATGATGCGCAAGGTCCGGGTCGAATCCGGAGGCGACACGGAGCTGCTGCCCGGAGAAATCATCTCCCAGTGGGAGTACGACGACGCCAACGCCAAGGTGTTGGCGGAGGGCGGTGAGCCCGCCATCGCCAGCACGGTCTTGCTGGGCCTGATCAAGGCCGCTCTCAACACCGCCAGCTGGCTGTCTGCAGCCTCCTTCCAGGAGACCACCCGGGTGTTGACCGAGGCTGCCATCTCCGGCAAGGTCGACCGGCTGCGCGGCCTGAAGGAGAACGTGATCATCGGCAAGCTCATCCCCGCAGGGACCGGTCTCGACTACTACCGCAAGCTGCGGGAAGAGGCGGTCCGCTACCTGGAGGAGTCCGAGGCGCTGGTCGAGGGCAAGGCGGTTGACGCCGAAGAGATCAGCGTCTTCGATGGTCCCGAGGCATTGCCCGCGCTCGATCAAGCCACCGAGTAGCCGGCTCAGCAGCCTGGGCGGCCGGACCGCCCAGGCTGCACCCGGGCCCGCTGCGCAGCGCGTGCGCCAGGAGGCCGGATCTGGGACAAGGGCGGCAGCTCGCTGATCGACCGCGCCTAGGCATCGGGGGGCTCACCTTGGGCCATGGCCCCCGCGGGTGCTGCCCGCCATGTCCCACGGTTGGTGGCCCTCGACCAGCTCCGCGCCTGGGCAGCCCTCCCCGCCGCTCCTCAGTGGGATGGGGATGCGGAGGGAGGCCGAAGATAAAGCTCCCGAAACTCCGCCTTCGTCACCCTCAGGCCGCCGCCGCACACGGTCAGCTGCAGGTGGTGGAGCAAGCGGCGCAGCACCCCCC
>JBJKSO010000115.1:0-82884 GCA_046703825.1 Candidatus Dormibacteria bacterium
GGCTCAGGGAGCCCGCCTGGCCACGGGCGGCGCCCAGCCACCCAAGGGGCTGGAGGCGGGCTACTTCGTCCGGCCCACCGTCTTCGCCGACGTGGAACCGCAGATGACGATCGCCCAGGAGGAGATCTTCGGGCCGGTCCTGAGCGTGATCCCCTACCGGGACGAGGCGCAGGCGCTGGAGATCGCCAACGGCACCCCCTACGGCCTGGCCGCAGCCGTCTGGTCAGGCGACCAAGAGCGCGCAGTTGGGTTCGCCCGGCGGCTGTGCGCCGGGACGGTCGAGGTTAACGGCGGACTATTCAGCACCTCGGCACCGTTCGGCGGGGTCAAGGGCTCGGGCCACGGTCGCGAGTTCGGCCGCTACGGGCTGGAGGAGTACCTGGTCACCAAGGCGCTGCAGCTCTAGTCCTGAGTCGTCTCTGCCTGCTGGCCGCGGGCCTGGGCCGCCGCTAGCCGCGCCCCGGGAACCCTGAACGGCGAGCAGGAGACGTAGTCCAATCCCAACCGTTCGCAGATGGCGATCGACTGGGCATCGCCGCCGTGCTCGCCGCAGATGCCCAGTTCAAGCTCGGGGCGGGTGGCGCGCCCGTCGCCAACCGCCATCTCCATGAGGCGGGCGACCCCGGCCGCATCCAGATGCTCGAACGGGTTCTCGGGCAGGATCCCCGCGCTCACGTACTGGTTGAGGAACTTGCCCTCGGCGTCGTCGCGCGAGACCCCGAAGGTCATCTGGGTCAGGTCGTTGGTGCCGAAGGAGAAGAACTGGGCCGCCTCGGCGATCTTGCCCGCGGTCAGTGCGGCCCGGGGCACCTCGATCATGGTGCCGATCTTGATGTCCAAGCGGACCCCCTGTTCCTTGGCCACCTGCTTCAAGGTGACCTCGATCACCTCACGGGACCGGCGCAGCTCCTCGACGTCCCCCACCAGCGGGACCATGATCTCCGGCAGCGCCTTGACCCGGCGTTTGCGCAGCTCCGAGGCGGCCTCGGCGATGGCCCGGGCCTGCATCTCGATGATCTCGGGAAACAGCAACCCGAGCCGGCATCCGCGCAGGCCCAGCATTGGGTTCTGCTCCCGGAGCCCCTCCACCGCTTGGAGCATGCGCTCCGCCTTCTGCAGCTTCTTGTGCGAGCGGCCCTGGACCCGGAGCCGGGTGACCTCCTCGAGCAGGGCGTCGTGGCTCGGCAGGAACTCGTGCAGAGGGGGATCGATCAGCCGGATCACCACCGGCAGTCCGTGCATCGCCTCCAGGATCCCGACGAAGTCCCCGCGCTGGAATGGCAGCAGCCGGCTCAGGGCCTGCCGGCGCTCCTCGGCGCTCGTGGCCAGGATCATCTCCTGCACGATCGGAAGCCGCTCCTGCTGCATGAACATGTGCTCGGTGCGGCAGAGCCCCACTCCCTGGGCGCCGAAGTCGCGGGCACGTTGGGCGTCGGCGGGCGTGTCGGCGTTGGCGAACACTTTGAGTCGGCGAACCCGGTCCGCCATCCCCAGCAGCCGCTCGAGCTCGCCCGAAACGCTGGCGTCGACCATCGGTACCGAACCCGCGATTACCCGGCCGGTGCTGCCGTCGATGGTGAGCAGGTCCCCCTCACGCAGCGTCCGCCCCGACACCAGCATCCGCCGCCGCTCCGGGTCGACCTTGACCTCCTCGGCGGCGGCGACGCAGGGCTTGCCCATGCCCCGGGCCACCACGGCGGCGTGCGAGGTGCGTCCCCCGCGCGAGGTCAGCACCCCCTCGGCGGCGATCATGCCGTGCACATCGTCAGGGTTGGTCTCGATCCGCACCAGGATCACCTGGTGACCCTGCTTGGCCAGTTCCTCCGCCCGGTCCGCGTCGAACACCACCTCTCCGGTGGCGGCGCCGGGGGAGGCCGCCAACCCGGTGGTAAGGACCTCCACCTGCGCGTCCGGATCGATCGCCCGGTGGAGCAGGTGGTCCACCTGCTCCGGGTCCACCCGGTGCAGCGCCTCGTCCGCGGAGAGGATCTTCTCGTCCACCATGTCGACGGCGATCTTCACGGCGGCGGCGGCGGTGCGCTTGGCACTGCGCGTCTGCAACATGAACAACCGGCCGCGCTCGATGGTGAACTCCATGTCCTGGACGTCGCGGTAGTGGGCCTCCAGCCGCTCGGCGATGCGACTGAACTCGTCGTAGACGGCCGGCAGTGCGCGCTCCAACGAGTCGATCGGCTGCGGGGTGCGGATCCCCGCCACCACGTCCTCACCCTGGGCGTTCAGCAGGTACTCGCCGAAGATCTTCTTCTCCCCGGTGGATGGGTCCCGGGTGAACGCCACGCCGGTGCCGGAGTCGTCCCCCATGTTGCCGAAGACCATGGCCTGGACGTTGACCGCCGTGCCCATGGTGTGGGGGATGTGGTTGTACTCGCGGTAAGCAACCGCGCGGCGACCGTTCCAGGAGCCGAAGACCGCTGCAATCGCCTCGGTCAGCTGCTGCCAGGGGTCCTCGGGGAACGGCCTGCCGGTGGCCTGCTCCACCAGCCGGCGGTAGTGCTGGGCCAATCCCTCCAGCTGGGTGGACGGGATCTCGGCGTCGGTGGCCGCTTTGGCCTTGCTGCGGACCCGCTCCAACTCCTTGTCGAACGGTTCCGCGTCCAACCCGAGCACGATCCGGCCGAACATCTGGATGAAGCGGCGGTACGCGTCCAGCGCGAAGCGACGATCCCCGGTGCGCTCGGCCAGGCCTTCCACCGTCTGGGCGTTCAGGCCGAGGTTCAGGACCGTGTCCATCATGCCGGGCATGGAGATGGCGGCGCCCGAGCGCACCGACACCAGCAGCGGGTCTGACGGATCGCCCAGGCGCTTGCCCGCAGTGCGCTCCAGCTTGGCCAGATGCTCCTTGACCTCGTCCAGCATCCCGGCGGGAAACTTGCCTGCGGACTTCAAGTAGGCGAGGCAGGCCTCGGTGGTGATGGTGAATCCGGGCGGCACGGGCAGCCCGGCGCGCGTCATCTCGGCGACACCCGCACCCTTGCCGCCGAGCAGGTCACGCATCTGGGCCGAGCCCTCGGTGAAGGCGTAGACCAGCTTGCGCTGGGGCTCACCAGCAACCTTGGGACGCGAGCGGACTGCGGTCTGTGCCATCGACTGCTACCTCCTTCGCCTAGGACAACCTTCAGGATCTCAGTAGCGAGGTCGCTCGAGCCGATCCGGGGCCAATGTTACGATCGCTCGCATCCAATAAGAGCACTAGGCCGCCGCCGTCGGCCCAGGCGGCGACGGGCAGGCTGCCGCACGGGGGCGGCGGCGCCAGCGGAGCCCGCCAGATGCATCAGATGGGAGGAGGCCGCGGAGCCAGGATGATGTTCCGCAGCGCCGGCCCTCACGAAAAACCCGGCCCGATCCGGACCGGAACGGTCAGGCGCGTCCTGACCCTGTTCGTCCCCTACCGCGTCAAGGTGGGGGGCATCCTGCTGATCCTGGTCGTGGTTTCGCTGCTGGGGATCGTCAACCCCTACATGCTGAAGCTGATCATCGACCAGGGGATCCTGCACCACGATCTCCATCTCTTGCTGATCTTTTTTGGGATCATGGTGATCACCCCGGTGATCAGCACCGGGCTTGGCGTCTGGCAGACCTACCTGAACGCGGTCGTGGGCCAGCGCATGATGCAGGACCTCCGCGTCGCCCTGTACAGCCATCTGCAGCGACTGCCCCTGCGCTGGTTTACCGCGACCCGCACCGGAGAGATCCAATCCCGGCTGGCCAACGACGTTGGCGGCGTCGACACCGTGATCACCAACACCGCCACCAGCATCGTCTCCAACATCACCCGGACCATGGCCACCATCGCCGGCATGACCTTCCTCAGCTGGCAGCTCACCTTGATCTCGCTGGCCGTGCTGCCCTTGTTCATCCTGGTCACGGTCCGGGTGGGCGAGATCAGGCGGCGCGTCAGCGCCGACACCCAGGTTACCTTGGCCGATCTCTCAGCCTTGGCCGAGGAGACCCTGTCGGTTAGCGGAATCCTGCTAACCAAGGTCTACGGCCGAGAACGCGCCGCCCGCGGCCGCTACGTTGCCGAGACCGGCCGCCTCACCAACCTGATGATCCGCCAGCAGATGGTGGGCCGCTGGTTCTTCGGCTTCATCCAGACCTTCTTCGCGATCCTGCCAGCAGCGGTCTACCTGGTAGCGGGCATGTTTCTGCACGCTGGCCGTCCCGGCGGGGTGAGCGTGGGCACCCTGGTCTCCTTCACCACCTTCCAGTCCCAGCTGTTCTTCCCGATCGGCCAGCTGCTGAACATCCAGGTCGAGCTGCAGGGAGCACTGGCTCTGTTCGATCGGATCTTCCAGTACCTCGATGTGCCGGTCGAGATCCAGGACCGGGAAGGGGCGATCCGGCTGCCGGCGGACACGGTCCGCGGCGAGATCGCCTTCGAGCATGTGACGTTCCGCTACGAGGCCGATCAGGTCCTACCCGCCGTCGACGACCTCACCTTCACCGCCAAACCCGGGCAGCTCGTCGCCCTGGTCGGACCCAGCGGCGCCGGCAAGAGCACCACCACCTATCTGGCGGCCCGCCTCTACGACGTCGACTCTGGGCGCGTCACCCTCGACGGCCACGACCTAAGGGACCTGGCCCAGGACACCCTGCGCGAGTCGATGGCGGTGGTGACCCAGGAGACGTTTCTCTTTCACAGCACGGTCCGCGAGAACCTCCTGGTGGGTAAGCCGGACGCCACCCAGCCAGAGATGGAGGCGGCGGCGCGGGCGGCCGCGATTCACGAGCGGATCCTGGAGCTGGATCGGGGCTATGACACCGTGGTGGGCGAGCGCGGCTACCGGCTCAGCGGCGGTGAGAAGCAGCGAATCGCGCTGGCGCGGGCTGTGCTCAAGAACCCCAAGGTGCTGGTCCTGGACGAGGCCACCAGCGCCCTGGACACGCACAGCGAGCGCTCGATCCAGACTGCCCTGGAGGAACTGATGCACGGCCGCACCACCATCGCCATCGCCCACCGCCTGTCGACCATCCTGGCGGCGGACCTGATCCTGATGATGGACCACGGCCGCATCGTCGAGCAGGGTAACCACCAACAGCTGCTCTCCCAGGGCGGACCCTACGCCCGCCTCTACCTGGAGCAGTTCGCCAGCCAGCCGCTGGAGGCAGTCAGCTAGGCGGTAATCCCGCCTGGCCCCTGCCCGGCGGGAGGCGGTGCGGCGCCGGCAGCGGCGCGCCGGCTAGCTAGAATTTCTGCGCCTTGGCTGTGGTCGTTCTCTTCCACTCGGTCCTGGGTCTGAGACCCGGCGTCCTGCAGGGTGCGGAACGCCTGCGCGCCGCCGGGCACGAGGTGCACACCCCCGACCGCTACCAGGGACAAGCTCCCTTTGATTCGTACGAGGACGCCGTCGCCTTCGAGAGAGCGATCGGCCTCCCTGAACTCATCGCACGCTCGGAGCGATCCGTGTCCGATCTGCCCGAGCGGGCGGTGTATGGCGGGTGGTCTGCCGGGGGCGCCTTGGCGGAGCACTTCGCACTGACGCGGAGCGGCGCCGCTGGCTTGGTGCTGATCGCAGCGGCCGCCCGGCTGAGCTGGTTCAACGCCGCCGCGTGGCCCGCTGCAGTCCCGGTCCAGGTGCATTACGCGACCGAAGACCCGTTCCGCGAGGAGGAGGAGCTCCGGGGCTTCCTGGGAAGCGTCCGCGAGGCAAACGCACGGCTCGACTTCCGCGAGTACGCGCTCAGTGGCCACCTCTTCGACGATCCCTCCCTGCCGGCCGAGTACAGCGCACCCGCCGCCGAGCTGATGTGGCGGAGGATCCTGGAGTTTCTGCAAGGGCTGGAGCCCTAGGCGCCGGCCGGCCGCGTCAGGGGCTCAGTCGTTCCCTGCAGGCCGCCTCGAGGTGGTCCAGCCCGACTCTGATCTGCGCCGTGGTGTCGCGGTCGCGGATCGTCACCGCGTGGTCCTCCAGGCTCTGGTAGTCGACCGTGACCGCCACCGGAGTGCCAATCTCATCCTGCCGCCGGTAGCGGCGCCCGATCGACTGGGTCTCGTCGTACTCGGTGGCAAAGTGGGCCCTCAGATCTGTCTCGACCCGGTGCGCCAGTTCGACCAGGTCGGGCTTCTTGAACAGCGGCAGCACGGCCACCTGGAAAGGGGCAACCCTTGGACTGAGCCGCAGAACCACGCGCTGCTCCCCACCCACCTCGTCCTCGTCGTAGGCGTCGAGAAGCACGGCCAGGAAGGTCCGGTCCACCCCCGCCGATGGCTCCACCACGTAAGGCAGGAAACGCTCCCCGCTGACTGGGTCGGTGTATTGCAGGTCGCGGCCGCTGACCTCCTGATGCCGACGCAGGTCATAGTCGCCGCGGCGGGCTATCCCCTCCAGTTCACCCCAGCCCCAGGGGTAGCGGTACTCGATGTCAGTCGAGGCCAGCGCGTAGTGGGCCTTCTCGTCCTCCCCGTGCGGGCGCAGGCGCAGGTTCTCCGAGCGGATACCCAGCGAGCGGTGCCAGTCGACTCTCCGATCGCACCAGTACTCGAACCAGCGGACATCGTCGCCGGGGGAGCAGAACCACTCGAGCTCCATCATCTCCAGCTCGCGCAGGCGGAAGATGAAGTTGCCGGTGGAGATCTCGTTGCGGAAACTGCGCCCGATCTGCGCGATGCCGAAGGGCACCCGCCGGCGCGAGCTGGTCAAAACGTTCTTGAAGTTGACGAAGATCCCCTGCGCTGTCTCCGGGCGCAGGTAGACCACCGAACCCTCGTCCTCCACAGGGCCCATGAAAGTCTTGAACATGAGGTTGAACTGGCGGGCGGCGCTGAGAGCGCCGCCACAGTTGGGGCAGCGATCACCGTGCAGCTGGTCGGCCCGCCATCGCTGGTGGCAGGGCCCAAGGCAGTCCACCAACGGGTCACTGAAGTTCTGCAGGTGCCCCGAGGCCTGCCAGACCATGGGATTCATCAGGATGGCCGCCTCCACCCCCTCGACGTCGTCGCGGAGCTCCACCGTCTCTCGCCACCAGAGATCCCGGATGCGTCGGCGCAGCCGGACCCCCAGCGGACCGAAGTCGAAGACGGCGTTGATGCCCCCGTAAATCTCGCTGCTCGGGTAGACGTAGCCCCGACGCTTGCACAGGGAGACGAGCGTCTCCATGAGGTTGTTCTTGGGAACCGGCACCTACACCTCCAGCGGTCCCGCCAGGGTTCGCCGGGGACCTCGGTTCACTTCAGGTCGGCTCATTGTATTGGTGCCGCCAGCCCACCAGCATCGAGCCCCCGCTCGCCCTCGGCGGTGATCAGGCGCGCTCCACCGGCCCCCCTCACGGTCCAGCTGGTGCCGTCCCAGCAAACGCCGGTCCTTTCGTCGACGGCGAGCACGGGCAGGCCGAGGCCGGAAAGCCGGCCCCGCCAGCTGCCGCCCCAGGTATCCCAGTGCGGTGCCAGCGCCACGCCCGCCACCAGGCCCAACCCCGGCCGGGTTCGGAATCCGTCCCCGGGCAGAAGACAGTGTTCGACCAGCGCCATCGCCCCGGCGCTCGACCCGGCCAGGGGCACTCCCCGCCGGAAAAGCGTCCCCAGGCATTCCGCCGCGGGCGAGCCCAACAGCACCTCCAGCAGCCACCCCGGGTCGCCTCCAGCCAGGTAGACGGCGCCGGCGCCTTCAAGCTGAGCTAGCAGCGCCGGGCGGGCGGCGTCGGCCGGTCGAAGCAGCCAACAGGGCTCCAGCTCGGCCCCAATGGTCGCGAAGTAGCTGCGCGCCAGATTGACCGCCGCCTCGGGATGGTCCCGATTGGCGGTGGGCAGCAGCGTCACCCGAGGCGAGCGGGCGCGGGCCAGCCACCAGGAGTCAGCTGCCTCTCCGCCGGGGAGAAACTCGCTCCCCCCGACCAGCATCAGAGTCGTCTGCAGCTCAGCTGGAGCGGACATGCACGGACCAAGCCCTTAGCATCGAGCGGTGAGGCTCTACGACACCCTGGCGCGCCAGGTGCGCGAGTTGGTGCCACAGACGCCGGGGCGCCTGGGCATGTACAGCTGCGGACCAACCGTCTACCGCTCGGTGCACATTGGCAATTTACGCACCTATCTGCTGGCGGACTGGATAAAGCGCACCGCCCAGGCCGAGGGCCTCGAGGTCCGCCACGTGAAGAACATCACCGATGTTGGCCACATGCGCCAGGAAGCGGCCGAGCGCGGCGGCGACAAGGTGATCGCTGCGGCGCTGGCGGCGGGCAAGTCTCCGGCGGAGATCGCCCGCCAGTTTGAGAGTGAGTTCCATGAGGCGGAACAGCTTCTGGGTATCATCCCCGCCGACGTATTCCCCCGCGCGACGGACCACATCTCACCGATGCTGGAGCTGGTTGAGCGGCTGCTCAAGCGGGATGCCGCCTACGTAGTCGACGGGACGGTCTACTTCGACACCGGAGCGCATCCCGGCTACGGCCGGCTCTCCGGCAACTCGCTGGACGAGCTGTCCGGGGCAGCGGCCGCCGAGACCGACCCGGGCAAGCGCCGCCCCAGCGACTTCACGCTCTGGCGCAGCGCGGAGGCCGGAAGGCAGCTGATGGTCTGGGACAGCCCCTTCGGCCGTGGCTTCCCGGGTTGGCACATCGAGTGCTCGGCCATGTCCATGGCTTACTTGGGCGAGGAGTTCGACCTGCACACCGGAGGTGTTGACAACATCTTCCCCCACCACGAGGACGAGCTGGCCCAGAGCCAAGCCGCCACCGGTCGGGCTTTCGCCCGCCACTGGGTCCACGGCCAGCACCTGCTGGCGGATGGGGTCAAGATGGCCAAATCTCAAGGCAACGTCTACACGCTCGATGACCTGGTCCGGCGGGGGTTCGACCCGCTGGCCTTCCGGCTGCTCTGCGCCACCGTGGGGTACCGGGCGCGGCTCAACTTCACCCTGGCCTCGCTTGCCGGTGCCGAGCGTGCCCTGCAGCGGCTGCGGCGCCGCGCCTGCGACGACGGAGGCAGCCTGGACGAGGCCGCCGTCCAAGGGCTGCGGGACAGCTGTCAGGAGCGCCTCAGCGACAACCTCGACCTTCCCGGTGCGCTGGCGCGGATCTGGCGGTTCGCCAACGACCGCGGCCGAAGCGGCCGCACACGCCGGGCGGCGCTCCTGAGCGTAGACGTCCTGCTGGGCCTGGGACTGGATCGCCCGCCGACCAGGGAGCCGCGGGACGGCGCCTGGACGGCCGCCGCGCGCCAGCGGGAGGAGGCGCGGCGAGCTGGCAAATACTCCAGTGCCGACGCTTGCCGCCCTGAGCTGCTCCACTTGGGGGTGGTGCCAGAGGATTCAAAGGAGGAGACCCACTACCGCAAGGCGACCGCCCTCGACCATAGGCGCGGGCTGATCTCGTCGCCATTGGAGGTTTTGGATCAGCGCTTCCAGCCAGACTTGTGCGAAGTCTCGGTGTCGCTGGTGGTTTCCGGTTACCCAGCCGATGTCGACCGTTGCCTGCGCGCCCTGGAGGCACACCGTGGCCACCACCGGGTGGAGGTCCTGGCGGTGGATAACGACGCCGACCCCCAGACCAGCGACGTGCTCCGGTTTTGGGCGGAACGGGTCCCTTCGGTCCGGGTGTTTCGAGCCGACCACCGCCTGGGGGAGGCTGCCGCCCGCAACGTGACGCTGAGAGCCGCCCGGGGAACGGTCCTCTTGCTCTTGGACACGGGGGTAGAAGCCTCTGGCCCCTGGGTGCAGCCCCTACTCCAAGCGCTCCGCGACCCGCTGACGGGAGCCGCGGGCCGCTGGGGGGCGCGCACCACGGACCTGCGCGAGTTCTTCGACTCTGACGCTCTCGAGGTCGACGCCATCGACGGCTACTGCCTGGGCCTTCGCCGCGAGCGGCTGCGCCAGCTCGGCTTTCTCGACGAGCGGTTTCGCTTCTACCGCCTGCTCGACTTCGACCTCAGCATGAGCCTGCGAGCGGCCGGGCTCATTAACCGGCGATACCCCGAGCTGCCCTTCGTAATGCACGAGCACCGCGGCTGGGAGGAATCCGAGCCCGAGGAGAGGGAGCGGCTGAGTCGCTTGAACTTCCGCCGCTTCTACGATCGCTGGCACCACCGCCAAGACCTGCTCCTGGCCAAAGGGGCCGCCGACCGCAGCTGAGGGCGGTTCAGGCCGGCGAGTGCAGCTGGTGCAAGATGCGGGCGGCACGGAGCCGGCGGTCCAGATGGTGCTCGAGGTGGGCTAACAGGATCGACTCCAATTCGTCCCGCAGCGTGGCAGTCCAGCGCAGCCGCCGCAGCGTCCCTTCATCCCCCACGTCCATGCGCCGCAGCACTCTCAGCGCCGCCGCCGAGCAGGGCAGACCGTTGGGGGGGCGGCACGCTTCGCCCTGAACCACCCCACCCAGGGCGGTATCGAACCAGCTGTCCCGGTCCCGCAGTCCGCCGCCGCAGCCGGCGCAGTGGTTTACCTCCGGTCGGTAGCCGCCTACCGCCGCCAGGCGGAAGGCGGCCAGACAAAGCTCCGCCCGACAGTCCGAGCCGGCTACCGCCATCCGGTCTCTGGCCTCCGCCACCAGGAAGTAGAGCTCGGGGTCGGGGTGAAACTCCTCCAGAGTGGCATCGACCAGCTCCGCCAGCACTGCCCCGCAGGCGGTGCGGAGCGCGTCGTCAACCGGCCAGGGTGGGCCCAAGGGCCGGGCCTGGCCCAGGTGCCCGAGGCCGCGGCCGGGTGTCAGCTGCAGCTCGGTGCGGGTCAGCAGGTCCAGGCCGGCCGCGGCGCGGGATTTGGCTCTTCGCGCTCCCCGGGCGAGCACGCTGAGTTTGCCGTGATCACGGGTGAAGACGACCAGAATCCGGTCGGCGTCGTTGAACGCCCGCCGCCGGAGCACCAGCCCCTCGTCGACGAAGCTGGCCGGCAATGACCTAGGGCTCGCGCGGCGGCTGGCTGGCGCTCTCGGTGGCCAGGCTGGGCTCGGGGTCGGAAACCTCCTCGGTCTCGAAGGGGCGGTCGCGCAGCATGCGGAGAGTCCGGATGGCGTTGCGGTCGACGGACTGGACGGTGATGGACACCCCGTCGGCGAGGTCGACTCGGTCCCCCGCTACCGGGATTCGGCCCAGTTGAGCGTACACGAGCCCGCCCACCGAGTCGAAGTCCTCGCCCTCGAGATTGAGATGGAGAAGGTCGTTGACGTCATCCAAACTCACCGACCCGCTGAGCATCGCTTCATTGGGCGCCACCAGCTGGATTTCCTCCTGCTCGGCCACGTCGTACTCGTCGCGGATGGGCCCGACGATCTCTTCCAAAACATCCTCGATCGTGGCCAACCCCGCCGTCCCACCGTACTCGTCAACGACGATCGCCAGGTGGGTCTTGGCCAGCTGCATCTCGGCCAACAGCTCACCGAGACGCTTGGCCTCGGGAACAAAGAACGGCGGGCGCGAGATGTCACTCACGGTGGCCGGGGCCGGCCCCCGGCCACCCCGGGCTCGCAAGAGATCCTTGGCGTACACCACCCCGGTGATGTTGTCCACGGTCTCCTGGTAGACAGGTATGCGGCTGTGCCCGTGCTCCAAGACCTCGCTGACCGCCTCGTCGATGGTGGCTGCGTTCGGCAGCGCCGCCATCTGCACCCTGGGGACCATCACCTCGCGCACCGGCTTGTCGGTCATCTCCAACACGCCGTGGATCATGTCCCGCTCCTCCTCCTCCACCACCCCCTCGCGCTCACTGGCGACCACCAGCTCCTTGAGCTCGCCCTCGGTCAGGAACGGACCCCGCACCGCGCGCCCCGGGAGAACCCCGGAGAGCACTGACGTCACCGCGGTCAGCACCCGGACCAGCGGCCCGAGCAGCATGCTGGCCACCGCGACCGGGCGCGCCATGAACCGTGCCACCGGCAGGGTGTGCTGCAAGGCGTACGACTTGGGACCGATCTCGCAAAGCAGCAGCACCAGCCCTGCCAGGGCAACCGCCGACCACAGACCAGCGCCAGCCCCGAACTCTTGGGCTGCCAGGAGGGTGGCCGCGGAAGACGCCACGATCAGAGCCAGGGTGTTTACCGCCAGGATCGTGCCCAAGTAGGACGAGGGCCGGCTGTGCAAGTGCTCGATCAGGGCCGCCTTCTGGTCGCCCTCCAGGCGACGGGCGCGCAGCTTGATCCGGCTGACCGAGGTCAGCGAGGTCTCGGCGATGGCGGATAAGGCGGCCAGGAGCAGCGAGGCCACCAGCAGGACTAGAAGCCAGGCGATCACGGGTCAGAGCGGCGGCTGCCGTTCCTCAGGTTGCCTCTGGGGGCGATCACGTCGGGGACGGCACTAGCCTCCACTTGGTGCGGGCGGCGGCCATCCGCTTGCTAATCGGCCCGGTTTATGGGTAGGTGCACCAGGGCCCATCTCGGTGGTCGAGTCTAGCAGGCGGCCTCGCTCATCGAAACAGGGCTGAGACGCTGCGAGCCTCGTGCACCCGCACGATCGCCTCCGCGATCAGGGGCGCCACCGACACCTGGCTGACCTTGGGGCTGCGCAGTACCTCGTCGGGGAGACGGATGCTGTCGGTGACCACCAAATCGTCGATCGGAGAGTCCATGAGACGGCTGACCGAGTCGTTGCTGAGCACGGCGTGGGTGGCGATGACATCGACCGAGGCCGCCCCGTTCTGCTTGAGGGCGTTGGCGGCGCCGACCAGGGTCGACCCGGTGGACACCAAATCGTCGATCACGACGCACCTGCTGTCATTGACGTCACCGATGACATGCAGCACCTCTATGTCGTCGTTCCTTGGGCGGCGCTTGTCGATGATGGCCAGGGGCGAGTCCAGCCGGCGGGCGATGGCTCGCGCCCGGGCCGTGCCTCCGACGTCTGGGGAGACGACGACTATGGGCTGGCGCGCGTGCCGGGAGCGGACGTGCGAGGCCAAGATTTTGTTGGCCGTAAGCGCGTCCACCGGGATGTCGAAGAATCCCTGTATGGCCTCGGCATGCAGGTCGAGCACGATGAGCCGCTCAGCTCCCGCCTGCTGTAGGAAGTTGGCCATGAGCTTGGCGGAGATCGGGTCGCGAGCCTGGGTCTTCTTCTCCTTGCGCTGGTAGCCGTAGTACGGCAGGACCGCGTTGATCCGGGCCGCGCTGGCACGTCGCAGCGCGTCCAGGATGATGAACAGCTCCATGTAGTTCTCGTTCACGGGGGGCGAGGTCGGCTGGATCAGAAAGACATCGTGGCCCCGCACCGACTCGCCGATCTTCACGTCGAACTCGCCGTCGGCGAAGCGGTCGACCTGCATGGGCGCCAGCGGGACTCCCACCTCCTCGGCGATCCGCTGTCCCAGCTCCGGGTTGGCGGTCCCGGAGAGCAGCATCAGCGGCCCCTCGGCACCCCTCAAGATCCACCCTCTGCGGGGTCACGGCGCCGCCGGCGCACCCAATCCATGACGTTGCGCTGCCGGGCGCGAGAGACGGCCAGCGCTCCCGGGGGGACATCAGCGGTGATCACCGAACCAGCGCCCGTGTAGGCTCCGGAGCCAACCCTGGTCGGGGCCACCAGAACGGTGTTGCTGCCGATGCGGGCACCGCTCTCGACCACGGTCCGGTGCTTGTCTCGCCCGTCCCAGTTGGCGGTGATCGTTCCAGCCCCGATGTTGACGTCCTCTCCCAGGTCCGCGTCCCCGATGTAGCTGAGGTGGGGAACTTGGCTACCCGCCCCTACGTAGGAGCGCACCACCTCGGTAAAGGTGCCCAGATGACTCTGGGCAGCCATCTCAGTCCCCGCCCGGAGGCGATTGAAGGGGCCAATGTCCACGCCGTCAGCCAGCTTACAGGCGACCAAGTGGGCTCGGCTGATCCGGCATCCGTCTCCCACGACGGCATTCTCCAGTTCGGCAAAGGGTCCCAGATGGCAGGCTCGGCCAATCCTGGTCCCCCCTCGGAGGACCGTGCCCGGTTCTAGGACCGTGTCCTGGCCGACTTCGACATCGCAATCCACCCAGGTCGACCCCGGGTCGACCACGGTGACGCCGGCGTGCATCAGGCGCAGCAGCGTCCGCCGACGCAACAGGGCCTCCGCCTGTGCCAGCTGCACCCGATCGTTGACCTGCTGAGCGTCATCGGCGGTCACCTCCACGGTATCGACGCCCGTCGGCATCCGGGCCGGGGCCCAGCTCAGATAGCGCTCCCCTTGTGCGTTTCCATCCCCCAGCGTCTCCAGGACCGGCCAGAGGTCTGGCAAACGGAAGCAGTAAGCCCCGGCATTGACCTCGGCCGGTTGCCCGTCCCAGGGTTCATCCGCCTCTTCCACGATGCCCACCAGCTCACCGCGGTCGTCGCGGCGGATTCGGCCGTAGCCGCGAGCGTCGCGGACTCTGGCCACCGCAACCACTGCCCCGGCGGTCCCGCTGGCGGCTCTTCGCGCCAGGAGATCCAGCGCGCTGCCGCCCAAAAGCGGCATGTCTGCCGGCAGCACCAGCACCTCCGGGCTGTTGTCCAGCAGCGAGCGGGCGGCCAGGAGCGCATCCCCGGTGCCGCCCTGACGCTCCTGGATTGCGATCTCGGCACGCCCATCCAACTCCGCGCGCACCGACTCGTGCTTAGCGGCGACTACCACGATTGGGCGGTCGGTGAGCGAGGACGCACTGCGCAGAGAGTGCTCCAGGAGAGTCAGCCCGCCGCAGCGGTGGAGCACCTTGGGTAGCTGCGAGTTCATCCGGGTGCCCTTTCCGGCCGCGAGGATCACCACGCGCGCACGAATGCGTTCTGACAATTCCCACCCTGCAGCCCCGGGCCGGTACCGCCGCCCGGCGAGTATAGCAACGCCCTCTTCGAGCCAACACGTGGGCCTCCGCTATGCTCGCGCAAGTGACATCTGCGGGGGGCGAAGGCCTGGACGCCGCTGTCCGCTCCGACCGCCCGGCCGGAGCGGTGCTCCGATTGACCCTGAACCGACCCTCCCAGCGCAACGCGCTGAGCGGCGACCTTGCCGTCGGACTGCGGGCGGCTCTTCACGACGCGGCCCGGGACCACGAGGCCCGCGTCGCCATCATCACGGGGGCGGGACCGGCGTTCTGCGCGGGAGCGGATCTGGGGTCGCTGCGGGCGGGGGCCGATCTGGAGGCCCTGCGCGAGCGCCTCGCCGAGTACTACCGAACGTTCTTGGATCTGCTGGAGTTCCCGCTTCCGACCGTGGCCGCGGTCAACGGCGCCGCGGTGGGAGCTGGCCTGAATCTGGCGCTGTGCTGTGATCTGCGCATCGCCGCCTCCGGAGCCGTCCTCTCAGCCCCGTTCGTGCGCCTCGGCATCCATCCCGGCGGGGGTTGCGATTGGCTGCTGCCGCGCCTTGGCGGAGCCGGGTTGGCCAGGGAGATGCTGCTGCTCGGGGAGCGGGTACCGGCCGAGCGCGCGTACGCGAGCGGCCTGGTCAACCAGGTGGTCCCGCCCGAGCGGCTGGAGGAGGCCGCCCTCAACGTCGCGGAGCGCTTGGCTGCGCTGCCGGGGCGGCTCCTGCGCGAGATCCGCCAGACGCTGCGGGCCTCAGAGCAGGGAGCTTCATTCGAGCAGGTGCTGGAGCAGGAGACAGACATCCAGGCCCGCTCCTTGCTCAGCGAGAACGCGACCGAGGGCTGGAACGCCTTCCTCGAGCGCCGGCCTCCCCGCTTCTCCCAGGACCGCTGACCCCGCGGCGGCCTGACGCCGCCTTGAGCGTCGACGAGGGGCACCACCCCTCCAACACGCAGGCCTCACAGCGCGGACGCCGAGCCGCGCAGACGCGCCGGCCGTGCAAGATCAGGCGCAGGCTGAGCCCTGTCCATTCAACGGGGGGAACCATGGCGCACACCTCTCGCTCGATGCGCTTTGGGTCCGTGGTCTTGACCAGCCCGAGCCGCTTGGTGAGCCGTGTCACATGGGTGTCCACGGCGAAGCCCGGCTTGCCGAAACCCACCCCCAGAATCACGTTCGCCGTCTTCCTGCCAACCCCCGGCAGTCGGGTGAGGTCCTCCATCGTGTCCGGCACCCGGCCATCGAACTCCGCGACCAGGAGTTGGCCCATCCCGATCAGCGCCCGGGCTTTGCTGTGGAAGAAGCCCGTCGGCCGGATGATCTCCTCCAGTGCGGTCGAGTCCGCGCTGGCGTAGTCCTGGGCCGACTTCATTGCTGCGAAGAGCGTGGGAGTCACCGAATTCACGCGCTGGTCGGTGGTCTGAGCGGACAGGATCGTCGCCACCAGCAGTTCCAGCGGGTTCTTGTGCTGCAGCTCACAGGCCGCCGGGTAGCTGTCCGCCAGCGCTCGGACGGTGGCTAACGCTCGCTGCTTGGCCGTCCGGGGACGCACCGATACTTCCGTCAAGGTCTACACCTCGTGGCGGGCCTGGCTCGGGGTGAGCCAAGTATCCTGATCTCATGCTGGCTGGCTTCCTGCGAACGCCCCTGGGACGCATTGGCAGGCTGGCGCAGGCAATGGCCCTCGGCGCACTGGTCCTTCTCCTCGCGGGCTGTGCTGCCGAAGGGAACGTTGGCTCCCCGCCGGACGCCCATGCCCCGATCCCTCCTGGAAACCAAGTGTCGGAGGCCAACAGCACGCTTGCTTTGCGAGCGCTGCCCAAGCCTCCATCCAACCCGGACTACCGGATCATCATCTACCACAACGTCAACACCGTGGGCGAGTTCGTGCCCGAGAGCTTGACGGTCACAGTGGGGTCGACCGTCGAGTGGATCTGGACCGACAAGTTCGACATGCACAACGTCTGGTGGATCGACCAGCAGCTCACGAACTCCCCCACCGAGGGCTCCGGCTACAAGTGGGCGGTGAAGTTTCTCGCTCCCGGCGTGTACGACTACTACTGCACCCTGCACCCAGGCATGCTAGGCCGTGTCATCGTCAAGAAGTAGGCTGCTCCGAGCTCTGGTAGTTCCCTGCCTACTCGGCTTGGGCGGGCTCTTGCTGAGCGCGTGCGTCAGCCCCGTCCCACTGGCCCGCACCAACTTGCAGTCCTTCTTGGTCTACGTCCAGTCCCACTCGGTGGCCTACGCGTACGACCAGCTGTCCCAGACGGCCAGCAGCCGCACCGACTATGACTCGTTCTTCAATCTGGTGATGGCCACCAACGCGACGTACAAGGTGCAATCGGCCCGGGTGATCTCTAGCACCGAAGTGGCGTTCCGAGTGCGCGTGCAGCCGAAGGTCGCCGGAGCCAAGGCGCACGTGATCGGCGTCCAGATGTTGGAGGAAGGTAACGCCGGCAACTGGGCCGTGAACGCCCCGTTCTCGATCGACGGGGCCGCCGCATTACACCAGTTCGGGTAACCGAGCCCGCACCAGTCAGTCGGGAGCGAGGGCGCCCACCGCCGGCGTGGGGGTAGCCTCCGCGGCGGCGGCTGTTGGAAGGTCGCTGCCCTTCTCGAGCAGCGGCAAGAGCACATCGCTGACCCCCTGGCGGACCAAAAACGCCCAGCCCTCAGCAGCGGCGACTGGCACGCTGGCCACGACCTGATCGCCGACAAGCTCAACCGCCCAGCCGGCAGCCTCCAGCCGTCGCAGCACCTCGCTTATCAAGTTCAAGCGGTGCTTGATCTCCTGGGCGGCAGCAGCCAGCCGAGCCGACACCGGCAAGCTGGCCACTGTGGGTCGGTCCGGGAACGCCAGCGAGTGGAGTTCAAAGTAGGCGTCTTTGATCGGCGAAGAGTGCCGGGTAACCGCCTGGTACTCCACGGACGCTCTGCCCAGCGGTCGCAGCACCAGCTTCAAGTCCCATGCCCCCGTGATATCCGTCTGTGCCAGCGCCAGCGGCCGAAGGTCGCGCTGGCCGCCAGCGTCCCTATGGCTGCCAAGGCTAGCAGGGACTTCCGACGCCAGTCCTCGATCGTCAACTCATAGTCACTGAGCTTCGGTTGCGCCTCTGCCACCCCGACCGTCTCCAGCAGGCCACGGATGTGGTCGCTGATGCCTTGCTCCTGCAGCAACGCCCACGCCTCGTTGCCGGACAGATCGGTCTGGATCACGACGTCGCCGTCGACGATGTCGGTCCGCCATCCAAGATTCTCGATGCGGCGAACGACGTCGGTCATCATCCCGAGGCGGTGCTTGAGCACTTGGTCCAGCGCCGCGATGCGCGCCGAGGCCGGCATATCGTCGGCAAGAGGGCGGTCCGGGAAGCCCAAGGATCGCAACTCGAAGTATTTCTCGGTGCCAGGAGAGAACGGCCCTTTGGTCACCGCCTGCAGCTCGACCCCCGGATTACGCAGGGGCTTGAGAATGAGCCGCATCAGCCCGAAGGGTTCTGGGTCGTGCTGTTGGTGGCTTGACCGCCCAGGGCGGGCCCGGCCTGCTGGGTCGGCACAAAGTTCTGCTGCTGGTTGATCAGCATCTTGTTGGTGATCAGAAATGGTCCGCGCGAGTTCTCACGGATAAAGCCCATCAGCGCCATGATTAGCACGATGGCAACTCCAACCGTCACCAGTGCCGCCGCTTGCCCCCTGGTAGCATCTCCCCACCGCAGGCGCCCCACGCTCACGTGCTTGGCATATATCGTCAAGGCGAAGATGCTCACAAACGTGAAGGTTACCAAGGCGGTGATCTTCCAAGGGATCATGGCACCCCAGGGAATTATCAGGCCACCCTGCCAAATTGGAACATTTGCATTCGCCGCGAACACACTCTCGTAGCTCCACGACAACGAATAAGGAGTGGAGATGAGGGCCCAAGCGCCCAACGACAGCAGCACCGAGATCCCGAGCGCCGGAGATCGGAAGCCGCTACTTCGCACCCGTCGCCAGAGATAGTAGATGCCGACAGTGAATATCAAGCCAAGCAGGAATACCTGGAACATGAAAGCCACGCTGAGGCCACCCAGCATCATGTCGTACCAGGATGCGTAGGCGTGAAGTTGTATCTCTTTGGCGTAGGCCCACCCGATCAGCGGCTGGGTCAGGGTGAAGCCGATCGCGTAGATCATCCCGTAGTGGCCCATCCAGTCAAGGTACGCCCGCTTTTCCTTCACCTTGGTGAAGAGCAGCCGACCGCCCGCGGAGAGCGCAATCAGGCCCCCGGCGAATGCGACATTGCCGACCATGCGATGCAGATTCAGAGGGATCTCAGTGGGATTGATCAAATTGCCCGCCAGGTCCAAGCTCGGTCTCGGCGTGAGCATGTAGGAGGCGATGATGTCGATCAATGTGAACTGGATCAGCCCATTCACTGCCAGGAGTATCTCAACCCCGAGTCTCAAAGGACGCGCCTGGGCGAGACGATCCCAGTTGGCGTAGAGGGTGTACAAGCAGATGATCTCGCCGACGAAGGCGAGCGCCTCGGCGACGAAAGGCCAGAAGAGCACGCGCTGCAGCGACACGTAGAAGTGGGCCCACAGGCCGTTGAAGATGATCATGACCCCGAAGATCGCAATCGCCCCACCAAATGCGAACGCAGCCCCAAGCACTTTGACCAGGGATGACGAAAAGCGCTCGTAGTGGGGGTCCTTCCGCTTCCAGCCCAAGAAGTCGGAGACGGCGAGGATGGTGTAGCCGCCCTGCTGGAAGGCGGCGAACTGGACGTGGGTCAACATGGTCACTGCAACCAGCGCCGTGGCCACGCCCGTCGACACCTTGACGGGCACTAGCTGCGGGCCAGAGGCCAGCAGCAAGTGGAAGAGCACCTGCAGGCTCATAGATTGAAGAGCCGGTTGACTCCGAGGAGAGTCTCGTAGAGGATGAAGCCGATCACGAACGCCGCCGGGATCATCACCTCCGGCCGCCGCCACGGCTCACGCTCCGGGCTTCGGTCGAGCCAGGGAAGCATGAACAGCAGGGTGGTCGCGATCCCCGGCAGCACGAAAGCGCCCACCGGGATCATCCAAGCCTGCGGGAATTGCACCAGCATCTGGTCGAGGGGCAAGAAGAACCACTCCGGCGTCGGCACGTAGTTCAGGATCGCCGGGTTGGCAGGAGCCTCCAGCGGTGCGCCGACTACGATCGCCATCACAAAAATGATCACCACCAGGCCAAAGCTGACCAGCGCGTCCTTGAACACCTGGGACGGGAAGAACTCGTCCAGGTCCATGGGCACGGCGTAGCCGGGATCGGTCGGCCGCGTCGGATAGGGCGGCTCTGCCTCCGCCATCCTCCGAGCCCGCTGGTCATCGGTCTCTTCGCGGACGCCCTCGTAGTTGACCCACGAACCGTGCTCGCCGTGACGTCGCAGCAGGATCAGGTGCAAGCCGATGAGTGGGACGAGCAGGGCTGGCAATAGCCAGATGTGGATGGCAAAGAAGCGGGTCAAGGTAGCAGGTCCCATCTGCGAGCCTCCCCGCAGGATCTCCTGGAGCTGCCCGCCAAAAATGGGTAGGTAGTTGACGATGTGAGTAACCACCTGTGCGGTGAAGTAAGAGGCATTGTCCCAGGGCAGCATGGCCCCGGTAATGCCAAGCCCTAGCACCAAGAGGAACAGGATTACGCCGGACAGCCAGTTCAACTCTCTGGGGCGCTTGTAAGAGCCACTGACAAACGTCCTGATCATGTGCAAGCCAATCACAACCAACAGGATGTACGCCCCCCAGAGGTGCATGCCTCTGACAATCGCACCGAACTCATCGTGATGCTCGGTCCAATTGAGACTTATCCAAGCCTCCGTTGTGGACGGAACATAAGTCCACAGCAAGAACATCCCGGTCACTATTTGCAGCACGATGATTATCAATGTGGCGCTACCGAGCGAGTAGGCCCAGGCTCCCCGTCTAGGGACCGCTTCGTAGAGCAACTGGTGGGTTATGTCCGTTACCCCCAATCGCTCGTCGACCCAGCGGTACGTTGCGGCCAACGGAACAGCCACCGGACGGGTGAGCCTGTTCACCAGTTCGCTGCGCTGCCCGTTCTCGAGTTCGATCTGCTGCTTGGCCATCGTTATGCGGAGTAACTCACGAGGATGTTTCTGACCCAGAGGGTGCTGCCTACCATCTTGTGCTGGTAACGGAACAGCGGCCATGGCGGCGGGCCACCCACGTTCACTCCTTCGATGCTGTAGAGCCCCCCGTGACACGGGCACAAGAATTGTTGCAGGTTGATATCCCAGTGGACGTCGCACTGCATATGGGTGCACACGTTGGACAGCGTAATCAGCTGCACCTTCCCGCTGAAGTTGAGTTTTACTACATACACTATTCTCGGGCTGGGCGGCGACGGCCAAGCTTCGCCGACCGGCAGGTCGACCACATAGGCGGTGGGCAGTCCGACCGGGACTTTGCTGATATCAGCGACCATGACCCAGGGGTGGCGGCGGCGAGCGAAGAGCGGGCTGATAATTGACCCAACTATCGGGCCGCCGATCAACAGGGTGGTGGCCCCTCCGACGACATTGATACCCATGACCATGAACCGCCGGCGGCTCACCTTGCGCGTGACGAAACCCTGCTCAGCCACTGCCGTTGTGAACTATTCCGATCAGGAGAGCCAACATCATCCCGAGAACGAACAGCGTTGTGTAGGCGGCCGCAGCGCCCGCATACCACATGACGCCCAGCCCGCCCTCGGCGCTGCGCACACGCCGAAGCCGCCGGAACACCATCCAGCTGGCCATGACCGTGAGGGCGAAGAACCCAGTAAACATGATCCCCAGATCCCACGCCGATTCAAAGTCCTGATAGTTCAAGGCAGGTACCCGCGGGGCGCATTGAAGTTCTGGCGGGCCGAGTGCAGCGTCAAGAGGCAAGCACTCTGGCCCTGGGGAGCACCGATGGCACAAGGGATCTTCGAGTTCTCTTTGATGATGCCCATGAATAGGGCCAGGGCGAGCGCGGTCACCCCGACCACGCCGATAACCCCTCTGGCAGCGGGAGCCACCCGCACGCGCGTGTCCATCCTACGAAGGTCCCGAATGTAGATCACCAGGTGAGCCAGGGTGGCCAGAAACGCTACCGCGAGAGCAGCGTAGCGGAGGGCGACCAGACCCGCCGGGATGATCGAGGCGGGCAGAGCGGTGCCGGCCATTCCCAGCACCGCGATCACCGTCAAGACTCCGCCAGGACCCCCGTCCCGCTTCTCGTCGTGGCGCCAGAAGACCCAGTTGGCGCCAATGACGACCACCGCGAGCAGGACCACCTGGGCGATGAACAAGTTGCCCGATCCGAGGACGAAGAGGTTGTCGAAGGCCGGCATCTGGGTGTTCTTGAGCGTCTCGGCCAGGAAGAAGCCGCTGATGGGCTGGGCCATGAGAAAGACGGACCCGATCGCGAAGTTCAGCCGGGCCGCCCAGTGCTGGAACTCGGCATCTGCGGCCGTGGGCGCGCGCCGACCCCGCCAGACTGCCACGGCGGCCAGGAACAGAGCGGCCCAAGAAAGGTTCCCGAAGGCGTAGTGGAACAGTAGAGGGAAGTAGGTCGGCGAGAAGTTCGCGTGCGCGGCACTTACCGCTATCCCCGGGTCAAGGATGAAGCTATCCAGGTCAACGATAAAGATAAGAAACACGTACTGCACGACGATGAATGCGAACCCGACCGCCAAGTGCAGCTTGGGCGGCAGCTTCTCCCAGCCATAGGAGTACGCCAGCAGCAGCGGGATTCCGATAAAGAAACTCATGAAGGCGATAGTCAGGGGTATGAGCAGTTCGTTCAGCATCGTGCCGACCAGGCGACCGTAAAAGCCCGTAAGGAGCACGATGGCGAAGACCGCCCAGGTGGCAGCGAAGCTGTACAAGTAGAGGACCGAGTGGTTCAACTTGTAGGCGTAGCGCAGGTACATCTGGTTGCCCGTACGGCGACCCATCAACTCCATGCATGGAGTGATGGCGATAGCGGCCAGGATGAAGGTGACAAGAGCGATATGGATCAGGAAGGTCGCCCCGATCCCCACCTCCATCCCAAGCCTGCCAAACGGCACCTTGGGGGTAGGCGTCACAAACCCGATCAGCACTTCGCTCCAATGCTGACGGCACGGCCCCCCCGGTGGCAACTCCCAACGCGAAGACGCAGGCTGGCCGGTCCCATGACCGCGGCCATCGCCAACCGATAATCGCCCGGTGCCCGAGGACCTGCGCCTGATCCACGGCGACGACCCCTACTTGGTCGAGCAGGAGGCGGGACGCTGGCGCGATCAGCAAGCCGACGCGGGATCCGACCTGGGTCCTGAGGAGTTCCGGGGGTCGCGCGATTGGGACTCCCTAAGCCAGAGCCTGGCCACCCCAGCGTTCCTGACCGACCGGCGGGCAGTCCTGATTTGGGACCCGCCCCAGGTGCTGCGGGGTCAGACCGCCGCCGCCGATGGCGACTTGGAGAGGTTCGTCCAGCTGCTGGACACCCGGGAGCCGACCACAGCAGTCGCCATCGCCCTGCGCCAAACCCTAGTCGCCGGCTCGAAAGCGCTCAAGCGCCTCCTGGCGGTGGGTGCCCAGGTCACACTGCTTCAGCGGCCGAAGGGAGCCGAGCTGCGCCGTTACCTTCAGCGAGAGCTCCAGCGCAGCGGACTGCGACTCGGAGCGCCATCCACCGAGCGACTCCTGGCCATAGCCGGCCACAGTCTGGGGCAGCTGGCTTCCGAGATTCAGAAGCTACAGATGTACGCCGGCAACCAGGGCAAGGTGGGCGATGCGGAAGCGGCTCGGCTGATCGCGCCTGGCCCCACGCCCGAGATCTACCGCCTTACCGACGCCATCTTCGGGTCCCCCGCGCGGGCGCCGGGGGTATTGCAGCAGTTGCGAGGATCGCCCGAGTCGTCACCGCAGATGGTGATCGGCGCACTCGCTCGAGTGTTACGCGACTTGCTGAGCCTGGCGGCGGGAGCGCAGCTGGGATTGCCAGATTGGAGGCGGGAGCGGCTAGGACGCCAGCTGGATCGGGCTGGCCACGATCGTGTCTTTCGCTGGCTGGTGGGCTTGGCTGATCTAGACTGGGCGATCCGCGTGGGCGCCGTGGGCGCCGAGGAGGGTCTCGAGGCCATGGTGGCCCGGATGTGCCTAGAAATCTCCCGGAGTTGAGGCCCCGGTCTGCTAGCTGGGCTTGCGCTCGCCGGACGCCCGCCGCGCCGAGGCTGCGGTGCGTTCGGTCTTGGTGCCGCCCTTGCGGCCAGTTCCAGCC
The DNA here is from genome assembly GCA_046703825.1 of Candidatus Dormibacteria bacterium. GTDB lineage: Bacteria > Chloroflexota > Dormibacteria > Aeolococcales > Bog-877 > JBJKSO01. The sequence goes on from JBJKSO010000115.1 coordinate 23,964, forward strand.
TTGGACGCCGATCGGCGCGCCCCCGCCGCCTTGCGGGTACCGCGAGCCGGTGCGGACACCACCGCCTCCGCCCCGCCGGCAGCGGTCCGCGCGGCCAGGCTCATCAGTCGCGACTTGCGCCGGGCAGCGTTACGCGGATGGAGCACGCCGTGCTCCACCGCCTTGTCCAGCGCCGATGCAGCTCGGCTCACCACCTCGGCCGCTGGCTCCGCGGCCAGCACCACGCGGCGGGCCCGAGCCACCGCCGTGCGGACGGACGAGCGCACCCGCCGGTTCCGCTCGTGCTTGCGACCTGAGGACCTGATGCGCTTTCGCGCTGACTTGATGTTCGCCATAAGTTCCCAAACTGGAGCGACCCGTGCGCAGCCGCACGGACACCTACCCTAGAGCAGGGGGCAGTGTAGCAAGCCGGCGGCGGCCGGGGATCTCGCCGCTAAAGTAGGCGCGGTGTTGCGACACGGGCTGGCTCCGGCCAAGCTCAACTTGGCCTTGGAGCTTGTCGGCCGGCGCGACGACGGCTATCACCTGATCCGGTCGGTCTCCCACACGATCGATTGGAGCGACGCAATCTCGTTGGAGCTGGGCAAGCCAGCTGGATCTCCACCAGGGCCCGTACCACCCCCCGAGGTCCTGGTCGGGGGGCCCGAGGCCGCCGGGCTCACTGCGGGCAACGAGGACCTGGCGGGGCGCGCGGCGCTCCTGATGGCCCGCAGCGGCCTGGGCACGCCAGTGGAACGCATAGCCTTGGCGAAGCGGATCCCACCACGCAGCGGCTTGGGCGGCGGCTCCGCGGATGCGGCGGCTGTCATTCGGATGACGGCCGAGCGGGCGAACGGCAGCCAACTGCGGCGCATCGCGCTGCAATGCGGCGCTGACGTCCCCTTCGCCCTGTGCGGTGGGGCGGCGCTGATCGCAGGAATCGGCGACGAGGTAGTCCCGCTGCCACCCCTCACCGGCGGCGCCTTTCTGATTGCGTTCCTCGGCCCCGTCTCGACTGCGGATGCCTACGCGGCCAGCGACGGCTCCGACTTCACCGACGGCTCGCGGGTCGACGAGCTGGCGGAGCAACTCCGCCGCGGCACCGCACCGGCACAACTGTTCGGCAGCGCCCTGGAGCGCCCCGCACGGGCCGTGTCGCAGGAGCTCGACCGCAGAGCTGATCGACTGCGCGCGGCAATACCCCAGGCGCGCTGGGCGATGACCGGCAGCGGCGGCGCCTTCTTTGCCTACCTTTCCAAGCCCGAGTCCGTACCCGCGATTGCCGAACAGCTGCAGGCGGAGCTGCCCCAGGTGCCTTGGCGGATCGCCCTCCCAATTAGCGGATGGCCGGAGCCGACCTGAGGCTGGGCGCCGCGCTGGCCGCCGGCAAGGTGGTCGGCGGCGCATCGCGCCTCCTGGGCCTAGGCGGGGGCACGACCCTCCCCGGCGATGTGGCGAGGTGGGCCGACCCCGGCATCCTGGAGAAGCTGGCGAGGCGGGCGCGGCGGGGAAGCCTGCTCATCACGGGCACCAACGGCAAGACCTCCACGGCAGCCATGGTGCGAGCGACCGCCCGGGCCATGGGCTGGCGGGTCGGGGGTAACTCCAGCGGATCCAATCTCCTCTTCGGCCTGACTGCCTCGGTGCTCGACCAGACCGGGCTCAATGGGTCGCTTCTCGCCGATGCTTTGGTACTGGAAGTCGACGAGCTGAGCAGCCCGCAGGCCGTGCGCGAGGTGCGACCCGCCGGCCTTGTGCTCTTGAATCTCTTCCGGGACCAGCTGGACCGCTCCTTCGAAGTGGAGCAGATCGCCGCCCGGATGGGGCAGGCCATCGCAGCTCTGCCGGCCGAATCGTTCACCCTGGCGAACGCTGACGACCCGAGGGTGGTCCAACTCAGCCTGGCCGCGGCCTCAGGACGCCAGGTCCGCTTCTTTGGCATCGACGACCCGTACCAGGCAAGAGCGACGCTCCCGGACATCGCGGACGCGCGTCTCTGCCCGCGCTGCCGGGGCGAGCTGGTGTTCTCCCAGGTCTACTACGGCCACTGCGGCCACTACCACTGCCCCACTTGTGGGCTGGAGCGCCCACGGCTGGACTACGCCGCCCGGGAACTGCGTCTCGACGGTCTCGGCCGCTTGAGAATGCGTGTGGCCGAGGCGGGTACCGACACTCTGACCGAGGTGGCGGTGGAGCTGGGCGGGATCTACAACGCGGCCAACGCGGTGGCCGCATTCGGCGCCGCGCGCTGCCTGGGGATTCCGGCGACGGTCGTGGCGGACGCCCTGGCCAGCTTCCTACCGGCATTCGGGCGCTCGCAGGTTGCGGTCTGGGAAGGGGTCCCGGTACGGCTCATGCTCGCCAAGAACCCGTCGGGGCTGGAGGAGTCGATGCGTGCCGTCCTCCAGCTTGAGCGGCCGAGCTGCCTGGCCTTGGCCCTCAACGACGGGGTCGCGGACGGCCGCGACATCTCGTGGATCTGGGACGCCGATTTGGAGATGCTGGCGGCGGACGGACCCGAGACGGTGGTGGTCTCGGGAAGCCGGAGCCGCGACCTGCTGCTGCGGCTGGCCTACGCCGGCCTGGCAGAGGACCGCCTCCTGCTGGCCGAGACCCCCCGGGCGGCGCTGGATGCGCTCCGGCGCCTGAGCCCTCCTCAGGGCGCACCGGCTCCCGCCCTGCTGACTTACACCGCCATGTTCGCCTGGCATCGGGAGCTGGCGCGGACCGGTGCGGTTAGCCGCTTCTGGGACAACCAATGACCGCCCGGGAGCTGGTGCTCGGCCACCTCTACCCGGCGGAGATGAACCTCTACGGCGACCGAGGCAACGTGATCAGCCTGGTGCGCCGGGCAACCCGCCGGGGACTCCAGCTACGGGTGGTGGAGATCGGCCTCGGGGCCGGCCCGGCGGCGCTGATCGAGCAATGCGACGGCTTCTTCTTCGGCGGTGGTCAAGATCTCGACCAGAGCCAGGTGTCCGAGGATCTGCTGGCGCACAAGGCGGATCCCCTGCGGCGGGCCGTGACCCTGGAGGCTCCCCTGATAGCGGTGTGCGGCGGCTACCAGCTGCTGGGCGCCTACTACACGACCGCACTGGGTGAGCGCATCCGCGGGCTGGGCTTGCTTCCCCTGCACACCGAGGCGGGCAGGGACCGCTTGGTGGGCAACGCCGTGGTCCGGGCCGATCCCGGGCTGGGAATCTCCCCGGAACTGCTGGTCGGCTTCGAGAACCACAGCGGCAAGACCTTCCTCGACCCTGGGCTCAAGCCCCTGGGTCAAGTGGTCCAGGGGCGCGGCAATGACGGGCGAAGCGGGGGCGAGGGTGCATGGCGGGGCTCGGTGGTCGGTACTTACCTGCATGGCCCGCTGCTGCCCAAGAACCCGGCTATGGCGGATTGGTGGCTGCGCTTGGCGCTGTTGCGCCGCGGGGCCGAGGCTGACTTGGAGCCCTTGGACGACCACCTGGAGCAGGCCGCCCGGACCGAGGCCATGGCGTTGGCGCGCAGCTCCCCGCGCCGGCTGCGGCTGCTGGGTCGCCGCTAGGACGCGAGGCTCGGCGGCAGCCCCGGCAGCGGCGATCCCGGCGCCTGGATGTTGTAGTCGGCGCCGTAATCCGATAACCCAACCTTGAGATTCATGGTCAGCGCCACCTGGCCACCCGCCGTGCCCGAGAACTGGCTCGGATCCAGCAGGCCCAGCGGGCCAAGCTGGACGGTCAGGGAGCCGGTCTCGTTCACCTGCACCGGCCGATCGGTGCTGGGGTCAACGTAGGCGTCGACGGTCTCAGTCCCGAACTGCAGCAACGAGCTCAGCCCACCAAGCTGGCTGCCTCCCCCGCTCGAGCCGACCAGGCCACCGAGCAGGTTGTGCAGGGAGGTGCCGGCGACCTGGGCCTGCAGGTGGTCGACCGTCTGCCCATTGAGCGTGGTCGTGCCCAGGTTCTGAACCTTGGTGGAGGAGCTGAGTCCGGAGAGCCATTTCTTGAACGTGGTTACAAACGACCCAGCGCCCGGTGCCAGGGAGGGCGAAGCCATCTTCGAGCTCAGTGGGCCGTACCAACTGCCGGAACCGACCCGAAGGTAGGTCTGGCCGTTGGCGACCACGGCTGAGACCTGGTAAGGCAACAGCGGACTGGCGGTGTAGGTGGCCTCGGCGTTCTGGCGATTCTCGACGCGCGCTGATCCCGTGAGCGTCGTCTGCCCCAGCTGCCTCAGCGCCTGCAGCTCGGCCTGCGTGAGGCCAGTGGCCGACGAGTCGTTGACGGAGACGCTCCCCGAGAAGCTCACGGCCACCGAGGTCGCGAGGGCGCTGTTGCTGGCTCTCAGCAGAAGGCTCGAGGTGTGGGCGTGGTGACTCGCCGGCGCCGGGCCGCAACCCGCCAGTAGCAAGATTGCGATGGCCCCTGCGGCGGGCACGCCTCTTGTGATCCAAGGCACCACCGCGGCATCGTAAGCCAAATCACAGCTGGTGCCGCCTCTGCCACCGCGCCGTTACGGATTCCCCGGCCCCAACTGACCCCCAGGCGCAGGTGCTAGCGTTCGAAGAGATGGGAAAGGTTAAGCCGCGCCGCGCCGCCCGCAACGGCCGAGCCGCCTCCACGGCACTGCCGCCCAGGACCCCAGCCGGTAACGGGAGCTGGGAACGGCAGCTGCGGGACCCAACCAACTACATCAATCGCGAGCTGAGCTGGCTTGACTTCAACCTGCGCGTGCTGGCGGAAGCTCGCGACGCCCGCGTGCCCCTGCTGGAGCGGCTGCGCTTCCTGGCGATCACCTCCAACAACCTGGACGAGTTCTACATGATCCGGGTGGCCGCTCTGAAGCGACAGCTCGCCGAGCGGGTCCAGGCCACCCATGCCGACGCCATGCCTCCCAGCGAGCAGCTCTGCGAGATCAACCGGCGGGTGAAGCAGTTCACGGCCGAGCAGACCACCTGCTTGGAGCAGGAGCTGTTGCCGCAGCTGCGGGAGTCCGGGATCGTCCTGGCCCTGCACGGCGAGCCGCTGGGCGAGGAGGAGCAGGCGCGCTGTGACCGATTCTTCAGCGAGCAGGTCTACCCGCTGCTCACGCCACTGGCGATCGACCCGGCACACCCCTTCCCCTATCTCAGCAACCTCTCACTCTCGATCGCGGTGCTGCTGGGTGAGACCGCCGAGGAGCCGGCGGAGGACCACCGGGTGGCCCGGATCAAGGTCCCTCCCACCCTGCCACGCTTCTTCAAGGCGGGCCAGACCGGCCCCTTCGTCCCAGTGGAGCGGATCATCGCCGAGCGCCTGGGCCGGTTGTTCCCGGGCATGGCGGTGCTGGCACACGGGACCTTCCGCGTGACCCGGGACGCTGACTATGTCGTCGACGAGGACGACCGCAACCTGCTCTCCGCCATCGAAGAGGAACTGCGCGAGCGCCGGTTTGGCGCGGTCGTCCGGGCGGAGGTCGCCCCCGATCTCCCCGATGAGATCGTGGGGATGCTGGAGGCGGAACTGGGAGTGGGGGCCGACGACATCCAGCGCATCGAGGCCCCTCTGGACCTGACCGGCCTGTTCACAGTCATCTCGGCCCTGGAGCGTCCGGACCTCACTTACCCTCAGTTCAGCGGGACCACCCCTCCCCGCCTGCTCCCCCTCCAGGATCAAGAGCTGGACTTCTTCGCGATCCTGAGGCGCGGCGACGTCTTGGTCCACCACCCCTACGACTCCTTCGCGGCCACGACCGAGCGCTTTATCGAGCAGGCGTCCCGCGACCCGCGGGTGGTCGCCATCAAGCAAACGCTGTACCGAACCAGCGGTGACACCCCGGTCGTCGACGCGCTCACCCGAGCGTCCGAGGACGGCAAGCAGGTGGTGGTTCTGGTCGAGATCAAGGCACGCTTCGACGAGCAGAACAACATCCGCTGGGCCCGCCAGCTGGAGCAGGTGGGCGCCCACGTCGCCTACGGGGTGCCCGGGCTCAAGACCCACGCCAAGCTGGTGCTGGTGGTCCGTCAAGAGGAGGGCGGCGTGCGCTACTACGCGCACATCGGCACCGGCAACTACAACGCCGTCACCGCCCGCCTCTACACCGACTTCGGCATGCTGACCGCGCGGCCCGAGCTCACCGCCGAGCTGGCCGACCTCTTCAACTACCTCACCGGCTACTCGCGCAAGCGCAACTACGGCAGCCTCTGGGTCGCCCCCATCAACGAAGTGGAGCGCTTCGAGAGCCTGATGGAGCGCGAGCTCGAACATCTGCGCCGGGGGAGGCCGGCGGGGGTGCTGGTCAAGGTGAACGCCATCTCGGACGAGCGCGCAATCCGCGCGATCTATCGGGCCAGTTCGCAGGGCCTCCCGATCCGTCTCTTGGTCCGCGGGATCTGCGCGCTGCGCCCGGGGCTGCCCGGGCTCAGCGACACGGTGCAGGTGCGCAGCATCATCGGCCGCTTCCTCGAGCACGGCCGCGCCTTCATGTTCGAAAATGGCGGCTCCCCCGAGGTGTACATGGGCTCCTCCGACCTCATGGGGCGCAACCTCTATCGGCGGGTGGAGCTGGTGACCCCGGTGCTGGACGCCACGGCAAGACAGGAGATCAAGGAGGTGCTGGAGCTGATGTGGGCCGACCGCCGCCAGAGCTGGTCGCTCCTCCCTCAGGGGCGCTGGACCAGGGTGGACCCCGGCTCGAGCGCGCCGGGAGTCCAAGAGCGGCTCATCGCCCGTGCCAAGGAGCGCCCCTTGATCGGGTCGGGCCACTAGCGTGCTGGCCGAGGCAGCGCTCGACTTCGTAGCCCAGAACCACCGCGGCGTGCTCGCCACCTACCGCCGCGACGGCGGTGCGCAGATGTCGCCGATCCTGGTCGCCCCCGGTCATGACGGCAGCCTGCTGGTCAGCACCCGGGAGGCGGCGGTCAAGACCGCCAACCTCCGCCGGAACCCGCGCTACGATCTGCTGGCCTTCTCCGATCAATTTTTCGGACCCTGGATCAGCGTCACCGGCACCGCCGAAGTGATCTCTCAGCCCGAGGCGATGAGCTGGCTCGAGGAGTACTACCGCGCCGCCGTGGGTGAGCACCCGGACTGGGCGGACTACCGTCGCGCCATGGAGCGAGAGCGGCGGGTGGTGCTGCACCTGGACATCGGCTCGGTGGGCCCGGACCGACAAGGCTAGGCTTGCCCGAGGACTTCGCCGCCGCCTCCACCCGGGTGGGAGAGTACGCGGCAGCGCTGATCCGGCCCGGGATGCGGCTCGGGCTGGGCACCGGCCGCACCGCCACCGCGTTTTTGGAGGCGCTCGCGCCAAGACTGCGGGCGGGCCTGGCGGTGCAGGCCCTCTGCACTTCCGAGGCGACGGCGGAGCGCGCCCGCAGGATGGGCATCGGGCTGCTGGATTCCAGCGTGCCCGAGCTGGACCTGGACGTGGACGGAACCGACGAACTGGACTCCGAGCTCAATCTGCTCAAGGGACGCGGGGGCGCCCTGGTGCGGGAGAAGATGGTTGCCAGCCGCAGCCGCCGCCTTTGGGTGCTCGGCCAGGAGAGCAAGGTGGTAGCCCGCCTGGGCTCCACTCACGACCTCCCGGTCGAGGTGACCAAGTTCGACTGGCGCGGTACCCAGGCGACGCTGGAGCGTCTGCTGCCGTGCCGGGTACGCCTGCGCGGCGGCGAGGCCGCCTTCGTGACTGACAACGGCAACTACCTGCTCGACCTCAACTTCGAAGTGGCGCCGACCGGGCTCGAACGGGTGGCTGAAGTGCTGCAGGCCGTGCCTGGGGTATTGGGGCACGGCCTCTTCCTGGGGCTGGCCACCGCTGCTCTGCTGTCGGACGGCGAGCACGTGCGCGTGCTCGGCGACTTGGAGGCGAGGCGCCCGATCCTGCCTAGATCGTGATCCCCCGCTGGCGCCGGTTGAGGATCGTACTCAGGCCCAGGGGGACCACCAGACCCAGAAATGCGGTGATCACGGCAATGCCGTTGGGCAGGTCCTTCGGCTTTTCCATCCCCACATAGGAGAAGAGCGCCGCCAGCACTGCGGTGATGAGGACCACCGCCGTCGCCGCCAGCACCACCCAGCGAAAGTTCTCCGGCAGGCTGACCACCAGGTCGGGCCAGCGGCTGCGCACGTACCGGTAGACGTTTACCGCCGCGATCCCGTTGAGGATGCAGGCGCTGATGAAGGCGCTGATCGCCACGCCGAGGCGAAAGGCGGCCAGTTGGGAGATGACCCAGGCCGAGAAGTTGACCACCAGCAGGCCGATGGGAGTGGCCAGCCCGATGGCCGGCAGGATACAGGCCCGCCAGTCCTGGGGAAATGGGATGAACAGACCGTTTGGGCTGACCCCCTCCGCGCTCCGCCGCAGCCGGCTGACCTGCTCCGGACTGGTACCTTGAGATCGCAACCGTCTGCCCTCGCGCTTCCCCGCTGGGAGGTGTCCGCCGGAGTTCGATTGTTCGATTGATGGTACGCGGCGGGTGAACCTGCTCGACCTGGTCATCATCCTCGTCCTGCTCTACGAGGCCGTGGTCGGTTACCGGCGAGGGCTGAGCTACTCGCTGCTGAGCGTGGCTGGGGTACTGCTCGGGATCGTGGCCGGTTCCTGGCTGGCGACCCTGATCCCGACCGCCGTCACCACCATGCCGCTGGCGGTCCGCTCGGGGCTGGCTGCGGTGCTGATCCTGATCATGGCCTGGATCGGTCACGCCCTCGGCGCCCGCGCGGGGGTGCGGGCCCGGCTGGGCGCGCTCAGGATCCACCTGGGCGTCTTCGACTCCTTGGGCGGATTGACCTGGGGTCTGCTGGCGGTCCTGGCGGCGGTGTGGTACCTGGGTTCGGTGCTGGCCGCCGGACCCTGGCCCGCGCTGGCAGCGAGCATCCGCGGCTCTACCATCGTCTCGGCGCTGAGATCCGACTTCCCTCAGGCGCCGGTCTGGTTTGGCTCCCTCCAGAGGTTGTTCGCCGAGGTGCCCTTCCCGCCGACCTTCGTGGGCATCGTCCCCCTGCTGCCCGCGGGGGTGCCGCCGGCGGCAACGGTGGCCGGCAATCCGGCGATCAACGCCGCCGCCCGGGAAACGGTCAAGGTGGTCAGCGCGGGCTGCGGCGGCTTGATCGAGGGAAGTGGCTTCCCGGTGGCCCCCGACGTCATCCTCACCAACGCCCACGTGGTCGCGGGCGGGCATGACACCCAGGTGCTGGTTCCCGGTGCCGGCGGCCCGCTCGCGGCCACGGTGGTCTTCTTCGACCCCGAGCGAGACCTGGCGCTGCTGCACGTGCCCGGGCTCGGGCTCACCCCGCTCTCGTTCTCGGGTACCGTCCAGCGCGGGACGGGTGGGGCGGTGATCGGGTACCCCGGCGGCGGCCCCGAGCGAATCGTCCCGGCCGCCGTGGATGCGGTGCTGAACGCCCAGGGCGCCAACATCTATTCCCAGGGAACGGTCAACCGGCAGATCTACGTGATCGAGGCCAACGTCCAGCCGGGCAACTCGGGCGGCCCTCTGCTGAACCTCAAAGGGCGGGTGCTGGGGGTCGTCTATGCCAAGTCGCTGGAGGTCACCAACCAGGCCTACGCGCTCACCAGCGGGGAGGTGCGCCAGGACGTGAGCCGAGGGCGGCAAGACACCGCCCCGGTTTCCACCCAAGCCTGTGCGGCTTAGAGGTTTGATTAGGCAACCTACTTAGGTAAACTAAGCACGTGCCCGTCGCCTCCCCTTCGCTGGCCGGACTGTCCAGCCGTCTGCCCGCCCTGCTCAACCGCCTGGGCCGCCGCCTGCGTCAGGCCGCGGATGAACTTTCGTTGCCGCCGGGGCACTTCGCGGTGCTGCTCTACCTTGCCGAGCACCCCGTGGCCACGGTGACCGAGCTGGCTCTCCACGAGGGAGTGCGGCTTCCCTCGATGACCGAGGTGCTGAAAGAGATGGAGCGGGACGGGCTCGTCGCCAAGCAGGCGTCGCCGGACGATCGCCGTCGCCAGCTGGTCAGCGTGACCAAGGCCGGGGCGCGCGCCACCGAGGCGGCGCGCCAAGCGCGCTCGGTCTGGCTGGAGGCGCGGCTGGCCCACCTGACCGCAGCCGAGGTGCGCTCCCTGGAGCGCGCCCTGCCAGCGTTGGAACACCTGGTCGGCAACCCCCGCTGACAGTGTCGCCAAGAGGGATCACCGGCCGGACCTTTCAAGCCCTCAGCACCCGCAACTACCGCCTGTTCTTCTTCGGCCAGCTGGTGTCGGTGACGGGCAGTTGGCTGCAGAGCACGGCCCAGGCGTGGCTGATCCTGGAGCTCACCCACTCCACTCTGATGCTGGGTCTCCTGGTCACGGCCCAGTTTCTGCCCAACCTGCTCTTGCAGCCCCTGGGCGGCCTGGTCGCCGATCGGCTACCCAAGCGCCGGACCCTTATCGCAACCCAGAGCAGCTTTGCCTTGGTGGCGGCCGCCTTGGGCATCAGCGAGGGCCTCCACATCGCCACCGCGCCGGAGGTGTTCGGGGTGGTGGTGCTGTTCGGGCTGATCAATGTGGTGGACGGTCCCACCCGCCAGGCCTTCGTGACCGAGATGGTGGGGTCGACCCAGCTGCCGAACGCGGTGGCGCTGAACTCGATGGTCTTCAACGGCGCCCGGGTGGTCGGACCCGCGGTCGCCGGGCTGCTGATCGCCACGGTTGGCACCGACGTCTGCTTCGACCTCAACGCCGTCTCCTACCTGGCAGTGATCGGCGGGCTGGCCCTGATGGATTCCGGCCGCCTTTACCTGGCGGCCCGGCGTGCCACCGGCGCAGGCGCCTGGGGGCAGATCCGAGAGGGCGTCGCCTTCGCCCGGCGCACCCGGGAGGTGGCGCTGGTGATCGCCCTGATGGCGGTCGTCGGCACCTTCTCCTTCAACCTCAGCGTCATGATCCCGGCGATGGCCCGGAACGGGCTCCACGCCGGGGCGACCGGGTTCGGACTTCTCAGCACTTCGCTCGGGATCGGAGCGCTTTTGGGAGCCCTGGGCGTGGCCTATGCCAGCCGGGCCTCGGTGCCGGCGCTGCTGGCCGGCTGCGCCACTTTCGGAGCCTTCATGGTGCTGGCCTCGCGCGCCGGGTCGCTCGGAGAGGCGATGGTGCTACTGGCGGTGGCCGGAGCCGGAATGATCGTCTACTCCTCGATGTCGAACAGCGTCATTCAGCTCTTCACGCCCGGGGAGCTCCGGGGCCGGGTGATGGCTCTCTACCTCTGGGTGTTCATGGGCTCCACACCCATCGGCAGCCCCCTGGCCGGCCTGGTGGAGCAGGATTGGGGCAGCCGGGCGACCCTGGCGCTGGCCGGAAGCTTCGCGCTACTGACCGCCGCCGTCGGGGCCGTCTACTGGCGCCGGAGCCGGCGCGCCAAGGTGACCCAGGGCCGAGCCACCCGCCGAGTGGTAGCCGCCGTCGACGTGGACGATCTCCCCGGTCGTGGCCGGGAAGTAGTCCGAGAGCAGGGCCACGACGGCCTTGCCGACCGGGGAGGAGTCCCGGGGATCCCAGCCCAGCGGGGCGCGGTCGGAGAAGGCCTGGGGTAGGCTGGCGAACCCTGGGATACCCTTGGCGGCGGTGGTGAACACCGGCCCGGCAGAGACGGCGTTGACGCGAATGCGCCGGTTGCCCAGGTACTGCGCCAGATAGCGCACCACGGCTTCCAAGGCGGCTTTCGACACCCCCATCCAGTCGTAGCCGGGCCAGGCCAGGGAGGCGTCGAAGTCCAGCGTGACCACGCTGCCACCGCCTTCGGGGACCAGCGGTTCCAGCGCCGTTACCAGCTGCTTCAGGGAGAAGGCGCTCACCCTAAGCGCGGTCGCGGCCGACTCCCAGGGCGTGCTGAGGAAGCCGCCGCCCAGCGCCTCCGGCGGGGCGAAGGCCACCCCGTGCACGATGCCGTCGACGGACCAGCCCCGCCGGCGCAGCTGGTCGGCGAGCGCAAGGAAATCCTCCTCTCGGGTCACGTCCAGCTCCAGCACCGGGGGCTCCGGCCGCAGCCGGGAGGCCGAGCGGCGGGTGAGGCTCATCGGACGGCCGAACGAGGTCAGCACCACCTCGGCGCCGTCGCGCTGAGCCTGCTCGGCGACCGCGAACGGAAGCGACGCGGGCGTGAGCACGCCGGTGACCAAAATCCGCTTCCCTTCCAGCAACATGGGCACGGCAAGATTACCGACTGGCACCGACCCAGCTGTACAGAAGCGGGCAATCCGAACGGGAACGGCTAATATGTCTCGAGGATGGCCGCCGGAACCAGGCCACGGCGCCGTCGCGCCGGGCTCGCGACTCACAAGACGACTTTCTCATGGGGCCGGCACAAGACGTTGGCGTCTCTGTTGCTCGTGCTTGGCTTCGCCTTCTCTGGCCTCGCGGGCGCGGTTGCCTACTTTCTCCCTGCCATATCCGCCGCGGTCCAATCCACCGGCGGGAAGACGACCGGGCGCGCAGGGCAGAACAAGCTGCACCCGGCCAAGCTTGGAAGCGGCTCAACCAACGCTGTGAGCAGCGGCAATTCTTTCACCGTGCTGCTGCTGGGATCCGACAACGACTCCAAGTTCGTCAGCAGCCACGTGCTCACCCAGACGATGATTTTGGTGCGGGTCAACCCGCAGAGCCATCAGGTGGTGATGCTCTCGATTCCCAGAGATCTGTGGGTGCAGCTCTCAACCGGCGGCTATGCCAAGATCGATGCCGCGTACTCGCTAGGGGGCGCCGCCGCTGCGATTCAGACGGTTGAAAACGACTTCCAGGTTCAGATCAACTACTGGGCCTGGATCGGGCTCGGCGGCTTGGTCAACCTGGTGAACCAGCTGGGCGGCGTCAACGTCAACGCCCAAATGCCGGTTCTAGACGACCAGTACCCCTACGATCTGACCGGCAGCAACCCGTACGCGTACGAGCGGATCGCAGTCCTCCCCGGTCCGCAGCGGCTCAACGGCACCAACGCGCTGGAATATGTCCGCTCTCGCCACGGCGACATCCTTGAGGACATAGCGCGTGCTCAGAAGCAGCAGCAGCTGCTGCTGGACATCAAGTCCGCAGCCAAAACGATGAGCCTGTTCGACGTGCCAAGAATAGCGGCGGCGCTGAATGGATCGATAAAGACCGATATGAGTTTGACCCAGATCAATCAGCTGTTGCCGCTGGCCCGCGCGGTCACTGGTGGCAACGTCAAGCAGATCGTGCTCTACTCCAGCTACTACACCGGGCAGGTCATCAGCGGTCAGGACGCACTGGTTCCCAACTGGCCAGCGATCAACTCCCTGGTCTCCCAGTACTTCCCGGCGTGAAGTCGTTCCTCGCAGCGGTGGCGGCCATGGGACTGATGGCGATCTTCGGCCTGGTCATCTATTCGATCCTGGGAACGCTGCAGACCACCACCAACCACTCCCACAATCCCACCAAGACCTCGGCGCTGATCTCTCTTCCCGGCAAGGTGGTGGTGGCCCAAAACGGATCGCTTTACCAGCTGCAAGGTCTGACCTTCACCAAGCTGTCCACGCCGCCCGGCTACTGGATGCAGGCATCGGTGGCCCCCAACGGCGACCTGGTGGCGGTTGACCGCACCAGCAGCTACTCCGACGTCTACTTGCTGAACTCCCAGGGCCACCAGGTGAGCCTGCTGCTGCAGGAGAGCGCGTCCCAGCTGCTCAACAACCACTGGGTCTTCTACCCCCGGGTGGCCAGCAACGGCACCCTCTTCTACGCTTGGGACTGGCACGACCCCTACGCCAGCTACAACGTCGACTTCCAGATCCAGGCGGTGCCGCTCAACAATCCCGGCGCCAGCGCGACCATCTGGAGCACCCCCAACAACTACCAGGGCGGGGACGTCGAGCCTGCCCCCCTCAGCAACGGCGGGGTGATCTACGCCAAGTACTACGTGGGCGGCTCTTTGGCCCCGAGCCCGGGCGCTACATACTCGATCCTCAGCTACGCCTCCTCCCCCTATGCCAACCCCGTCAACCTGACCACGGCATCCGAGAACTGCAGCCAGCCCTCCATCTCCCCCACCGGCACCGAGGTGGCCATGATCTGCACCAACGTCACCTTGCAGACCAGCACCATCGACATCGCCACCTGGAACGGGACCAGCCTGGGTACGCCCCAGGTGGTGGCGCCTGGACCGCTGGACGCTAGCCCCAGCTGGTCCCCAGACGGCAAGAGCCTCCTCTTCCTGAACCCCAGTCCAACCAAGGCCTCCCAGTTCCAGCTGTTCTGGATCCCCAACGTGCTCGCCGCCCACCCCTCGGCACCCCGGCAGGTCACCCAGGGCCTCAACCTGGACGCTCTGTCCGCTCCGGTGTGGACCAGCTGAGGTCGAACTAGCTGGGGGACGACCCCGGCACGGGAGACCGCCAGGGGTCGCTGAGCTCCCCTACCAGCAGCGCCACCAGCGCTGTCCAGCCGGTCTGATGGGCGGCTCCATGGCCCCGCCCGTCCTCGCCGTCGAAGTACTCGCGGAAGAGCAGGCAGTCGTGCCAGCCGGGATCGGTCTGGAACTTCTCGCTCTCGCCGAAGACCGGCCGCCTCCCCCGCTGGTCGTTGCGGAATATGGCCACCATCGAGTCGGCCACCCGGTCGGCGATGGTGGTGAGCAAGGCCGGCCTTCCCTCTGGGCTGGGAAAGGGCTGAGTGAAGGAGCGGCCCAATCCCACCGCCAGCAGCCGCAGCGCCTGGATCAGCAGGTAGCTGGTCGGAAACCAGATCGGACCCCGCCAGTTGGAGTTGCCGCCCATGATGCGCTCCTCCGAGGTTCCCGGCTCGTAGCGCACCGGGGGCATGTCCGGCAGCAGACGGCTCCGGTAGGGCTGGTCCAGATGGAACCGCGAGAGCGAGCGTAGACCATGCTGCGAGAGGAATTCCGCGGGATCGAGCATGCTGGCGAGCAAGCGACGCAGCCGGTCGGGAGCCACCAGGGTCAGGCAGGCGTAGGGATCCTCGCTCCGTGCCCTGCGGTAATGGAAGGCTCCCGACCGGGCGGCCACCTCCAGCTGCCGCTCGATGCTCGGCACGCGGTCCAGGGTGTGCTGGTGCACCACCTCGCTGGCGACCATCGGCATGAGGCCCACCAGGCTGCGCACTTTGATCTGCTCGGTGCGGCCGTCCGGCAAGCGCAACCGGTCGTAGTAAAAGCCGTCCACCTCGTTCCACAATCCGCTGAGTCGTCCGGCCCCATTGAGCGCCTCCGCGATGTGAACGTAATGCTCGAAGAAGTGCAGCGCCATGTCTGAGTATTGCGGCTCTTCCATCGCCAGCTCGGCTGCGATCCGGAACATTTTCACCGCGAACATCCCCATCCACGCGGTGGCGTCGGCTTGGGCCAGCTGCGCCCCCGGCGGAAGGTGGCTGCGATCGACCGCCGAAATGTTGTCCAGACCGAGGAATCCGCCCGAGAAGATGTTCTGATCGCCCAAATCGCGCCGGTTAACCCACCAGCCGTAATCGAACAACAGCGCCAGGAAGGCGCGCTCCAAAAATGCGCGGTCGGGGACGCCGGTGCGGTTGCGGTCGCGCACGTAGACGTGCCACACCGCCATCGCGTGCACTGGCGGGTTGCAGTCGCTGAAGTCCCACTCATAGGCGGGCAACTGACCGTCCTCATGGATGTAGCGCGTCTCCAGCAATAGCATCAGCTGCTGCTTGGCCATCTGCGAGTCGATCGCCTCCAGCGCCAGGGCATGGAATGCAAGGTCCCAGGCCGCGAACCAGGGGTATTCCCAACTGTCGGGCATAACGATGACGTCGGCCGCCCTGAGCCGGCCCCATTCCGAGTTGCGCCCGCGTTGGCGCTCGGGCGGCGGTGGTGAGGCGGGGTCTCCAGACAGCCAGCGCTCGACGTCGTACTCGTAGTACTGCTGCGACCAGAGCAACCCGGACCACGCCTGCCGCTGGATCATCCTGTCCTCCGCACTGGCGTTGGCCGCGCAGGCATTGGAGTAGAAGCGGCGAGCCCGGGCGCGACCGCGGCTGAGCATCGCATCAACCTGGTCGGGACCGACCGCGGCGTCAGCAGTCCAGACGAGGCGGACCAGCCGCGACCCCCCGGGAGGGATCTTGAGGCGAAAGTGCGCTGCCGCCCGGGTGCCGGTCGCCTCGGGCCGACAGAGCCCAGGGTTGCCCGCCAGCACCGCTCTCGCGATGGCGTCCTTGGGATAGTCGGTGCGTGGGGGCTGGCCGAAGAGCGCCGGGGCGTCGGTCTCGTTGTCGCACATGAGCCACTCGAAGGCACCGGCCGCCTGCAGGCAATAGTCGCCGAGTTCGGGATGCGACAGGCTCACGCGGTCGGCGCGGGCCCTGAGGATCGCGGGAGGCGTCCCGCCTTCGTTCCACGCCCAGGTGTTGCGGAGCCAGACCTGGGGCAGCAGATGCAGCTCCCCCGCCTCCCGGCTGTGGTTGGTGACCCGAAACCGCCATCCCAAGATCGATGGTTTGGCCTTGCCGTACTCCACCTGGACAGACCAGTAGCGATCATCCTCGAAGTAGCCGAGATCGAGCAGATTGAGCTCTGGTCCCGGCTGGGAGTTACGGCGCAGGAGTTCCTCGTACGGAAACGCGGCCATCGGGTAGCGGTACACAGCGCGCAGGTAGCGGCCATCGGGCAGGGCGTCCAGGTAGTGCCAGTACTCCTTGACATCCTCGCCGTGGTTTCCCTGCGCGTTGCTGAGTCCGAACGCGCGCTCCTTCAGGCAGGCGTCCTGGCCGTTCCACAGAGCGAAACTCAGGCACACCCGCTGCCGGCGATCACAGACTCCGAGCAGACCGTCTTCCCCCCAGCGGTAGGCGCGCCTGCTTGCCTGCTCGTAGGGGAAGTAGCTCCAGGCGTCGCCGTCGGCGCTGTAATCCTCGCGGACGGTGCCCCACTGTCGCATCGACAGGTATGGGCCCCACAGGAACCAGTCCGCCGCCACTTGCCGCGGTTGCCGCCGGCCGCGCCGGAAGAGGGGGCGGGACGACGGCACCAAGCGATTGTCGCACCCCGGGCAGCTGCCCAAATCCGGTCTCCCCTGTTGGACGCCCTAGAGGACAAGCTCCGGCAGGTCGTCTCCCGCTGGCGGCCAGCCCCCAAGGTGCGCAACTTTGCCGCCGGCGCTCACCAGGCGCGCAGGAAGCCTGGCCTTGGCCAGCAGCGCGGCCGCCTCCCCGCCCGCCACGACCGCCGCGGTGGAAAAGACGTTGGCCAACGTGCAACTCGGGGCGGACACGCTGGCCGTCCGCCAGATCACCGGTGCCGCTCGACCGGTACGGGGATCGATCAGGTGATGCCGCTCCTCCCCCGCCTGCTGCCAGCGCCGGCGGACGGTCGACGAGGTGGCTAGCCCCGGGGCCACCAGGCGCACCGTTTGCCCGGGGGCCCTAGCGCCAGCTTCGTGGTCGTCGGCCACCCTCACGACCCATCCCGTGGCCGGTTCCCGTCCGGCGACGGCGAGGTCGCCACCGAGACTGACCAGGGTCGGAGCTGAGGTGACGTCATGTATAGCGCGGGCGCATCTATCGGCGCACCAGGCCTTGGCGGTGGCGCCCAGGTCCAGCTCCACCGGGGAATCCCAGCTGAGCCACCGGCCGTGTAGGTGCAGCTGCCGCCATCCCGGGCAGGGAGAGGGCGGCTCCAAGACTTGGCCGATCGCTTGCCCCTCTGCAAGTAGATCGAAGTCGCGATCGTAGCCGCTGGTCCGGAGGGCCCGGCCAACCGTCGGGTCGACCAGGCCGCCGGTGAGGCTCGCTCCCTCCAGCGCCAGCGCGACCAGCTCAGCCAGGCGGGGACTCAGCTCCCGCCCCCGCCCGGGACTGCGGTTGAGCCGGGAGAGCTCGGAGTCACGACGGAATCGGCTCGCCACCAGGTCGAGCGCCTCCAGCTCCCGATCGACGATCGGGAGCGCGCGCGCCAGCAAGTCGGCCGTGGTGGTGATGACCTGGGCCGTGGTCCCGAGCGCGGGGCGGCGCGCCGAACACAGCTGGGAGCCAACCGCAACCACCTGCCATGGCTGACTCACACGTGACCCCCATCCGGAGCTCAGCGTCGGGCGCCGGTGCGGACCCTGCTTGGCGACTCCTCCGGCACCGTTGGGCTTTCGGTGCTCCGGGGCGAGGTGCTCCTCGCATTCCCATCGGGAGTTGGCGTCCCCGGTCCGTTCACCGGGCTCGGCAACTCCACGATAAAGGTGGCGCCACCACCGTCAGTGGGCTCCAGCCGGACCGATCCGCGATGGGCCGACACGATGGCGGCAACTATCGCCAGGCCCAGACCAGCGCCTCCACTCTCCCTACCACGGGCCGAGCCCGCACGCACGAAGCGCTCGAAGATCTTCCCCGCCAGCTCCGGCGGCACTCCGGGGCCGTGGTCGACCACCCGGAGCACGGCGGAGGCGCCCTGCTGAGCGACCGACACCTCCACCTGGGTGCCCGCTGGCGTGTGGACCATCGCATTGCGGATGAGGTTGTTCAGCACCTGGCGGAGCCGCGGCTCATCCCCCATCGCCATCACCGGCGCCGGGGCGCTCACCCGGATCGGGTGACGGCGGTCCGCGACCGAGGCGTCAGCCGCCGCATCCACGGCCAACTCGGAGAGGTCCACCTGGCGGAGCTGCAGCGGGCGTCCCTCGTCCAAGCGCGCCAGCAGCAGCATGTCGTCCACCAGCGACGTCATCCGCGCCGATTCCGCCTCGATCCGGGTCATGGCGGTGGAGAGGTCCTCCGGGTTGGACCCGGCCCCGTGACGGAAGAGCTCGGCGTAGCCGCGGATCGAGCTGAGCGGAGTCCGCAGCTCGTGTGACGCGTCCGCGATGAACTGGCGCAGCTTCTCCTCGGAGGCCGCCCGGGCGCCGAAAGCCTCCTCGATCTGCCCCAGCATCTCGTTGAGGCTAGCGCTCAGCTGGCCCACCTCGGTGCTGGTGTCCGAGGTGTCGACCCGGCGGGAGAGGTCCCCTCGAGCAATCGCCTGCGCGGTGTGGCGGATTCGCTCCAAGGGCATGAGCCCGAGCTTGACCGTCCACCAGGCCAGCAGCGCAACCGTGCCCAGCACGACGGCACTGACCAGAACCTCGAGATTGCGAAGCTGGGCCAGGGTGGTGTTGACGTTGTTGAGCGGGGCCGCCAGCACGAGCACCACCGGCGTGCCTGGAGTCGCTCCCTGCCCGGGGGCCTCGAGCAGCTGGTACATCACCCGGTACTCAGCGCCGCTGTAGCAGCGACGGCTGACGTCAGCCGGGAAGCTGGAGGCGGTGGTGGTGAACTGCTGAGCGGCATTTGCGCCGTTGAACACGCTCTTGGGAAGTACCGGAGCAGGGGCGTTGTCCGGCCGGTAGCAGACGGACTGGAGCCCCTGGGACAGGGCGGTGCCGTGCGTCGAATACAGATTGCCCCAGACGCCGGACGGGAAGGCCCCGAATCGGGGCACCGCCCCTGAAGCAGCGAAGTTGTAGAGGATGGTGGCGGCGTCGCTGCTGCCACTGCTGAGCTGACCGTTCACCTGCTGGCTGAGCGACGACTGCAGGGCCAGGTAGGTGACCGCGTCCACGGCGGCCAGGCCGACGGCGACCATCGCCACCAGCACCAGCAGCAGCCGCAGCCGGAGGGAGAAACCTAGCTTCGGGGCAAGCGCAGCACGTAGCCCATGCCCCTCACCGTGTGGATCAGGGGAGGGTCGTGCTTGTCCACTTTCTTGCGCAGGTAGCTGATGTATGTCTCCAGGATCCCTGCGTCGCCGCCAAAGTCGTACTTCCATACGTGGTCCAGAATCTGGGCCCGCGAGAGAACTCGCCGGGCGTTAACCATCAGGTAGCGCAACAGCCGGTACTCGGTGGCCGTCAGATCGATCAGCTCGCCAGCCCGCCGCACCTCGCGAAGGTCCTCGTCCATCTCTAGGTCGGCGAACACGATCCGGTTCTGGCTCGGTTCGCGCCGACCCGCACGGCGCAGGATAACCCGAACCCGGGCGATCAGCTCGTCGAGGCTGAAGGGCTTGGTCACGTAGTCGTCGCCGCCGACGGTCAGGCCCCGCACCTTGTCCTCGGTGGCGTCGCGCGCGGTGAGGAAGAGGATGGGAATATCAGCGGCGCGCGCCTCGAGCTGCCGCGCCACCTCGAAGCCGTCCATGTCGGGCAGCATCACGTCGAGGATGATCAGGTCCGGCTTGAACGCGGCGGCGGATCGCATCGCCTCCGCCCCGTCGTTGGCGGTGCTGGTGGTGAAGCCGGCGTACCGCAGTGCAGTCGCCACCAGGTCGGCCAAGTTGGTCTCGTCGTCTACAACCAGGATTCGGCTGGTCTCGGCATCGCTCATCGAGCTACTAGATTGTCAGAGTGGGCTGGTCCATACCTGAGTTTTCCCTGGGAGCTCGCTGGGATTCCTGACGGATCGGGGAGCTCGCAACTCAAGGCAACGTCCAAGGGCCCTCTCAGCAACCTCACAGATCCCGGCGCCAAGATGTGAGCTACCGCACAGGACCTAATCATTCCCTCAAGTTAGGTCCTATCTCCCTCCCCAAGAAGCGGCCCGGTTCCGGGCCGCTTCTCCTCTTTAGGCCCCCCGGGAGCCACCCCGCTGGCTGCTCAGGTCAAGGAGCCGTCGGGAGGATCTGCTAGCCTACGTGCCGCGTACCGGGTCGATCCGGGTCGCGAGTTCAAGGCAGTCCTCGGCGGCGTTGCTGGGACCGCCAGTCGCGGGGCCGTGGCGCAGCGGGAGCGCGCTTCCTTGGCATGGAAGAGGTCGCGGGTTCGATTCCCGCCGGCTCCACTCGAGTTTCGTATTCGAACTCGCACACGCTGAAGATGTCGTCGAAGGGCGGCCGGTACTCCTGGTGGGAGAGCCGGCCGTCTTTGACTTCCAGGCGCTCGAACACCGCGGTGTTGAACATCTTGCGGGTGCGGTCGCTGGCCTTGCGGTAGGCGTCGGCGCAGCGGGTGGCGAGGGTGGCGGCCAGCTCCAGGATCTCCTGCCACTCGCCGAGGTTGGCGTCGAGGTCGCCGAGCCGGTCCTTGGCGGCGTCGATGTCGGCACCGATGCGGGCCTGCTCAGTCTTGAGGGTCGGCACGTCGATCGCTCCGGCGTAGTAGGCGTCGAGGAGCTTGTACCGCTGGGCTTCTGCCTTGGCGAGCCGGCGGGTGAGCAGCTCGCGCTGGGCGGCGTCGGCGCGCTGGCGTTCCACGATCTCGGCTGCCATCTCCTCGCGTAGCCGTTCCGCCCAGGAGGCCGGGAGCTGGATGCGCTGGTACAGCTCTTCGACCTGGGCTTCGAGGTCCTCGGCTGCGACGTAGCGCTCCCGGCAGGTGCCTTCGGGGTCGTTCTTCTGGCCCAAGCAGAAGAAGTAGGTGTAGCGGGCCTTGGAATGTTGGATGGAGAGGCGCCGTCCGCACACCCCGCAGTGGAGCAGGCCTTTCAGGTAGTGCGGGTGCTTGCGTTCGCGGGTGCCCCGCGCGGCGCGGGCGGCGAGCAGCTCTTGGACCCGGCGGAAGGTCTCGGGATCGACGAGCGGCTCGTGGGTGCCAGGGTGTTGCACGCCGTTCCACTCCACGATGCCGACGTAGACCGGGTTGGCCAGGATCTTGGCCAGGCCCTGCCAGGTGATGGCCTTGGGCATCCGGTCGCGCCGTGCACGGTTGGTGAGGCCTCGGTGCGCCAGCTCTCCGGCCAGGCGTTGAAGGGTCCACTCGCCCGTGGCGTAGTGCTCGAAGGCGAGCGTGACGAGCGGCGCGCGTTCTGCGTCGGGCACGATGCGGGCCACCTGGCGACCGGCGGTCACTTCGCGCAGGTTCACGTAGCCGAGTGGGGCGCCGTGGGGGAACCCGCCCATCTTGGCCTTCTGGCTGAGGCCCTTGCGGATCTCGCTCGCCAGGTTGGCCGAGTAGAACTCAGCCATGAGCGCGTGGATGCCTTCGACCAACCGTCCCGACGCGGTCTCCTCCACGTTCTCGGTCACCGACACGAGCGCCACGCTGCGGCGTCGCAACAGCGCCCGGATGGCGACGTGGTCTTCCATGTTGCGCGCCAGCCGGTCGATCTTGTGGACGACCACGGCGTCGACGTCGTGCTCTTCGGCGATGCGGGCCAGCATCTACTTCAGGGCCGGGCGGTCGGCGGACCGCGCCGACTCGCCCCGATCGACGTACTCGTCGACGAGGTCCCAGCCGGCGTCGCGGACGTGGCGAGTGCAGGCCTCCCGCTGGGCCGGTATCGAGAAACCCTCCTCGCCCTCGCCCTTCTCTGCCTGTTCGCGGGTCGACACCCGCAGGTAGATCACACAGCGCATCGCATCAGCCTCCTTTGCCGATCCTCCCATGGGGACTCGTTCTTCGGCGGGGTGCAAGTCCTTCGTCGTCAGCTGGCCTCCTCGTGGCGGTTGCCGTCCTGTTGGCAGCGGGCGGCCCGGGCCAGCCGGGCCAGTGACTCGGCCGGCCGGGGCCAGCCGGCAAGCTCGGCCAGGCGCACCCGGGTCCCGTCGGCGCCGAGAGGCGCCCAGATGCCCTCTGTCGGCCGGACGGCCATCGGCCGGGTGGTCGTGGCGGCCGCCAGGCGTTGGCCGGACAGGGCCAAACGTGCGCCGACCTCGCGCCGCGGACCCGGCACCACGACCAACAGCCAGAAGCGGACGCCCCAGGCGGCCTCGAGCCGGGCGTAGTCGCCGGCCTTCTTTTCGAGCCGGGAGAGCTGCTCGCTGCCCCGGTCGTACTCCAAGCAGAAGGCGACGGTGGCGTCGCCCTCCCGCCACACCCCGAGGCCGTCGGGGCGGACCACCTCGCCGAGGCGGTCGGTGCAGTAGCGCTCGCCCCACCACGTGGAGAGCTCGGCATCGGGCTTGGTGCGGGCGGCGGCCACCAGACGGACGAAGAGGTCGTTGGCGCCGACGGTGTGGGCGAGGCGCTGGCTGGTGGCGATCGACATCGCCCAGTCGGTGCGCCAGCGCATCTTGGGCTCCCGGGTGGGATCGTCGTTCGCCATGGCCGCCACGACGTAGGCGCCGAGGACGTCGAGCACGAAGTGGTACTCGCCTTCCCGGCCGGCGCGCAGGGGTCGGAAGCGTTCTACGAGACGCAACTCGTGAAGCCGGGTCATCCGGTGCTGGGCGGTGTTGCGGTCACCGAAGAACATCACGTGGATCTGCGACGTCGTGAGCACTCGATGCCAGCGAAGGAGACGAAGGATGCGTCGATCACGATCGGTCAACGACGAGGCCACGTCCATGATCAACCGGTCCGAGATCCTCCGCCGCCGGCGAGAAGTCGACGCAGTCATGCACAATCACCAATACAGTCGGAGTTCTCCACTGGCGGGGGGAGAGCGGCTCCGACGTGCGAGGACGCGCTATCAGGAGGGGTCCTCTCTGGAGTGGCGGGAGGACGGACCCCTGAAAGGACCCCTGAACGGACGGGGTGACGGAGCCCCTTCCTTTCCATCCGCAAGGTGGTCTCGTGCGCCGAGCCCGTGACACGGCGCACCTCACGTCGCTCGGCGTGCACCTCCGCCGCCACCGACAGGAGCGCCCGGGCCAGCGGCCGCAGCGCACCCGGCGGTGGCTCGCCAGGCTCACGACGCACGCCGCAACGCTGCGTGTCCGCCGGGTGGCCATCGTGTGCGCAGCACGCGTCGTCCCCACGTTGCCGGCGACACCCCCACCCGCGCTCACCCGGCTCCGGGGCGGCCGGCTGCCGGGCTTGCGGATGATGGGGGTCGGCCGTCGGCGGCCCGGGAGCACGGGCCTCGACGTCGAGGGTCTCGGCTTGCGGATGGTGGGGGTCGCCCCCCCGCTGGTCTTGCGGGTGGTGATAGGGCGTCTGGCGACGCTGCGAGGTTGTCCGGGCTCTCGTCATCGGCCCACCCCCGCGGCGCCGGTCAGCACCTCAACCAAGCGACGGTCGTCGTCGTCCACTGGTGTGCGCCACACCGGCTCGGCGGCGAGGGCAGGTGCGCGGCTCCCGACGAGGCCGACTGCGATGCGGGGGACCACCGTCTTCATCGCCAACTTGTCGGCGTTGCGAATGGTGGGGGTCTCCCACGCGGCTCGAACGGCGTTGAGGATGGCGGCGCGGTGACCCGTCCTCTGCGTCAGCACCAGCACTACGCGCGGCACGCTGGCCGACGCGGCAGCGAGGTAGTCCGCCCAGCGGGCGACCACCGATGCCAGGCGCGGCGCTGGGATGCGATCGACTCTGGCGCAGAGCACCGCCTCGATCTCCGCGCCAGCGCCGACATGCGCCGTGAGCTCGGCATCACCCGAGAGGCGCCGTTCCTCACCGGTGCGCCGGTCTGCATCCGTGACGCCGGCCGTTCGGCGACACCAGGCGGTCACCACCAGCCCGATGGTGGGACCGTGGTCCAAGAGCCCGAGCCAGAGGTCTCAGAGCTGCACCCGTCCGCAGGCCGGACAGGTCCTCGCTCCAGGGCCGCGGTGGCTCGGTGCCGACCGCAGCGGCCCCGAACGGGGTGAGCCAGACGTGGTAGGGGCAGGTGCCGATGGCCGCCTGAGGTCGGTGGCGGTTGACCAGTCCGGCGCTGTAGAGGACACCGAGGCGGTGCTGAACGGTCCGCTCGGGCATCCCGGTGAGCCGGACGAGTTGGCTGGTCGTGAGCGCCTCGTGCTCGCGGAGCAGCGTGAGCAGGTGCCGGTCGACCGGCCGGAGCGTGCCGGGTGGTACTGCCCCCGGAGTGCCCCGGATCGAGTCAAGCGGGGGCTGAACGCAGACTGGTCGCGACGACGCACGCGACCGATCGTTCGCTGACGTGGGGTTTTGGAACATGATGCCGTGCCCTGCCGGCCGAGCAAGCGCCTCGAACGATGGAGGAGACCTCGATCGGGTCGCGAAGTCAAGGGGTTTTCGAAGATTTTCTTGTCCGGCCCGGGTGGATGCGAAGATGTCCTACCGGCGCACTTGCGCCGCTCCCGACGCCGAGGCCCCCATTCATGCTGCTCACGATCTCGACCGACCACTCCCCGGCCACCGATCTCGGGTACTTGCTGCACAAGAACCCCTCCGCGCACCACTGCGCTGACTTCGGCTTCGGTCGAGCCCATGTCGTCTACCCCGAGGCGAGCAATGAGCGCTGCACCGCGGCTGTCGTGGTCGACGTCGACCCGGTTGGACTGGTCCGTCGCCGCGGTCCGAGGGGCAATGACTTCTCTCTAGGCCAGTACGTCAACGATCGCCCCTATGCGACCTCGTCCTTCATGTCCGTGGTCCTGGGCAAGGTGTTCTCCACCGCGATGGCAGGGAGAAGCAAGGAGCGCCCCGAGCTGGTCGAACAGGCCATGCCCTTCGAGGTTCGTCTGCCCGTGACGCCCTCTCGTGGCGGCGAGGAGGTCGCACACAGACTCTTCGAGCCCCTTGGCTATGAGGTCACAGCACAGGCCATCCCGCTCGACCCGCGGTTCCCGGAGTGGGGGGCCAGCCAGTACGTAGACCTCACCTTGAGGGCAACCGTGACCCTCAAAGGGCTGCTGGAGCACCTTTTCGTCCTCCTGCCCGTGCTCGACGACGACAAGCACTACTGGGTGGGGCAAGACGAGATCGACAAGCTGCTGCGAAGAGGCAGCGACTGGCTGTCCGGACACCCAGAGCGCGAGCTCATCACGCGCCGCTACCTGCGCCATGACCGTCAGCTCACCCGGGAGGCCCTGGGCCGGCTCATGGAGGAGGACCTGGAAGATCCCGACGAGGCGGAGGCCCGGTACGACGCTCAAGAGCAGGCAGTCGAAAAGCCGATCAACCTGAACCAGCAACGACTCGACGCCGTCCTTCAAGCCATCCGCGCCAATGGCGCCCGCCGAGTCCTCGATCTCGGCTGCGGCGAGGGGAAGCTACTGGGCGAGCTGCTCCGTGTGCAGGGCATCGAACAGGTCGTGGGAATGGACGTCTCGTTTCGCATTCTCGAGGTCGCTGCCCAGCGTCTCCACCTCGACACCATGGCGCCGAGCCAACGTGCCAGGGTCGATCTCCTCCAAGGATCCCTCACCTATCGCGACGCCCGCTTGGTCGGCTTCGACGCCGCCGCACTGGTGGAGGTGATCGAACACCTCGATCCTTCTCGGCTCGGGAGCTTCGAGCGCGCCGTCTTCGCCTACGCCCGACCGTCGACCGTGATCGTCACCACGCCCAACGTCGAATACAACGCCCGCTTCGACTCCTTGCCGGCCGGCGCATTCCGCCATCGTGACCACCGTTTCGAGTGGACGAGGGCGGAGTTCACCAACTGGTGTGAACAGATAGGCGCCCGGCACGGCTACGCGGTGGTCCTCTCCGGCATAGGGCCCAAGGATGCGACCGTAGGGCCTCCCACCCAGATGGCGGTGTTCAGCAGATGACCGCCCTGAAGATCCCGGAGCTCTGCGTCGTGGCGCTCGTAGGGGTGACCGGCTCGGGCAAGTCGACCTTCGCGGCCCGCCATTTCCTGCCAACCGAAGTCCTGTCCTCCGACTTCTGCCGAGGTCTGGTCGCCGACGAGGAGAACGACCAGACGGCCACGAATGCTGCCTTCGACGTGCTCTACTACATCGCCGGCAAGCGCCTCGAAGCAGGGCGACTGACCGTGGTGGACGCCACCAACGTGCAGGCCGAAGCCCGGCGATCCGTGGTCAACCTAGCCAGGGCGAACAACGTCCTGGCGGTGGCGATCGTGCTCGACGTGCCCGAAGAGGTATGCGCTGCTCGCAATGCATCGCGCTCCGACCGCCAATTCGGATCACACGTGCTGCGCAACCAGCGCAGCCAGCTCCGCCGCTCGATGCGGGGACTGCGCCGTGAAGGGTTCCACCGGGTGTACCACCTGAAGGACGAAGAAGAGATCGCCGCGGCCACCTTTGAGCGTGAGCCGCTCTGGAACGACCGACGGAGCGATCACGGGCCCTTCGACATCATCGGCGACGTACACGGATGCCACGAAGAGCTAACGGGGCTTCTCACCGCCCTCGGCTACGAGATCGACCCCGACGGGCCTTCGGCCCGTCACCCCCATGGCCGTCGGGCAGTCTTCCTTGGCGACCTGGTCGACCGAGGACCGGCGACGCCGGCCGTGCTGCGGCTTGTCATGGGCATGACCGGCGAGGGGAGCGCCCTGTGCATCCCCGGCAACCACGAGGTGAAGCTGCTTCGAGCGCTGAACGGCCGCAACGTCACCACCGGTCATGGCCTCGCCCAGAGCCTCGAACAACTCGCCGCGGAACCGCCGGAGTTCTCTAAGCGGGTCGCCTCGTTCCTCGATGGTCTGATCAGTCACTTCGTGCTCGATGAGGGGCGACTCGTGGTAGCGCACGCCGGACTCCCAGCCAACATGCAAGGGCGCGCCTCCGCGACGGTCCGCTCGTTCGCTCTCTACGGCGACACGACGGGAGAGACCGACGAATACGGCCTGCCGGTGCGCTACCCGTGGGCAGAGGACTATCGAGGAGAGGCCACGGTCGTCTACGGCCACACGCCCGTACCCGAAGCGGTCTGGCTGAACCGGACGATCTGCATCGATACCGGCTGCGTCTTCGGAGGCCAGCTCACGGCCCTGCGCTACCCCGAACGCGAGCTGGTCTCTGTGCCAGCGAAGGAGGTCTACTACGAGCCAGTCAGACCGCTCGCGTCGACTCCAGCCGATGAGGCACGCGAACCTGCCGACCTGGACCTCGATGACGTCCTCGGCAAGCGAATAATCGAGGCCCGCTTGGCCGGCACCGTCACGATCCGCGAGGAGAACGCCGCCGCTGCCCTCGAGGTCATGAGCCGGTTCGCCGTCGACCCACGATGGCTCGTCTATCTCCCTCCGACGATGTCCCCTACGGCGACCTCGGACCGGGAGGGGCTGCTCGAACATCCCCACGAGGCCTTCGCTGCCTTTCGGGCCGCCGGCGTTCGCACCGTGGTATGCGAGGAGAAACACATGGGGTCTCGAGCCGTCGTCGTAGCGTGCCGGGACGCCTCGGTCGCATCACGACGCTTCGGAATCGATGCGCCCTCAGGCGGCGTCGTGTTCACCCGGACCGGTCGCCCCTTCTTTGCCGACGCGGAGATGGAAGCCGCCTTCCTGGCCAAAGTGCGCGCCGCCGTATCGGTGACGGGTCTCTGGGAGGAGCTCGCCAGTGATTGGGTCGTGCTCGACTGCGAGCTTCTCCCATGGTCCGCCAAGGCGGAGGACCTCTTGCGTCAGCAGTACGCCGCAGTGGGCGCCGCCGCGAGGCGAGCGGTGCGCGCCGAGGACGCAGTCGTCCAAGCGGTAGCTGCACGGGGCGTTGACGTCGCCGATCTCACTGCCGAGATGGGCGAGCGCGCCGCCATGGTGGATGGATTCGTTACCGCATATGGGCACTACTGCTGGCCGGTTGAATCCGTTGACGACCTCAAACTCGCCCCATTCCAAGTCCTAGCCGGGGAAGGATCGGTCCACGCCCTCCGGGACCACCCGTGGCATCTGGAACTGCTCAGGCGCCTCGCTGATGCCGACCCGACGACGTTCCGGGCCACCAAAGCCATCACCGTGGAGGTGGAAGACAAGACCTCCTGCGAGGCTGGAACCGAGTGGTGGGAGGAGATGACCAGCCGGGGAGGCGAGGGCATGGTGGTGAAGCCGGTCGACGCCGTTCACCGTGGCCCCAAGGGCTTGGCGCAGCCCGGCATCAAAGTGCGCGGTCGGGAGTACCTCAGGATCATCTATGGCCCCGAGTACACGGCCGAACGACACCTGTCGCGTCTCCGCGCCCGTGGCCTCGGGCATAAGCGCTCCCTCGCCATCCGCGAGTACTCCCTTGGCATCGAGGCGCTGGAACGGTTCGTCGCCGGAGAACCGCTCTACCGTGTGCATGAGTGCGTGTTCGGTGTTCTCGCCTTGGAGAGCGAGCCGGTCGACCCACGGCTATAGCTCGTCTTCGACCGCGGCCCCTGATCGGGTCACAAATTCCGCACGAGCTGGCCAATCTGCTCCCGCAACTGTCCCGGGTTCGAATAACGACAACTCAACACCACTTGACGTGGGCCCATACGAACCGGCTTCGGGCTTGAGGGATCGAGCTCCGATGCCGCTCAGCGCCCCCGTGGTTCGCTGCCGGCCCACAGGACGATCCGCCAGCCCGCGTCCGACCGGAGAAATACCGCGACCAATCGATAAGGCACTGGCATCGCTTCGCCCGGCTGGGTCACTTCACCCTCGGCAGCGAGCCACGCGACGTCGCCACGGATGCTGAGCTGCCGTTCAGGGAAGGTGAACCGATACCCCTCAGGTTTCGTATAGAGCCGATCGAGGAACGCGGCCACCTCATCGAGGCCGACGGCAGCCTCCCCGCTCTCCGAGCCCAGCACAGACACTTCGCGGTCGGTGGAAAAGCAGACCAGGGTCTGCGGGAGGTCACGGGCGGCAATCGCCGCGAGGACCGCATCCAAGACCTCCTCCGGGGCCCCCGGGTGGGCGCTCATCCAAGCGCCGATTGCAGCTCGGTGTGGCCGAAGTCGTCCCCCTTGAACAGCAACGGCTCCCCGGTAGCTCGCGACAATGCGTACGCGAAGCAATCGCCGAAGTTGAGCTGCGCCGGATGACCGCTACCTTTCCCGAAGTCGCGGTAGGCGCGACGTGCGATCTCGGCGTGCTGCTGGGTCACCGGCTCAACATGAATCTGCGACGTGGAGAGCAGATCGTCGAGGTGGCGGCTGAGCACGGGGTCGCCGTTCAGATCGATGATGACGCCCGCCTCGATGTAGTTCCCGGCCGAGATCTTCGGTCCCACCGCTGCGGCAAGTGCAGCCACGTAGCGGTCCGCGTCGGGCTCGTCCCGCAATATGGCGACGAGGGCGGAGGTATCGACGATCAACTGGGCAACCCATGTTCATCGTAGAGAAGGGCGCCGTGCTCGGCACTCCGGTACGGCTCGACCCACCTTCTGGCCGCGTCCTCACCGATCTCGCGGAGACGAGCGGCGCGCTCGCCGACTTCCGAATCCCGGCTACCCCGCACCCGATCGAGACGCTCTCGGAGGGCGACCGTCACGGCTCGGGTCAAGGTCTCACCGGTCGTGCCGGCGAGTACCCGAGCCAGGCGTTCCGCTTCCGCACTCTTGATGTTGAGGCTCATGGAGGAAGTCTACCATAGCTAGGGTTCCATTCTACCAATCCGCGTGAGGGAGTGAAGATCCCGTGGCCGACGGCGCGCTTGCTGGATGGTGCTTCCCGCCACGCTCGTCCGGCGGTTCGTATCCGGAGGCATCACCTCCACCAACCAACCAGTCCGCCACCGCCGCCAGGGCCGCCGAGCTGCGGAAATGTCTTCTGGCAGCGGGGCGCGCATCAGCGCCAACTCGCCGAGTCGCTCGTCACGGGGGGCCGCGGTTCGCGCTCGTAACCGGCGGGGAGCTGAGCCGCTCCATTACGCGGCGGATGGCGGTCCCGCCACCGAAGTTCTGCGGCGCAGTCGGACCTGATCGCTTATCTCATCGGAGCCGGCGCTGATCCGGACGCCTGGGACAAAAGCGGCGTCGCGAGCGACTGGATCCGCGACCTGTCGGGGACCCACTGAACAACTCATGGGCCACGGCGCCCGTCGCCTGGCCGGCAAGCCCTCGCCGGTCTGGTGTCTCGGCCGGCGCCCGGCACGGGCCAGGCTCAGCGGAGTTGACGCACCCTCCCCGCCGAGCCCCAACTCGCATCAGCCGTCCATACGTCGACGTCCAAACGCTCGCCGAGGGCAAGGCATAGCCGGTCGGCAAGGGACAAGCCTTCGCCTTTCCGCCACCGGCGGGCCGCCCATTCGGCGTCGCCCGCGACGACTGCTTCAATCGTGAGGTCGTAGCTGACTAGCAGTGCCCTCACCAGGTCCCAGTCCCGGCCCGCGGCGCGGATCTTCTGAGCAACCTCCGACCAGTTGGCGGCGCCACACGTGGCGCCACCAACTAGGACGCTCTCAACCTCGTTGCTGCCTTCCTCCCCCTGGGCGAAGGCAAGCAGGACTGAAGCGTCAACGACGCTCACGCTGCATCCTCATTAGTTGCCGCCGCACGGCGCTCGGCGAGGAGCTCGCCGACAAGGTTGAGACCCGAGAGTTCCTCTCGCACGCGGTCGCGCAGTTGTCGCTGGGTCATCAGGACCATCCCCGACGGCGTCTCGAGCAGGACAAGCGTCGCGCCTGCGACGAGGCCCGCTCGCTGGCGCACCTCGGCTGGCACCACCAGCCGACCCCTGTCACCCACAACTACCTTGTGCGTACCACTCATGTGGCGATCGTACCACCTCGGTCCACCGAGTGGGCCGTCTGAGCCGGCGACCGGGCGAGCGCTGCTCGCCCGCACTGTCGGCGACGTGGGACCTTGGGTTTCCTGCGGAGGACCCGAACCCAGGGACCCGCGATGCTTGGTACGCGGTTCGTATCCGGCGGCATCCCCTCCAGGGGCGACCAGCCCTTGTGCAGCCCCACCCAGAGGACGCAACGAGGCCACTACCGCCCGGCTGTTCACCGCGCGTGACGTGTACGCGGAGATGGTGTCCGCGGAAACCGGCTGGGCGGAGTCGACGGTGTTGAAGACGATGCAGCGGATGAAGTTGGCTCCAAAGCGTCCGCCGACGGTAAATCGGGAGCGGGCGGAGCCAGACGGGTTCCAGATCATCGATGACGAGTTCGCCGATCGCCACGCCACGCGCATCCGGCGATTGAGGACCCCTTGACCCGCGTGGATCGGGCCCTTCGGTGGCGCATTCCGGGGCGCCGCTTCGCACTGGGGACCGCGGGGCCAGGGCTCTCCGAAGCGGCTCTTGTCACTCGGAACGACGCACTTCGCTTTGGGATGGCTCGGATCCGAAGCGAGTACTCGGAGACTCGCTAACCCGCTGGGACTGCGAGCGTGGCTAGTTCTGATCGCCGACAGCTGCTGCCGCCTCAGGTGTTTCTCTCCCTGCGGCCGGCGCGCGGGTCGGGTCTTGTCCGCGGTGGTTGGTCTCGAGCAGCAGAAGATGGGTGACAGTCTCGGCCAGCCATCGCTCGTATTGCTCTGGGGTCCAGCCGTGGTGTTGGGTTAGGAGCGCGTAGAGATCTGGGTTGGCGAGCGCGGAGTAGGTTTCGGCAGCGTCAAGTGGGCCGATCCGCAGCGGTCCGTTGGCGGCGAGCAGGTCGACCATGGCGCGCTGCATGGCGCGCCGGCGGGTGTGGCTGGTCGTGATGAATTCGGCCAGATCGTCGCCAGCGCCGGCGTCGGCGATGATCTGGTGGATGGGAGCCGAGCGCTGGAGGGTGGCGCGGGAGAAGGCGGCGAGCATTCTCACCTGCGCGACTTGGTCGCTCTCCGCGCGTACTCCTCGGAGGGCGGGCAGGTTCAGAAACTGTTCCAGGAATGATGCCGGTCCGGGGATATCCACGATGGACAGGTCGAGTGCGGCCCGCAGTAGCGCTCGCTTGGTGCCGTACCGCTTGTAGATCGTTTCGACCGACACGTCAGCGGCGTCGGCTACGGCCTCGACGGTGGTGGCCTGGTAGCCGCGGCTTGCGAACAGACGGCTCGCCTCCTGGGCGATCCGGCGGCGGGTGGCCTCTGCCCGCTGGGCTCGGCGCTGACGCGGGGCCTTGACTTCACTCACCACCAGGAGTATACAGTCCACTGTCTCAATACAGTTACATGTAGTCACGGAGGTAGGTGCAACACCCATGACCTCGGCCATCACGGGTGCCTCGTGTGTGGCTGCGGCAGCTACCACGCTTGTCCACGCGGCCGGCGCCCAGCCCGCTCGACTCGGTCGCTGACGATGACGGCTAACCCTGCCAGCCCCGAGTCGGTGCAGGTGCTGATCGTTGGTGCCGGCCCGGCCGGCCTGACTGCCAGCCTGCTGCTGGCCCGCCGAGGGGTCCGATGCATGGTCGTCGAGCGGCGCCCACAGCCTTCGATCCTGCCGCGCGCCACCGGCGTCAACGTGCGCAGCATGGAGATCTACCGAACCCTCGGCTTGGAAGACAGGATCGACGCCGTATCGATGCCGACCGCCGGCGTGCCTTTCGTGCTGGTGGGCGGAACACTCTCGGAGCCACCCACGGCGGCGATCGAGTCGAAGCAGTACGAGCCGCCGACGGCTGCGGACTGGCCGAGCCCGACTTATGCCCGCTGGTGCGCGCAGGACGAGCTGGAGGGCGTTCTGCTCGGCGCGCTTCGGTGCGAGGCGACAGCCGAGGTGCGCTTCGGAGTTGAACTGGTGTCGTTCGACCTGGGACCTGACGTAACCGCGCGCGTCCGCGACGTCAACAGCCGTCAGACCCAGACCGTGGTCGCCGACTATCTGCTGGGCGCGGACGGCGCCAGCAGCGCGGTCCGCGGCTCGCTAGGGATCGCCATGCACGGGCAGGCCGGGCTGTCGAATCACGTCAGCATCTTGTTCCGCGCCGACCTCGATGAGCATCTGGCAGGACGGCGCTTCTGCCTCCACCGGATCGAGAACGCCACCGTCACCGGCGTTATGCGTCCTGCTGGGGGATCCGGGCGCTGGCTGTTGACAGCGCCCGGGATTGGCGCACCGCCGGCACCCTGCTGCACCGAGCTTGTCCGAGCCGCCAGTGGCGTCGCGGATCTCGACGTTGACATCATCGCCACCGGCGCTTGGCAAGCCTCAGCCCAGGTCGCGGAGCGCTTCCGGGTCGGCCCGGTCTTCTTGGTCGGCGACGCTTCGCACCAACACACCCCCGGAGGCGGGTTCGGCATGAACGCTGCCATCGCCGGAGCGCACAACCTGGCTTGGAAGCTGGCCGCGGTACTGGGCGGCTGGGCCGACCCAGCGGTGCTCGACAGCTACGAGACCGAGCGGCGGCCCCTCGCCGAGCAGACTACCGCTCTCTCTGTTGGCATGCTACGGGCAGGCGGGCAATACTCAGCCAGGACCCTCGGCGTCGTGCTCGGCGCTCACTACAGCAACGGCGTCCTCGTTCCCGACGGCAGCTCACCTCAACCAGTCGACGACCCCATCGCCGACTACCAACCCTGCTCCCGACCGGGTCACCGCACACCGCACGTGTGGCTCGACCCAGCCCGCACTCGATCGACCCTGGACTTGTTCGGAGCCGAGCTCGTCGTCTGTACCCCGGACCTTCACCGGTGGGACGCCGCGGTCGGCCGCCAAGCGGCCGCCGGCATCCCCATCCGAGCCGAGCTAATCAGCAGCGAAGCCGCTAGCACCTACGCGCTGAACCCCGAAGGGGCCGTCCTGGTCCGTCCCGACGGCTACGTCGCCGCCCGCTGGGCGGACAAGCCAAGTGATCCCGCGATGCAACTCAGCACCACACTCGAGACCCTGCTCCAGCGTTCACCCCAACCGTGTTGAAGACCAATCACGGCACTTGTGCCCGTCGTGGCCCAGCCTCCTCAGACGCGAGGCGGGCCACCTTGCAATGGTCAGGACAGTTCGGCGAGCCCCTGCCTTACCCACTCCCGCAGCGGCGGCATCTCAGCGAACGGGGCACCGTCGGCGTCGGCCTGGCCCAGCACCTCCTCGGCCGAGGCCTTGGCCCTTAGGCCGGCGTACAGGTACACGAGGGCCGACGAACGCGGCCCGGTGCGGCAGGTCACCAGTGTCGGCCGCGGGAGTTGGTCGAGCGCTGCCACCCCGCGCCTGGCGACGTCAATGTCGAAGGGCCGGGGCGGGTCGGCGATGAGGTTGGCCGATACACGAACGGCGGCCTGGACATCGGCATAGGACATGCCGCTGTCCATCGAAGCCCACTCCTCGCCGCACAGATAGAGCCAGGACGCCGCGCCGGCGTCACTTGCGAACGCCTTGGGATCCGGGATCGGTCCTCGGTTGTGAGTCAGATCGGTCGGGCTGGAGAACATCGGTACTTAACCTCCTGTGTGGCGGTCTCTCTCCTACCTGGGATAGATAGAGAGGCAACCGGGCCGGCTTGCCCGAGAGTGGGCGCGCCGGCCCGACGTCTCTACCGCGGCTGCGGGACGATCCGGATGTACGGCTTGGGTTCCTTCCAGTCGCCGAAGATCTGGCGGGCCTCGTCGTTGGACACAGAACCGGTGATGATCACGTCCTCGCCCTGCTTCCAGTTGACCGGCGTGGCCACGCGGTGCTTGGCGGTCAGCTGCAGGGAGTCGAGCACCCGGAGGACCTCGTCGAAGTTGCGGCCGGTGCTCATGGGATAGACGAGGATCAGCTTGACCTTCTTGTCCGGGCCGATGACGAACACGTTGCGCACTGTCTGGTTGTCGTTTGCGGTGCGGGTCTTGGCTTCACCGCCGGTGCTGGCCGGCAGCATCCCGTACAGCTTGGAAACGTTGAAGTCGTGGTCGCCAATGATCGGGTAGGCCGGCCGGGACCCCTGAGTCTCCTCGATGTCGTCCGCCCACCGCTCGTGATCGTCGGTGGCGTCGACGGACAGACCGATGATCTTCGCATTGCGGCGCTCGAACTCCGGCTGCAGCTTGGCCATGTACCCGAGCTCGGTGGTGCACACCGGCGTGAAGTCCTTGGGGTGGGAGAAGAGGATGGCCCACGAATCGCCAATCCAGTCATGGAACCTGATCCGGCCCTGCGTCGTGTCGGCCTCGAAGTCGGGTGCCGTGTCGTTGATTGAAAGACCCATGCTGTTTGTCCCTCCGTAGTGTTGGGCTTTTTTGCCCTGTTTGTCGCTGCGCCCTTGCAGCTCTTCGGCAAAGGTAAAGTGGCCCCGTTCCCTGCGCGTTCCCGGGCCGCGGATCGGGCGGCACCTCAGCCCGCCTGTCGCGCTGAATAGTTCGCCCAGAACGGCTGGCCAGCCGTTTCGTACAGCGCGGCCGCGGTGTCGAAGTGCCCGCGGGCGCCGGGCAGGTCCCTTTCGAGGCGGCTGACGCTCCCGGCGGCCGATTCCGCCATCGCCTGCCAGGCAGAACTGGAGAAGTACTCCGCCACCCGGGCGGCGGCGTCCCGGTAATAGCGGGCGTTGTCGCCGTCGCCGAGAGCGGCGAACGCGCCAGCGGCCACCGGATTCAGCAGGGCGCTGCAGGTTGGGCAGTCGCCATAGCGGGCGCTGGCGGCCGCGGCGGCCTGCACCGAGCGCACCGCCGACTCCGGCTCGCCACGCTGAATGGCGGCGAAGGCGGCGGTGGCATGGATGCGACCCCACACGTGGCTAGCCATCGGCGACACCGTCGCGATCCCTGAGGCCCGCCTAAGGTAGTCGCCAACCTCACCTAGTCGACCCTGGCAGGCAGCCAGCTCCGCCCGCCGCTGCCAGGGGAGAGCGCCGGAACGGGACCCAAGGGATTCGTGCAGGGCGCAGCTGCGCTCCAGGCAGCCGTCGCTCTCCTCCCAGCGGGCCTGCAGCAACAGCGACTCGCCGAGCAGGCACCACGCGAAGGCCTGGGCGCGCACCGCCCCGGCCTCCTCGGCCCTCTCGAGGATCTGCCGGGAGTAGCCCTCGACCGACTCGAACAGGCCGTCGCCGTAGAGGTGGTACTGGCCGATGCAGTGGTGGATGTCGAACACCCTAGCGAGCTGGCCCTCGATGTCAGCCTCGGCCAGTCGCGCCAGCTCCGATTTCAGCCCCTCCCGCCATTCACCCTCGAAGTGGGACACGATGGCGACCGCCTCGTGTGCCCCGGCCACGTCGTCTGGGGTGCCGCAAGCGACGGCCGCCTCGAGGGCCGCTGTCGCGAGCCTGCGGGCCGCCGGGATCTCGCCACTCTCCCAAGCGAGATTGGCCCGAGCCCGCAGCAGCCGCGCGAGTTCGGCCGGGCTCGCCTCGGGTGCGCCTTGCGCCAAATCCAGATGGGGGCCGGCCATGTCGGGCCGGTGCTGCATAAGCCAGGCCTCGGCGCATTTCCGCTCGAGACGGCCAACATCACCCAAGCAACCGGCGGCGGCCCGGACTTCGGTCAGCGCTAGCTCGTAGGCCTTGGCCGCCCGGGCACCGTCGCCGGCCAGGACCCTCAGGTCTCCGACCCTCTCCCACAGCTCGGACCTGAGCTCAGGCTCCTCAAAGCGGCGGGCAGCGATGTCCTCCCGGAGGCGCTGCACCCTGGCGCTCGGCTCCACCCCCAACTCGCGGTCGAGGACATCTCTCAGGTGCTCGTACTGCCGCAGGGCATCGTCCCGCCGGCCGGTCAGCCCGTACAACCTCATCACCAGGGAATGCGATTCCTCCCGGGTCGGATCGGCCCCGACCAGCTCGCGGGCGGCTTCAAGCGCGCTTGCGATGTCGCCCTGCGCCTCGAGCAGAGCGCACCACTCGGAGAGGCCCCCCAAGTAGTCCTCGCGCAACTCGCGGCGGACCGCGGCCGCCCACTCCTCATACGGGTCGTCTGGCAAGAGATCGCCGCGGTACCAGGACAACGCTGACTGGTATCCGTCCATGTCTCCCGACCGACGGGCCGCCGTCAGCTCCGCCCGGAAGTGCACCGCGTCCACTGTCAGCCCATCACTGGCAAGGGATAGAACGTCGTTCTGGAACTCGATGAGACGGGCTGCTCCGTGAGAAGCGGCGTCGAGCGCGACCCGCGCCTGATGGATCGCCTTGCGGAGGTTGGCACCGCCGGCAGCCAGATCGAGGTCCGGCCACAGCTGGTCCAGCAACTGTTCCCGATGCACCCGATGGCCCGGGGCCAACGCAAGGATCTTCAGCAGGGCGGCTGGCTTGCGCCTTCGCCACGCGTCGGGCGCAACCGGGTTGACACCGACCCCGACGGTGAATCCGCCGAGCAAAGAAATCCTAAGTCCATCCCGCCCCACCGCCTGCCCATCGGGCTGCAAAGCCGACCTCCCCGGCGCGAGGCTGCCAAGCCCACTCATTCCACACGGAAAGGTAGAACGTTTCACCCCGTGACGGCGCTCCGATTGCGGTCGGCATTGCTTGCGAGGTTCCATCGGCATTGCGTGGCTGGCAGCGCGTTGGCGGATCAGGGGCCGCGCCGGCCGGCTGGCGGCGGCTAATCGGGTAGCTTTGCGGAGTGAGCTTGGAGGCTGAGGAGCTGAACCGCCGCCTGCTGCGAGCCCGCGACGTCATGGACCGCGCCTACTCCCGGCCGCTCGATGTCCGGGGGTTGGCGGCGGTAGCACACCTGTCTGAGGCCCACTTCATCCGGAGCTTCCGAGGCGCCTTCGGCGAGACCCCTCACCGTTACCTGCAGCGGC
The DNA here is from genome assembly GCA_046703825.1 of Candidatus Dormibacteria bacterium. GTDB lineage: Bacteria > Chloroflexota > Dormibacteria > Aeolococcales > Bog-877 > JBJKSO01. Next base: position 61,928 of record JBJKSO010000115.1, read on the forward strand.
GGCGCGTGGAGCGTTCGATGTTTCTACTTCGCGAGACCCAGCACCGGATCACCGACATATGCAACGACGTCGGCTTTACCAGCTTGGGTACCTTTAGCCTGACCTTCCGTGACATAGTCGGGGAGAGCCCGTCCGACTATCGGCTCGGGCACAACCCGATCGTTGCGCCGAACTGCTTTCAGATGGCTGCCACACGACCGGCCGACGCGGCATTGGCCCTCCGATCGAGCACCTTTGGAGAAGCTGAGCGCGAGGCGACTGCCTAGCATGCTCGCCTAAGACGCATCGCTCGCGAGGAGAGACAAGGATGATCACCAAGTTCAATGTGGTCTCGCTAAAAGTCTTGGACCAGGACGAGGCGCTCGACTTCTACGTCAACAAGCTCGGCCTCGAGGTGGCCCAAGAATTCGTGCAAGGCCCGGTCCGATGGCTGACGGTGCGGGTACCCAGTGACCCGAGCACCGAGATCTACCTGGAGAAGCCGGGACCGCCAGCGCAGGACGAAGCCTCCGCTGCACAACTTCGCGAGCTGATCACCAAAGGGGCGGTCGGGTTTCTTGCCTTCAACAGCGATGACGTCCGGGCAACCTACCACCTGCTCAAGGCCCGAGGGGTCGCCGATTTCACCCAAGAACCCACCGACCACTTCTATGGCACCGACATGGGCATCCGCGATCCGTTTGGCAACGCGATCAGGATCCTGCAGCCGGCGAAGGCGCGGCCGGCCGCCACCGCCTGACCCGGTCTCCTCAGCTTCGCCGGCGACGAGGGCAGCCGCGGGGGCAACACGGACGGCACCCGTACGATCAGTCGGATCGTGCCTAACCCCGCGGCAGAGGCGCTGGCCGCCTTCTTCCTGGTCGCCACCCTGGCCGGAGCAGTGGTCCGCCCTCGAGGCCTGCCCGAGGTAACCATCGCGCTGCCCGCGGCCGCGATTCTGGTTTTGACCGGGGCGCTCCCGCTCGGGCAGGCCGCCCAGGAGGGAAGGGCTCTGGGCCCCACGCTGGGATTCCTAGCGGCGGTCCTGGTGCTCGCCAGCCTCTGCGATGGCTATGGCCTCTTTGAGGCTGCGGGGCGGTGGATGAGCGCTGCTTCGCGCCGAAGCCCAACCAGGCTGCTGGGGGTGGTGTTCGTGGTGGCCAGTCTCACCACCGCCGCTCTGAGCCTCGACGCCACCGTCGTTCTGCTGACGCCGGTCGTGCTGGCGACGGCGGCCCGAATGCACCTGCGCAGCCGACCGCCAGCCTACGCGTGCACGCACCTGGCCAACACCGCCTCGCTCCTGCTGCCGATCTCCAACCTCACCAACCTGCTGGCATACCGGGCCAGCGGGCTGAGCTTCGCGAGCTTCGGCTTGACCATGGCGCTGCCCTGGGCGGCAGCCATCGCTGTGGAGTGGCTTTTGCTCCGCCGCTTCTTCCGCTCGGACCTGGTGGGGCGCGGTCAGGCCGCGCCTCGAGAAGCGGCCGGCACGCCCTGGTACGCCCTGGCGGTGGTCCTGCTCACGCTGGGAGGGTTCTTCGCCACCTCAATCCTCGGCGTCTACCCGGCCTGGGCGGCTCTGGCGGGAGTGGTGCTGCTCGGCGTACCGGGTGTTGTCAGCCATCGAGTCCAGCTGCGGAACGTCGGAGACGCCGTGGATGTTCCCTTCCTGGCCTTCATTTTCTCGCTCGCGCTGGTGGTCCGGGCGCTTTCCCTACACGGGCTTGGGGCTGCGGTCGGACATGCGCTGCCGGCCGGCACTTCCCTCGGCAGCCTCCTCCTCACCGCCACCCTCGCCGCGGTGCTGGCCAACCTGATCAACAATCTTCCAGCGGTACTGCTGCTCTTGCCCGTGGCCAGCCTGGACGGCACCGGTTCGGTGTTGGCCGTGCTCATCGGCGTCAACGTCGGACCCAACCTAACCTACGTCGGGTCGTTGGCTACCTTGCTGTGGCGGCGGGTGCTGCGCCAGCGAGGGGCTGACTTGCCCGTTTCTGAGTTCCTGCGGCTGGGTGCGGTGACGGTACCGCCGGTGCTGGTCGCCTCCACCCTGGCGCTGTGGCTGTCGCTTCGGCTGGTGGGATGATCCCCGGGTGCACGTGGTGGTTTGGCTGGTTGAGGGCACCTGGCAGGGATGCCTGAAAGCGGCCGCGCCGCGCATCCGTGACGCTGACCGGCTCACCCTCCTGCACGTCTCGCCCGGCGCCGTCGGAGCCGCGGCCGGAGCTGCGGCCGACGCTCTGTTCGGACGTACGCACCGCCCGCAGCCGGCGCCGGTGGACTGGGAGCAGGTTGAGGACCAAGAGGCGGCGAGTCTGCTCGCCCGGGCGGCCCAAGTGCTGGGGCGACCGGAGGCCGAAAAACTCCTGCTCAAGGGGCGGCCAGAGCGGGAGGTACTCCAGCTGGCCGACGGCGCCGACCTCTTGGTGCTGGCCCGCGACGGCGACCGGGTCCGGCTGGGACCGCGCAGCCTGGGGCCGGCAACCCGCTTTGTGGTGGACCACGCTCCCTGCGACGTTCTGCTGGTGTGGCCCCATGACCCGCCTGGCCTGGAATCGATTCCGGCCCCGGAGCCGCACGGCCGGCGTCCGCCTCACCACTAACAGGTCGGCGGGCGCGCCTCGCTCAGCGCGAAGCACTTCGCTCGGGCGGCGATCCCGGGATTCCAATAGGATGCTGCCGGTTCGTGCCGTCTTCTTTCGGCGCCCCAGACGTAGACCGCCTCCAGGCAGGGTAGATGCACGCGCCCAAGAGCTCGAGCTCAATCCAGGCAGCTTCGCCCCGACCACACCACGGCTTTGGCTGAACCACGGCCTCCGGCCGACGGCCTCGGCCCCGAAGCCGCCCTGCCGAGCCGATTCGGGGACTTCAGAATGCGGGTGCTCCAACCGGACTCCGGGGGCGGAGGTGAGCTGGTTGCGCTGATCCGCGGCGACCCCAGCTCCGGAGCCACTCCGTTAGTGCGGCTGCACTCGGAGTGCCTGACTGGGGACGCGTTGGGGTCGCTGCGCTGCGATTGCGGCGAGCAGCTGCAGGCGGCCCTGATGGCGATCGGGCGCGAGCCCTGGGGAGCCGTGGTCTACCTCCGTCAGGAGGGGCGGGGGATTGGTCTAGCCGACAAGGCCCGCGCCTACGCCTTGCAGGACCGCGGCTTGGACACGGTGCAGGCCAACCAGGCCCTGGGGCTGCCGGTGGATGCTCGCGACTACCGGCAGGCGGCGCGGGCGCTGCGCGACCTGGGGATGACCCGCATCAGACTGCTCAGCAACAACCCAGGCAAGGTTGCGGCCCTGCGGGAACTGGGGGTGGAGGTCGTGGAGCGCGCCCCGCTCGAGGTCGGCGCAGGCCCCCACAACCGCGGCTACCTGCTCACCAAAGCGCGCCGAATGCACCACCGGCTCCGCCAGTTCGATGAGACGGGAGCGCCCAAGGCGCTGCGCCGCCCCCGGGTCACCCTTCACTGGGCTCAGACCTTGGACGGTCGGATCGCCACCCGTACCGGAGACTCGCGCTGGGTGGGCGGTCCGCCCTCGCTCAGCCTTGCCCACGAGTTGCGCGCGAACCACGACGCGGTGCTGGTGGGAGCGGGCACGGTGGTCGCCGACGACCCCCAGCTCACCGTCCGGCTGGTGCCCGGCCCCTCCCCCCTCCGGGTCGTGGCCGACGCCCGGCTGCGGGTGCCGCTGACCTCCCGGATCTTTCGAGAACCGGACGCCATCACCCTGGTGGCAACCACGCGGGAGTCGGATCCGCACCGGCGTCAGGCCCTGAGCGAGATGGGGGTTGGGGTCCTCCTGCTGGAGGAGGATCATCGCGGTCAGGTGTCGCTGCAGCAGCTCATGGCACGACTGGTGGAACTCGGCGTACACCGCCTGCTGGTCGAGGGAGGGGCGCAGATCATCACAAGCCTGCTTGCGCTGAGACTGATCGACCGCTTGGTGGTGTGCATCGCCCCCCGCATCAGCGGTGCGGGCTTGGACGCAGTTGGCGATCTTCAGCTCAGCCGACTGGCCGACGCGCTGCAGTTCGAGGAATCCTCATTCACGTCGCTTGGCCGTGACCTCATCTTTGACGGAAAGCTCAGCCGCCGCGACTGATCCCGGGAGCCGCCGAGCCACCGCGGTCTGGTTCGTCGGTCCGGGAGAGGTCGAGCTGCGACAAGAGCCGCTGCCAGCGCCGGGACCGGACCAGATCGTGGTCCGCACGCTCGCCTCGGGCATCAGCGCCGGCAGCGAGCTGTTGGCTTTGCGCGGTCAGATCCCCGCCGGGCTGGAGCTGGATCTGCCCACCCTGGACGGAACCTTCGCGCTGCCCCTCAAGTACGGCTACGCGAGCGTTGGCCGGGTCGAGGAGCTGGGCGAGGCCGTCTCGGAGCTGCACCCGGGACAGCTGGTATTCGTCCACCACCCGCATCAGGACAGCTACTTGGTCCCCGCACGGCTGGCGATCCCGCTGCCGGCCGGGCTGGCGCCCGAGGTGGGGGTGCTGCTGGCCAACCTGGAGACGGCGGTGACTGCGATCCTGGACGCGCGGCCGCGCCTGGGTGATCGGGCCGTGATCTTCGGTCAAGGAGTGGTGGGGCTGCTCCTCTTGCTGCTGCTCCGGCGTTGTGGCGCGGCAAGCGTGACCACCGTCGACCCCGAGCCGGTGCGCCGGACGCTCTCGGTCCAACTCGGGGCTGACTCCTCGCTGGCACCCGGGCCTGAGCTGCCGGGTTTGGTCCAAGCTGCCACCGGGGGTATGGGTGCCGACCTGGTACTGGATGCCAGCGGTAGCCCGGAAGCGCTCGATCTGGCGATCGCCTGTGCCGGGTTCCAGGCCACCGTCTGCGTCGTCTCCTGGTTCGGAGCCAAAGCGGTGCCGCTGCACCTGGGCGAGGCATTCCACCGTGGGCGCCTGCGCCTGCTCGCCACTCAGGTGTCGCGGCTGGATCCGGCGCTCACCGAGCGCTGGGACCGTCAGCGTCGGCTGGAATTGTGCCTGCAACTGCTGCGCGAGCTGCCGCTGGACCGGCTGGTCTCGCACCGCGTTCCTTTGGCCCGGGCAGCCCGTGCCTACCAACTGCTCCAGGAAAACCCGGCCCAAGCCATCCAGGTGGTCCTGACTTATGGGGGTGACGGTGTTTGAGGTGGGCGTTACGGTGGGCTTCTCCGCCGCCCATCGCCTCCGGGGCGAATTCGGGCCGGCTTCCAGGTTGCACGGGCACAGCTACCGGGTGACTGTAACCGTGAGCGGAGAGCGCCTGGACGAGTCAGGAGCCCTCTACGACGCGGGCGAATTGCGGCGACTGGTCGGCCAGCTGTGCAACCAGCTCGACTATCGCGATCTCGATGCGCTCGAGCCTCCCCTCGCCGGCAACACCACCGCCGAGCGGCTGGCTGAGTTCTTCGTCGAGCGGCTGGCACCGCAGCTGGCCGGCTCCGGCCTCCACGAGGTGGCCGCGACAGTGCGTGAGTCAGAAGACGTCCACGCCAGCCTGCGGCGCGCCTTGGCATAGTCCGTGCCCCTGCGCCTGACCCTGGTCACCGTGGGCCCGCCGGGCCAGGTCAGCGGGGGACACCTGTTCAATCAGCGCATGGCCGACCTCGCCTCCGCCGCCGACGCCAAGGTGCGCATCTACCGATTGCCTTCTCTTCTCTCCGGCGCCTGGCCGGTCGGCGACGGTGCCGATCTCATGCTGGTCGACAGCCTGGCTGCGGCCCGAGCCGGTGCTACTACTCCCGGGGCGCCCTGGCTGGGTCTGGTTCACCAGCCCCCGGGTGGCTGGGTTGTAGCCTGGTCGGTGCGCCGTATGCGAGCTGGGCTCGACCGCCGGGCGTACCGGCGCATGCTCGGCTGCATCACCCCCAGCCGGAGCGTGGCCGCCGAGCTGCTGGGGATGGGCCTGGCGGCCTCGAGGCTCGGCGTGGTTGCTCCGGGGGTCGAATTTGTTCCCGGGGCAGGCTCGCGCCACTCCCGGATTGGCCGAGAGCTGGCTGTGGTGGCGGCCGCGGCCTGGCTGCCGCGCAAGGGCATCCTTCCTCTGCTGCGGGCGTTTGCGCAGCTGCCCGCCGGCAGTGCCGTGCTCCACCTGGCCGGGGATCAGAACGTCAACCCGGCCTACCGGCGGCGGGTGTGGAGGCTGCTTGAGCGCCCGCAGCTTCGCGATCGGGTCGTGGTGCACGGGGTAGTTCCGCCTGAACGCATGGGCCACCTCTACGCCACCTGCGATCTCTTCGCCCTGCCCAGCGTCCGCGAGCCCTACGGGATGGCGTACGCGGAAGCCATGGCCCACGGACTTCCACTCGTCGGCTGGAGGTCGGGTAATCTGCCCTGGCTCTGCCGCCACGGCGGAGAGGGGCTGTTGGTGCCCCGGGGCGACGTGGCCGGCCTGGCGTTCGCCCTGGAGCGACTTTGCCGCGATCGTCCACTGCTGAACCGGCTCGCCGAAGCCGCCCGGCGGCGGGCCGCAGCCATGCCCAGCTGGCCCGAGACGGCCACCCGGTTCTTCGCCGAGGTCCGCCGACTTGGTCGGCTTGGGCCCCCGGGGACATAGCGCCGACAATTCCAGGATGGTGCGCGCGCTGGTCTTCGACTTCGACGGGTTGATCGTCGAGACTGAGCTACCGCTGTTCCAAGCGTGGCAGCGGATCTACTTCGACCACGGGCTGGAGCTCGCCGAGGCCGAATGGGCGACCCTGCTGGGCGGCGACGCCGAAGCCACCTTTGACCCGACGGCAGAGCTGCGCTCACGATCGGGCGCCACCACCACCGATCGGGAGCTGCAGCTCGCGGTGGCCGCGTACTACGAGCAGCTGACCACCGAGCAGAGACTCAGCGATGGGGTCCAGTCCTATCTCGACGATGCGCGCCAGCTGGGGCTGGGGGTGGCGATCGCCTCCAGCTCCTCGCGCGATTGGATCGAGCGGCATCTGTTGCGGCTCGGGGTGAACGGCGCCTGGAGCGCCGTGGTCTGTCGCGAGGACGTGCAGCGGGTCAAGCCGGATCCTGAGCTGTACGCCCTCGCCTGCCGCTACCTGGGCACCGAGCCCGGCGACGCGCTGGCCCTGGAGGACTCCAGCAACGGCGTCCGCGCCGCCAAGGCGGCGGGACTGCTTTGCGCGGCGGTCCCGACCCGCATGACCGGGGGCCAAGATTTCAGCCAAGCAGATCTCATCCTCCCCTCACTACGGGAGGTGCCGCTGCGCGCCCTCCTGGAAAGACTGGAATGGCCTGCGAGAACCGCCGGCGCCGACCGGCGCCGGCTTTGAGGTGAGCCCCCGCGTCACACCGTCCGACATCGCACCGGGCTCGCCACAGCCGAGATCGGCAGGGTGGCCACGTCGGTCCCCAGGTCACGGGCTCCTCGACACCCTAGAGCCAGCCCGGTTTGTCTCGTAGACATGCACTTCACCTTGTCTCGTGCAACCCGCGCCATCTGCCGACCCCCGTCTGGCTCATCCGCCCCCACGTCAGTGGCTTCCCGTAGTCGCCCAACCGTAGCCCACACGCTCGGTGTCCACAGCGCCGACGAAACCCACGCCCGGTGAGGGCGTGATTCCCGAGCAACCCGAACGTGGAGCTCCTATCCGAGGAGGCGGTCCAACGTTGCCTCAAGCTCGCCGGCGGCGACCTGGCCTCGCACGGCTCGATTCAAAGCTCCGATGACAAGGATGGTGCGCCGCGTTTCGTCAAAGCTGGGAGGGAGTGGGCCCCCGGAGAGGTAGCCGCCAAACACAGCCTCAGCGTCGTCGTGGTCGGGCCAGGGTCGAAAGTCGAAAGCGGGGTGGCTGCGGTAGGCGTCGCCGAAGTCGATCAGCCCGCTGAAGCCGCCGGTAGACGGGTCCACGAAGGTGTGCTCTGGCCCGGGGTTTGAGTGCAGGCTCACCGGCTCGGTATCTTCTTCGGCCACTGCCAGGCGCTCTTCGGCGATCCGCCGGACCGCGATCCTTCCGGCAAGCTCGGTATCGGAGTCGAAGGCGGCGGCGAGCCGCTCGAAGGCGGCGGCGATCCGGGCTCGCGACTCGGCGGCTTGCCGGTCTCCGGGTAGGAGCGCGCTGGCCTCGAAGGCCGACTGATCGACAAGGTGAATCATGCGGAGAGTGCGGCCGAGCTCGGTCAGGACGCGGCGGCGCTCTTCGGGAGAAATGGTCGTGTGCAGTAGAGCCGAGCCGGGGATCCTGGTGAGGCAGAGGTACTCGATCCCCTCAACCTCGCCGTGGCCGAGCACCCGAGGCACGGGGAAGTCGCCCCAGCGGTGCAGCTCGACCAGGAAGAAGGCCTCCTTGGCGAGGCTGGTGCGGGGCCGCAGACGGTGCGGCCGCTGGGTCTTCACGACCAGACCGCCTTCGAGGAAATAGGCACGGGCCTCGCCCCCGGACTCATCGACGGTCAAAAGCCGCCCGGCGTCGGCCACATGGCGTCGCGCGGCTTGCACAACCACCTGCTCGTCGAGCACGGGGTCGGGGGCATCCGGCTGGAGGTAGATGTCGGCGAAGACCACCGAGCGTGGACCCTAACGCATTGGGGTGGTCGGTGATCTCAGGTCGATGCTCGCTCGCGGCCGGCACCGGTAGCGACCGGCTCCTGCCAGTCCCAGCCGGCGGCTTCCAGGTCCGCGAAGGCGGCAAAGCGCCCCCCAGTGGCGAGCAGGCGGTCCGGGCTGCCGAGCTCGACCACGCTGCCCTTCTCGAAGACGGCTACCAGGTCCGCCTCGCGGGCGGTCGAGATACGGTGGGCGACGGTCAGCACGGTGCATCCGCGTCGGAGCACGCCCTGGCGCAATGCGGCCCGAAAGGCGGCGTCGCTGGCCCCGTCGACGACGGCCGTCGCCTCGTCCAGCAGCAGAACCGCCGGGCGCAGAACGGTCGCTCGGGCGAGGGCGAGGAGTTGACGCTGCCCGGTGGAGAGCGCGGTGCCAGCCCCGCCGCCTCGCCCGGCCAGCGAAGTGTCCAGACCGCTGGGCAGGCCGGCAACCAGATCGGCAATGCCGACAAGGCTCAGCGCCTCCCAGAGGGCGTCGTCGGGCACCGCCGGGTCGAAGAGGGTCAGATTGTCGCGGACGGTTCCGGCGAAGAGATGGAGCGTCTGAGGGACGACGCCGACCAGCCGGCGGCGCTCCGCCTCTCCGAGCGTATGAGGATCGACGCCGACCAGCCGGACGCAGCCCGTGGTCGGTGCGTGGAGACCGCCAGCGATGCCGACCAAAGTCGACTTGCCGGCTCCGGTCCGACCCACGACCGCCAGGTGCTGGCCCCGACCAACGGTGAGCGAAACGTCGGCGAGCACGGGACGGCCCGGGATGTAGGAGAACCCGACTCGGTGCAGCTCGAGGCCGTGGGCATCCTTGGCTTCCCTGACCGTTGCCCCGGCCGGTTCCCCGGCGGGCACGTCAAGCAGTTCGAAAACCCGCTCGGCGCCGGCGATGGCAGCCTGGACGGACTGCCACTCGTCACCGAGGGCCACGATCGGCGCGAAGAAGTTTTGGGCGAGCAAAACGAACGCGGTCAGGGTGCCGAGGTTTACTCCAGCGCTGGCAAAGCTGCCCCCTGCCCCTGCCCACAGCAGCAGGGCGATGACGATTGAGGACAGCAGACCGCTGACCGGTGCAAAGAGGGCGTTGTACTTGAACGAGTCGCGCTGGGCCAGCAGCGTGCGCCTGAGCGCAGCCTTGAACCGGGCGACAAAGGCGGCCTGCTTGCCGAAGGCCCGCACAGTCTCGGCGCCGCCCACGACCTCGGCCAGTTCGACGTTCAGCCGACCGACAGCGACACGGGTTTCCCGCTGGGCGTTGCGGACACGGACCTGAAGGAAACGGATGACGCCGAGCAGCGGCGGGAGAACGACAGCCGCCACCGCCGACAGAATCGGGCTGAGGGCGATCATCGCCGCGGCCGTGGCGGCGAGGGGGACGAGCTGGCCGACCAGTGTGGCGATCCCGTCCGTGAAAAGTTCGTCGATGGTCTCCACATCCGCCGTTGCCCTGCTGATGACATCGCCGATCGGATTCCGGTCGAAGTAGGAAACGGGCAGCACGGTGGCGTGGGCAAACAGACGCACCCTCAGCTCGGCGATGGCCGACTGGGAGACCTGGGCCGCCAGATACGAGGCGGCGAATGCGAAGGCGCCGTCGGCGGCGAGGGCCACCAGGTAGACGAGCGCGGACACGAGAAGGCCGGACGTCTCGTGGGCCACGAGCTGATTGACCACGTGACGCACGACGAACGCAGGCACGATCCCCGCAAGCGCCGAAATGCCGACACAGATGGCCACGACGGCGAGTCGCCGCCGCCAGGGGGCGAGGAGAGCCACGACCTTCCTGCCCAAGCCTGGTACCTGCGCGGCGGGCGGACGGGGGCGGACGAAGACTCTCACCGCGTCTCCAGCTCCGCGGAGCTGATACTGGAACTGGGAGTCTCGAGCCGGGCCTGGGCCCGGAAGATCCTGGCGTAGAGACCCTCGGCAGCCAGCAGGTCGGTGTGGGCGCCCACCTCCTCGACCCTCCCGCTGTCGAGCACCACCACCAGATCGGCGTGGGGGAATGCCGCCAAGCGGTGGCTGAAGAGGAGTATGGTCGCCCGCTCGTCGAGGGGGGCCATCCCCCCGAGGGCTTCACGCAGGCGCGCCACGATCAGCGCTTCGGTGTGCACGTCGACGGCAGAGAAGGGGTCGTCGAGGACTAGCAGGCCCGGGATCCCCCCGCCAGCTGCCAGCGCCCGGGCCAGGGCTATCCTCTGGCGCTGGCCCCCCGAGACGCGGACACCAAGCTCGCCGACCTCGGTGGCAAGGCCGTCCACCATGTCGGCGAGGTCCTCCTCGAAGGCCGCCAGAGCCACGGCCCGCCTGGCTGGGTGGCCGCCCTCGGTTCCGTACAGTTCGGGAGCGAGATCGATGTTGGCGGCGATGCTCCCAGAGAACAGGTACGGCTCCTGGCCGAGGTAGCCGATGAGCCCGGCCCGCTCGGCCCCTACCAGGTGAGCTGCTGGCACGCCGTTCACGAGTACTTGGCCGTGCTCCGGCGCGTAAACGCCGGCGGCCAGTCGGGCCAAAGCGCTCTTGCCGGCGCCGACAGGTCCGGTCACGGCGACGAAGCTCCCGGCGGGCACCTCCAGGTTGAGCTCGGAGATCGCCGGATGTCCCGCTCCCGGGTAGGTGAACGTGACCTCAGCGAATGAGAGCGGCGCGGGTCCCGAGGCCCGACCGCCGGCCTGCCGCGCTGGCACCTCGGCGGGCGCGCCCGCCAGGTGGACCGAACGGAACGACGCCCACCGGGGTTCCCCGACAGCAGGGACGGCCGGAGCGAGGAGTGGTTCGAGTCGGGCGTGGGCGGCCCCGGCGGCCTGGACCCGATTGACCATTTGCGGGATCCGCGGCGCCCGGCCAACGAAACGGGCAAACAGCGCCAGGAACGCCACCAGCCCCCCGACGCTCAGCGTCCGGGCAGCGACCTCCTGCCCACCGAGCCACACGATGAACAACGCTCCAGAACCAAGCAAAACCGAGTACACCGCGGACAGCCCCTCGTCCATCCGAATGGCGTCCAACTCCGCGCCCGCCTGACGGCCCGCCAGCGCGCGCACCCGGCCCGTCGCCGTTCCGGAACGCCCGGCCAGGCGCAACAGCCGGATCGCACCGAGCTGCTCGTGTAGCACGCTGGTGAGTTCCGCGTCGGCCTGGCGGGCCGCGGTGGTGCGCTGAGCGACGAGGCGCCCGGACACTTTGGCCAGCCACAGGGCAGCCGGCACGGGAGCGAGAGCGAGGACTGCCAAGACCGGGCTGTAGAGCAGCATCGTCACAACGATCGACACCGAGAACAACAAGGTGTCCCAGGTCTCGACGATGACTTCGCCGACGCCGACGCCCAGCACCTCCACGTCCCCGATCACCCTCGCCATCACGGCACCGACCGACAGCTCAACCAGTCGCTCCATCGGCCACGCCAAGACCCCCCGCAGCGCGTCCGCGCGGACGTTCGCCCTGAACCGGGCCCGGGCCAGATCCAGCCAGTAGCGCTTGCCGATTCGGGGAACCTGGGTCGCCGCCGTAGCGGCCACGAACAGCGCAGCGGCCGCCGCCACCTGCCCGCCGCTCACCTGGTGGTGCTGGTAGGCGAGCACCGTATTGAGCGCACGACCGAGGAACACCGCTGGCAAAACGATCGCCACGTTCATCACGATCCCCGCCACCGAGCCGACGACCAGCAGCCCCGCGACCTGGCGGTAGTAGGGACGAAGCCGCAGCAGGAAGTGCCGCCGGCTCCGCGAGTTGGGCGTCTGGCAGCCCGCCTTTTCCACCGCTTCCCCTCTGGTCCTCACAGCTCGCGCGTCGGCACCATCGGTCGGGTCGGCAACGAACCGCGGGCAGGGCCGGGGCCCCCGACGGCTACTGCAAGCCGCGTCACTCTTGGCTGGACGTCCGACTTGGACGCTGGGGGCACCCACGCGAGAGGCTGGCGCGACGGGGGCCTGCGCCATCGTGGGCAATCTGGTCCGCCTGGGTCAGCGCCAGAATGTCCTTGACCGTGACCTCGATGCCGGCTGGCAGCATGTGCCCTCCGAACGCGGAGCTCACGGACTCGGGTCATGCCCGGCAAGACCGGTGGACCAGACGATGCTTGCGGCCGAGATTGGCTGACGGCGCGCCCCCTCCGGCGCCTCGGGAAGTGGGCGGCACGTGGAGCCGCTAGGGATGCGGTGGGGCACCCTCGGCTGCCCGGGCGAAAGCCGGCCTGAGCCGCGCCTCGGTCGCCGCCAGGTGCTCGGGGATGACCTTGGCGTCGGCCAACACCGGCATGAAGTTGGTGTCGCCGCTCCAGCGGGGCACGAGGTGAAGGTGCAGGTGCTGGTCGATTCCCGCTCCCGCCACCCGTCCCTGGTTCCAGCCGCCGTTGAAGCCATCACAGCCCAGCTCCTGGCTCAGGACCGTGGTCGCCAACTGAATCTCGGCCATCACCGCGACCAGCTCGTCAGGTGCCAGGGCGGCCAGGTCGCCCCCGTGGCGCCTCGGGGCCACCATCAGGTGGCCGGGGTTGTACGGGTAGCGGTTGAGCATGCAGACCGCCCCCGGGGTGCGGTGGAGCACCATTTCGGGAAGATCATCTCCGGACGCGGCGGCGCAGAAGATGCACACCGCCTCCGCCGCTTGGGAATTGACGCGGTCGATGTAGGCCATGCGCCAGGGCGCCCACAGGGTCTCCATCCCACCTCCCCCGAACCTGGGTTCGGAATTGACGTCGTATTCGCGCTGCCAGTAGACTACCCGGGTCCCGGGGACCGGTTTGGAACTCGGACCCTGTCAGAGGTCTTTCAGCCGAGGTTTTCTTCTTAGTGGGTTCGGTAATCAAGAAGCGGCGCAAGAAGATGCGCAAGCACAAGCACAAGAAGATGCTGAAGAAGACCCGCTGGCAGCGCCGCGCCGCCTAGCCCCTCGGTCCCTGAACGGGGTCGGTATCTCCTGGCCCACCTATACTGGGTTTCCCCCGGGGCGATAGCTCAGCTGGGAGAGCGCTGCTTTCGCACGGCAGAGGTCAGGGGTTCAAGTCCCCTTCGCTCCACCAACCGCGGAGTTGCTGCTCAGCCGTTGGGCTGGGAGCTAGCATGCCGCTCGCCCAACATCGAGGGGAAGGCGGTGGCAGATCCCTCCTCGTCCTGCATGTTGGCGAAGTAGGCGGAGACCGCGTGGTCGAGCAACTCCGGGGTGAGCCTGGGCTCGACCCCGAAGTAGGCGGCGGCGTGCACCAAATGGTCGAGGATGTCGCGCGGCTCGCAGCCGTGCAGCGGCCGCGCCGTCTTCTGGTAGTGCTCGTTGATGAGGTAGTTGACGGCCGCGGGATCGTAGTCGATCCCGATCGACTCGCAGGCCCGCCGGAAGATCCGGCTGTACTCGACCACGCTCGGGTTGGGTACCTCTACCTTGTAGCGGATCCGCCGCATGAACGCCTCGTCCACCAGCTGCTTGGGCTTGATGTTGGTGGACAGGATCAGCACCTCCGTGAAGGGAACGGCGACCGTGGTCCCGGCACGGGAGACGTTGATGTAGTCGAAGCCCGCCTCCAGCGGCACGATCAGCCGGTTCAGCAGGTCCTGGGGGCTCACCTGCTGGCGACCGAAGTCGTCGACCAAGAACATGCCCCCGTTGGCCTTGAGCTGCAGCGAAGCCTCGTAAAAGCCCATGCGCGGGTCGAAGCTCAGGTCCAGTTCCCGGCCGGTCAGCTCGCCTCCGGCGCGCACCACCGGGCGGTGGGAGAGTTGCCAGCGCAGGTCGTGCGGCGGCAGGTCGCCGGCGACCGGCCGGTGGTGGACCGGGTCGAAGACCCGGATCACCTCGCCCTTGACATAGATCGCGTGGGGAATGAAGACGGGGTCGCCCAGGAGCTTGGCGCAGGCCTCGGCGATGGTGCTCTTGCCGTTGCCGGGCGGGCCGTAGAGGAAGATCGACTGCCGCGCCCCCAGGGCTGGCCCGAGCCGATTCAAGACGCTGGGCGGCAGCACCAGGTGGTCGAGCGCGGCCCGCAGCACCTGGTGGGTCACCGGAGCGCTGCTACGGCCCTGGTGGCGGGCGACGGCGACGTAGACGTCCAAGGGGATGGGCGCCGGGCCAGCGTACTGGTTAACGTCTACCAGCTCCTTGGCACGCTCGCGACCGGCCTTGCTGATCATGTACTGGAGCCCCTCGGCGAAGCCCCCTTCCGCACCCACCGTCCCCCTGATCCCGGTGGTACCGGTGTAGCCCTCGTCGGTGAGGAACTTCAGCGAGTCGCCCACCATCCGCCAGGGCAGCGCCGAGTGCCGCGACAGCTCGCGGCCCAGCATGGTGCCGTTGTAGTAGAGAATCTTCAGCAGCAGGTCGCAGACGAACGGAAAAGGGAGCCCCGCCTCCTTCGAGTTCTGGGGGACCGGGGGAAACCCGATCGGGGTCCGGGTTGCCTCCGGTGCGGTGACGGGTGCTGCTGACATGTTCTCTTTGACTCTCATTCGGAAGCGGGCTGCCTTGATTGCCTCATCTGCAACGGCCGGGAGTGTGTCACGAGATTGGCGTAACCCGACCGGCAGCTCAGCCGTATTTGCAGAGTCGTGAGGCACTCGCCACGCCCCCGTAACGTGCCCGTGCGCGCTCGTGCCTCCGGGAAGCGCGGCGACCGGCTGGCATAATCGAGCCTAGGACGGCGGGCAAGTGGGGCAGCAGCTGATCAGATGCACGAGATAAGCGTCACCTCCGGCCGGTCCGGGAGGAAGCGCGATCCGCTGGGTCGGCCGAAGCAGAGCTTCTGGCGCAAGCACAAGGCGATGCGGGTCACCACGGTGCTGGTGTCGCTGATCCTGCTGGCGTCGGCGATCGGGGTCGGGGCCGGGTTCCTGGTGCTCTCCGCCTTCCAGGTCGGGCTGCCCAGCGTCGCCGACCTGCCCAACCTGGGTCCGCCGCAGGACAGCTACCTGAGAGCCAGCGACGGCACGCTGCTGGCGGTGCTGCACGAGCCCGGGGTGCACCACACCAACGTCAAGCTCTCCCAAATCAGCCCCTGGCTCGTCAAGGCCACGATCGCGGTCGAGGACCGCCACTTCTACCAGGACACCGCCTCGGCCGACCTGCCGCGCATCCTCGCCTCGGCGGTGCACGACCTCAGCCATCACAGCTCCCTCCAGGGCGCCAGCACCATCACCGAGCAGCTGGCCAAGATCGCGTTCCTGACCCCCCAGCAAACCATCACCCGCAAGATTCGCGAGCTGCTGCTGGGCTACGAGATCGCCCGGGTCTTCACCCCCCACAAGATCCTGCAGATGTACCTCAACCGGATCCCCTACGGGAACCAGGCGGTCGGCGCCGGCACGGCTTCGGAGCTCTACTACCACCTGCCCGCCAGCAAGCTGGATCTGGCCCAAGCGAGCATGCTGGCGGGGATCCCGGACGCCCCCACTCTCTTCGACCCGCTGATCAACCCTGGCTACGCCAAGCAGCGCCAGAAGGTCGTGCTGCAGGCGATGGTCAACAACGGCGACG
This sequence comes from Candidatus Dormibacteria bacterium, assembly GCA_046703825.1. GTDB lineage: Bacteria > Chloroflexota > Dormibacteria > Aeolococcales > Bog-877 > JBJKSO01. The sequence goes on from JBJKSO010000115.1 coordinate 77,885, forward strand.
TCTCCGAGGCCACCGCCAAGGCGGCGGCGGCGGAGAAGCTCACCTACTACTCCTGGACCACCAGTGATCCGCTCCGGGCGCCCGACTTCGTGCAGTACGCGGAGTCACAGCTTCAGAGCCAGTTCGGGGACGCCTACCTCAACCCGGGCGGCTGGAACATCTACACGTCGCTGGACCTGCAGGACCAGGAGATCGCCGAGGGCGACGTGCAGAACCCGACCACCGACGCCTACTACCAGTCGGAGTTCAACATCGGTGACGCAGCCCTGGTCTCGATGGATCCCAGGAGCGGCGAGATCCTAGCGATGGTGGGGACCACCAATTACGCGGGCCCGTACGGACAGATCAACATGGTGACCGAGCCCGGCCGCCCGGGATCGTCGTTCAAGATGTTCACCTACACCGCCGCCCTTGCCTCAGGCAAGTTCACCATGACCACCCCGATCGACGACGCCCCCATCAACATCAACGGCTACTCGCCGCAGAACTACGAACATGACTTCATCGGGCTGTGCCCGCTCAAGATCTGCCTGGGCAACTCCATCAACATCCCCGCCGTCAAGACGGAGATGATGACCGGGCTGAGCGATGTGGTCAGTTTCGCCGAGCGGATGGGGGCGACCTCACTGCTGAACCCCCAGAACACCTACGGTCCGGCGCTGACCCTGGGCGGCCTCTCGGAGGGCGTGAGTGAACTCCAGATGGCCACGGGTGCTTCGGTGCTGGCCAGTGGTGGCGTCCTGCACAAGCCGACCGCGATCGTGAGGATCACCCGCGGCAATCGCACCATCTACCAGTACGACGTCGCCAAGAACTCCCTCCAGGTGGTCACCCCCGACGTCGCCTACATCATGAACGCGATCCTCTCCGACAACAACAACCGCCTCATGGACTTCGGCCCCGACAACCACCTGACCCTTACCGGCCGACCGGTGTCCGCCAAGACCGGCACCGCCGATCTCCAGTACGCCAACGGCACCTACTCCAACGGGCTGGAGAACAACTGGACCTTCGGCTGGACCCCGCAGATGGTCACCGGAGTCTGGGTCGGCAACGCCAACGGGGCTCCCCTGTCGCGGGTGGCCTCGGGCATCACCGGCGCCGCTCCCATGTGGCAGACCTACATGCAGGACGCCCTCCAGGGACAGCCGGTGCTCTGGTACCCCAAGCCCGCCGACTTGGTTCAGGTGGGCAGCGGGATCAACGCCGACTACTACCTCCCCAACACGCTGAGCCACGCCAACACCCCGGTCAACTGCCCGTCGGCGTATCGCAACAACTGGAACGGGGTCTGCTGACTGACGCTCAGACGGCAGAGGGGGCCGGCGCCAGCACCGCGGCGGCCAGCCGTTCCAAGCTCTTGTCCTCGGCCGCGTCGGGGAAGTAGCAGCACACGTCGCTGACCCCCAGATCCAAGTAGCGCTGCAGCTGCTGGGCGCAGGCCTGGGGGGTGCCGACCAGTCGCCGGGCGCGAAAGCTGGCGATGTCCTCCCCGTGACGGTTGTAGCGGTCGACCAGAGCATCGGCCTGAGCCTCGCTGTCGGCGATCAGGCAGTCCAGGACCACGGCCACCCTGAGCTCCCCCACCCGGCGGCCGATCAGCCGACAGCGTTCCTCCAAGACCTCGAGCTTGGCGGCCACCCGTTCCGGCGGCCCAAACAGGCTGCAGCCGTCGCCGTGGCGCGCCGCCTGCCAGAGGGTGAGGTCGCCGCCGCCAGCGATCAGAATCGGAGGCAGCTTCGGCTGCATCGGTCTAGGCAGGCAGCGCGCCTCGACCAGCGTGGCGTAGCGGCCCTCGTAGCTGGTGCTGTCGTGCCGCCAGCAAGCCCGGAGCACCTCGGCCACCTCCCCAGCGGCCAGAATCCGCTCCCGGACCGGGGGAAAGTCGATGCCGAAGGCTCTGGCCTCAAGGGGGTCCGAGCCGCCGCCCAGGCCGACTTCCAGCCGGCCGCCGCTCAAGCCGTCCAGGCAGGCCAGCTGGTGGGCTAGCTGAGCCGGGTGGTGCAGCGGCACGGCCAGACACATGGTGCCGACGCGAATCCGGCTGGTGACCTGACTGGCGGCAGTCAGCAGCAGCAGCGGATCTAACACCGGTGCCGGGGGGTAGGGCGCAGGCGTCTGCAGGTGGTCGTAGACCCAAAGGCACTGGTATCCGCTCCGCTCCGCCCGCCGCGCCACGTCAAGAGCAGCCGTCCAGGCTCCGGCTCCGTCGACGCCCTCCGGCAGGTCGGCCCGCCATCCCTGCGGGATGAAGCAGCCCAGCCGGAAGCGGGCCCGGCTCACGGTTCCCGCGCCACCCCGGACGGCCGCGGGCGGACCCGCCGCGCGGGGCCCCAGAGTTCCTCCAGGTTGTAGTAGGCACGCTCCCCGGGCAGGAAGACGTGAGCGACCACCGAGTCGAGGTCGACGCAGATCCAGGACCCCTCGGCGTAGCCGGCGACGGCCAGGGGGCGAACTCCGACCTTCGCGGCCTGCTCCGTCATGGCGTCCACTATGGCCCTCACCTGCCGGTCGGTGTCCCCCTCACAAATCACGAAGTAATCGGCCATGGTGGTCTTCTCGCGCAGATCGATACGCACGACGGCGTGTGCCTTGCGGTCCAACGCGGCATCCGCCACGAGCCGGCTCAGCTGGAGCGGCGTCACGCGCCAGCGGCCAGGCGCGCGGGCGAGGAGCCGAAGCCGTAGAGAGAGCGCTCCACGATGTAGTCGCTCACCTCTGGACTCAGCACGTCGCGGCAACGGTCGCCGCGACGCAGCCGCCGACGGACGAGGCTGGCCTCCACCTCGGGTGCCTCCAGGGCGATGGTGGCGGCGACCTCCACCGGCAGCCCTTGGGCGCGCAGCCGGTCGACTGCGCCGGCGGCACTCCACCTTGATCCTGGCCGATCGAAGACCACCAGCTTCACCAGGCCCAGCAGGGTCTCCGGCTGCCGCCACCGGCCAAGACTGGCGGCGACGTCTGAGCCCAGGGCGAGCCAGAGATCGCGGCCGGGCAGCTCGGCGCCGAGCCGGCGCACCGTGTCCACGGTGTACCCCTTGGCCCGTAGCTCGACCTCGACCGCCGAAACGCGCAGCCGCGGTCCGGCGAGCGGCTGGGTGGCCAGCCGCAGCATCTCCACGCGCTCTTCAGCCGAGGCCTCCGGCGCAGGCCTGTGGGGCGGGATTCCCGACGGAACCAAGATCACTCCTTGGGCGGGCTGTTCCAGCAGACCGCGCACCACCGCCACGTGGCCAAGGTGAGGGGGATCGAAGGTACCGCCGAAGAGGATCCAAGCCGAGCCGCGCGTCTGGCCCGTCATCTTGGAGCTCCACCGCCGGATTCTTCGTCGGGGAGATAGGTGAAGCTGGCGTGCCCGATGGTCACCTCGTCGCCAGCAGTAGCGCCCGCCACCGCCAGCGCCCGCTCCACCCCGCTGCGGCGGAGCAGTCGCTGCAGCCGAAGGACAGAGGCGGAGTCGTCCAGATCGACGCGATCCACCTGCCGCTCAAGCCACTCGCCCTCCACGAGAAAGCCGGCATCGACACGGTTGACGCGGAATTCGCGCCCGAGACCGGCCGGGCCGCGGTAGAGGCGGAACTCCCCAGCCGTCGCCGCCTCCGAAGGGGGCGCCATCGAAGCGGCCTGCTCGAGCAGCTGGGCACAACCCTCGCCAGTGGCTGCCGATACCGGGACCACGTTCCGGCCGGACTCGGCGGCGAGCCGGCCCAGCACCTCGGCCGCCATTGCCGACCCGACCAGGTCGACCTTGTTGAGGCCGATCGCGACCGGCTTCTCCGCCAGCTCGCGGCTGTGGAGCTCCAGCTCCTGCTGGACCTGCCGGTAGGCCTGGACCGCCCCCTCGGGGCCGAGCGTCGCGTCGACCAGGTGGATCAGGGCTCGGGTGCGCTCCAAATGGCGCAGGAAGGCCGTGCCCAAACCACTCCCTTCGTGAGCTCCTTCGATCAGCCCGGGCACGTCCGCCACCGTAATCCGACCCAGACCCTCTACCTCAGCCACCCCGAGGTTGGGGGTTAGGGTAGTGAAGGGGTAATCGGCGACCTTGGGCCTGGCCGCGGTCAGCGCGCGCAGCAGGGTCGACTTACCCGCGTTGGGGAGCCCGACGATGCCCACGTCGGCGATCAGGCGGAGCTCCAGTCGCACCACCCGCGACTGCCCCGGCTCGCCCAGCTCGCGCCGCCGCGGCGACTGGTGGGTCGGCGTGGCGTAGTGGACGTTGCCCCGCCCGCCTCTCCCCCCCCGGGCCGCCACCAGCTGGGAGCCCTCACGGTCAAGGTCTCCGAGCAGCCGACCCTCCTGCTGATCGTAGACCGCCGTTCCCACCGGAACGGTCAGGATCAGCGAGCTGCCGTCGGCCCCGTGGCGGTTGCCTCCCTCCCCCGGCCCTCCCGCCTTGGCGCGAAAGGATCGGGTGGACTGGTAGCGCTGCAGCGAACTGAGACTCGGGTCCGCCAGCAGCAGCACATCCCCTCCCCGCCCACCGTCACCACCGTCGGGTCCGCCCCGGGGGACAAACCTCTCCCGGCGGAAGCTGGCTGAGCCGTCCCCACCGCGCCCACCGCTCACGCTGAGATCGACCTCGTCCAGAAAGACGCTCATGCAGGCGCTGGGCCGGACCCCGGTCTAGTGGGCGACAGAGTCCGCCGCGACCGAGACCCGCGTGCGATCGCCGCGATAGCTTTGGTAGGCGACCGTCCCATCCCGGAGTGCGAACAAGGTGTAGTCGCGGCCCACCCCGACCCCGTCGCCAGCCAGCAGGTGGGTACCGTGCTGGCGCACCAGAACGGCTCCGGCACTGACGGACTGGCCCCCATAAACCTTGACTCCGAGGCGCTGGCCCCGGCTGTCTCGGCCATTGCGGCTGCTCCCGCCGCCCTTCTTATGCGCCATCGCCCGTCGCCTCTGGCTCCGCCGGCTCCGCCGTGGGCGACTCGGCCGCCACGGGAGCCGCCTTGGTCGCCCCGCCCCGGCGCGCCCGGGCCGCCCGCTTGGCGCTGGCC
>JBJKSO010000116.1:0-7867 GCA_046703825.1 Candidatus Dormibacteria bacterium
GGTTCCGCTGGACCGGGCACCCACCGCGGGGGTGGCCACCCTGCTCACGGCGCTGGCGCACAAGGTCGGCTGGCCGCTCGCGGGGGGCGGCAGCGGCCAGATCACCGAGGCCTTGCTGGCCGCGCTCGCCGCGGGCGGCGGCAAGGTCGAAACCGGCCGGTGGGTCCACTCGCTGGCGGAGCTGCCCCGGGCGCAGGCGGTCCTGCTGGACGTCAGCCCGCGCGCGTTGGTGCAGCTCGCCGCCGATCGCCTGCCCGCGGGCTACCGGCGGGCGCTGGAGCGGTTCCGCTACGGCCCCGGAGTGTGCAAGGTCGACTTTGCCCTGGACGGGCCGGTGCCCTGGACCAACCGGGACTGCTGGCGGGCGGGCACGGTGCATCTGGGCGGCACCTTCGAGCAGGTTGCCGCGGGTGAGGCGGAAGTAGCCCACGGGCGCCACCCGGAGCGTCCTTACGTCTTGGTGGTGCAGCCGAATGTGGTCGATCCGACTCGCTCACCCGAGGGCAAGCACACGCTTTGGGCGTACTGCCACGTCCCCGCCGGTTCCAGCGTCGATATGACCCAGCAGGTTGAGGCGCAGATTGAGCGGTTTGCCCCCGGCTTTCGCGATCGGATCCTTCACCGCGCGACAAGGACAGCCGCCGATCAGGAGGCCTACGACCCCAACTGCGTCGGCGGGGACATCGGGTGTGGCGCGCAGTCATTGAGGCAGACCTTCTTCCGTCCGGTGATGCGCTGGAGTCCCCACAAGACGCCGGACCGCCGGATCTTCCTGTGCTCTTCGGCGACGCCTCCTGGTCCCGGCGTCCACGGTCAGTGCGGCTGGCTCGCAGCCCGCGCCGCTCTGTCCCAGGTGTTCGGAGTGCGGTCCGTGCCGGACATCGGCCCCCGCGGGCCGCTGGGCACCGCCGCCCCACCGGCGGCCGGCTGACCGGGCCAGCCCGCGACGTCTTGGCCGGCGCCGGCTGTGCCCGCTCTACCCGGCCAAACCCAGTCTTCGGGTCTCCAGCCGTCGACTGCCTTGAGCACCGCCATCACGAGCTATGGGGTCGGCGCCGTCTCTTTCATGATGCTTTGGACGGCAGCCGTCCAGACGAACGCGGGGATCTGCCCGGAGGGGTTGCTGCGAAACAGGTCGTGGAATGCTGAGGAAGAGCTTCCAGTGCGATGCGGCAGCGCCGTCCTGCCGCACTTCCCCAGATTGCTAGCCGGCGGTGGCGCCCAGCGCCTGTTCGATGTCGCGTAGCAGGTCTTCTCGGGCTTCGACCCCGACCGACATCCGCAGCAGCCCGGGAGGAAGGTACTCCTCGCCGTGCCACCGGCCGCGGCGCTCGATGAGCGATTCCACCGACCCCAAACTGGTTGCGTTGGTCCAGACGCGGGTCGCCGCACAGACTGCCTCCGCCCTTTCCGCACTGCCGGCCAGCTCCACGGAGATCATTGCCCCAAAGCCGTCTTGGAACTGGGCCGCCGCGATCGCGTGCTGGGGATGTGCCCTCAGCCCGGGGTAGTGAACCCTCTCGAACCAGCCCGACGCGGCAAAGTGCTCGGCCAGGAATTGCGCGTTCTCGACCTGGCGGCGGAGGCGCACGTCGAGGGTCTTGAGACCGCGCAGCGCCAGCCAGACCTCCAGCTCCCCCGGTGACGCCCCGTGGTGGGTCCGGTAGTGCCGGTACTGGGGCACCCGCTCTGGATCGGCGCAGACCACGATCCCAAGCACCAGGTCACTGTGGCCGCCCAGGTATTTGGAGGCGGAGTGGATGACCAAGTCGGCGCCCAGTTGCAGCGGCCTGAGCAGAAGCGGGGTGGCGAAGGTGTTGTCCACCGCCAGCAGGGCTCCTGCCTGGTGCGCGACTTGCGCGCAGCGGACGATGTCGGTCACCGATAGCAGGGGATTGCCCAGGGCTTCCACCAAGACCAGGTAGGCGCCGGCGCACGCGGCCGCCACCTCGCCTATGTCGGTGGCATCGACTCGCTCCACCCGGCACCGGCCGGTCCCCTCGAGAAAAGCCAAGATCTCCCGGCTCCCGGTGTAGGCGTCGCGGGCAACCACGATCTTGCCCCCCGGGGGCACCTGCTCCACCACCGCCGCCACCGCACCCATCCCCGAGCCGTAGAGCACGGCGCCGGACCCATGCTCCAGCTCGGCGAGGGCCGCCTCCAGCCGCTCCCAGTTCGAGTTGTGCTCCCGACCGTAGGAGTACCCGCGGGGGTTGCCGTGTCGGTAGACGGAGGAGACCACAATCGCCGGCACCGCGGCCCCCTCGGCGGCATCGTCGCGGTCGGCGGCGTGGACCACCCGGGTGGCGACCGCGTCCTGAAGGCGGCCCAGGCTCAAGCCGGCCCGGTGCCGCTGCGCCGCAGCACCGTCTCCGCCATCCGCCGGCTCACCTCGTCGACCATCTCGCTACCCAGCCTGGAGGCCCCGCCCCGGGCGTCCAGGGTGGAGAGGATCTGGCGCGCCTTCTGCAGCTGCTCCTCGCTGGGGGTGAAGGCCCGGTTGATTGGCTCCAACTGGGCAGGGTGGATGGCCCACTTGCCGTCCATCCCCAGCGCTGCCGAGCGCCGGGCGCTGCGGCTGGCGCCCTCGGCATCGTTGAGCCTGGAGTAGGGTCCATCCACCGCCGCCACTCCCGCGGCATGGGCGGCCACAGTCAGGCGCATCAGCGGGTAGTACCAGATGTCTCCCCCGAACGAGGGGTCGGCAGCTCCAATCTCGGTCTGGGGCATCCCCATCGCCGCCGCGAAGTCACCAGGTCCGAACACCAGCGCGCGCAGGCGGGGCGAGGCCCGGGCAATCTGGTAGGCCGCTTCCAGAGCGGTCGGGTCCTCGATCTGTGCCTCGAGACGAAGGTCGAAGTGCCGGTCCCGCTCCGCCTCAAGTGATGCCACCACTAGCTCCGCCGCCACCACCTCGGCCGGCCGGCGAACCTTGGGCAGGACCACACTGTCCAGCCGCTCGCCAGCCTCGGACACCAGCATGGTCAGGTCTCTGAGGCCGTGTTGGTGGCCGAGCCGGTTGATGCGCACGGAGACTGCGCGCTCGCCGAAATCGATGTCGCGCAACGCTCTCAGCGCGCCTTGGCGTGCGCCTTCTTTGTCAGCCTCGGGAACACCGTCCTCCAGATCCAGCACCACCTGGTCCGCGGGCAGGCCCGCGGCCTTGACGGCCATGTCCCAGTTGCTGGCCGGCAGCACCAGGGTGGAGCGGCGGGGGTTCAAGCCGGTGGCATCCCCGGCGGGCCGCCGCCCTGCTCACCTAGGTGGCGCATCAACTCCTCGATCATCCGGCGCGCCTCGGGGTCGTCCAGCAGCCGCTGGCGCACCGCCTCGGCGGCGTCGCGGATCTGCGGGTCGTCCATGAGCCGCTGCTGCATCTGGGCGAACTGGCTCAGCATGTCCCGGGCGGCAGTCTCCTGGGCGACCTGCAGCAGCACCGGCTGGGAGGCGGCCGCCACCACCGCCTGGAGCTGCTGTCGGACCATCTCGATCCCCTTGCAGCCCAGGCACTCGCCCCGGAGCTGGCAGTGGCAGAGCTTGGCCTTGAGCAGGTCAAGCTCGCGGTGCACTCCGCTCAAGTCGACGGGGTCGGACATCAGCTAGAGCCTACCCCAGCGCGCACCCTCAGGCGGATCGCTCCAGCGGGCGGCGGGCACGGATCTGGGCATGCCAGTAGCGGTGGTAGAAGCGGCCCTCCCGCCACTGGGGAAACAGCTGGGAGCGCACCGCCTGAGGTGCGGTCTCGTAGTAGTCGAGCAGCTTGCGCTGCTGGTCGGCGGCGGTGGCGGAGACTTGGAACCAGTCCAGGATGTCCTTCTCCTGCTCGATGCGCTCGGCGTGCTCAACGTGGAAGCCGACGCTTTGCAGCAGCGACCGCCACTCCTCGAGGGCGCGGCTGCGGACGTGGGAGGGGTCGCGGCCGACCTCGACCACCTCCAGCCAGTCGCGCACCACCGGCGGCGGCGAGCAGTCGCTGACCGCGAAGACACCGCCCGGGCGGAGCACCCGGAAGACCTGGGCCAGCGCCAGCATGAGGTTGTGGAAGTGATGGGGCGCGGAGCGGACCAGCACCCGGTCAAAGCAGGCCGGGGGGAAGGGGAGCGCTTCGGCGTTGGCGACCACGAACGCCACGTTGCGGACCTCGTTCTGCGCCGCCAGCTGGCGCGCCTGCTGGATCATCTCCGGGGTCACGTCCAACGCCACCACCCGCCGAACCAGGGGTGCGCAGGCAACCGCGACGTGCCCGGCGCCCGTCGCCAGGTCGAGCACCACGTGGTTGGACCGGAGTTGGGCCAGATCAAGAAAGCGCGCCAGCGAGACCGGGTCGGAGTGGGTGGAGCTGTTGCGGTACGCCTCAGCAACGCGGGCGAACTGCTCGCTGCTTTCCCTCTCCCCCCCGATCGAGGTCACAAGGGATAGCCGGCCAGCAGCGTGTCCAGCGGCACAGGCTCCAGGTGCTCGGGACCGCCCAGACGCACATCCACCTCAGCGTCCAGATCGCGCACCAGCCCGCGTAGCTGGTCGAGGTCGGGGGTGGGTGGTTGGCTGTCCGCGTAGGCCCCGACCAGGCGGCCCTCGTCGTACAGAGCCACCCCGATGCCCGCCGGGGCCTGGACCACCATGCCCCCGGACGCCGACCGCTTGTTCAGGTAGCTGTTGAGACCGTCCAGGTCGACGAACATGGCGCTGAGGGCGCTGAAGTGGACAGGGGCGTGCAGCATCAAAGCCAGTCCCCGGGCGACCTCGCGCGAGTAACTGACGACGTTGAGCAGGTCCTGGCTGTGGGGGAAGTTGGGGAAGGAGACCCGGTTGCTGGTCACCACCCTACCCTGGCTGTCCTGGGCGACCGCCACCACGTAGCCATCGACCAGCACCACGTAGCTGGCGGAGCCGCCGGCGCTGGAGATCTGCATCACACCGGTGTGGCCCTCGCCAGCCAGGTGGCGCAGCAGGCGTGCCGGATCGGTGAAACCGGTGCGCAGGTTGCGGAAGACAACCTCCCCCTCGGGCAGCGGGAAGGCTCGGCCGCCGATCAGAGAGGTGCCGGCGGATTCCCTGCCTCCCTCAGCGGTCCCGGCATAGGACGCATAGGACGCGGGCGGCTCGGGCGCCGTCACCGACCACGCCTCTTCGCTCACCGCGACCACTTCCGGGAAGCTGTCAACCGTCTCCAAGTCCGGGTCGTCATCGGCGGCGACCTCCGGCAGCAGCTCCCCCGCGGGTGCCGCGCCGTTGCCGGCCGCGGCCTCCTCCGTGAACTGGGGAACGGCCTCGGCGACCGGCTCCGGCGCGGCCGCGCCTAGGGCCCGGTCCACTGGCTCGGACTCGCTAACCACTGACTCCAGTGACTCCAGTTCGGTGGAAGCCTCCTCGGGGGACGCGCTCGGCGACGCCTCGAGCCAGCCGAAGCTCTCCGCGGCATGACCACCCAGCTCGGTAGCGGGGGCAAAGTCATCCGAGGAGACGTCCGCCGCCTCCTCGCCCTGCCAGGGGGGAGCGCCCTCCTCCTCGCTGCCGAAGACGCTGGCCCCGAAGGGCCCGGGGTTCCAGGCGGGGAGTTCGTCCACGATCGGCTCCGCCTCGGCCGCGGTCGGAGGCGCCGGCTCTTGCCCGAGGTCGCTCTCAGCCACCGGTTCGCCCGGTTCGGCCGTTGCGGACGGGATCGGCGGAGCCTGGGAGGCAACGTCAGTGCGCAGCGACGCCTCGCTCTCGTGGCTATCTCCGTCCTCCGAGATGGGCTCGTCCTTGCGGCGGCCGAAGACACGGTGCAGCTGATCGGGTGGCGGCGCGGCGCCCAGAGTGCCCGCACCAGCAGCAGCCAGAACGGGAACCGGCGACTGGCCGCTGCGGCGGAATAGCTCTCTTAGCGAGTCCAGCGCGACTTGCATCCAGGATCGGGTCGGAGTGCCGGAGCTAAGCCTGTGTGAGTTCATGGCCAAATCCCCACTGGTCATGGGCACCAAGTGGAGTGGGTAGGTCGAGCGGCCTCCCTTGGCGCTTCATCCGCGCAGTTTACGCGCGGGGCTGGGCGCATGCGGAAACCCCTGACCGGCGGACCCCGGCTGAGTTCAGGCGGTGGCCGCCTCAGCTCCCCCAGTGGCGGCCCGCTGCTGCCCCAGGTAGCCCATCCGCCGCAGCCAGAGGTCCGGACGCCGTATCTCCGACCACCCCGGCATCGCCTGCGGCCCGGTCCAGATTCGGTCCAGCCCGGGCTGGCCCGCCACCGCTTGGACTCGGCGCAAGAACCGCTCCCCTTGACGGTACTGCTGCAGCTTGAGCGCGACCCCAGAGATCCACATCAAGAGCTTCTCGGCCGCCTGCGGTTCGTCGTGGCGGCGGTGGAAGGCGGCGTCCAGGGAGTCGTAGTCGGCAAAGTAGCGCCGGCCCACCTCGCGCATGACGTAGTTGCCCTGCCCCTCGAGCACCGCCATCACCGCCTGCATCTTGCCCACGGTCGCCAGCTGCCCGGGTAGGCGGCTGGCGGCGCGGATCATCTCCTCGAGCGCTTTGGCCCCGACCGCCGGTGACGGCACCTTGGTGAGCTCGCGGATCAGCGACCCCAGGTACGGGGCCAGCCACGGGTGGGTCTCGAACTGCCAGGCGTGGGTGAGCTCGTGGAGCATCAGCCACTTGCGCAAGGAGGTGCGGTCGAGTTCGGAACGCCGCTCGAACTCGCGGACGTTGGGCTCGATGATGAGCAGGGCGGGCGCCGGCAGTTCCTCGCCGGCCTCCGCGCCGGAGGCCGCCTCGGGCAGGAAGCTGAGCACCGGGTCGTACTGCCCCAGCACCCGCCGGGCCATGAAGCCCAGCAGGGTACCGACATAGATGCTGGCGGGCACCCGCATCAGCGGGTTGGGCCGCATGTTGGCGAAGCCGGCAGCACCCTGCTCCACCGGTCGGAGCAGGCGGCGCATCATGCCCAGGTTCTGGTCGATGAACCCGCGGCGGTCGACCACCCGCACCTCGCCGAAGTTGGTCTGCCCCCCGGTGCCGCAGGCGTCGGCCAGCAGCGGCACCAGCTCCCGCACCAGCGGGTCGTAGGCACCGCCCACCTCGGCCGCCTCCGCCGCCCCCGAGCTCCCGCTGCGGGAGTAGGCGGTACGGCGGACCAGGTCCCAGTCCAGCACCGGCGCATCTGGATCCTGGAGGAGGCGCGACACACGCCGCTCCGCCGCTATGGCCACCCCGGCCGCCACCGCCGACCAGGCCAGCACCGACTTCAGGTCGGGCACGGGCCGATCATACCTCCACCCTGCGAAAGATCAGCTCCCGCCCGACCGGCTCGAACCCGAGCGAGCGGTAAAGGGGGGCGAGCTCCTCCTCCCCGTAGCAGAGGACAGGCAGCCGGCCCTGCTCCAGCACCGCCCGGGTGGCGGCCAGGGTGACCGCGGAGGCCGCGCCGCGGTGGCGGAAGTCGGGATCCGTGGCCACGTTGCCCACCTCGACGACGCGGCGAAACCACTTGGTCCACCGGGCCGCCGCCACCACCTGGCCATCCAGCTCCGCGACCCAGCAGGGCTCCTGGACCAGCCTCTCCCGCCACTCCGCCTCGGAGTCAAGCCGCATCCAGCTGATCGGCTCGTAGAGCTGGTGCAGGCGGCCGGCGTCTTCGGGACGGGCGCGGCGCGTCGGCGGCAGCGCGTTCGCGGGTGGGCGGACCGCCTGAGCGGCGGTGACGTAATGCGACCAGCTGGTGAACTCGGGGCCGGGACCGGCTCCCAGATGGTCCTCGGGGCCGGCCACCCGCCGGAGTTCCGGCAGCAGCCGGTGGACCAGCCCTTGGCCCGCCTCGCGGTCGTCGGCAAGCGGGACCAAGAGGTGCAGTCCGCCGCTGACCTGGACGGCGGCCGCGCGCACGCCGGCCGGG
>JBJKSO010000117.1:0-11018 GCA_046703825.1 Candidatus Dormibacteria bacterium
GATCGGTGGCCGCCGTGCAGGGCGCCGAAAGGAGCGTGCCGAACTCGGCAGCCGGGCCGCTGAAGGGGGCCACCACCCCGATGTTGATCTTGCCCCCGCTGGCAGTGCTCCGGTGGGCCCCGGTGGCGGCCGCGCCGCAGCCGGTGGCCAACACCATCACGCCGACCACGGGTAGGACTAAGGCTTTTCGCATCTGAGACCCTCCATGCCGCTCGCGAGGGCCCGCGCCCGAGCCCTCAACCCCCGCCAGTAAGGCGGCCCCGCCGTTCCTGTACGACCGTGCTTGGCCCGCCACCGCCGCCACTTCGATCCTGGTTGCTCGATCACCATGTCCCAGGGCTGGCCCAACTCGGTCCTGCACTCGTGTGCTGCACTCTACCCTACTTGAGTAGGCAATACCATAGGCTGGCTCTGCCCGACCCTGCAAGGCGACCGGCCGACCAGTTCGAAGCCCATCCCGGAGACGAGATGGAAATTCTCATGCGGCAACCTCGGGCGGGCGCCGAGTGGCAAGCGTCCTTAGGCCGAAACCAGCTGGGCTGAGTCGGTCACGATATCGTCCGGCCCCCGGGGACCCAGCTGCACGGGTCCCATCAGGTCGCGCAGCCTCGCATTGCGTGGTCTCGACTATTGGGCGGCAGCGGCGACCAGCCGGGAGGCGAGGCCGTCCAAGCCGTCGGCCACGATCTCAGGCTGGGGGCCAATGGGGGCGGGCACCGCTCCGGAGCGCCTGATGAATGCCGCCCTGAAGCCAGCCGCCAGGGCACCGCTGACATCCCATGCATGCGCGGCGATCAGCATCATCTCGCCCCCGGCCACATCGAGTCGTTTGGCCGCGAGCCGGTACGGCTCGGGTGCCGGCTTGAGCGCGCGCACCTCGTCGGCGGATACGACTAGATCAAAAATGTCCAGGATGCCGGCGTTGGAGAGTTGGTCGTGTGCCACCTCCGAGGTGGAATTGGTCAGAGCCGCCATCCGGAAGCCGCTGCCGCGCAGCTGACGAAGGGCGGGCTCCACGTCGCCATGCGCCGGCAGACGCCGCATGGCACCTTGGACCTCCTCCCAGCGCTCGTACACTCCCGATCGGCCCAACTGCGATGCGAGCATCTGCAGCGCCGCTGCCTGGGCCTCACTGAAGTTGACGTACCTATCTGTAATGGTTCCCACAAAGGCTACCTGCAGCATCATCGAGAACCAAGTCTTCCTGAAGGATGGCTCGCCGAAGAGCTCGCCAAAGAGGGCGTCCAATGACGAAAGGTCGAGAAGTGTCTCGTTGACGTCGAAGGCTAGGGCCGGGCGGGTATCACTCACCAGACGATGATAGTTTCGGGCTCGCCGCAGCCATGGCCCAATCTGCCATAGCCCCGCCCGGCGCTACGAGCATACGTTCGACCGCGCTCCCTGAGACACCCTTGGTAACCTCCCAGTAGCAACGTTGTTTTGCCGATCCCCGGCGTGTATCATTTCAGGGTGCCGGGCTCGACTGGCAAAAGTCCGCAACTTACTTGGCTCGTTCCCTTTCTATAGTGAACATTCATCCTTAATGTGAGGTTGTATCGACATGGAAGACGATGACGCGCAATTGACTTTGGAGGAGGAGTCCGCCGACGGGACCTCTGGGGACGAGAGGGTCACCTCCATAGTCCGCAGGCCCGTATCCAGGCGCGGTCATCGCTATTCACAAGACGAGCTAGAGTCGTTCGTCCGCACTGCGCGCCAGAAGAACCAGCTTGGCCAAAGTTGGACGGACGCAGCCAAGGAGATGGGGCTTGCATGGCCTACGCTCCGAAAGGCGCTACAGAGATCAGGTGTTGACATAGGAAGTCGCGGGCGCAGGCCGCGGCTGGCGCCAAGTCGGCGCGGGCGCGCCACGTCCGGGGACGTACATCCGCGTGTCACGGGTAGCGGCACCCAGCTGACGGTGCGGGTCGACGCTGAGCAGTTTGTCGCTGACAACCGCGACCTCATTGTCGACCTGCTGCTGAAAGGGCGGCGCGAAGGGATCCAGACGGCCGTCAGAGAACTCCTGGGCTGACAGCCAGCGGGTGATCAGTAGAGCCTCGGGCTTTGCCACTGCCCCAGTGGTGTGTAATCTGAGGCTGCATGCTCGAGCGCCCCGCCAATCTGGTTAGGGAGTTCACGCGATGATCTCGCCCTCCGAGTACCTGGCATTCGTTGACCAGGAGTTGAGCGGCATGGAGGAGATACTCTCCGAGCTTGGAGATGAGTTAGCAAACTCCCATCTTGACGCACCCCAGAGCAATTCTCCGTACGCGATCCTTAATCATTGTCTCGGTGTCATCGAGTACTGGGGGGGGCATATCGCCCACGGCCGTGCCAACCGACGCGATCGACCGGCTGAGTTCACGGCACAAGGGTCGGTCGAGGCGCTGCTCAATCGAGCATCTCGTTCGCGCCAGCAGCTGGAAGCCGACATCACAGGCGTGGATTTCGCTGAGCCACCAGCAGTGATCCCGGACATGGAGCCTACCCCCTGGAGCCGAAGCATCGGCGGAGTCCTGGTTCACATTTACGAGGAGCTGGCGCGGCACCGCGGCCAGATGGAAGTGACTCGCGATGTACTCCTTCTGAGGCAGCCGCCGAGGCCCTAACACCGGCAACATCAGGCACCCTCCTTCGGGGCGTCAGGCACACCTTCGCTTTTCCGCCAAGCGCGGCCCAGGGTCTCTCCGCTCCCGGGCGCCGCACAGAGAACACAGGTTTGGTAGTCTCTGCCTGCTTCCGGTCGTGAAAGAAGTGAGGTACGTTGCCATGCGACGTACCGATGATGGAGCCGTGGACAACTGCCAGCCTTCGGACTGGTTCATCTCTCAGAACGAGAGAGGCAACCCCGACACAGAGTTGGATCGTGCCTTTGGGCCCGACGCGTGGACGAGCGGCAACAGGATCGTGCCGCGCATCCACGGCGTTGACTACTTCGCCGCTCTCGTCAGCGAGCTGGAGCAGTTCAGGGCTGGAGATGCCGTCTACTTCACCGATTGGCGCGGAGACCATGACCAGCGGCTGAGGGAGCGCGGTCCGGCGATAGGCGACCTGTTGGCGGGACTGGCTGAGCGGGGAGCGGATGTCCGCGGGTTGGTGTGGCGGTCGCATCCTGCTGCCGTCTCCTTCAGCGAGGGTTCCAATCGACGTCTTGAAGCGGAGATCAACCGCCGCGGTGGCCACGTACTGTTGGACCAGCGAGTGCTGCGGCTCGGGTCTCACCATCAAAAGCTCTTTGTGGTCCACCGCAGAGACGGCGCCGATGTCGCCTTTGTGGGCGGAATAGACCTCTGCCACAGCCGCCGGGATGACCGCTTTCACCGGGGAGACCCACAGCAGCAGGTGATGGATCCGCGTTACGGGCCACGGGCACCCTGGCACGACATCCAACTTGAGGTGCATGGCCCAGCGGTGGCGCAGCTAGAACTCTGCTTTCGGGAACGGTGGGAGGATCCGACGCCTCTTGATGATCGCCTCCCCTGGCGCTGGCTGATCGCAAGGGCCACGCGTGAGCCTGCGTCTCCTGCCCCCTTTCCGGGGCCGATCGTGGTTCCGAGGCCCGAGGGCAACTGCGCGGTGCAGGTTCTGCGCACCTATCCCCAGCGGCGCCGCCCCTACCCATTCGCCCGGCGGGGCGAGAGAAGCATCGCCCGAGCACTCATCAAAGCCGTAGGGCAGGCGCAGAACTACATCTACATTGAAGACCAGTACCTGTGGTCGTCAGACGTCGCCAAAGTCCTTGCTGACCGGCTCCGAAAGGTACCTGATCTCCAGGTGATCGCAGTCGTGCCACGCTATCCCGATGCCGATGGACGGCTCACCGGGCCACCCAATCGCATAGGCCAACTTGATGCGATCGCAGTTTTGCATCAAGCGGGCGGCGGGAGGGTGGGCATCTTCGATGTGGAGAGTCCACAGGGATGGCCAACCTATGTCCACGCGAAGGTCTGCATCATCGACGATGTCTGGGCGCTGGTCGGGTCCGCCAACTTCAACCTGCGATCCTGGACCCACGACTCGGAACTGGCGTGCGCGGTAATCGACAGTACCCCCGATGACCGAGAGCCCGCCACGCTCGGGGCGGGCTCTCGCGCCCGCCGCTTCGCCAGGGAGCTGCGCCTTAACCTTTGGAGCGAGCACCTGGGGGTCGATGCAAAGGATGCTCAGCTGCTCAATCCAGCTTTGGACGTCTGGCAGCGGGCGGCTGCCGAGCTCCATGCCTGGCGCGCATCCGGTTCGGTAGGAGAACATCCCCCTTCGAGGGTGCTTGTGCACCGCCCTGACCCCGTCCGGGGGACAGAGGAGTGGTGGGTACGGCCGCTCTCGCGGACCATCTACGACCCCGACGGCAGGTCGCGCCGGGAGCGGGCGAGACACACCTTCTAGCGCGTGCAGGGCCGCGCCCCGAATCACTGCGGGAGGGCCTCGGTTCCCGCGAGTGCCGATGCACCCGCGCATCAAGAAGCCAGACGCAGGCGGAGGTGGCTGGTGAGGTCGGTACGGCGACTCTGGTCAGCGCTGCCGTTTCGACGGTCGCGCCCTTGTCCCAAGTGCGAGCCGGCGGCCAGCTTCGACGTCCTGGACTGTTGATGAGGGTCGAGCACAAACCTCTCTTCAGCCGCCGAGCGTTTCGGTCGGGCCGGTTCAGGCCTCGCGGCGGCGGAAGCTCAGCAGCCCCAGGCCCAGCACCAGCGCCATCCAAACCCCAACCCAGGTGAGGTAGGGGACGGTGGGGCCCGAAGCGGCCTGGAAGGTGGAGCCGATGCCGTGGCGGGCCTGGAAGATGAATGCCCCCGGCTCGATCGCGAACACCGCCGCGTGCCAGAGACCGTCGGTCGGCAAAAGCAGGTGGGTGGCCACCCCCACATTGCTGATGGCAGCGTTGTGGAAGACTTGGCCGAAGGCGCCGGCGACCCCTCCCAGCCACATGGTGCCGAACGAGATGAGGGCGATGACGCCGGCGGTAATTGCAGACAGCCGGGTGCTAAGCGCCAGAGTGAAGGTCAAGAGGATAAGACCTTCCACCACCAGCGCCGCCTCGGCGGCGACCACCTGCCTTGGGAAGTAGCCGGTGGTCCAGCTCACCAGGTAGAACTCCAGCGTTGTGGAGACGATGGTGTAGGCGGTCATCGGCACCGCCAGACCTAGCCAGCGGCCCAGGAGCAGCTCCTCACGGCGCACCGGCCGGGCCAGCAGTGCCTGAGATACGCCTGACTCGAGGTCGGTGGCGATGGCGGGAGCGGCCAGGAACGCACAGGTGAGCGCCAGCACGAAGCTGAACATGAACATGACCAGCAGCAGCAGCTGCGCCGCCGCTATCTCGAGCTCGGCGTGAGTGAGGGGCTGCCCGCCCAGGTGCAGCCCGGGCAACCGTGAGAATCCCCAGGCGGTGAAGGCGATGACGATGGCGGTCAGCGCCAGCAAGGCCAGGATCAGCCAGCGCCGGGACAGCTCCTTGACCGTGAGCCGGGCGATGACCAGGGTGGTCACGGCTCTCCCTCCACGAGGGTCAGGAAACGCTCTTCCAGGGTCTCCTGTCCTGGGTCCACGGCGTAAACGCGCCCACCCCGGCGGACCAGTTCGGCGACCAGGTCCGGAACTTGCTCGGGCACAAGACCGCCGACCGTGAGCCATTCACCGTCGTGGCCGACGGCGCCGAACTGGGACAGGGCCTCGAGGTCCTCCGGCCCAAGTCCGCCGCAGCGGATGCGCGCTCCGTTCCCCGAGAGCAGATCGCCGAGCCGACCCTGGCTGACCACTCGGCCGTGGTCGACTATCGCCACCCGGTCGCAGACACGCTCCACCTCGGAGAGCAGGTGCGAGTTGAGGAACACGGACACGCCACGCTCGCGCAGTTCGCGAATCACCTCGCGGACGTCGTGGCGGCCGATCGGATCCAGCGCCGAGGTGGGCTCGTCGAGCAGCACCAGCTCGGGTTTGCCCAGTAGGGCCACGCCCAGCCCCAGCCGCTGCTGCATGCCTTTGGAGAATGTCTCCACCCGGTCCTCACCGCGATCGCTGAGTCCGACGGTGTGCAGCGCCCGGGCTATCTCTTCCGGCCACTGCGAGCGCTCGATGCGGCTCAGCTCCAGATGCAGTGCGAGAACCTCGCTGGCCCTGAGCCAACCTTGGTAGCGGAACAGCTCGGGCAGGTACCCGACCCGGCGCCGCGATTGCAGGCTCCCGATCGGCGCCCCCAGAAGCATCCCCTCTCCCGAGGTGGGCTTGGCCAGACCCAACAGCAGCTTGACCGCGGTGGTCTTGCCGGCCCCGTTCGGCCCGAGGAAGCCGAAGACCTCACCCCGAGGCACAGTCATGTTGAGTCCCGCCAGGGCCAGGTTGACCCCATAGCGCTTGGTCAGCGCCTGGGTGTGGATGGCCGGGCTGGTCGCCAGCACCTCGGCCAAGGCGGGCGGGGCCGGCAGCACTTCAGTCACCCGAGCGCGCCAGGGCCATGACCTCGTCAGGCGAGAGCTGCGCGAATATGGCGTGCACGGTGCCCCGTTGCTCCCACACCACCGCAGAGTAGAGGTCGCCGGGCCCCGTAATCAGAACCGCCGGGTCGGATCCCACTTGGGTGCTCTGGGATGCCCCGAGGCGATAAGGCACCGGCACCGGCAGGGTGGCGGCGGGATCCCCCAGGCCGCGAATGGCTTGGGCCAGCCCCGAGGGAAGCCAGGGGATCCCGAGCAGGTAGTTCATGAGCTCCTTCACGGTCGGGCCAGTCGACTGCAGCACCGGTGCAGCCATCGAGAGCGCGGCGAATGCCGGCAGCTCTCCCAGCGTGGACCGGCGGCTGGAAGGGTAGATGGCCAACGCAGCCGGTCCGACCGTCTCGCGCAACTGCGCACCGTTGAATCCTGACGGTAGCGGTGGCAGGGTGACGCCCAACCGGGCCGCCGTCGCCTGGGCGGCGGCAGCGCTGAACGTGAAGGTGGCGCTCCAAGGCTTCACCACGGCGAACCGGGGTGAGCCGCTCCCGGACACCGGGGGCTGCCTCGGCAGAGCCAGGTGCTCGCCGCTCGCCGCCTCGGCCGCCGCCAGGGTGGCGACCTCGTGGAGCTGCGGCCTTTCCGAGCTCGCCAGTTGGCCGAAATCGCGCAGGTGGGGAAGCTTGAGAAGCGCCCCCTGTGGCAGCGCGACCGGAGCCACCTGCGCCGGCCGAGAGATCGTGATCCAGCCCTCGGCGGCGGCGGTGCCCAGGCCGCCGCCGACCACAACGCAGGCGCCGGCACAGGCAAGCGCCCACTTTCGGACCTTCCTGGCGGTGGCCGTAACCGGCAGCGCAGGGAGGCGCCCTCGGCCAGGCGCTGAGGAGGCGGGTGACAGCTGCAGGCGGGCCGCCGCCTGATTGGCGCTGAGGCCAGGCTGGCTGCTGGCCAGGACCATCATGGCGCCGACCCGAGCACGGGCCTGGCCGAAGCGTCCAAGCCGCTCGGAGCAGCGGGCGCAGCCCGCCACGTGTCGCCTCGTGCGGTCCTGGACCAAGAAGGGCTCATCCAGGAGCCGCCGTAGACAACCTTCAGAGGGATGCACGAGAGTGCTCACCACCCATCTCCTTGAGCAGCGCGGCCTCGGCCCGGCGCAGCCGCCTGCCGACTTGGTTTATGGGTATCCCAAGCGCCGCTGCGACCTCGGCATAGGAAAGGCCGGCGTAGCGCAAAACCAGGATGGATGCCTTGAGGCGGGGGAGGCGGCCTAGAGCCGCGTTCACCTCCCGTCGGGTCTCCGCCGCCACCACCGCCGATACCGGATCGGGCGCCGCCACGCTCTCGCCCGCGGACTGCTCGCGTTGGCGCCGGCGCCGTTCAGATCTAATTCGGTTGAGGGCCAGATGGGCGGCCGCCAAGTGCAACCAGGCTCGCGCCTGGGGCAGCCCGTTGGGGTGTCGTTGGTGGAAGGCCAGGAAGACCTCCTGGGCGACGTCCTCGGCGGCAGAACCGTCCCCCAGGGCCCTCCAGGCAACGCTGACCACCCGCCGCCACTCTTCTTCGAATAGGCGATCGAAGGAGTCCAGCCGCCGGCTGGGCACGCCGACTGGCGGCTCACGCGCGACCCCCTTCTCGGCCGCCGAGATGGCAGCTGCCTGCCAGTTCACGAAAGTCAGAGCACCGCCAAGCGTGATGTTGTGACCAGCCGGCTTGGCCATGCCGGGCGGAGCCGGACGTCTTCCTTGGTCACCGGGATCAGCCTAGAGCGGACGGCCGGGCCGGAGCGGGCTGCCCTCGCCTCGACCCTCCCGCCCCGCCGACTGGCTGCCAGCCGATCGGCGCGTGCGGATGGCTGAATTCCATGCGCCCAGAACCGATGACTTCCCCAGGAGAGCTTCAATCCGGCCCTTGACACCTTGCTCCATCGCGACGTGGTGCGCTTTGGCCACATAGCACAACTCCTTTTGCCAGGTAGCTGCTGCATTCATCACATTGCGCGCGGCGGCGGAGTCGGCGACAGAGCCCGACTGCAACGGCGCGCGTGCTCTAGCCGTGCTCTGGTTAAGATCTCGTCGGGCCTACGGTGGGAGGCCGGCATCTGCCACCGGCGCCGCGCCAGCCGCGCGTGACCGCCGATGGCAACCGAGGAGCAAGAGCATTGAACGTGTATGCGGAGTCGGGCGGCAAGGTCGGGCCGAAGACGAAGGTGTCCGGCCAGCGAGCAGTCGTCTCAAGCCAGCACCCACTCGTTACAGACGCGATGACTGCGATCCTTGAGGACGGCGGCAACGCTGCCGATGCTGCTATTGCAGGTGCGCTCGTGCACGGTGTCGTGCAACCTGAGATGACCAACTTCACTGGTTCAATCTCGCTGCTCTACTACGACTCAGCCCGCGGCGAGTTCCACGAACTCAATTCGTGGGGGACTCTGGCTCCAGATCTACCGCCGTTTCGACGGGTGCTGGGTTCACACGGCGATCTCTGCGAGGCAGGACGCGAACCGTGCGCAGCGGTGCCTGGCTTCATGCCGGGAATCAAGGCACTCTACGAGCGGTTCGGCACCCTGCCTTGGCGCACCCTCTGCGGGCCCGCCATCCACTGGGCCGCTGAAGGGCATGAGGTTACATCTCTCCAGCACAGAGTGCTCGCCACCGAGGCGCCAATCTTTCTCCACACCCGATCCGGTCGCGAGTTCTTCGCACCTGAAGGCCACCTGGTCCAAGTGGGAGACCGCTGGCGCAAGCCGGACACGGCGGAGACGCTGACGCGATTGTCTGAGTCCGGACCGGACTACTTCATCTCGGGAGGTTGGGCCGAACACTTTGCTGAACGCGGCCGCGAGCTGGGTTGGGCGATCGACGTCGCCCGCTTGGGCGAGAACGCCCCACGCTGGGGTCAGGGTGCTCGCTACGAGCATAGAGGGCACGAGATCCTGCAGCTTTCCCCACCAGAGACACAGGCCGTCCGCTGCTCGATGGTACTGGACATGCTCTCCGACCTCGGCATCCCAGAAGCAGGGCACTGGTCCAGGAGCGCCGAATCGCTCTACTTCTTGGCACACGCGCTGCGGCGGGCCCGCTTCGAGACCGGCTACATCAATGATCCCCATGTCTTCGACGTTCCCTGGGACACCCTGATGTCGAAAGAGTTCCACACAATGCTGGCCGAAATCCTCCGAACCAGCACTCCGAAGAAAGATCTGACCGATCACATGCGGCTGACCTCACCGATGATGCTTTCGGCCGCCGGAGGTCGACCATTTCCGCCTGGCGGAAGCTGCGAAACCAGCGTGGTCGACCAACAGGGGAACTGGATCCAGATGATGAACACCCTCCAGAGCGGGGGAATCCCAGGAGAAGTGGTCGACGGCGTGCCGATGGTCGGTTCGCATGTTCAGCAGGACATGTCCTCTTGGATATCGGGCTGGTTGGTGCCGGGGAGCCGGATGCGCGGCCCGATGGGCAACACGTTCGTGATACGCGACGGTAAGCCATGGCTCGCACTCGGCACTCCCGGCACTCTGTGGGCGACAGTGGTGCAAGTGCTCTCGAACGTTCTTGACTTCGGTATGGATCCGGAGACGGCCGTAGATGCCCCCCGGCTGCTGGAGCTGGGAGACCAATATGTGGTGCAGGCGGAGAGCCGCCTCGAGGAGGGAGTGGTGGACGGCCTAGCCGCGAAGGGGGTCCTGGTGGACCCGCTGGAACCTTACAGTTGGCACCTTGGTTCCTTCCAAGTGTCGTGGCGGACGGACGACGGAGTGCTCCACGCGGTCACCGACCCCCGCCGCGAAGGCAAGAGCACGGCTCTGTAGCGGGGTCTGCCAGATAAGGGAAAGTGCAGTCGACCGTGGGCGGCTGCTCGCTGTCTCCAGTCTCGCCCGGCCGGCCAGAGTCCCTATCGAAGCACTCTCGAACGTGGTACCGTCCGCCCCGGCCGCGACCGGTACCGGCAACTGCCTTCTTGATCAGCCCTTCTGACTTCCTCCATACGCGGCGACGAAGCCCTTGCGCCACGTCGGGTAGCGAGGTTGCCAATCGAGCTCCTGGCGGGCCCTGGCATTCGAGGACCCGCGAGACTCGGTGAGCATTCTCAGACTCGGACCCGCAACGAGGCGCGCCATCCAATTCGGGAAATGGCGAGGTGCCTTGGCGCCCAGAGCCTGGGCGAGCACAGGGACCCAGTCCCGCATCGGGGCGGGCTCGTCGTCGACGACGTTGAAGATGCCCGGTCCATCGTGGTCGAGTGCCAGCACCGTAGCGGCGGCCGCATCGTAGAGATGGACGAACGACATGTATCCCTGACCGTCGCCAATGATGGGCGTTTGACGCTTCCGCACGGCGCGCGTGAATCCCTCGTCGCCCGGTCCGTAAAAGCCCCCGTAGCGAAGCGCAATCCCACCCGCCTCGGTGACCGCTTGGTCAAGATGACTCATTGCTGCGAACGTATTACGAGCCGAAGTTGGCGGAGCAGGATCGAGTGCGTCGTCCTCGGTCTTCACCCCCCCCCCCTCCCCGTGGGACCGGGTCGGGGGGCAACGCTGGGGCACGACCCCGGGCCCGCCCACTTTTAGGGCCCGGGCGA
>JBJKSO010000118.1:0-8772 GCA_046703825.1 Candidatus Dormibacteria bacterium
GGGGTCGGTCACGCGCCAACCCCCAGCCCAGTAGCTGGCTCCCTTGCACTGGAGGACAAACCGGTTTCGGTCAGGGGAACCCGGCCGCGCACGATCGTGCCGCCACCGGGCCGCGAAGCGATTTCTAGAGAACCGCCCAATGAGTTCAGGCGATCGCGCATGTTCGTAAGCCCAGACCCGTGCCGCACAGTCGCGGGGTCTAGCCCACGCCCGTCGTCTTCGACGTGGAAGCAAAGGGCACCATCGTCCTCGCGCAGCCGCACCACAACGCGAGCAGCCTGGGCATACTTCTGCACATTCTGCATGGCCTCCAAGCAGCAGAAGTACACGCTGGCCTCCAGATCCTGTGGGTACCGCCCGAGTCCCTCCGCCTCGAGCTCGACCGGCACGGCGGCCTTTCGAGCTTGCGACTCCAACGCCGCTCGCAGGCCCTGGTCGGCAAGCAACGGCGGGTAGATCCCGCGAGCCAGCTCGCGAAGCGTCTCCAGTGCTTCGTCAGCGTCGGTGCCGAGCTGAGCCAGCGTGGCTCGCGCCTTCCCCGCGTCTCGTGGCAGCAGCATCTCCACGACTCCCAGCTTCAGCTTCAGCGCCACCAGATGCTGCTGCGCCCCGTCGTGAAGGTCGCGTTCGAGCCGTCGACGCGCTGCATCCTGGGCCGCCACCAGCCGCTGTCGCGACTGGCGGAGTTCCTCTAGCCGCGCCTGCAGGTCGGCGGTGAGGCCGACGTTCTTCAGCACCAGCCCCGCTTGGTGGGCGAGATCGAGAATCAGCCTCTCTTCGATCGGGGTGAGCACCTCCCCACGGCGCTTCACCACGGTGAGGGCGCCCAGCAGTTCATCGCGGTGCCGCACCGCCACAGCGCGGGTGACTCCCGAGATCTTTGGCAGGTCGGCATCCACCAGTGGCAGCGGAAGCCAGTCGACGGGCGGTCCCCAACCGTTGGATGTGCTGCTGCGCGGGGGAGAACCTGCCTCCGAGTTAGCCGCGGGCCGAAGCACGTTGCCGCTTCTAAGCCACACCGTGGTGGCATCGGCACCGGTTCCCTCACGGAGCACCCGGGCCATGCGCACCAGCACCTCGTCTCCGGCGTACGCCTCCGCCACCCGGGAAGAGAACCGACTCAGCACCTCGTAAGGCGTTGCTCGAGGCCCGTAGACCAGCCGGTTGGCTACGCGCTGTAGCCTCTCCCGCACCGGTTGGAAGCCGACCGCGACTACCGCGGTAGCCAAAATGGAAAGGCCGAGGTTTGGCCGTCCTGCGCTGCCAACCAGGTAGCCCAACCCGACAGCAATGCCGACGTAGACGGCAGTGATCGAGACGGCGAGCGATCCGTACACCAGTGCACGGCTGATCACCAGATCGATGTCGTAGAGGCGGTAGCGCATCACCGCCACGCCAATCGAGCTCGGGATCGCGGCAATGCCGACGATCAGCATTACCCCGACAATGGGGGTCAGAATCGGCCCCGGGTCGCTGCCGCTGGTGGCAGGAAGCGTATTGAGAACCCCAGACACTACCAGCGCCACCACCATTCCGCAGAGAATCCAGCGCAGCTGGTGGCGGCGTTGTGCGTCCGCCCCGCGGAACCGGAGACATAGACAGATGAAGCCTCCCACCAAGCACGCCAACGCGCCCGCTTGGCAGGCCGTGGTGAGCTTGGACACCAGCGGTGCGGAGCCTGGAACTGCCACCGGACTCACGAAGCTCAGCGATCGGATGCCAGTTGCGATGTGGGCCGAGTTGACGAAGAAGAGGACCGCGGCAAAGACACCGTCGGCCGACGCGAGGTAGGCGAGCCAGCGCCACCGGTCCGCAAGGAGGAGCCCGTCGGGAAGCAGCAAGAGTAGGATCAGAAACACGACATCGCCAGCGATGACCGGCGCCGACCAGAGCACCGCTAGGCACATGACCCACTGTGCCGTCGGGATGTGCCGCACCGCGAGCAGTTCTCCCACCAGGGTCGCGAGCGCCCCGACGATGGTGGCGCCGGACCCCAGCAGGAACAGCCAGCCGATCGGGTTCGTGGGGCGGCGTGCGCCGAGGATGCCGCCAACCGCAGCGAAGGAGGCAAACGGAAACACCCAGAAGGCAGTGATCACCCCCCAGCTTTTGAACACTGCCGGTGGGGTCGCGGCCGAGAAGAGCAGGCTCCCGAATGTGACGAAAAGCGCGAGGGTGGCGATCGTGATCGACCACGCGATCCAGGGTCGGGCCAGCCGGCGCCAACTGAGTCTGGCTGGAACTCCGGCTGCGACTTCGGCCGACATCAGAGTCCGTGGGCTACCAGGCGAGGCGCCGGCGATGCGTTACGGGTTGGGGTGGGAGCGGGCCGCGCCGGGCTAGGGGGTTCACCGCGAGGTCTCCTCACGCCGGTGTCCGGTGGCGAGCTGGCGCAAAAACTCGGGAGCCACCTGCTCGCCGCTAACGGCTGCCACTCGGCATGAGGTCAGGGCCCGCAGTGTTGCGGTGCGCGTCCCGCTTTCCAGCAGCGCCCGCTCCCCCAGCACCGCTCCGGGGCCAACGTTGGCCACCGCTTCGCCCCCCACCTCCACCCCCAGAACGCCATCCAGAAGCAGGAAGAGCTCGGTGCCGACCTCACCCGCCTCGACCAATGTTTGCCCCTGCTTGATCCGGCGAATTGTGGGTCTGGCGCCGCCGCGCATGATGTGACCGGAAAGCTCGCGCTCCAGCGCGGACTCGACCTCAGTCACCAGCGCGGGCGACTCCTCCCCGCCCCAGGGGGTGTGCTTGCCGAATGCGCGGGCATACCACTCCCTAAAGTCGGTGATCCCGCTTTTGGCACAGAGCTGGCCGCCGCCGTCGTAGATCCAGTGACGGGGAAAGGGGCTCGCCCCGACCAGCCTGTGCTCAGCGTGACCATCCGCGTGGAGGGTGATCCGCAGCGTGGTCCACGCCAACGGGGCCGCGACCTGGACGAAGGGCGGATGCTTGACTCGACGCGGTGCCGGCACCCCGGTCCGGCCCCCGCAGGTCTGCTCGAACCGCACCCAGCCGTCGCCGCTCACCGGCTCGAGTTGCAGATCGGGGAGGGCGGCGGCGGCAAAGGTCATCGATGCCGGCCCGAGGCGCATGGTGGTGGCGCCGATCATCCCTCCGCCGTCGTAGCCGCGGCCCGTTATCGAACCGTGCTCGTCCACATCGATCCAGGCGGAAAGCCGGTTGGCGAAGCGGAAGCGGTCGGCTTCGCGCAGCGCCACAAGCTCCTCGAGCTTGTCCGGCGGCGGCTCATCGTAGTGGGCGATCCCGGCGTCGAAGGGAAGGCGAGTGAGGCCGGCGACGGCCTCGGAGGGGATCCAGGAGATGGAGGTTACGGACCCGGTTATGCGCTTCATCGCGGCCACGATAGAGAGGGGCGGCGGATTAATCCAGGGTGTAGGCGACACCATTGGCACGGGTGATGGCATCCGTCTGGACGAGGTGGCTGCCCCCTTGCTCACCGGGCCAAAAGCCGCGATAAGAATGTCGCCGTGGTTGCTTCCCGGATCAGGGTGGTCTTGGCGGACGACAACCTGATCGTCCGCGAGGGAGTAAGGATGCTCTTGGGCACCGCCGACGACATTGAGGTCGTGGGCGTGGCCACCGACTACGAATCGCTGGTCGCAATCGCAGGCGCCACCGCTCCGCAGGTGGTCGTGACCGACATACGGATGCCGCCGAACTTCGCTGACGAAGGCATCCGCGGCGCGCAGGAGGTGCGCAAGCGCCACCCGGGCACCGGAGTGGTGGTGCTCTCCCAGTTCGAGGAGCCCGAGTACGCGATCGACCTGCTGCGTGAGCAGGCGGATGGCTGCGCCTATCTGCTCAAGGACCGGGTCGGCGACGGGGACCAACTGGTGC
The DNA here is from genome assembly GCA_046703825.1 of Candidatus Dormibacteria bacterium. Classification (GTDB taxonomy): domain Bacteria; phylum Chloroflexota; class Dormibacteria; order Aeolococcales; family Bog-877; genus JBJKSO01. Next base: position 3,859 of record JBJKSO010000118.1, read on the forward strand.
GGGCGGTGCGGGCGGTGTCCACGGGCGGATCGATGCTGGACCCGCGCATCGTGGAGCTGATGATGCGCCCGGTGGCCGACAGCGCCGAGCTCAGCGGGGCCGAGGATGCGCTGCTGCGCCAGGTCGCCGAGGGCCGCCCGGCCAAGGCGATCGCCGCCAGCCTGCGCACCACCCCGGCGGCCGTGGACGCTCAGATCGAGCAGCTCTTTCTCAAGCTTGCACAGCAGGCCAGCAGCGGGGCCGCCCCTGCGCTCGAGAAGTTGAAGATGCTGCACCGGGCGATCGTGGAGCGTGAGGAGCAGGGGGACACGCTGAGCCGCCTTCTGCCCGGGGGCATAGCCGAAAAGGTGCGCCGCGAAGGCCGCCAGACTGGAAGAACCGAGCGGCTGACGGTGACGGTGCTGATGTCCGACATCCGCGGTTACTCCACCATCGCCGAGCAGGCGGATCCCACCGTCCTCGCCGGGCAGCTGAACGAGCACCGGGCGGCGATGAACCGGGCGATCCTGGGTGAAGGCGGCACGGTCATGCAGTTCGTCGGTGACGCGGTGATGGCGGTGTTCGGAGCCCCGATCAGTCAGAGCGACCACGCCAGCCGGGCCCTGCGGGGAGCAGCGGCGATGCACGGCGAGCAAGGCCGGCTCAACGGTGCATGGATCACCAGCGGCCTCCCCGAGTTCCGTCTCGGCATCGGCATCTCCACCGGGGAAGTGGCGGCGGCGCTGCTCGGCTCGGACGAGCGTTTGGAGTACACGCTGGTCGGCGACGCGGTCAACTTGGCCCAGCGGCTGCAGCAGTGGGCCGAGGGCGGCCAGTCGGTGCTGAGCGAGCCCACCTACGCCGCTCTGGCGGAGCCCCGGCCGCAGCTGGAGCAGCTACCGCCGCAGCCGGTGAAGGGACGCCAGACCCCGGTTGGCGCCTTCCGAGTGGCGGCGCTCAGCTGACCGGCCTCGAGCCCAGTCGCGGCTAGGGACGCTTATTCAACCTATCAGTTGACAATGGGCATCTGCCTGGCGTACGGTTATCAACCAAATGGTTGAGCAAGCTGGGACGCCCGCCGCAGCCCTGTCCAGTGCCTTCGCAGCGCTGGCAGACCCCACCCGCCGCGACCTGGTGGCGCGCCTGGCGGTCGCCGACGCCACCGTCAACCAGCTGGCCCATCCCTATGAGATCTCGGTGCAGGCGATCTCGAAGCATTTGCGGGTACTGGAGGCGGCAGGGCTGGTGTCCAAGCGTCGCGACGCTCAGCGGCGGCGTGTGCACCTGGAAGTGGAGGTGCTGGATCAGATGACGTCGTGGGTCGAGCACTGCCGCCGCCAGGCGGAGGAGCGCTACCAAAGGCTCGACGCCGTGTTGCGGCGGATGCCCGAAGGCGGTGTCGGCGGAGTCCGCCAACCGATCACGGGAGGTCAACGGTGATGCCAGCTTCGGCCCATGAAACGCAGATCGTCTGCGACCAACGGGTGCCGCTGGTGCGGATCACCCGCGAGTTCGAGGCCGCACCCGAGCAGGTTTTTCGAGCTCACGTCGAACCAGACCTGGTCGTGCAATGGCTCGGGCCGCGGCGGCTGCAGATGCGGATCGACCGATACGACTGCCGCACCGGGGGCTCCTACCGCTACGTCCAAAGCGGCAAGGACGGGGTCGAGCACTGGTTCTTCGGGTCCTTCCATGAAGTCCGGCCAACCACTCTGATCGTGCAGACCTTCACCTACGAAGGAGTCCCGGATGAGGTCGCGCTCGGGCGTCTCAACCTGGAACCGCTGAGCGGGGGAAGAACGCGCTTGGTGGTGACGTCGCTCGCCGACTCCTTCGAGGCTCGCGATGCCTTTGTTGCCAGCGGCATGGAAGAGGGCGTGCGCGACGGCTACGACAAGCTCGATGAGCTGCTGACCCACTGACGCCCGGAGTAGCAGCACTGTCCGCTCAAGAGATCGACGAATACCTCGCCGGGGTGGATGAGCCCAAGCGCAGCACCCTGGCCGCGCTGCGACAGACGCTGCACGAGGTACTCCCCGCCGCCGAGGAGGGCATGTCGTACGGGCTTCCGGCGATCCGCGCGGACGGTCATGTGGTGGCTGGCTTTGCCGCCTTCAAGAACCACCTGAGCTACCTTCCCCACAGTGGCTCGGTGCTGCCCGCCCTAGGCGCAGAGATTGCCGCCTACCGGTCCACGCCGGGATCGCTGCACTTTCCCATCGATAGCCCGCTGCCCAAGCCCCTCGTCGAGAAGCTGGTCCACCTGCGGCTGCGGCAGATCCACGCCCGCGGCCGCTGCTGAAGCCAGGTGCGGGAAGGCCAGCGCCCGCTAACCGCCCGAACGGGCAAGTGCTTCGCTAGCGGCACACGGCGGTGGCCAGCGCCGACGACCTGCTCCATCCGCCCCGGTTGAGGATCGTCCAAGCTTTCCTGCCCGACGGCGCCTTGACCACCGCCTAGGTGCGCTGCGATCTCCCCGACATCCCCCGCGAGCCTGTACCGCCAGATCGCTCGCTTGGTGCGCACCGGGGTTTTGACGGTGGTGGCACAGCGGCCGGTCCGCGGCGCGGTGGAACGCACCTACGTGCTCCGCACCGCCGCTGCCCAGTTCGACACCGACCGAGTGGCGGAGATGCCGCTGGACCAGCGCCGCCAAGACTTCGCGTGCTTCGTGGCGGCGTTGCTGGCTGACTTCGATCGCTCCGGCCACCCCGATCCAGCGCACAACGCGGCCAGCTACCGCAGGGCAGCGATGTGGCCGAGCGACGCGGAGATGGCGTCCTTTGCCCGCGACCTCTGGGCCGTCGCTGAGCCGGGGCTGGCCAAAGCACCCGACCGCGCTGAAGTGATGAACTCGGCCGCGGATTTCGTGCCCCACGGCGCATCGGGGCGTCGTCGACCCGCGTTTGCCGGGAAGAAAGGGGATCCCAGCGACGGACAACCCGCGCGGCGGTCCTCCCCACCGGCTCGCAGACTTTTCCAAGCAAGCTCCCATCGACCCGCCAGGAATGCGTGGCACCCTGACGCCATGCCCGCAGGTGACGATCCCAACCACGCTCGCCGCTCCTTCGGCGAAGCGCTCTCCCGTCGGCTCACCGTCTGGGTGACCGTGGCGTCGATGGCGGCCACCGGCATCGGCGCGGCGGTGGTGGCGCACGTGATCCCGGGGCGAACCGTACCCAGCGCGTCTACCTCCACCAGCGGCGGCACCTCGACGGGATCACCAAGCACCAGCGGCTCTGGTTCCAGCCCGGAGTCCGGAGGCAGCAGCCTCGCCCCCGCCCCCTCGACATCGCTGCCGGCCGTCACCTCCGGCGCCTCGTGACCCGGCCACCCAGCTGAGTTCGCCCCGGTGGACACCCCTCACGCCCGGTGGGCGTCGGTGATCTGGCTGGACTGGCGGTCGCGACCGCTCGCCCGCGGGGCGTGGCCGGCATGACCCTGCTGGCAACCTCGGTCGGTCCCAGCGCCCTGTGGTACACCGCGCGCAGCAGCGGGCTGGTGCTGCTGGGCCTGCTGACCATCAACTTGGTGCTGGGCATCGGGGTCCAGGCGCGCTGGCGGCCAGCCGGCTGGCCCCGATTCGTGGTCCAGAATCTGCACCGCAACGTCGCCTTGCTGGCCGGCGTGCTGCTGGTGATCCATGTGGTCACCGTGGAACTGGACCCGTTCGTCAAGGTTGGGTGGTGGGCGGCGCTGGTCCCGTTCGTGAGTGCATACCGGCCGCTCTGGCTCGGACTGGGAACGCTGAGCCTGGACCTGCTGCTGGCGATCGTCATCAGCAGCCTGCTGCGAGGACGCATCCGCGCCAGTTGGTGGCGGGCGATCCACTGGCTCACCTATCTCTCCTGGCCAGTGGCCCTCCTGCACGCCCTCGGCACCGGCACCGACACGCGCTGGTCGGCCGTCTTCATCTACGAGATGCTGTGCGTCGGCCTGGTGGTGGCGGCGGTGATTGTTCGGATCGTCCGGGCCACCAACCTCGGATCTGGGAGGCGAACGGTCCTGGTCACAGGGGCGGCGGCGGCGCCGCTGGCGGTGTTGATCTGGTCGGCGGGCGGGCCGCTGCAGCCGGGCTGGGCCAAGACGGCGGGCACCCCCACCGCCGCGCTCTCCAGCGGAGGTCCGTCGAGCGGTGCCTCATCCGCGGGCAGCAGCTCCGCCCAGCTCGAATCCTTCTCCGCGCCCTTCCGGGGCACGCTGAGCTTCGCCGGCTCCTCGCTGACGATCTCCGGCCAGGTGCGGAGCGGACCGGGAGGGTCACTGAGGGTGGCGCTGGTGGGACAGCAGCTGGCAGGGGGCTTCCAGGCCTCCGGCGGCACCGTCAGCTACTCACCCTCCCAGAGCATGGGGCCGTTTCAAGGGCGCGTCACCTCCGTGGGGGGTAACTCCGTCGGGTTCAACCTCGCCGGGCAGGGGGGCCAACCGGTGAACGCCCGGCTGGTCCTCTCCCCAAGCGGTGGCGCGCAAGTCGGCGGAACCCTCTACGTCGGCAGTGCGGCCCCCAGCAGTTCCCAGGGCGGGGAAGGTGAGTGAGCACGGTGGAGGCGGTATCGCCCTCGCGCTTGGCGGTGGTCCGCGGCGTGCTCGCTCCCAGCCGCCTGCTGTCCGGGGAGCTGTCGCAGCAACCCGAGACCCTGGACCAGCACGAGTCCCGCCTCGGCGGCCCGATCGACGAACACATCCACCGTGCGCACCGATCACAGCTGATCGAGCTGGTGAGGCAATCGGGGCTGCGCGGGCGGGGCGGAGCCGGTTTCCCCACGGCCACCAAGTTGGCGGCGGTGCGCCAGCCGTTGCTGGGCGGCACGGTGCTGGTGGCCAACGGGAGCGAGACCGAGCCGGCGGCGGCCAAGGATGAGCTGCTGCTCGCGCTCAGGCCGCACCTGGTTCTGGACGGGGTGCAGGCGGCGGCCGCGGCGGTCGGGGCTCGCC
>JBJKSO010000119.1:0-2832 GCA_046703825.1 Candidatus Dormibacteria bacterium
AGGTTCAAGTTCGACCCGGGACCCCGCCGAACCGGCGCACCCGGGCGGCGTAGTCAGAGAGGGCGTCCCGGAGTTCGGCCGCACCGAAGTCGGGCCAGAGGGTCTGGGTGAAGTAGAGCTCCGCATAGGCGGCCTGCCAGATCAGAAAGTTGCTGGTGCGCATCTCGCCGGCGGTGCGGATGATCAGGTCCGGCTCGGGCTGGCCACTGGTGTAGAGGGCGGAGTCGACGTCCGCCTCCTCGAGCTCGGCGAGGTCCCGCCCGGCTGCCGCCAGCCGGCGCACCGCGTCCACGATCTCGGCGCGGCCGCCGTAGTTGATCGCCACGTTGAGCACCGCCGTCTGGTTGTGCTGGGTAAGCTCCTCAGTCTGCGCCACCAGCCGCTGCAGCCGCGCCGGAAGCTGGTCGCGGCGCCCGATCACCCGCACCCGCACGCCGTTCTCGTGCAACTCGTCGACCTCCTCGCGGAGGGTCTGCTCGAACAGGCGCATCAGGGTGGAGACCTCCTGGCGCGGACGCGACCAGTTCTCGGTCGAGAAGGCATAGAGGGTCAGGCAGTGCACACCCGCCTGGTTGGCGGCCTCCATCACCGGACGGATGGTGCGGATCCCCGCGCGGTGGCCGGCAGTCCGGCGCAGACCCCGGCCGCGAGCCCAGCGGCCATTGCCGTCCATGATGATCCCGATGTGGCGGGGAACCCCGGCCTGGGCCGCGTCGCTCCCCGCCCCGGGGGGACGGATCACACCTCGAGAAGCTCGGCTTCCTTTCGCCGCGCCACCTCCTCCACCTGCTCGATGAAGCGGTCAGTGAGCCGCTGCAGCTGGGTGTGGGCGCGCTGAGCCTGGTCCTCCGAGAGTTCACCCTCGTGCTCCAGGCGGCGCATCTGGTCCATGTCGTCACGACGGATGTTGCGCACCGCCACCCGAGCCTCCTCCGCCCGCTGCCGGACCAGCTTGACGAACTCGCGGCGGCGCTCCTCGTTCAGCGCGGGCACCGGCACCCGGATCACCTGGCCGTCGTTGCTGGGATTGAGGCCCAGGTCGCTGCGCTGCAGCGCTCGCTCGATCGCGGAAATGTTGCCGCGGTCCCAGGGCTGCACCAGCAGCAGGCGCGGCTCCGGGGCGCCGATACTGGCCACCTGGTTCATTGGCATGTGGTCGCCGTACACCTCGACCGGCAGATGGTCGATCAGGGCCGGGCTGGCGCGGCCGGTCCGGATGGTCCCCAGCTCGCGATGGAGCGCTTCCAGGCTCTTGGCCATCCGCACCTCGGCCGACTTCAGCAGATCGTCGCTCACTCCGGTGCCGCCCCGTCGATGACCAAACTGCCCACTTCCTCACCCCTGACCGCCCGGGCGATGTTGCCGGGCTGGAACAGGTTGAGCACGAGCAGCGGCAGCTGGTTGTCCATGCAGAGGGTGATCGCGGTGTTGTCCATCACCTGGAGCCCCCGGTTGAGCACGTCCATGTAGCTGATCCGTCGGAACAGGGTAGCGGAGGGGTCGCGCCGCGGATCGGCGCTGTAGATCCCGTCCACGCGGGTGGCCTTGATCAGCAGGTCAGCCCCGATCTCGGCCGCCCGGAGCGCACCCGCCGTGTCGGTGGTGAAGAAGGGGTTGCCGGAGCCGGCGCAGAGGATCACCACCCGGCCCTTCTCCAGATGGCGGATGGCACGGCCGCGGATGAACGGCTCCGCCACCTGGTGCATCTCGATCGCCGTCTGCACACGGGTGGCGACGTCCTGGTCCACCAGGGCGTCGCGCAGCGCCAACGCGTTGATCACCGTTCCCAGCATGCCCATCTGGTCGGCGGTGACCCGGTTGAGCCCCCGCTGTGCTCCCGCCAGGCCACGGAAGATGTTGCCACCGCCCACCACCACCGCCACCTCGCAGCCCAAAGTTTGGGCGCCCTTGATCTCGCGCGCCACCACGGTGAGCACTTCAGGGTCGATGCCGAACTGGGCTCCGCCCACCAGCGCCTCACCGCTGATCTTGACCACCACCCTCCGGTAGCGGGGCAGGGAGGCGGGAGTGGGGAGTCCCGGCGTGCCGGCCAACTCGGCGGCCGGCTCAACCGCCATCGGCGGCTTCCGCGGCGGTCTCCCCGAGCTGGTAGCGGGCGAAGCGGGAGACGAAGATGTTCTCGCCAGTGGAGGCCGACACCTCCTGGATAACCTCGCGCACTGGTCGGGGCTTGGATCCCTGGTCGCGCAGCCAGGGCTGGTCGTAGAGACAGACCGTCTCGTAGAACTTGCGCAGCCGCCCCTCGATGATCTGATCGATGCGCTCCGGGGCGCGGCCCTCGGCCAGCGCCTGCTCGCGGTTGACGGCCCGCTCGTGCTCCAGTTCGGCAGCGGGGACGTCCTCGCGGCGGACCCAGCGCGGGTTGAAGGAGACCACCTGCAGGGCCAGGTCATGGGCCAGGCTGCGGAACTCGTCGGTGCGGGCGACGAAGTCGGTCTCGCAGTTGACTTCCACCAGCGCCCCGAGCCCCCCGCCCGGGTGCACGTAGGCCTCGATCAGACCCTGCTTGGCGGTGCGGCCAGCCCGCTTCTCCGCCGAGGCCATGCCCTTGGTGCGCAGGATGTCGCGGGCACGCTCCAAGTCCCCGTCCGCCTCCTGCAGCGCCTGCTTGCAGGCCATCATCCCCGCCCCCGTCTCGGCGCGGAGCCGCTTGACCAGGTCGGCGCTGATCTCCCTCGCCATCAGCCCTCACCTCCAGCGCTGGACTCCTGGCCCGGGGCCTCCTCCCCGGCGGCGGCCTCGGCAGCCTGGGCGGCGGCCACGGCCTCGGCCCGCTCCACTTCGCGCGCCGCGCGTTCGGCCTCGGCGGCC
>JBJKSO010000120.1:0-4980 GCA_046703825.1 Candidatus Dormibacteria bacterium
TCCCAGGGATGTGCCGGGAGGCCGCTGCAGCTCACCGCCGAGCCACCGGGCCGGGGCACCTACGCCGTCTGGCTAGGCTACGGGGCGGCCAATGACACCTTCTGCCGGGTAGGCAGCCCTCCCTCAGCCAACGGTCGAAGCGATGGAGAGGCGCAGGCGCTCGTCGAATACCGCCCCAACCTAGACTGGATCCCCATTCTCGGGAACCTGATCTCCCCACGGCTTGCTGCCACCGCCGCGGCCAAGGTCGATCCGTTCCGCAGCCGCAACCCGCGCCAGGACCCGGCCGGGGACTCCTGTTGACGCGGCCCTGGGGAGCGGCAAACGGAGGTCAGATTCTGCCTTTGTTCGCTCTACTGCTGCCGCTGCTGTTGCTGCCGGTGGCGGCCCTCGCCGTCGACGGGGGCCTGCTTATGGCACAACACGCGAACCTGCAGGGTGAGGCGGAGCTGGCAGCCGAGGCCGGTTCGCAGGCGGTCGACGTGATCGGGTTGCAGCAGAGTTCGAACCTCGGCCTCTGCGTCGCCCCCGACGGCGGCCCGACCTGCGGCAACGGGGTGGGCACGGTGGCTCAGGCAATCTCACTGGCTGCTCAGGTCGGCGGCGGGGCGGCCTGTGACCCGGGCCTCAGCCCCTCGGCACGTCCCAGCGGCTGCGGCTACCGGGTGCTGTACGGCTGCCCGGCCGGCACCAACTCGGTAGCGGATGGGGTGACGGTGGTGGTCTGGCGCCGGCTGCAGCTGCCCCTGCTGGCTTTTCTGGGGCTGGGCAGCGTCGTGATCAGCGCCCAGGCCACGTCCCGGCTCGAGCGCGGGTACGCGGCGCCCCAGGGGCCGGCGCCGCCGTGTCGATGAGCGGGTGGCCGGCCGGCCCTCCGGGCCTCCCGCCGGAGCTGCCGGTGCCGGGACAGCCGCCTGGGGAGGGTGCGTCCGCGGCGCTTCCCCGCCACCCGCTCCTGGTCGCGGCCGCGGCGCCGCGGAAACTAAGGGCAGTCCCCGCGCCGCGACGGAGATGGCTGCGCCGCGCCGTGCAGCTGATCTCCGAACCCCGGCCATACCTCCCGGTGCGAGTCGGTCCTCCCTGGACCATCGCCTTCGCAGGCGGGGCTGGAGGCAGCGGCCGGTCGCTGCTGGCCCTGGCCATGGCCAGGTGGTTGTCCACGTTCGCCGACCAGCCGGGGATGCGTGTGCTGCTGGTAGACGCCGACATCGGCCACCCCGCCTTGGACCTGCTGGCCGGCGGCGGCTCCGCGACCGACTGCCCGCGAGTGGATGAGGTGGTGCTGCGCCTGGGCGAGCTCAGCGAGGGTCGGGCCCGGCTGGAGCAGATGCTTTGGCGCTCGCCAGACCGCGAGCTCCACGCGCTCTTCGCCCCCGCCACACCGGCCGGCTGGGGACGCGTCGGAGTGGAGCACCTGGACTACCTTCACCGGTTCCTTCTCCAGGGCGCCTTCTCCGTCCTGGTCGTCGACTGCGGAGGCATGGGCGAGCATCTGGGGTCACTTGGACAGCGGCTCCAGCGCTTCTGGCTGACCCACGCCGACCTGGTGGTGGTGCCCTCGCGCTGCGACCCCCCTGCGGTACGGGCCGCTCTGGAGGCGGTGGACCACCTCGGCCGCGAGTCCGGCGCCGGCTGCCCCACCGCGGTCGCCCTGGGCGCCGCCGGGGACGGGAAGCTGGTCCGCCAGGCCCGCGCCGCTTTGGGCCAGCTCAGCGTTGTCGAGTACCCCTGGATACTGGCGTCGGAAGCGGTTCCGGCCCATCCGCGGGGCCGGCCGGTGGCTCTGGCACTCAGCGAGCTGGTCTCACTGATCCGGACCGAGAGCTTCGCGGCATGAGCGGGTTGGGCTCCTCCGATCGGCTTTTCGGGGACCGGGATCAGGAGCTCACCACCCGCAGGCTTCGCTATCTCGTCGATGGGATCGAGGAGGCGGTGGCCGCCCGCGACGACCTGCGGCTCGCAGAGCTGGTGGCACCCCCCGCCTTGGGTTCACTGCTGAGGGAGGCGGATCGGCTGCGCCAGATGCAGCTGCGCTGGTCGCCAGCACGGACGGGTCTTAGCTGGGCCAGGTCCTCGCGCCGGGGGGGCCGCAATCGGGTCTGGCTGACGGTTCGGCTGGAGGACCGCACCCGGCTGCTCTCGGAGGGGCCGCCGCGGCTGGCGGTGGCAGCGGAGGCGGAGCTGGACTTGGAGCTGGACGTTTCCCGTCCCAGCTGGCGCCTGTGTCGCGCCGAGATCGTCCCCAAGCCGCCGGTCTAGCCCGGTCGGCCCCGCTTTCGCCGGTCAGGCCGGGTGGGCGCGAGCGTCTGCCATACTCGAGTTGAAGTCAGTCATCAGGTGGGGATCGGCTTGGAACCCTCGACCACGCTAAAGCGCTTGTTCCAGGGTCAGCTGGTGCGCCTGTGCTCGCCACGACCCGACGACGCCGAGCTGCTGTCCCGATGGAGTGAGGACGGCGAGTATCGGCGCCTGGCCGACACCGACGCCCCCCGGCCCATGCCGGTCGAGTACTTCCGCGAGCGTGACGAGTCAGTCGACGTCGATCCCCACAACGTCGAGTTCAGGGTGCGCACGGTGGCTGACGACCGCCTGGTGGGTTTCGTCGCCGTCAGCGGCATCGAGTGGGCCAACCGCCATGGTTGGCTGGCGGTGGGCATCGGCGACCCCAACGACCGCCGCCGCGGCTACGGCACCGAGGCGGTGGCGCTCGCGCTCCGCTACGCCTTCCACGAGCTTGGGCTGCACCGGGTCAGCCTGGACGTGATCGCGACCAACCTGCCTGCTTTGAGGCTCTACCGAGGCGTGGGCTTCGTCGAGGAGGGCAGGCTGCGTGAGCGCGTGCTGCGCGAGGGCCAAGAAGTGGACCTCATCTTGATGGGACTGCTCTCCCGCGACTGGTCGGCCTCGCTCGCACAGGCGCCTGGGTGATGCTCAACTGGACCAATCCCAGCGGCGATGGACCCGGGGAGTCGTGGCTTCCCTTCTCCATGATCGCCAGGAACCGGCTGCGCGCCTCCGACAGCGACCGGGAGCAGACCGCGGCGCAGCTCGCCGAGCACCACGTTGCCGGCCGGCTGACCGCCGATGAGCTGCGCGAGCGCGTCGACCGCGCCTACGGCGCCCGGACTTTGGGCGAGCTGCGCTCGCTCGTGGCCGACCTTCCCGGAAACCTTCCCCAGCCCGGCTTGTGGCCGCTGGCCCGGGCCGGCCGCCACCACTACGAGCTCGCCCCCGGCTTCACCTACGGCGGCTTCTGGGCGCGTGCCGGAGGGCTCTGGTTCGACCTCCTCGTGGTCGGGATCGCCGACGGGTTCCTAAACCCGGTTACCGCGGCAGTCCACCTGAGCGGGCTGCTGGTTCTGTTTGCCCCCGCCTACTTCGTCCTCTTCTGGGGCGCGGTCGGGCGCACGCCGGGAATGGCGCTGCTCCGCCTGCGCGTGGTGCGCCAGGAGGACGGGGGCCGGTTAGGCTTCGGTCGCAGCCTGGTCCGGCTGGGTGGCTACCTGCTCGACCTCTGTAGCTTTGGTCTGGGCTTGCTCTGGGCCGCGGTCGACTCCCGCAAGCAGGCCTGGCATGACAAGCTGGCCGGCAGCGTCGTGGTCCGCCGGCTGCCCTGAACCGGGGAGGATCACCAGGCTGAAGCGGCGGCGCAGCCGCGCCAGCCCGACCATGACCGGCAGCCCGAACAGGCCCACCATAAGCGCGTTGCCGCCCGCACGGAAGCTGTCGTAGGCCAGTGAGGTGATCAGGTAGTAGCGGGCGAAGCGGCCCGCGGCCACCTGCGGAGCAAGCCCCGGGCTCCAGCCCAGCCCGGGCGATGAGGTGTAGAAAGTCCAGTTCCAGACGTCCATGAGGGCGCCGAATCCGAAGCCGAGCAGAGCGCCCAGACCGCCCAGCAGCAGAACGTCGCGGGCCCGAGGCCGGCCTCGGGTGGCCAACGCCCGCCCGGCCAGCCCGGCGCCGGCTCCCACCCAGCCCACGGCGAAGAGCTGGTACGGGATCCAGGGCCCGATGCCGCCCGTGACCAGCGCCGAGACCAGGAGTGAGCTGGCACCGGTGAGAAAGCCGAAGCTGGGCCCCATCACCCAGCCGGCGCAGAGCACCAAGAAGAAGATCGGGCTGAATCCTCCGATACCGGTCACCAGCGCGGGGGTGTGCGGGGGGGCGCCAGGGGTCCGTGCCGCCAGCAGAGCCAGCCGCCGGGGGTCGAGGCGGCGTCCCGCCAGCTCCAGCCCGGCCAGGGCTGCCACCGACCCGATCGAGATGGCCAGTGCCGGCGTTGCCGAGGGCAGCCCCAGGCCCAAGAAGGGCCAGAGGAACAGCGCCAACCCAATCAGGGTCACGGCCACCAGGGTCATGCCGCCGCCACCAGGCCATCAGGTCGCACCTCGAGCACCCGCTCGCTGCACTCGCGGGCGAATTCGCGGTCGCTGCTAGCCACCGTCACCGCCGCCCCGCCCCGGGTCAGGGCGTCAAGGCATTCCAGCAGGTCCTGACGGGAGGCGGGATCGCTGCCTCGGGTTGGTTCGTCCAGGAATACCAGCGGGGGGTCGCCGACCAGGACCGCGGCCAGGGCCACCCGCTGGCGCTGACCCGAGCTCAGGTCGCGGGGATCGCGGTCACCGAGCTCGAGAAGCCGGAAGCGACGCAGGATCGGATCGGGCGAGCAGCCCAGCCCCAGCCAGCGGATGGTCTGCTCCACCTCGCGGCGGACGCTGGGTTGGTGCAGCACCCCGCTGAGTTCCTGGGGCAGGTAGGCAGTCCGTCCGCCGGTCCGGAGAACCTCGCCGCTCAGCGGCCGCACCAGCCCGGAGAGGGTGCGAAGCAAAGTGGTCTTGCCGCTCCCATTGGGACCGGTCAGGCTCAGTACCTGGCCCGCGCGCAGTTCCAGCTCCTCGATCCGGAGCAGTGGAACGCCGTGGCCCACGGCAAGCCGCCGCGCGCGCCAAGCCGGTGGCCCCGCCAGGGTCGGCCCAGGCC
>JBJKSO010000121.1:0-3187 GCA_046703825.1 Candidatus Dormibacteria bacterium
GGACCGCTAGTGCACCGGTTGTTCCGCCAGGAGCACCGCCGGGTAGCCATGTCCGGAAGGGATAAGCGCTGAAAGCATCTAAGTGCGAAGCCCACTCCAAGATTAGATCTCCCACCGGGTTAACCGGATAAGACCCCAGGTAGACCACCTGGTTGATAGGCCGCGGGTGTAAGAGCAGCAATGCTTTCAGCTGAGCGGTACTAATCGGTCGAGGGCTTGACCACTCTCTGCCACACTGGTCAGCGCCGCTTCCTTCGGGGAGCCCTTCCTACGCATCTTCTGGCGACCGGAAGCATCGTCTGCTTGCGGTCGCCCGAGCTTCGCAATAAGAGATCCGGTGACGATAGCGGCGGGGAAACACCTGTTCCCATTCCGAACACAGCAGTTAAGCCCGCCAGCGCCGATGGTACTGCCCTGGTGACGGGGTGGAAGAGTAGGTCATCGCCGGGTCTCTTTTCTTTTACATGGCTGGGCGTCGTTCCGGCGCCTCGCTGGCCCTTCCGGTCAGGCGGATTCCGCCCAGGAGCGCGCGGCTGGGCCTTTCAGGCGAGCCGGGCGGCCGCCCGTGCCAAGCGCCGGGGTTCTGGTCTCAGAGCCGCGCGCAGCTGCCCGCATCCGGCCGTGACCCGTGCCCCCCGGGAGAAGCGCAAAGAAGCCCTGGCGCCGACCCACTCCGCGAACGCCCGGCATCGCGCCTCACCGGGTGCGTGCAGTTCGCTGTGGTCAATGGAATTCATGGGGATGAGATTGACGTGGGCGCCAACCCGCAATGCCAGCTGCGCCAAAGCGCGTGCATCTTCGCGCCTGTCGTTCACGCCAGCGATGAGGACGTACTCGAGGCTCACCCGCCGGGACGTGGCCCGGGCAAAGCGCGTCGCCGCCGCCGCAAGCTCCTGGATGGGGTACTTCCGGTTCAGGGGGACCAGCCGGTTCCTGGTCTCGTCGTCGGCGGCATGCAGCGAGATTGCCAGCCGCAGCGGCAGCCCGAGGGTGGCCAAACGATCGATCTCGGGCACCAGGCCGCTGGTGGAGACCACCACCCGGCGCGGCGAGATCCCCCAGTCCTGCAAGAGCGAGATCGCCCGGACGACCGCCGAGTAGTTCTGCAGCGGCTCCCCCATGCCCATGAAGACGACGTGCAGGGGCCCGGTCCAGCCGGCGCTGGCCGCAACCCCGGCAGCGAGCCGGACCTGGTCAACGATCTCGGCCGGATTCAGCTGGCGCAGCAGTCCCAGCTGACCGGTGGCGCAGAAGACGCAGCCAACCGCGCATCCCACTTGTGAGCTCACGCAGACCGTAGTCCGGGGCCGTCTTGGATCCGGATGCCTTATGACCACCGTCTCGACGGCCTGGCCGTCCCGGGCCTCCAGCAGCAGCTTCACGGTCAGCCCCCGATCAGCCGTGCTGCGGCGCGTCTCGCGCAGCACGAGATAGTCCAACCGTTGCGAGAGCTCGGCTCGGAGCGCCGAAGGTAGCGACGACATCTCCGCGAAACCGGACACCGGCAGCGGCCAGGAGTGCCTGCGGATCTGCTGCGCCCGGAAGTCGGGGTGGCCACAAGCGGTCAGCTCCGCGCGCAACTCGGCCAACGTCATCCCGCCGAGGGCGGCTGCCGGACTACTCACCTGCCGTCCCGGATCAGCCCCATGAACTCGCCTCTGGTTCGCGCGTCCCGGAGGAAGATGCCGGTCATGCAGCTGGTGATGGTGCGATTACCTGGCCGCTCCACGCCCCGCATCATCATGCACAGGTGATCGGCCTCGACCACCACCGCCGCTCCCTTCGGCTTGAGATAGTGCTGTATGGCCTGGGCGATCTCCGTGGTCATTCGCTCCTGCACCTGGAGCCGGCGAGCGAAAGCGTCCACGGTACGCAGGAGTTTGCTCAGCCCAACCAGACGCCCGTCCGGAAGATAGGCGACGTGGGCGACTCCGAAGAAGGGGAGCAGGTGATGCTCGCAGAGGCTGTAGAAACGCACGTCGCGGACCAGCACCATCTCGTCGTACCGTTCCTCGAAGACGGCTCGGGCCAGGATCTCGTCCAATTCCGCCCGGTAGCCCTGGGTCAGGTACGCGAGGCTCTCCGCGACGCGCCGTGGCGTCTGCTTCAGGCCCTCGCGGCCAGGGTCCTCCCCCAGCTCCGCCAATAGGGTGGTGATCGCCGCTTCGGCGCGATCACCAAGCCGACCATCGGTGGCGGCCTGGAGCGCTGGGTTGGGATTTCCGTCTGCCGTGCCGCTCGCTTTCACCCGGGCATTCTCTCAAGCCTGGGAAATCTGCTCTGCCTGGGCGACTGACCGCCAAGTCCGCTGAGCAACCGCCTCACCCTCCGCCAGGCGAGCAGCGACGCCGACACCATTGAGGTACGCCCCCACCAAGAACAAGGGCCATCCCAACCGCTCAAGCTGCTGGTCCAGATCTCGCTGCCAGCCGAGGTGGCCGGCACGGTACTGGGGAAGCGCCGGCTGCCACCGCTCGATGCGCACCGCGGTGGGCAGGGCTTGCAGCCCAACCATGCGCCGGAGGTCACGGTGCACGGCGCTGACCAGCGTGACGTCGTCGAAGGCGAGCGCCGCCTCCTGACCGAAGCTGCCCACGGAGGCACGCAGCAGAATTTCGCCGGAACGCTGCAGTTGCGGCCATTTGCGGTCCAAGTAGGTGGCGGCGGTGATGGTTCGCCGCCAGCGCTGCGGGACCAGAAAACCGCTGCCGCGCAGCTCGAAGCTCAGCGCCCGCTCCGGGTAGGTGAGGGTGACCGTGGCCACACCGGAGTAGTCGATCCTGCGGAGCAGGCTCTCCAGCGCCGGCGCTGAGGCGAGCAGCTGCGCCGCTTCAGCGGCAGGGGTCGCCAGCACGGCGGCATCGACCAGCAGCGGGGCGCGACCGTCGATGGCGAGAGCGAGACCACCCTCCACGCGAGTTATGGCCCGGACCGGCGCGCCCAGGTGGACCGCTCCGCTCGGCAATGCTGCCAACAGCGCTTGGGTCAGCTTCCCCAACCCGCCCCCGAAGTTGATGAACGGGGAAGTGGCGCCCCAGCTGCAGCAGGCGGCCGGCTCGGCCAGCATGCTGCGGGCGCTGCGGCAGTCCGCAGCCGCCGCGGGACCCACCGCTTCCGGCGCCACTTCCCCGTTCATCAACTTCGGGGGCGGGTTGGGGAAGCTGACCCAAGCGCTGTTGGCAGCATT